>JAAYYU010000329.1 GCA_012515235.1 Candidatus Anammoximicrobium sp.
ACCGTTTGACGCTGGCAAGCAGCGTGGTGACGAGCGGGGGCGGGGGCGGGAGCGCGAGGCGTGGCGGCGTCTGGTGTTGAACATCGCTCCACGCTGGCAAGCAGCGTGGTGACGGGGGCGTGCGGGGTGGGCGGATCAGGCGTTCTGGTGTTGAACACAACTCCACGCTGGCAAGCAGCGTGGTGACGAGCGGGGGCGGGAGGCGGGGCGGGGTCTGGTTCTGAACACCATTGCACGCTGGCGAGCAGCCTGGTGGCGTAGGCCTGAAGGCTCCGTTAGGTCACCTTGACCTTGCCCCGTGAAACGATTGGCCAGTTATTCTGCCTTTCGTTGCGATAACATCCTCTGACTCGCGCAACGGAGCGGACTGTTAACACCGGGCGAATGACGACTGACGCCAAACAGCGCGGTGACCGGCCCGCCGAGCGGCCCGGTCAGGCCAAGATTTGTTGAAAGAACCGCCGGGCACGCTCGGTCTGAGGTTGCTCAAAGACCTGTGGCGGCGGGCCGTCTTCGATCACTCGACCGCCGTCCAGGACGACGATCCGGTCGGCGGAGCGGCGGGCGAAGCCCAGTTCGTGGGTGACGACGATCAGGGCCAGTCCGTCGGCTTTCAGTTCTTCCAGCACGGCCAGCACCTCGTGCTTTAATTCCGGGTCCAGCGCGCTGGTGATCTCGTCGCACAACAGCCCGCGCGGCTCCATGGCCAGCGCGCGGGCGATGGCCACGCGCTGCTTCTGGCCGCCGGACAACTCGCGGGGATAGGCGTCGGCGCGGTCGGCCAGGCCCACGCGCGCCAGCAGTTGCACCGCTCGTTGGCGGGCCGCGGCTGCGCTCATGCCCAGCACGTGGACGGGCGCTTCCATGATGTTTCCCGCCGCGGTCAGATGGGGGAACAGCTGGAAATCCTGGAAGATCATGCCGAACAGGCGGCGGATCTGGACGACCGTTTCCCGCGGCGGCGGCTGGTGTCCGCCACGGAGGCGATGTGGCCCGACTTGGATTTCGCCGGCGTCGAAATGTGTCAGGCCGTTGATGCACCGCAGCAGCGTGGATTTGCCGCCGCCGCTGGGGCCGACCATCGCCACCGTCTCGCCCGGACCGATCGCCAGATCGACGCCGTCCAGCACCTGCCGCGTCCCGAAAGCTTTGGCGACACCGCGAATCTCCACCGGCAGCGGTTGCGTCATGCGCCTTTCCCCCAGCGTTTCTCCAGATCGCGGGCCAAGTGGCCCAGCGGCACGGACATGACCAGGTACAGGATCGCCGTAGCCAGCCCGATCTCCACGTATCGCATGCTCGATTTGGCCAGGATCTGGTACTGCTTCGTGAGTTCGACCAGCGCGATGACGCTTACCAGGCTGGTGTCTTTGAACAGCGCGATGAAATCATTGGTCATGGGCGGCAGAATGACGCGGATCGCTTGCGGCAGGACGATCCGGCGGAAGGTCAGCGTGCGGGACATGCCCAGCGACGCGGCCGCTTCCCACTGGCCGGCGGGAATCGAGCCGATCCCGGCCCGGTAAATTTCCGACTCGTAGGCAGCGTAGTTCAAGCCGAAACCCAGTACGGCAGCCAGGTAGGCCGACAGGTTCAGCCACGACTTGATCCCGCACTGGGCCCCGATCGCGGGCAGGCCGTAGTACAGGAAAAACAGAAGCAGCAGCACGGGGATGCCGCGGAAGAACTCGACGTACACGGTGGCCGCCGCCTGCAGCGGCCACCGTCCGCTCAGTCGCATCAGGGCGATGGGCAATCCCAGGGCGACGGCCAGCAACATGCTGAGCACCGCCAGTTGGACCGTGACCCACGCCCCGCGCAGCAGCAGCGGCAGGTAATCGGCCATGCCCCAGCGGCCTTCCGCCTGGCGGAGGATCTCGTCCGCCCCGCGCGGATCAAACAACTTGGTCTGGTCCAGGTTCCACAAGCCCCATTTCTCATAGATCTGCCGCAGTCGCCCGCGGCCGGCCAACCGCTGCAGCGCGGCGTCAAACTGGTCGGCCAGTTGCCCGTCCTGGGGCTGGAACGCGATTGCGTAGTAGCCTTGGGCGCGGCGCGGGCCCACGAATTTCAGCTTCGGATTCTGCTGGGCGTAATACAGCGCGATGGGCAGGTCCAGCAGCACGGCGTCCAGCCGGCCGAATTCCAAATCGCGATACGGTTCCACCTGGCCGTCGTAGATGCTCTTGCGGACTTGCAGCTCGTCCAACAGCCGCTCGGCCGCCGTGTCTTCCAGCGTGCCGACCACGCCGCCGACGGCGCGGCATTGTTCCAGCGAGTGGAATCGCGTCTCGTCCGCGCGGGCGACCAGTTGCAGGGTGTACACGTAGTACGGATGACTGAACCGCACCACACGAGCCCGGTCGGGCGTGATCTCCAGGCCGTTCATGGCCAAGTCGAAATCGCGCCGCTGCAGTCCCGGCACGAGGCTGCCGAACTGGTATTGGACGAACTCAATTTCCCGGCCCAGGTCCTCCGCCAGGGCCTCGGCCAAATCCACTTCAAAGCCGATATTTCGTTCGGGGTTTTCGGGGTCTTTGAAGATGTACGGCGCGCCGCCCTCGGCGTCGGCGGCCCAGCGCAGCGGGGTCTGATCGGCGTGCGCCGATTCGGCGGCCCGGACCATGCCAAGGCTGGCCAGGGTCAGCAGTCCGACCAGGGCGGGAATCGCGTGGACGATCGTGCGCTGGGTTGCCAAGCCTGTCCCTCCCCACAACCGGTCAGTCCTTGCTGGGCGGTGGTTCGTCGGCCAAGTTCTTCAGGACGTTGGCATCGGTGCAAGGCCCCATCAATTCCGGAGACTGCGGAATCTCCAATTTGCTGACCGTCGTAGTGCGGGAGTCGCCGCGAAGGATGCTCTCCGAGGCCAATCGCCGCTCGGCAAACTCCGCTCGCTTAGCCACCACGGCGTCGAAATCGAACTCGATCGGGCCTCGCCGGGCCAGCGGCAACAAGATTTGGCGGACTTCATCGGCAGTCTGGAAGCGGTGTTCCGGGTGCTTGGCCATCATCTTCTTGATGATTCTCGCGATGCGTTCCGGGACCTTGGGATTCAGCTCCCGGACGGGGCGTGCCCGGTGCTTGCGGTGGCCTTCCAGTTTTTCGGTGACGCTCTTGGACGGGAAGGGCACTTGGCCGGTCACCAGGAAATAGAACGTACAGCCCAAGCTGTAAACGTCGGCACGGCAATCGACGTTCAGGCTGTCGAGCGACTGTTCCGGCGCAATGTAGTCGGCGGTGCCCAGGCAGTTTTGACCCAGGATCGTGGCCAGCGAGTATTCCGCCTCGCTGCCCCCGATCATGGCCAGTCCGAAATCCAGCAGTTTGACCGCGCCGTCGGTGCGGATCAGCAGGTTTTCCGGCTTCACATCGCGGTGCACCAAGCCCATCTCGTGGGCGTAGTGTAGTCCCGTCGCGGCCTGGGAGATCACATCGCACGACTGGCGCCAGGACAGCGTACGGCGGCGGATTTCCAGCAATTCGCGGAGACTGACGCCTTTGACCAGTTCCATGACCATGTAGTGGATGACGCCGTAGATATCCTCCGTGCGCCGGATGGCCCTGGTTCGCAGAATGTTGGGATGGCTCAGTTTCAGACCCGCCTCGGCCTCCAATTGAAAGCGCGTCAAGCGGCCCTTGTCGAATCGAAACCGGTCGGCCAGGACTTTGAGGGCCACCTCCCAATCGGTTTCCAGTTCCAGTGCGCGGTACAGGTACCCCATGCCGCCACAGCCCAGGATTTCCATGATCTTGTAGTCGTCGAGGAACAGTCCGCGGCGGCGGCCTTCCAACAGGCGGTTGGCTTGATAGCGAGTCAGCAGCCGGGCGGCCACCAACTCGCTGGCGGCCTGTTCAGCCGTCTCGGCCTGGGCCTCCCGCACGTGCTTGAGCGCAGCGGCGAATTGAGCCTCCGTCAGCAAGCGGCTCTTGGAAAGAAGCGTCTGAAAACCAGCCAAGGTCACGGCGGTGGCCATGTTCACTGTCTTTCTGACGGCCCGCGCTATTTGGGACGCAGCATCAGGAAGGTCGCGCCAAACAGCAGCACGAGGACCACGCACAGGCCGATGCCGAGCGGAAACGCGCCGATTGCGTCGGTCCGCTGAGGGCCGGGTTGAGCGTCAGCCGGAGCCGCGTCAGCCGGTTGGGCCGCGGGAGGCGACTCCGGCGGCGCTGCCCTCGGCGGCTCGTCCGGACTCGCGTCCGGCGACGGCTTGTCGGCCGGTTCCGGTGGCTTGTCTTCAGCGGTCGGCGGGCCGTCCATTTTCGCAGCAGCTTGTTCCTTTGCAACAGCGGGGCGCTTGCCGGTTCCCGCCGCGTTCGGCGCCGACTCCGCAGGCTCCTCCACGGGCTTGGCGCTGCTTGGCTCCGGCGGTGTGTCGCCGGCTTCCTGCGCCGATTCCGCCATATCCAGGCCGCCGGGGATGATCAGGCTGGGAAACAACTGTACCGCGCCCAGTTGCGCTTCGTTTCCTTCCTCGGCGCCGAAGGCGGACGCCAGTTTTTCGACAGCCGACCACCAGTCCACTGCAAACAACAGATCCAGGCCCGGATTCTGGTCCTTGATGGTACACGAGCACGCGCCGCTCAGGAAATAGACGCATTCCAGCAGATTGTCCCGCGTAATCCCCTTGCCGACGAACGGGGGCAAGGCCCGCCCCCGGCCGAACACGGGAAAGACCATCGGCTGGGCGGCGAATTCCTCGCTGGTCAAATCGCTCTCGATCGACAGCAGCGAATCGACCAGCCATTTTTCGGCGGCGTCGGCCCGCGCAAGTTTGACCAGTCCGAATTCCAGACGGTCAGCGGCGGGCGATTGGCCGTCTTCCGCCGTCTCGGACATCCCCGGTGTCAGGTACAACTCGGCTTTGCCGGCCGCCACGTCCGCGATCAGCGTCTTGGCCTCCTTCTCGGCAACCGCGTTGGCCGCCTCATCGCTGCCGGTCAGAAAAATCATCACGCCGGCCTTGCCCTCGGCCAACAGCCGAGCGATCTCCGCTCGAACCGGACTGTCCAACATGGACTTGATCAGCGCCTCGTCCAACGCTCCCTGGTACAGCTTCTGCCCGTGCGGCGTCACAACCAGATAGGAGGGCAACTGGCGTTCCTTGGAGTCCTGCCAGACTTTTCTGACGTCGGGCGGGACCTTCTTCAATTCCGGATCGGTGTTCAGCGCGACCGGCACAAAAAGCACGTTCGCCGGACTCTGCTCGGATCGTCCAGCCGACTCGATCAGCTTCTGGATCTGGCCCGCCTGCTCGTCCAGCGGCTTGTCGTGGAAACAGTACACTTCGTACGGCGCCGGCTCCCAGCGATACATGGCATAGCGATACACCGGCGTGTCGCAGGCCAGCACAAGGCCGGTAGCGAGTGTGCCCAGCACGGCTACGATTCCGACAAGACGACATGAAGGGGACTTGGTGCGCTGCCGAAGAATCGCCAACATCGAATTTACCTCGTGCCAGGAGAAACAGAACCAGCAAGTGCGTTTCCCATAGGATAGCAGGCTGGCGGCGATCGGACAATTCACCAGGGACGCCAGACGCAGACGGTGTACGAGTTGGGCGTGGTGTCTGGCGTGTGGTGTCTGGCGTGTTGAATTTTCGGCGCCGTGCGGCGCCGGGTCGCCTCCGCACTGCAAACGCGGCTCGCTGCTGTTGAACCGGGGTTTGAGGCCGCTGCCCATCTTGCTCGGCCGGGCGCTACGGACTACGGTTGCTTGGTGTTTGCTTCGACGGGGAATGAGGACTGGAGGCTCGTTCATGAAAGTCGGCATCGTAGGCAGCGGATTGGTGGGCAGCAGTGCGGCGTACGCGACGGTGATGACCGGGGCGGCGAGTGAGGTCGTGCTGATCGACTTGAATCACAAACTCGCCCAAGCGCACGCCGAGGACATCTTGCACGCGACGCCGTTCACGGAGCCGGTGCGGATCGGGGCGGGCGACTACGGGGATTTGGACGGCGCGGGAGCCGTGGTGTTGTGCTGTGGCGTGGCGCAGCGGCCGGGCGAAACCCGGTTGCAGTTGCTGGAGCGGAACGCGGCGGTGTTTCGACAGGTGGTGGGACAGGTCATGACGCACGCCCCGGAAGCGGTCCTGATCGTAGCCTCCAATCCGGTGGATATCATGACCGAAGTTGTATCGCGGCTGGCCCAGCTGCCGGCGGGGCGAGTCATCGGTACGGGGACGATTCTGGACACGGCCCGCTTTCGGACGCTGGTCGGCGAACACATCGGCGTCGCTCCGCATTCCATCCACGCTTACGTCGTGGGCGAGCACGGCGATTCGGAAGTCCTGGTCTGGTCGAGCGCCAAGGTCGGCGGGGTGCCCGTCGAGGAATTTGCGGACCAGGTGGGGCATCCGATCACCGCGGAGGTCAAGCGGCAAATCGACGACGGCGTCCGCCGCGCCGCCTACCGGATTATTGAGGGCAAGGGGGCGACCTATCACGGCATCGGCGCGGGGATCGCGATGCTGTTGCGTGTTTTGCGCGGGGATACGCGGTCGGTGCTGACCGTGTCCGCACCGACCGAATTCGGCGACCTGGGGCCCGTCAGCGTGTCGCTGCCCCGGGTCATCGGCGCCGAGGGCATCGTGGCCACGTTGGAACCGGTTCTGAACGCCGAAGAAAACGCCGCAATCCGCCGCAGCGTCCAGATCTTGCAGCAAGCGGCGGCAACGATCCGCCTGTGAGCCCGTGCCGCCCGCGGAACGCAAAGTCGCCGGTCAGCAGCCTGTTGAAAAAGGAACAAAGCACTGGCCCGAAACGGGCTTTCCGCGCTGGGGTCAGGCTTACAGAATTCAATTTTGGCCGATCGCAGCGTCTGACCTCTGGCACGACTTTGCTCGGCCAAAATTGAATTCTGTAAGCCTGACCCCATTTCGCTCGACCGTGCGGTCGTGAACGGCGTCTTTGCGCGTCAGCATCCCGTTTGGTGCTAATGCCGCTGGATATCCCGGTGCATCAGGCTGCGGATGAAAGCGAGCCGTTCCTCGTCGGACATGGCGTCAAGTTTCGCCCCGAGGTGTTCGTCGTCTTCGATCTCCAGCAGGTGGCACACGTGATCGATCACATGGGGCGGGAAGACGCCGAATTGGTCGTACAGCGACCGTTGTTCGCGGAGCAGCCGCGCGGCATGCACGCAACTGGCCGGCAACGACTTCAACCGCAGCAACAAGCCGGGGTCTTTGAAGATATTCCCCTCAACCCGCGTCCGTTCCGCCGCCTCGATCATCCCCGGCTGGGTCAATCCGTAGTCTGCCGCTGTCACCAATCCGGCCAGCAGCAGGTGGCCGTAGGCGGAGCCGTCCGGCGAGCGGATTTCGACGGTCTGCCGGCCCCGCTCATCCCGGTAATCCTCCGTTTCGCTCGGGTTGATGATCCGCGCCAGGTCTGCGCCGACCGACCAGCCCAGGGGCACGCGGATCAGCACGGAGCGGTTGGAGTCGCTCCAGCAGATCCGCGTCGGCGCTTCCTGATTCGGGACCAGCCGCCGGTACGACGTGGCCACCGTGTTGCCGAAGGCCGAAATCGTCGGGGCGTAGGTGGTCAATCCGCCCACCAGTTTCAACGCCGCCTGGGACAGCCGGCCTTCCGGTCCCGTCATGACGTTCCGTCCGTCCTTCATCAACTCCAGGTGAACGTGATATCCGTTGCCGGCGATGCCCTCCTCGATCTTGGGAGCGAACGTGGCGATGATGCCGTGTGAATAGGCGATTTTGCGGATAATCCACTGGGCGATGGACATAAAATCGCCCATCTCCTCGATGGGGTGCGAGTGGAATTCGATCTCGTGCTGTTCGGCCCGGCGCCCCTGCAACTGGGCCTCGTCGGATGCGATGGCTTCGATAAAGCCGACCTCCGAGTGGGCGTACTTGATCGCGCCGGTGATGCGCGACAGATGCCGCAGCATCTCGTTGACCACCTCGTTGCTCTTGAAGTACGGCGCCGCCGCATGGTAGCCGCCCTGGCGAGGCGGCACGTAGTGTTCGCCCCGGTTCTGGGCGATCAGATAGAACTCCGGCTCGGCCAAGGCCCACAGTTCCAGGCCCGTCTGTTGGCGGAACCGCTCGTGCGCCAACGCGAGGATATTGTCCGGAGTGAAGGGAGCCCGGCGACCGTCGCGGTCCAGGAAGCGGCAGATGAAATCCAGGCTGGTCGCGTCAAACGGATTCACGAACGCCGACCGGTACACCGGCACGACGTACAGATCCGAGGCCCCCGCGTCGACAAATCCTTTGAACAGGGACGAGCCATCGACTCGTTCGCCCGCCGCCAGAATCCGGTCCGCCTGTTTCATGTTCGAGAAGGGCAGCCGCAGTTCCTTCAACCGCCCGTCGCCGCCCGTGTAACGAAACGTAAACCGCTCGATGCCCTTGGTCTGGACTACCTTCAGCAAGTCGGCGCGGGTGAACTCCGTACGTTCCTTGCCCAACAGTTCACAAAGCGGGTTGGCCAACGCAAATACTTCCGCCATCAGCAACTCCCAGAATCAGGTGATCATTCAACGTTCACGCGGCACCATGAAAACACATCATCCGGGAGCCGGCAACCCCAATCCCAACTCGCCGCCGACCGCCGCGGGCACCAAACGGGCAAGAGCAAATGGAGTGAATGGGGTCAGGCTTACAGAATTCAATTTTGGCCGAGCGTGACGCCAGCCAGGTGGCACGACCCTGCTCGGCCAAAATTGAATTCTGTAAGCCTGACCCCAGCACCGAAATCGTGACCTCCTCAAGGACGCGCAAAAAGTGCCGCTTCCCCGTTCGGTGATTTTGCAGCCGGCTGCTAGGGCGTCATTCCCCGCGCAGCCTCGGCATAGATCTCCTCCGCGCTCAGCACGGTTCCAAAAACCTTCACTTCGTCCAGGAGACCGTCCAGCGCGTAGGCGTTTTTGCGGCCGACGTAGTTGCCGATGACCAGCGGGCGCGTGGACGCGAGGATCTTTGCCGCGATCTCCTGCTCCTGGACCAGCTCGCAATCCACGTACATTCGCAACCAGCGCCCGTCGTAGGTCACCGCCACGTGACTCCAGAAACCGGCAGGGACGGACCATTCGGCCGAGGAGACGGCGGGCTCGCTGGAATCCGCTGCGCCGAATTGGAATGTCGCCCGGCTCCAGAAGTAACGCAGGCGCCAGCCCGGCCAGGGACCGCGGCCGCTCTTGTCGCCCTTGTTGCCGAGGATCTCGTAAGTGGCGCTGCGCGCCGCCGGCTTGATCCAGGCCAGCACGCTCAGCGCCGCCGGCGCCAGTAGTCCCTCGTTGTGCTTGATCTCCAAGTACTGCTCGGACGCCGCGGTGAACTTCAGGCAGTTGCCGACGATGCCGGGCACGACCTGGGGCTGTTTCCCGTCCAGCCCGCAGGCCCGGGCCTCGTGGCCGTGGCCGGACGCATCGGCAACCAGGCCGTCCTGGATCGCCTCCAGCGGCCAATACGCCAGCGGCTCGGCGGCTGCGACCGCTCCGCAACCGACCGCGCACAACAAGACGGCCAACGCCAACTTATTTCGCATACGCCTCGATCTCCTGCAAAGTGCTCTGTTTCTTCTCCGCTTGCAGCCGAGTGACCCGGAGCCGGACCATGCTGGTCTGGACGGGCTCGAACTCCGTCGCCAGCGGCTCGCCGGACAGCTTGCCCACCGTTCGCCACTGACCCTCGCCTGCCGGGATCTGCACCTCGGCTTCTTGGATGCTGGTCGAGTAGGCCACGACGCGGCCGACGGTCTGCGGCGCCGGCCAGATCACCTGCAACCACTCGCCCAGCTTGTCCGGCTCTTTGGATCGCCAGCCCATGCCGCGCGGGATGCCGTCCAGGACGCGGTCGGGTTCGTTTCCATACTGGGCGCCGCTGGAGACGACGACGCGCGTTCCATAATTCTCAAAGGCCAGGTTGCCAGGCTTCTGGCGGGCGGCGTTGTCGCGGTCGATGGCCGCTTGGGCGTCCGCCAGCCGTTCGCGGCCGGCGTGCGTTTCGCAGCTGGAGTAGATGTGCGTCGCGTAGACGCCGAACTGGTCGCGGAAGCTGCCGTTGATCAGACTCACCGTGCGCCCTTCGGAGACGACGACCAAGTTGGCCGGGGCGTCTTTGATCGTCAAGGTCGCCGTCTGCGGCTCGGTGGCCGTGTTGACGGCAAACAGGACGAGCCCCTTGCCGGCTCGCCGCAAGCTGACGTGCAAATGCTCCGGCTTCGCCGCCGCGATCGCCACCGCGTGCGGCACGTCGTCGGCCAACACCGCAGCCTTCAGGTCCGCCATCTCGCGAGCCAGGAAGGGCATGCCCAGATACAGGTCAGGATAGTTCTGATACTGGCCGTAGGTGTACCAGAGGAAGCCTTTGGCGCCGTGGACCACCGCCTGGTAGTTCTGGTTGCGCAATTCGGTCAGCGTCGGCCCGCGGTTGCCGGCGCGGCCGTAGTCGCCGTAGTTGAACCCTTGCGGCGTCACCCATGCCGGTTTGCGGCCGCGCGTGGCGTCCCGGACGGCAAGCATGAACTGTGAGGTCTTCTCGATGGGAGCGGCGGCCAGACCGCCTTTCAAGAAACAGGGATACGGATCGGGCATCAGCACGTCGCCTCCGCGCTCGTAGCGGTAGATGCCCGCGATGGTGTCGTTCAGCATGATGCAGGGATGATACGGATCGGCGTCCCGCACCGTTTCATAGATCTCCTGCATGCGCCGGGGCAAGGCCGGCACCAGTTCCGGCTCGTCGGCCATGTACCAGGCCAGCAGCGCCGGATGGTCCCGCAAGGCGTGGACGCGAGCGATCAGCGCCTGCCGCTCCCGGTCGTCCAGCGGACGGTGCATGTCCTCCCGGCGGTTCCTGAAGGCCGGGCTGTAGGGGCTGAACGTCACGTACGTGCCCCGGGCGGCGATCGGGTCCATCCACGCGCGGACGACGTCGTCCGGGAAGTATTCGCGGCTGTAGGCCTGCAGGGCGGTGTAGCCTTCCTTCGGATCCCAGGTTTCGATGTTCTGGCTGAACCAGCCGAAGGGCAGGAACGGTTCGCCGTTGTGCAGCAGCACCTGGTGCTCGTCGAATCGCCATTCGTGGCCGGTGGGCGCCGGGGGCAGCTTCTGCAGGCGTTTCCGAGCGGTGTGGACGACCTGGCCGCTGGAGTCCGTCAGCGTTACGAGGAGCTGGTAGTCGCCCACATCCAGCCGGTCGGCCGGCAGGCTCAGCGAGATCGGCGGCGCGTTGCCCCTTGGGGCTGCGTTCCGCTCCTCGGCGGCCGCGCGCGTCGTCTGGGCGATCGGCCGCGGCGTGCCCTGTGGCCGGGCCGGCAGCAGCACCGCGGTGATCTGCTTGCCTGCCAGGGACTCGGTCGACAACGCGGAACTCACCGTGAACTCGATCTGGCCCAGTTTCTCGGTGGCATAGATACAGTCGCGATACGCGGGGCGGGTGATGTCGATGGCCAGCGGGGTGTAGTCCAGGGTCAGCGGGAATTGCCTCACGTACAGCGCGTCCGCGGGTTGGCCGCGGTCGCGGATGACGAAGCGGAGCAGCACGCTGTCCTGCCGGGGAACGGGCACGCGGAAGCCGATTTCTCGCGATTGCCCCGCGTCCAGGCCCTGGGTGACGGCCTCGCCCGTGGCGAGTTCGCCGTGCGAGTACTGCAGTTCCGGGACGATCCGCAGGAACCGGAATTTGCCCGTCTCGTTGGTCAAGTGGATCTTGCCCAGGTAGAACAGTTGTGCGCGCTCCATCTGGAAACAGGTCTCGTACGGAGGCTGCATCGTCCACAGGTAACGGGACAGCTCCGCGTCCGGCAGCCTCAAAGTCGCGTACAGGTTCGGCTGGTGGAAACCGCCGCGGGCCTCGGTCAGGCTGGAAAGCTCCGGCGTCCCCGCCTTCCGCTCGCGGGCCACGTTCAGCGCCCAGTCGCCGCGGGACGAGCCGTTCAGGCCGAGTTCGACGAAGGGAATGGCGATCTCGACCGTCCACGACTGCGGCTCCCGCCCGGTGGAGGCCTGCCAGTTGGCGTTCCACTCGGCGCTCCGCACGTTCCCGCCCTGACGCAACTCGGCATCGTACCGCGTGCCCAGCGGATTGACGGAGAAGTGGTAGTAATCGAGCCGAGCCTGGTTGGGGACGACCATGATTTCCAGCGCATCGTCGGCATGCACCGGGCCGTCGTAGCGGGTCTCGCGGGCGACCAGTTTGTCCATCTGCGGCTCGAACAACTCCACGCCGAAATACAGGTTCTGGTGGTCGAACGCAACCTGGAACCGAGTCTGGGCGGCAGCGGGCTTCAGGCCTTCGCCCAACAGCGTGAATTGGCCGTACCACTCGCCCCGCGCCCAGACAGCATCATCCAGCTTGCCGTCCAGCACCGGGGCCGCAGCGGTCTTGACAGCGGCGACGACCCGCGGCGTCACCGCTTGGGACGTCGCCACCGGCGGCGCGGCGGCCACCAGCGTCGTAAGAAGCGTCAGGGCGGGGACAGCAAACAGGGCAGATGATCGCATGATAATGGGCACCTTGACCGTTCGCTCGTCCGGCACCATCGGTTCGAGGGGCGAAAGCAACGGCAGGACGCGCGACAGCCGACAGAGAATCTCGTTCTCGCCACCGGGAATGATTCTAGCGGACAGCAAGCCGACGTTCCAAGGGGGCCCGATGCTCCGCGGCCGTTCGCGGCCGAGGCTGGCCCTGCAGGACTGCCGAGGCAACTCCGCTGGCGCGCCGCTGCCTTCGTCCGCGCCGCCGTCACTGTTCGCCCGGCCGCCACCTTGCAGGCGCCGCCGCCCTGCAAATCGTCAAGCGGGACGTCTTCTTCGAAATCGAGGACCACGCCGCAGGATGAATCCGAGGGCCAAGGCCAAGCAGGCGGCGGCGCTGACGGCGGCCCCGGCAAAAAAGACAGGCGGGCGATAGGCAAACGCGACGCGATGTTTGCCGGCAGGCAGGGCGACGCCCCGCATGATGCGGTTGGTGCGCAGGATGGGAACTTGCTCGCGGCGACCGTCGGCCGCGGCGACCTCGGCGGTCCACCCCGGATAGAACAAGTCGCTGACGACCAGCAGGCCGGCTTGCCGCAGTTCGACTTCGATCTCCATCCGCTGCGGCTCGTCGACGACGATGCGACAGGACTCCTCGTTCCCGCCGCCGGACGGCGCGGGGCCAGCGGGCAGCCTCGACGCCTGAGGCGACTCGACCACCGCCGTCTGCCGGAAATCTCGGGGCGTCCCGCCGGAGAACAGGACCCGACGCGTCCGCCGCGCGACGTGATCCGGGCCGGCGCGGCGCAGCGGGGGCAGCGTCACGGCCTTGTGGACGATCCAGGCACGCGGGAACGAGTCGGGATTCTGCCACACGGCGACGTTCGGCACGGGCGGGTGGCTCGCGATGAACGGCAAGCGCTTGGCCGCGGGATACTCGAAATCGCCCGGCAGGACCAGGTACCTGACGCCCAGGACATTCAAGACCGCCGGGGCCGGCTCGGCCACCCCGTCGGGACGCCGTAGTCCGTAGCGGCGTGCCGCTCCCCAAACCGCCAAATAGTCGTACGAAGCCGTGCCGCCGTAGGCCTCGACCATCGCCAGGCCGTTGTCCAGGTGATACTTCGGGTACAACGTCTGCCGATCCCAGCGCAAGCCCTCACGATGCCGCTGTGCCGATGAACGCATCCGCCAGGCAAGCGGCCGCCAGTTTCGCGACGAGCCGCGGAACACTCGAACCAGCCGTCCGTCGGCGTCGGGCAGCTCGTCGGCCTCGATCCGAGCGGCGACGGCGGAGTTCTCCTGCCAATCGCTCCGCGGCGCGGTGAGGATCATCCAGCCGTTGGACATGCCGACGTCGGCCGCGGTCAGCAGCAACAGGGCGGGAGCCAACCAGGGCTGCGAGTCGCATGCCGATCCGCCCAGCAGCCACCAGACGAGCGCGCCCAGCAGCACGGCGTGCAGGAACGACGCCCTCAGGCCCGTCAACGATCCGGCTGCGTCAAACGGGCCAAACAAGGAATCGGACGGGACGTGGCGCGTCCAGTCGCTCCAGGCAGTCGCGCCGGCAAAGGTGGCTAAATAACCCAGCAGACTCAGGATGACAAACCCCAGCAACACGCGCCGCAGACGCACGGGCTCGGCGGAGCCGAGCCGGTCCAGGCCCACGGCGGCCAGTTGGCTGAGTCCCAACGCCGCGATCACCATCAGCTTGGCCGGATACCGGAAATAGGCGTAACCGGGAAGCAGCACCACCAGCACCCAGTACAAGCCGCCCACGGGCCAGCCGATCGTGACGTCGCCGGGCGCAGCGCCCAGGACGCCGCAACGGAACTGGTACAGCAGCCAGCCGACGCCGTAGCCGCCAAAGCTGGCCAGCGTCGCCAGCAGGCTGGCCCACGATAGCCAGCGCACGTGCGCTGCAGCGCCGCGGAGACGCCACGCGGCAAGGCCCAGCAGCAGCGGCAGCAGTCCCAGGTACAAGGACGGCGACCAGATGCGGCCTTCGCCAGGAATGCCGCTGGCCCAACGCCGGTGCACGGGAAACAGCGGACCGGAAACATTCGGCCAGGCAAGTTCTGCCAGCCGCCACGGACCGACGCTGAACTCGTAAATGTGCTCGTGATGCATGCCCCGA
Organism: Candidatus Anammoximicrobium sp.; assembly: GCA_012515235.1. GTDB lineage: Bacteria > Planctomycetota > Planctomycetia > Pirellulales > Pirellulaceae > Anammoximicrobium. The sequence goes on from JAAYYU010000329.1 coordinate 14,577, forward strand.
TCCGGGACGCCGAACAGGCCCTGGACGATCGAACTGCGCGGGCCGTCGATCGGTTCTCGCGCCAGGTAGCCGAAGATCTCGTAGACCGACCGCGGGCTGCGGTACGCGGCGCGTTCCGACTGGTACGACCATTCCGAACTGGGCAAGACCTGAATCGCCGCCAACGCGACAGCGGCGACGGCGGCGACGCTGAGGAGTGTCAAGCGGCGATGGCCGAAATGCGCCGGCCGGATCGCTGCGGAAACCGCAAGGCCCGCTTGGCCCGCCGCACGCCGCACGCCGCACGCCGCCGCATGGCCAGCGCGGCGCTCAGCACGCCACAACAGCCACGCATAGGCGGATGCCAACAATCCCGCATGGTACGCCATCTGCGGATCCCCACCCAGGACCATTAGCGCCAAGACGGCTGCCAGCAGCCACGCCGGCCCCAACCGGCGTTCGACCAGCATCCGATCCGCCGCCCACAGCGCCAGCGGCAGCCAGGCTGCTCCCACCAGATACACGATGTTGCAGTACTGAAAAAGCACGCTGCCGCCAAAGGCATAAGCCACCGCCGCCAGTCCGGCGGCGCTGGGCGAGGCGTTCCAGCGTCTGGCCAGCCGCCACGACGCGCCCGCGGCCAGCAACACGTGCAACACGGTGTACAGCTTGAAATTCGCGGCGTGATCCCAGGGCAGTGCGAACAGCAGCTTGCCCGGATAGAAAACGCTCGAAGTGCCGTCGGCCAGCACCGGCATGCCGCAGTTCTCTTGAGGATTCCATAACGGGATCTGCCCCGACGCCGCTTGACGCCGCAGCCAATCGAACAGCGGATCATAGAAGTGCGCGGCGTCGCGGAACGCAAAACTCCGATCGCTGAACAAGGCGGGGCCAAAGCACCAGAGGAACGGGCCCAGGATCGCGACGGCCAGCAGGCACGGCAGCGGCCAGCGCGCGGCCACACGGTGATGCCTCATCGGTGCTCCCTGCCCCTTCATGCCTCGGCCGTCTGCAACGCCAGAAACCGCCGCAACAATTCGTGCCCGCATTCGGTGAGGAAGCTCTCCGGATGGAACTGGAGGCCTTCCAACGCGTACCGCTTGTGCCGGATGCCCATGATTTCCTTGTCCCCGCCCGGCGCGTCAGCCCAGGCCGACACTTCGAATTGATCGCTCAGCGTGTCCGGCTGGATCACCAGACTGTGGTAACGGGTCGCGATGAACGGGTTCGGCAGACCTTGGAACAAGCCCTTGTCGTCGTGATAAATCCGATCCGTCTTGCCGTGCATCAATTGCTTGGCCCGCACGATCGTCGAGCCGGTCGCCTGGCCGATCGACTGATGCCCCAAACAGACGCCGAGGATCGGCAGCTTGCCGGCCAGCTGGCGGACGCATTCGACCGAAATGCCGGCTTCGCTGGGCGTACATGGCCCCGGCGAGATGATCAGATGCGACGGCCGTTTGACTTCGATCTCCTCGACCGAGATCTTGTCGTTGCGGTACACCTCGATCTGCAAGCGGGGATCGATCTCGCCCAGCCGCTGCACGAGATTGTACGTGAAGGAATCGTAATTATCGATTAGCAAAATCATGGCGTTGGACTCAGAAGGCGCTGACGCAGGCCGCTGGTTCGAAGCAGACCATTCCACGGCGCTCTATGATAACGTCGGCTGTGGCCAAAGGTCAGCACCTGTCCCGCAACAATTTCGCAGGGCGGAATTCGTTCTGCCCCAGCAGACGGAAGTCCGCTGTAGCAACGGCGGCCGAAATAACTTCCAGAATTTCCGCCACCATGCTGCTCGCCAGCGTGGAGCCATGTTCAGCCCCAGCCCTCGTCCCGCCAGGCGTCCCCTCCGGCCACCACGCTGCTCGCCAGCGTGGAGCCATGTTCAGCCCCAGCCCTCGTCCCGCCAGGCGTCCCCTCCGGCCACCACGCTGCTCGCCAGCGTGGAGCCATGTTCAAAACCAGCCCTCGCCCCGCCAGGCGTCCCCTCCGGCCACCACGCTGCTCGCCAGCGTGGAGCCATGTTCAGCCCCAGCCCTCGTCCCGCCAGGCGTCCCCTCCGGCCACCACGCTGCTCGCCAGCGTGGAGCCATGTTCA
>JAAYYU010000330.1 GCA_012515235.1 Candidatus Anammoximicrobium sp.
ATGCACCGAGTTTCACCGTACTGCCAGTTGAAAGCTCCAACGCGAAACCGTCCGCAAACAACGTAACATGTGGACACGTAACAAGCTAACCGGCACCAAGCGTCGCCATATTCCGGGATCGCACCCATGGCCGTAAGGGTAACAAGCCACCAATTGAATTCGTTGGTAGCCGCCCAATTGGATCGCCGCCTGCGATACCGTTGTCTGGTTCTCCAAACCGGGGACCTTGCCGTGCTAACCCAGCTCTGCGAGGCAGGAACGCAGGCGTTGCAGCAGCTTGGGGGATCTGTGCAGGTGCTGGAATATCGCGATCAGCTGGACGAAGTCGGAGCTCTGGCGTGTAACCGTGTGCTGGAAAAGATCGAACATCTTGCCCAGTCGAATCCACTGCTGATCGCCGGGCCGCTGCATTTTCTGGATTACTGGTCGCCGCAGGTCGGTGCCGCATTTTGGGAGTATCTGGCCAGTTATTCGACAGGGCCGGGGATTCTGATTGCTGACACGCCCAGAGAATGTGGCGTAGAGGGTGCTTTCCGTTTGGTCCGCACGGTCCAAGGGACCGATATTCGCGTGTTAAAGTCGAGACTGGCGACGGCTCAGGATGGTCTGGTATGACGAAACTGTATGAATTGGTAACGGTGTCGCACGATGAACGCCCGTTCGTCGAGTTTGAGTCTTCGCTGGACAACGATCAAGTCGTTGCCGGGTACGTTCCCGTCAAGTCGACCCTGGATGTGCTCGGGTTTCTCAATCAGGCAACGGCCCCACAGACGCCGCAGGGCAGGGCCGTGATTTGTTTCGGGCAATATGGTACCGGGAAGAGCCGACTTTGCGCCGTATTGGCAAGGTTTTTCCGCGACGGTTTCGACTCACCCGCATTGCTGCCCGTTTGGGAACGGCTTCAACGCAGGGGAGAGACGGCGGCGCTCGAAAGCCTGAAAAAGGGCTTACGGCCGGGGGGGCGGGGTTGGCATTCCTGGCTGGTCGTAACCGTTTACGCTCAAGGTGGAGGCGGCAGTCTGTCCGCCACCCTGATCCGGGCTTTATTCTTGGCTGTCCGGCGAGCGGGTCTGGATGAAGAGGTCCTTGGGCACACGATCTACCAAGCGGCCGCTCTGCGCCTTGAACAGATGGTTAAGGCGGGAGCCGTGTATGTTCCCGTGGCCACTTCACGCTACGCAACACCTGAACAGTTGCAGAGGGCCATTGCCGAGGATTTGGACGACGCTGCGTTGGAGGAGTTTCGCGCGTTTCATCGGCAAGCCACGCATGGTGTCGCGTTCGAAGATTTTCTGCACGGAAGCGGCGGAACGGCCATGGAGGCTCCAGACGTCTACAATGTTGTCGCCCAACGGATTCAGTCAAAGGGCTATGACGGCATCGTGGTCATTTGGGATGAATTCGGCTTTGCGATCGAGCAGCTCCTGCGAGACGGTCGTCGCGGCATCCGGGATCTCGGTGTTGAGACGATGAAGCTGCAGAGTTTCCTGGAGCGGAGTTGCGGATCCCAGGAGCTTGGAAAACGCGTCGTATTCCTCGGATTCACGCACGTGAGTATCCCGGAATACGGAAGCCGTGAACGCCTGAATGAAGCGGACCAAAACCGGCTGGACACCGTCAGCGGCAGATTCCGCGACCCGCCGATCCCGATTCGGTTGAGCGTCACGGAAACCGAAGGTTATCACCTGCTCGGCGGGATGATCCAACGAACTGCCCATGGAACCTCGGTTTTTTCCAATCCGATTCCACGACTGCAACACTTGGCCGATCGAATGCCGCAGTACCCACCTTGGCAGCGGTTCAGCGCTCAGGATTGTTACGACGAAATTGTCGCGCCGTGTTATCCGTTGCATCCCGCCACCGCCACGGCGCTGCTGATGCTGTCCGATCAGATCGCGCAAGTAAACCGTACGACGTTTTACTACCTGCAGAATCGGGACGACGGCGGGTTGGTGCGGATACTCGAACAGCGCGAGATTCCCGATGTGGATGGCATCGGCGGGGCGGAGTTGGCGCGCGTTCACGATTTGTTCGCCTTTTTCGACGCGGCGATCAAAGCGCACAAACGAGAGTTGTACGAACAGTACGAAGAGGCTCTCGCTCGATTTCCCGACGTCGATCCGCTGGAAGTCTCGATCGTGCGGACAATTCTGATCCTGTCCGCCATCGCAACGCCCGAGATGGCGCCGACAACCAGCTTCCTGAGCTTCTGCCATTGTGACGTCTTGCGAGACGAGGCGGCGGCCCACCCTTTGCATGCCGCCCTGGAGCGGCTCTCAGCTGCGGATGCTGTATGGATGAACCAAGCGACGCAGGTTTGGGGGTTCGTCGGCGGGCGAGGCGTGTCTTCTGAAGTGGATCGTCTGGTGGACGAGGAACTCGAATTAGTGCCGGAAGCCGCTCCAGCCTTGCTCTTACGCCGATTCCCGGAGGTGCAAGCCGAGATCGCCGACCGCTTGGGCGACTTTGATCTGGACCCGAACGATGCTGGTATTGTGCGCCGGATTGGTGTCCGCGTGCTGGACATCGCCCATCCGGAACGGGCGTTCGAGGCCGTGAACCCCGCTCGAAACAGCCCGACGGAGGATTGGCGTTCCGCGATGATCTACTTGGTCGCCGTCGACACGCCTTCGCAACTTGACTTCTGGCGAGAACAGATCTCACGGATGGAGGAGCCCAACCTGTACTTTGCATTTCCGCGCGAGGAAGTCCATCTGGACGGCAGGACACTGCGGGAGTTGATCGCCGTGATGAAGGCTCTGGAGAAAACGCCCGCAGACGGTCATGCGTACGACGTGCTTGATTCGAAATACACGCGTCTGAGGACAGAACTGCGCGAGCAGTTCGAACAGGCGTTCGGCAATGAAGGACTTCGCAGCGGTACGCAAGTCATACCCGCGGGCAGGCCGGACTCGCCGATTCCCGTGAATTCTTGGAATCGTCTGCTTCCGGCCGTGGCCGAGCATCTGGAATCGCGGTTTCCGGAGCAGATTCGCGTCCGCTGCGGGACCTTCAACGAGTGGAAGTCGGGCTTGATCGGCAACGCGATCGGCAAGGTCGTTCAGCGGATTCTGAAATTCGACCAGAGCGGGGATTTTCGGGCGGAGTACATGGGTTTCAACCGTACTTCGCAAGAGGCGGCGATCGTCGATGGGGTTTTGGTCGAAAATGGATTGCTGACGCAGGATCCGTTGGATGAATCATGGCAGCTGGCGCAGTCCGACAGTGATAGTCCGTTAGAGGCTTTGCGCACGGTGTCGCGTCACCTTCGGGCGGCCGGCATCCGTGAATTCGCCAAGCTCTTCGCGACGCTCGTCGATCCGCCGTTCGGCATCCCGAACGGGATCATCCCCATCCTGACCGCCCTGGCGTTTCGTACGGACGGATCGCGGATTGCCCTGTACAAGGGGCCCCAGAATGTCCGCGTCGCGGACACGCAACTCGCCGCCGCGCTGGTGGACATGGCCAAACACCCGGGCAACTACCGGACGCGGTATACGAAGCTGACAGGTAAGCAGCGGACGGTCTTCAAAGCGGTGGGCCCCTTGGCGGGCGTCGAATTCCGCGAACGGTTGGCCACGGGAGACGCATTCTACGGGTACTGCGAAAACGTACGCACCAAGCTCAAGGAATGGGTGGCGTCGCTGCCTGAGGCGGCGTTGAAAATCGGCGAGCTTTCGGAGCCACAGCGGCAGTTGCTGCGTTCGCTGCGCGGCCCGGTCCCACCGCAATTGCCTGTCTTGGCCGATAGCCTGATCGCGGTCATGCAGGAAGACGCCGCCACCCATGAGGAATTGCTGGAGTCTCCCACGGTTCAATCATACCCGGAGATGGAGCGAGTCTGGCACAGTCTTCGTGGCAAGATCGACCGTTACCTCGAAGGGGTCAAGGCCCCCGTACGGGAGGCCATTCGAACGGCTTTGGAGAACGGAACCGAAGGCGAAGACATGGAGAATGCGGCGGAATTGTCCAATGTCATGCGCTCGGCGAGTGAACTCGTCGGCGCAACCGACAATCCGCTGTCTCGGGTGGCCCAGCGGTTGGCTGATGCGCCCTCCGAAGACGTCGTTGTTTCGTTAGCCTCCGCCGTGTCGGGGAAGACCGCCTCGGCCCTGACGGACGAAGATTTCGGGCGGGCCGCCGGGATGATGGAAATCG
>JAAYYU010000331.1 GCA_012515235.1 Candidatus Anammoximicrobium sp.
GGGTACAACTCGACTGCCGGTTCCGCGACGCCGCGATTGACGGAAGAGGCATTGAAACCGAATCGAATCGGCCAGGCGGTCTACGACACTTCCGATCCGACGAATTCGCTGTTCCACTTCGTGAACGGCGGTCCGAACGAATCGTACGACGCGGTCGATTACCAGAACATGATCATGGCCGCCGTGGTGTACGATCCCGCCAATCCGAGCGCGCCCCCGCGTGTCCTGCCGTCGTTTCATCGGCCGGAGTTGATCAGGTATTGGATGGACCGGGTTCCGGATTCCTGGGACGCACTGACGAACGAGTACTATCGCGATTTCCGTCGCAAGGTCATCTTTCGCCCCATGCCTTGGGACCACCCGAACTTTTCGGGCAGCAATCCGGCGTTGGACCCGGCCCTTTGTTCGGCCGACCAGATTAAAAACGCGCTGCTTGATTACAACTCCTGGGACGTCGACAACGACGGTGACGGGACGAAGGACAGCATCTGGATCGACCCGGATTTGCCGGTCCAGACGACGGAGGACGGCCGCGCGTTCAAGACGCTGGTGGCCGTGTTGTGCATCGACATGGACGGGCGGCTGAACGTCAATGCGCACGGGAACCGGGCCCACACCGCGACGCTGGCGACGCACGTTTCCATGCCGCTGCCCGGCGATACGGGGCCGACCACCTCCGCCGATCTCCCCAAGGGGCAGGGTTACGGTCCGCCGGAGGTGAACCTGCTTCCGCTGATCCTCGACGCGACTCAATACCAAACCCTGCTGCAGTCCCGCTATGGCGCGGACGGCGTGCCGGGGGCGGCCGGCTACGATCTGCTGATGCCCTTCAAGCAGTACGAGTACCCCGGCAATTACTTCTCCGCCAACTTCTATGCCAACACCTATTTCAACCGGACGGTCAGCCCCGCGACGCCGTTCCAGGCGGTGGGTGCGTTCAACAGCAACATGGATCTGCACGGCGTGTTCGCCTGTGGCGTCGATTATCGCGGCCAACCGCTGTACGAACTGCTTTACGATTCCAGTACGACGCCGGGGACGTACCCGGATCAGTTGGCAGACAACCCTTACGAATTCAATTTGCACAGCCCGTCGGCGGCGGATGCGCCTTTTACCGTCGCGGAACTGGAAAAGGTCCTTCGCTACCGTGACTATGATGCCGCCCTGCGGCGATCGCGGCTCACCGACTCGACCAGTCTGACGTTCCTGCAAAGCGATCCGTCGAGGCGGGCCGCGGTGACCACCGACAGCTGGGACATTCCGGTCCCCGGAGTCGTCGTGCCGGACGGATATCCAAATCATACGGCGCCGCCGCCGCCGCTGCCGATGTCAACGCCGCCGCAGTCGATCATGGAAATTCTCGCGGACCGCTTGCTGGCTGGCGGAGTCACGATCGCCAACATCAACACGGAAATCGGGGAGATGCTTTCGCCGGACCTGAGAATGGGCCTGCGGTTGGACGTCAACCGCCCGCTGGGCAACGGGCGTGACGACAACGGCAATGGCGTGGTGGATGAAGCGTACGGCGTGGGCATCTTCGCCAATCTGAACGAGTCGCTGGGGCCGGAATACGCCAAGAACGGCAACGTCAATATCATGGGCATCGATCACGATAACGACGGCGCCCTGACCAACGATCCGGACGCCCACTTGGCGCGCAGTTACCTGGCGCGGCACCTGTATGTGCTGGCGATGCTGCTGAAGGACCGGACGTTCTACTACGACTTGGATGGCGACGGCAATGCCACGGCGGCGGAGACGGCCCAGGTTGTGGCCCAGTGGGCCGTCAACGTCGTGGACTTCCGCGACGCCGATTCGATCATGACGCCGTTCGAGTACGACGTGGACCCGTTCAACGGCTGGGACGTGGACGGCATCCTGGACAGCGCCGACGACGGCGTCGCGGATCGCCGCGTCGTGTGGGGCTGCGAACGGCCCGAGTTGCTGATCAGCGAGACGCTCGCTTTCCACGACCGGCGGACGGAGGATCTGGAGCCGAAGACGACGGATCACGATGACCCGGACTTGGACTTCGACCAGCGATTGGCCCCCCGCGGCGCGTTGTTCGTCGAGTTGTACAACCCCTGGGCCGGTCACGACAAATGGCCCGGCGAGTTCTATCACACGGGCTCGGCCTGGTCCTCGGGCGTTTTGCTGAACAAGACCAACGCTTCCGGTCAGCCCGTGTGGCGGTTGGCGGTCACCGGTTCGACGGAACCGGACTCGCTCGATCCGCACCCAACCACCTCGGCCATACCGGACCCGGAACGGACCGTGTACTTTGTCAACCCGGCTTCGTTGTCAGGCAGCGTCGGCGTGGGAACGCAGATGCACTTTAGCACCGTGACGGGCCTCGCTCCCTTGCTGCCCGGGCGCTATGCCGTGGTGGGCACCGCCGGCATGGTCGACGGATCGTCCTACGTGACGACCATCGGGCGGCGCACCGATGCCGGTGACACGCAGGCGGAGCCGGCAGGTACACTTACGCTCAATTTGGCCGGAACTCGTCAGATTCGTTTGACCCCCAGCAACAATCCGGCTGTGAATCAAGTGGAAGTCCGCAACAACACGGCTCCTCCGGCCACGGGCGATCCGGCCACGGTGGATCCGCCGATGGACAGCTTCTCGTCAACTGCTCAGGTCCAGCCGGCGATTGCGGTCCCGATCAACACGGTCCTGTCGACTGGTACGTCCAAGGGAAAAGGGAAAGGAAAAGGCAAGGGCGGTGCGGGCACCGACGACATCTGGCTGAGCATTTCCGAGCCGATCGGCGGTTATGACGATCCTGGCCCCAATGGGGAGGTCTGGTATCCAGAGGCAGCAGACGGTGAGGGGGCGTATGTCCCTCACATCCCCGTGCCTCTGGACCGCGACAACGCCAGTCTGCCGAAAATCGACGGTGACGAGAGCAATGGCACGGCCCGCAACCACAAGCGGATTCACCTCCAGCGGCTGGCCAATCCGTTGGCGCCGTACGACGACGTCACCAATCCGTATTTGACCATCGACGTGATGCCGGTCGACTTGACGATCTTCAACGGTGTGTCTGCCACGCCGGATCCGTCGATCACCGAAAAACTGAACCGGTTTGGTTGTTTCCAGCGCGGTGCGAACGATGCCGCGACCGAGCGGTACTTGTGGCCTCATGAGCCGGAGACGTTCGTCCTGGATGAACCTGCTCCCGATGCCTTGCATCACTTCGATTCCATCTTGCGGCACACGTTGGGCTATTTGAACTCCAGCTACGGAACGCGGTTCGATTTGAGCACCACGCCTGCCGCGCCGCCTTTTGCGGTGACAACATACCTGGGCTCTCCCAGCACGAGTACGACGGAACCTGCGTTCCCCTGGCTGACGTGGAACAACCGGCCGTATGCGAGCCCGACGGAGCTGCTGCTGGTCCCGCGGTCCAGGGCCTCCCGGTTGCTGAAGGATTTTACGATCGAGAACACGACGACGTGTCGCTACTTGCCGAACCCCGACGATGGAGACGACACCAACGGCAAAGAAGGCGTGTTCCGTCATCTGTTGAATTTCTTTGCGACAGACCCGAACGCGAACAATGCCCCGCACTTCTACCGCCTGTTCGAGTATCTCACGGTGCGCTCGCGGTTCGCGGGGGCGGAGACGCTGTTCAACCCCAGCACCGCTTCGCCCCATTTCGGCTCCACTGCTTCGGGGACGGAAATGCTGCACCCGCCGTTCAATTGGGTCTCGACGTACCGGGAACCGGGCCGGATCAACTTGAACACGATCTTTGATTTCCGCGTCTGGAATGGCCTGTGGGGCAACCATCGGACCGACCCCGATCACCCTTTCACCTTCCCCGATTTCGTGGACAACCGGCGCGGGTACTCGGCAACCGCCGGGCAGATCCTGTTTGACCCTCCCACGCCCGCGACCAACCCGACCTATTTCGGAAATCCTTACCGGGCGCCGGGCACGGCCATGCTGGTGCCGCCCGATTCTTCAGGAGGAACCGGCCTGGGGCGACTGGAGGTTGACAACACCCTTCTCAGGACGAACAAGCCAACGATGGGCATCACTGCGCCCACAAATGAGGTGCCGCGGTACTTGAACGTGTTTGGGGAGTTGCGTCGCCACACCGATCGGAATGCGCACTTCAGCTACCAGGCGTTGCAGCGGCTGTCCAACCTGGTCACGTGCCGCTCGAACGTGTACGCCCTGTGGCTGACGATCGGGTACTTCGAGGTGGATCCGGCCACGCTTCAACTGGGTCAAGAGGTAGGCCTGGACACCGGCACGGTCCAGCGGCATCGGGCGTTTTACATCATCGACCGTTCGATCCCGGTGGCCTTCGAGCCCGGGCAGAACCACAACGTGGACAAGTGTGTGTTGTTGCGGAGGATGATTGAGTAATTGTCAGTTGTCAGTGGTCAGTGGTCAGTGGTCAGTGGTCAGTGGTCAGTGGTCAGTGGTCAGAGGCGGAACGGCAAATGACGGCAGGGCGTTGCACGGATGGGTGACATGGTGAGCGAGTGCCATGAGCAAGCAGAAATCATCTGAGCTGCTGGAAACGCTGGCGGAATTGCGCCGGCGATATCCCGCTTGGCGGTTCGGGCAGATGATGGAGAATATCGCTGGCTGGGCCGATCAGGACGTCTGGGATGTCTCGGATGATGCGTTGCTCGAGGCCGCCCGAGTCCACCTCGGAGCAGCGGCAAACCGGAAAGAGGAAGTCTGCGTCTAAACTGCCCGTCTTGAACCGCCTACGATTTGTACTCCGCAGCAGTTGATGGAGGTGTAGTATCATGTGGCGTGATCCAATTGTTGAAGAAGTGCGGGAACTCCGCGAACAGTATGCTGCCCGATTCAATCACGATTTGAACGCCATTTGCCGGGACTTGCGGGAGCGTCAGCGGGCCGGCGGTCGCAAGGTCGTGTCCTTGCCGCCCAAGCCTGTCATCCAAGCGGTCCCAGCAAGACAGCCGGCGGCTTAGGGATTGGACATCGATCATTTGTGTCGGTTGGTTTTCCTTGACGAGTGGGACGAACGGTGAACATGCCGACAGAAGGCCAGTACGTCTCGGACGCGGAAGGCAACCCAGACGGCGTGCTGGTGCCCATCGGCATCTCGGCTGAAGCGCCGATCCGGTCGCAGCGATCGTACGTACCGAAGACGGCGTTGGCAAGAACCGTTGAGTTTGATGAAGACGTTATGCGTGTTTACTTCACCGACGGACGCGTCCTCAGTGTGCCAATTCAATGGTTCCCCGTGTTGCGACGGGCCTCGCACCAGCAGCGACAACGGTATGAAATCGCGGGTGGTGGAATCAGTCTCCATTGGCCCGAGTTGGACGAAGATCTATCGATCGCCGGTCTGATGGCCGGCGTCGACTGGCAATCCGGCTGAACCAGACAAAGAACGTCTCGCCAAACGTGCCCCGCGCACCACTGACCACTGACCACTGACCACTGACCACTGACAACTGACCCGTGGCGGGAGAGATATCATGAGCCATTCTTTTTCATGCCGATTGCGAACAGGGCGACGCCAGCACCCACTGCGGCGGCGGGCGTCCGCGTTTACGCTGGTCGAAATGCTGGTGGCCATGGTGGTCACGCTGATCCTGATCGGCGCGTTGTCCCAGGCGTTTGCGATCGTGGGCGAGGGCGTAGCGCAGGGGCGGGCGGCGATTGAGTTGAGCGGCAGTATGCGGGGCGTGGCCAACCAGTTGCAGGAGGATTTGGACGGCGTGACGGTGCCGGTTCGGCCCTGGACGGACGAGGCGGCCGGGCTGGGATACTTCGAGATCCTGGAGGGCGTGGGCCACGACTCGAATCCGCTGCCGTATTTGCCGACGTCGCTGCCGGTGGGCAAGCGCTCGGTGCCGGACATGTACGGCGACATGGACGACGTGCTGGCCTTTACCGCCCGCGCCCAGCAGGACTTGTTCGTCGGCGTCCAGGCGGTCCAGGTGTCCACGTCGCCCGTCGTTTGGAATTACGTCACCCAACAGTCGCCGGTCGCGGAAATCGTGTATTTCACGCGGTTTGAGGATGTGGATCTGGACAGCGTACCCGGCCGCGGCGAATTGACTCTGCACCGGCGGGTCTTGCTGGTCCGGCCGGACTTGGGCACGTTGCTGTCGGGAATTACCAGCGCCAATGCCCTGGCGACCTTGATGGAGTACCAGAGCCGCAGCGACGTTTCCGCCCGGCTCCGGCGCAACAGCAGCGGCACCAGTTACGACATCGTGGCCAACTCGCTGGCCGACTTGACGCGCCGCGAGAGCCGTTTCGGTCACTGGCCGAACGCCTTTCCTTTCCCGCTCCGGCGGGCGCTGCTGCTGCCCAAAGGCGCCGCCTGGTCCGCCGCCACGCACACCGCGGGGGAGCCGGGCTGGTTGAACAGCGACGACGACTTGAACGGCACGCCCGACGATCTCGCCGAACTCGGCTGGTTCGGCTCGGACGACCGGGTGGATTACACGACCCTGGGCGTGGGAATCGGGGAAGATGTGGTCCTGACCGACCTGTTGGCCTTCGACGTCCAGGTCTTCGATCCTCAGACGCGAGTCAAAACGTTTAACGACGAGGCCTTGGCGCCCGGCGACCCCGGCTGGTGGAATACCAGCGCCACGGTGATCGGCCTCGGGGCCTTTGTGAATCTCAATTACGGCAACTACATCCACCCCACGACGAACAACGTCGTGTGGAACGATGCGAATACCGCGTGGGTCAACGCCTACGGCTCGTTGTTCTCCGGACGGCCTGCGGCCCGAAGCGTGCCGATGCTCTGGACGCTGGGCGCGGTGTACTGTACCTGGTCCACGCACTACGAGCGCAACGGGGTGAATGAGGATGTCAGCGGCACCGACACGTCGCCCGACGAGGGTACCGACGGCTTCGACACCGACAACCAAAACGGCGTGGACGACGCTGGCGAGCGCGAGACGTCGCCGCCCTATCCGGTGCCGCTGCGCGGGATCCAAGTCCGGATTCGCAGCGTCGAACCGGACACGCGCCAAGTCCGCCAGGTGACCGTCGTGGCCGACTTTGTTCCGGAATGAGCGGGAGGGGCAGTGGGCAGTGAGGGGCTGGTAGCAACGGTGGCCGAAATAACTTCCCGGATTTAGGTCCCCACGCTGCTCGTCAGCGTGAAGCCATGTTCAGCGCCAGTGGCCGTCCCGCCTCTTGCCCTTTTCGGCCACCACGCTGCTTGCCAGCGTGGAGCCATGTTCAGCACCAGCCGCCGTCCCGCCCTACGACAGCCGATGTCATCGCGGACATCTCTGGTCGTGAACACCGCTCCACGCTGGCGAGCAGCGTGGTGGCGAAGAGGCCGATTTCGTGGACATCTCTGGTCGTGAACACCGCTCCACGCTGGCGAGCAGCGTGGTGGCGAAGAGGCCGATTTCGCGGACATCTCTGGTCGTGAACACCGCTCCGCGCTGGCGAGCAGCGTGGTGGCCAGGAGGAGGCTGCCCCCGCAAAGTTGCTGCGGACTTCAGCTTGCGAGTCAACGAGTGCTTCGGCTTGCCGCCAAGTTCCGCCGAAACGGGGAAGTTATTTCGGCGTCCGTTGCTACCGGCCCGTTCGCCATTCCTGATTCCTGATCCCCGATCCCCGGTGCCTCGCTATCCGCCACCCAGGGTGGCCACGATGGCGTTGCAGACGGCGGTCATGTTGGCTGGCCTCAGGCCGGCGACGTTGATTCGGCCGCTGTTGACGATGTAGATGCCGTGCTGTTCGCGCAGCGTCTGGACGTGTTGCGGGTTGAGGCCGGAGAACGAGAACATGCCGCGTTGCTGGGTGATGAAGGCGAAATCGCGCGGCGCGTTCTGGGCCTTCATCGTCTGGGCAAACAGGGCCCGCATGTGGTTGATCCGGTCGCGCATCTGCTGTAGTTCCCGTTCCCAGTCGGCGCGCAGTTGGGGATCGGCCAGCACGGTACAGACGATGGCCCCGCCGTGAGAGGGCGGATTGGAGTAGTTGGTGCGCACGCAGATCTTGGCGTGGCTGAGCGCCGCCTGGGCCGCCTGGGGCGTGGGGGCGACCAGCGTCAGCGCTCCGGCGCGTTCGTTGTACAGGCCGAAGTTCTTGGAGAACGAACTGACGATCAGCAGTTCGTCCAACTGGGCGATCAGTTCCCGGACGCCGGCCGCGTCCTCGCGCAAGCCGTCGCCCAGTCCTTGATAGGCAAAGTCCACGAGCGTCACCAGCTGGCGTTCGGCCAGCACGCCGGCGATCTCCCGCCATTGGTCCGGCGTGGGATCGATGCCCGACGGATTGTGGCAGCAGGCGTGCAGGCAGACGGCCTCGTGCGGCGGAATCTGCCGCAGGCTGGACAGCAGGCCGCCGTGATCCAGGCGGTTGGCGGCGGCGTCGAAGTACGTGTACGCGGCGACTTCCAGGCCGGCGGCGGAAAAGACGCCCCGATGATTTTCCCACGTCGGCTGGCTGATCCAGATCCGGTTGACCGACAGTTTCTGTTTCAGAAAATCGGCGGCCACGCGCAAGCCGCCCGTGCCGCCGGGCGTGTGCAGCGTGACGGCGCGGCCGTCCGTCGCCAGCGGGTGCTCGTCGCCGAACACCATCTGCCGCACCAGCCGGGCGTACTCGGGCGACCCGTCGATGGGCAAGTAGGTCTTGCTCTCCTGGCCGGCCACCAGTCGCCGCTCAGCCTCCTTGACCGCAGCCAGGACCGGCGTCCTGCCGTGTTCGTCCTTGTAGACCCCGACGCTCAGATTGATTTTGTCGGGACGAGGGTCCTGCTTGAACGCTTCGGTCAGCCCCAGGATCGGGTCGGGTGGGGCCAGGGAAAGCGACTCGAACATAGACATTCCTTTCGCAAGTGCCGCATCGTAAAAAGGCATCGTTGTAAGACAAGTCGCGGCAGCTGTCCATCGGGGCGGCGTTGAACTGTTGCACTGGGGTCAGGCCTACAGAATTCAATTTTGACCGATGGTGACGTCAGCCAGGTGGTAGGACTGAGCTCGAGCGGTTGGGGTCAGGCTTACAGAATTCAATTTTGACCGATGGTGACGTCAGCCAGGTGGTAGGACTGTGCTCGAGCGGTTGGGGTCAGGCTTACAGAATTCAATTCTGACCGATGGTGACGTCAGCCAGGTGGTAGGACTGTGCTCGGTCAAAATTGAATTCTGTAAGCCTGACCCCAGGGGCGAAATTCCGGTGCTAGCGACTTTGGCCGGCTCCCAGGGCGAGCAGTTTCAGGAACTCGCGGAGCAGGGGCGTGTTGTCGTTCCACGTTCTGGCCGTCACCAGCATCCCATCGACGACCACTGGCCGGTCCACGTAAGTCGCGCCGCCCTGCTGGGCGTCCAGGGCGCACTTGGCCACGGTCGTCACCGTCTTGCCCCGGATGACGTCGGCGGCGGTCAGGATTTCGATCCCGTGACACACGCAGGCGACCGGTTTTGCGGCGGTGCAGATTGCGCGTGTGATCCGCAGCAGGTCCTGGTCGTATCGCAGGTACTCCGGCGCACGGCCGCCGGAGATGAACATGCCGGCGTAGTCGTCCGGATTCACATTGCGAAAGGCGACGGCGGCTTGGATGTGATAGCCGGGCCGTTCTTGGGTAATGTCCCACGGCACGTCGGCATTGGGCGGGATTTCGTGCAGCACCGAGTGGTACAGCCTTGCTTCGGGGCCGGCGACGACGACTTCGTAGCCGTCCTCGGGCAAGCGGTAATACGGATAGAACGTGTCCAACGCCTCGGTGGCGTCACCCAACGGCATCAGGATTTTCGGCATGACGGGGCCCTCCGGTTTCAGATTTCCACAGCCGCTGTGTTGTAGCAGATCTGCTCCGCCGCTCAAGCCTCCGCAGCCGCATCGGCCGCGGGCCGAAACCCCTTTTGCATTTTTTGTTCGGGAAAGTTATGGTAGATAGGATAGAAGCCCCGGTTTTTGCCGAAGAAACCGGAAGACCTTGGACGAGGAGGGCCGAACCTTGAAACGCATTACCAGAATCGTCTTGACAGCCTGGCTCCTGACGACCCTGGGGGTCCCGCCAGTTTCTGGGCAGACCGAGCTGGGGACCGTGCTCAAGAAGCATTATCAACTCCGCTACGTCTCGTGCTATTCGTGCCATACCAAGGAAGCGGACGAGGAGGCGGAGAAGACCAAGGACAAGCTGACCTCGTTCGGCGAAGTCATCGTGAACCTGGTCGCGGGCCAACAGATCACCGAGCGGTTGAACGCCGTCAAGGGCCTGGAAGAGGAGAAGGAAGAGGTCAAAGACGCGATCAAGCGCGAATTTGCCGAGGCGCTCAAGAAGCTGGACGCCGTCAAGGGTCCCAACGGCAAGACGTACGGCGAGTTGATTCAGGCCGGCGAGATCGACGGAATCAGGCCGTGCAAGTAGCACTGGCGGAGCGCGGTCCGGGGCCGTCCGCGCGGACCGCGGGGTCCACCAAGGTTTCGTGGGGCAAGCGGTCGGGAGGTCCTTTCATGCGTCGCAGCACCGCCTTTACTCTGGTCGAACTGCTGGTCGTGCTGGCGATCATCAGCATCCTCGTGGCGCTGACTTTACCCGCCATTCAAGCCGCGCGGGAATCCGCCCGCAGGACGCAGTGCAAGAACAACCTGAGGCAACTCGGCGTCGCGCTGCAACTGTATCATACCAGCTACCGCACGTTGCCGGCCGGTTACATCTACCAGCCTTCTGCCCCGCCACAGGGGCCGGCTCCGTCCAGCGTCTCGCCCGGCAGCAAGGCGACGCGGCGGTTTGACGCGCCCCCGCCCACTCCGGTGCTCCAGCCGAACGGTCCGGGCTGGGGTTGGGCGGCGCTGTTGTTGCCCTTTCTGGAGCAGACCGCGTTGAGTTCGGAGATCGACTTTGGACGGCCCGTCGAGGACGTCACCAGCACCGCTGCGCGGAACGTCGAATTGTCCGCTTTGCAGTGTCCCAGCGACACCAGCTGCGGTCCCTTCACGGTGCTGAACGAACTGCACGAACCCTTGGTGCGGGCCGCCACCAACAGCTATGCCGCCAGTTTCGGTTCGTACCGCGTCATCAGCCGGCCGGTGGGGCCGGGCGGCCGGGAAGAGTTCACCATCGTGGGCGGTCTGATCAACACCGATCCCGACACCGGCAACGGGCTGTTCACGAGAAACAGCGGCCTCCGCTACGCCGACATCACCGACGGCCTGTCGCAGACGATGGCCCTTGGAGAACGGCCCGCGCTGTTCGCCAAGTCGCCTTGGAGCGGCGTGATCACCGGCGGCACGATCAGGACAACCCCCGGCGCTCCGGTGTACACGGCCAACTTTGAATTGGCGCCGGTCATGGTGATGGCCCGGATCGGCAATCGCACGTTGAACAGTCCCTACAGCGAGCCTTACGATTTCTTCTCGCCCCACACGGACGTCGTCTTCTTCGTGTTTGCAGACGGCTCGGTGCAGGGGCTCACCGCCAGCGCCGAACTGGCGACGCTGCACGCGCTGGCCACACGGTCCTCGGGCGATTAGCGCCCACCGGCCGGCGCCCGGTCCTGTCTTGTTCACGAACCCGGAGGAAAGACGATGGGCATCCACGACAACAGCTTTTCGCGGCGGCGGTTTTTGCAGGCCGTGTCGGCCGGCGCGGCGGCGATCGGCGCGGGCGCCGTGACGAGCGCGGCGGGGGCTGCGGAGGCGTGCCCCTGGCGTGCCGGGATCGCGCGTTGCGAGATCACGCCCGCCGGTCCGATTTGGATGGGCGGCTACGCCTCGCGCAACCATCCTTCCGAGGGCGTGCTTCAGCCGTTGTGGGCCAAGGCGATGGTGCTGGAGGACGGCGGCGGGTCGCGGGCCGCGTTTGTCAGCATGGATTTGATCGGCATCGACCGGCGGATGTCCGAGGCGGTGTGCCGCCGGGCCTTGCAGAAGACGGGCCTGTCCCGCGACCGGATTGTGTTGAACTGTTCGCACACCCATAGCGGGCCGGTGGTGGCCGGCGTCACGCCCTTGGTTTACGACCTGGACGAGCAGCAGCAGGCGGCGGTGGCGGCTTATGCCCAGACCCTGGAAGACCGCCTGGTCGCCGTGATCGAGGCGGCGGCCCAGGACCTGCGGCCGGCGAGACTGTTCTTTGGCGAGGGCCAATGCGGCTTTGCCATCAACCGCCGCGCGCAGCGCATCAAGCCGACGCCAGACGCACCGTCTCCGCCGGCCCCGGTCGACCACGGCGTCCCCGTGCTGGTCGTCCGCGGCCAGGATGACCGGCTGCGGGCCGCGCTGTTCGGCTATGCCTGTCACAACACGACCCTGTCCATCTACCAGATCAACGGCGACTATGCCGGGTTCGCCCAAGCGGCCTTGGAGGAGCGTCATCCCGGCGCGGCCGCCTTGTTCATGATCGGCTGCGGAGCCGACTGTAACCCGCACCCGCGCGGGCAAGTGGAACTGGCCCGGCAGCACGGGCAAACGCTGGCGGCGGCCGTCGATGACGTGCTCCGCGGCGGGCTGCAGCCCGTGTCCGGTCCGCTGAAGGCCGGCTTTGAGGATGTCCGCTTGAAGCTGGCGGCTCCGCCCGGCAAGGAGGAACTCGAACGGCGGTTGCAGGACAAGAACGTCTACCAGCAGCGGCTGGCCCGGTTCCTGTTGGAGGAGCTTGCCGCTGGCCGTTCGCTGCCGACCTCGTGTGCGTGCCCGGTCCAGGTGCTTCGCTTTGGCGACGGTCTGCTGATGGCGGCCCTGGGCGGGGAAGCGTGCGTGGACTACGCCTTGCGACTCCGCCGCGAGTTCGCGGGCCGGCGGATCTGGATCGCCAGCTACTGCAACGACGTGTTCGCCTACGTCCCTTCCGAACGCGTGCTGCAGGAGGGCGGCTACGAAGGCGGGACGGCCATGATGTACTTCGGCCTGCACGGTCCGTTTCAGCCGGGCATCGAGCAAGTGCTGATCGATTCGGTCAAGCGGCTGGCGGTCAGGCCGTAGGGCCCCCGTTGCAGACACAAGCCGGCGGAATCGCGACAGTGCGCCGTCCAGGTCCGGGACCGGCAGTTCGGGCGTTTCACCGATTCCTTCGAAGGTTGCAAGTCTCGTCCTCGTGCAACCGCCGTTTGCCTGGTAGCAACGGAGGCTGAAATAACTTCTCGTTTGGGCGGGACCTGGCGCGCAGGACGACACTCGCCGATTCGCAGGGTGGAGTCCGCAACGACTTTGCGAAGGTAGCCTCCCCTGCGCCACCACGCTGCTTGCCAGCGTGGAGCGGTGTTCACGACCAGAGATATCCTCGAAAACATCGAGCGATTCGCCACCACGCTGCTCGCCAGCGTGGAGCGGTGTTCACGGTGCTGGACGCATTGCGGCGGGGCGATGGCTGGTCTTGAACATGGCTCCACGCTGGCGAGCAGCGTGGTGGCCGGAGAGGAAGACGTCGCGCGGTGGGGCGGCGGCTGGTCTTGAACATGGCTCCACGCTGGCGAGCAGCGTGGTGGCCGAAGAGGGAGACTTATCGGGGCGGGACCGCGGCTGGTCTTGAACATGGCTTCACGCTGGCGAGCAGCGTGGTGGCCGAAATCCGGGAAGTTATTCTGGCCGCCGTTGCGATGCGACTCTGCAACCAGACGAACAGCGTGTGAGGGGTTGCACGCGGCGGGTGCGCAAGTTTTTCTCGCCTTTCATAGCCGTGCAAGACAAGTTGCGCACGGCTGGGCTCGGAAATCAGGGTTTCGCGGTACACTGTGGTCCGGCACAGGTCTTGCATATTAAGCCTGCCGTGCGTGACGTTGACGGGGCCAGGCCGTGAAGATTACGGCGGCGAGCGCTCGCGGCGGCGTTGCCCAAGATTCAAGTTCCGTGGTATTTCGAGAGAGGGGACGGAGATGAAAAGGACAGGATTTGGTGTGTGGTTGATGTCGGCGGTCATCTGGTCGGTTCCGTCGCTGGTGCTGGCTCAGAACGTACCGGCTCCCCAGGGCCGTGGGCAAGCGATCCAGGCGGCGGGTCCGCGAGTGAATACGGGGACGGCGGCTCAGATCAATGCCGAAATCCGGCAGAAGCTGGCAGCCGTCGCGGAGGCCAGAGCGGCACAGCAGCCGGATCAGGCGAAGATCCAGCAAATGACGAGGGAACTGCAGACGCTGCGAGCCCAGTTGCGGCGTGGCGCGGGGGCAGGCGCGGGGGCCGCTGCGCAGTACGGCGCGGGTCAATGCCCCAATGGCGGCCCCGGCCTGGGGCTTGGCAATGGCCCCGGTCCTGGTTTCGCGGCGGGAGCCGGGAATCAGGGGGTCGGGAATCAGGGGGCCGGCGGCGGTTTCGGAAATCGGGGTGAGAACACGGGCTGGTCCGGCGGCCGCGGTCCGTGCGGGCAAGGCATGGGGTCTGGCGGAGGAGCGTACGGGAATTGTCCCTATGGCCGGGGGATGCCTGCGGGGAATAGGGGCGCGACCCGTGGCGGCGGCGCTGGCGGCGGCGGTCGAGGTCGTGGAGGACGCTAAGGCGTCGCTTCGAGCCGGGGGACCCATGCGGTTCGGCACGGACTCTGCAACGGGCGGGCACAGCCGGCCCACGCTTGGCCGTGCGGCGAGATTGTGTGACAATGGCAATCTCGGTTCCGCCGTTCCGGAGAGCAACTTTGATGCGTTGGCAATCCGTCGCTGTGTACGTCGTGCTCGTGTCGGCCTGGGCCGCTTTTGGCGTGTGGCAGTACCGGAGTTGCGTGCGCGAGCGGCAGTTGATTGAGGAGACGCTTCATCAGCAGTCGCACTCGGTCATGGCTGCGCTGGTCGGGGGCATGCAGTCGCATCGCCGGTTGGGCCGGTTCCTCGAGTTGCAGCTGCAGGGCATGTTGGAGGAACTCGTCAAATCGGCCGACGTGATTGCCGTGGCCGTTTTGGGCGCGTCGGACCGGCCGATCCTGGGCGCCGGGTCGGTCGAGCGGTTGGAGCTGCGTGCGCCGCTGTCGCCCGGCGAGCGTTGGACGGCGGCGGGGTTTCAGTTGGTCGAATCGTTCGTCTTACAGCCGCCGGAAGCAGGGGCGGAGTTGGGCGGTGGCCGGGGCGGCGGGGGCGGCCGAGGTTACGGGGGCCGCTGGCGCGCGGACGCGGTGGAGGAGGACAGTGTCTTCGCTGGCGGCGGCCAGTTCCGCGTCGCGCTGCTGCTGGATCGCACGCAGGCCGACCAGTTGAACCGCCGCTCGGCGTGGTCCCACGCCTTCGTCACCGCTGCGGGCGGCCTGGTTTTGCTGTGTCTGGCGTTGGTATGGCGAGCCGGCGTGCGGATGCTGGACGCGCAAGGCCGGGCCCGACTGCTGGAGGTCGAAGCCCGGCATCTGCGCGAGTTGAGTCAGGCGGCGGCTGGTCTGGCGCACGAGACGCGGAATCCCCTGGGCCTGATCCGCGGCTGGACGCAACGGCTGTTGGAAGACGAGTCGCACGATCCCCAGCGGGAGCAACACGTCCGAGCGGTGATTGAAGAGTGCGATCGGGTCGCGGCGCGGATCAACCAGTTCCTGGCCTTCGCCCGGCCCTGCGATCCGGTGATCGGGCCGGTGGACCCCCGGCAGATTGTCGCCGAGTTGGCCATGATTCTGCAGCCGGACCTGGACGACAAACGGCTTGAGCTGCGCATCGATGCAGCCCCGGACGTCACGCAGTTGCAAGCCGATCGCGAATTGCTGCGTCAGGCCCTGTTCAACCTGATTCAGAACGCCGTCGCATTTGCGCCGGAGGGCGGCACGATTACAATCAGCGTAGTGGCCGAGCCGGGCGGGCAGTGCCGGCTGGACGTAGCGGACCACGGCCCCGGCGTCGCGCCTCAATCCGTACCGTTGCTGTTCACGCCGTATTTCACCACTCGGCCGACCGGCACGGGGTTGGGGTTGGCCATCATCCGGCGGATTGCGTCGGCCCACGGCTGGGAGGCCGTCTACCGGCCGGGTGCTGACGGAGGCGCCGTTTTTTCGCTGCAAGGGATTCATGTCTGAGCGCAGTTATACAATTCTGGTCGTCGACGACGAAGCGTCGCAGCGGGAACTGCTGGGCGGATTCGCCGCGCGGCTCGGCTACCGCGTCCGCGAAGCCGCCTCCGGTGAAGACGCCTTGGAGTCGATCCAGCGGGAGCCGCCGGATCTGGTCTTGCTGGACGTCCGGCTGCCGGGCATCAGCGGCATCGAGACGCTGGGCCGCCTGCGCCAGTTCGCGCCGGATCTGCCCGTGCTGTTGATCACCGCGTTTGCCGATTTGCGGCAGGCGGTGGCGGCGATGAAAGGCGGGGCGGAGGACTATCTGGCCAAGCCGGTGGACCTGGATGAACTGCGGGCGGCGATGGCCGACGCCTTGGGCGCTGCGGCGGCGGGACGGCCGGAGGCCGATCCGGACACGCCTCCCCTGCCGCCCGATCTGGTCTGCGAAAGTCCGGCCATGCGGCGGCTGGTCGCTACGATTGCCGTGGTCGCGCCGTCCAAAGCACCGGTGCTGATCACCGGCGAAAGCGGCACCGGCAAGGAGGTGCTGGCGCGGCTGATCCACGCCTGGAGTGCGCAGCCGGACGGTCCGCTGGTCGCCGCCAACTGTGCCAGCCTTCCGGACTCGCTGATCGAAAGCGAGCTGTTCGGGCACACCAAGGGCGCCTTTACCGGAGCTTCGGAAACGCGGCAGGGCTTCTTCCGCGCCGCGCACGGCGGGACTTTGTTCCTGGACGAGATCGCGGAACTGCCGTTGCACCTGCAGCCCAAACTGCTGCGGGCGTTGGAGACCGGCCAGATCATGCCGGTCGGCAGCGACCGCCCGGTGGCGGTGGACACGCGGTTGATCGCCGCCACCAACCGGGACTTGGAAAAGGAAGTGGCCGAGGGCCGGTTCCGCGATGACCTGTACTACCGGATCAACGTCGTGGAGTTGGCGATTCAGCCGCTGTGCGAACGCCGCGAAGACATCACGCCCCTGGCGCGGCATTTCGCCGGCGAGTTCTCCGGCGGCCCCGTGCGGCTGTCCCCGCAAGCCATGAACTGTCTGCTGGCGTACCCCTGGTCCGGCAACGTCCGTGAACTGCGGAATGCCATCCAGCGCGCGTGCCTGCTGTCTCGCGGCGACGTGATCCTGCCCGAACACCTGCCGCCCAAGATCGCAGTGCTGGCGGCCCACCAGTCCGGCGCCCCGGAGGAATCTCGCGGACGCCTGTCCCAGGTCGAACGGGCGACCATTCTGGCCACGCTCCAGGAGTGCGGCGGCAATCGTACGCAAGCCGCCAAGAAGCTCGGCATCAGCCGCCGGGCGCTGATCTACAAAATCCGCGACATCGAGACGCCCGACGTCTAACTCCAGGGCCCCAGTCCGCCACGCGCATCTTCTGAACATCGCAACGGGCTATCCGCAGCCAGCGTCCATTTGACCTGGATCAATTTCTTTTCCCGCCATGCTTGACGCCGCCCCGGCACGCCCGATAATGCCCTTCAACTCTGCAACGAAGAAGGCCGAGTTGACGGCATGCGGTCTGCCGGGGGTGGCGGGCCGGTTCCCGTTGTTCTCCTCGACGTTGGAATCGCAACATGACCCAACCCATTGGATCGGCGGCCAACCGCGCGCGGGCTTTTTGGGTACCTGCCGTCCTGTTTCTTTGTGCTGCGGTCTTGGTGCTGAACCCCCTGCCTTTTGTCTCGCCGGTTGTGCCCGCTTCTCCGATCGCCGCCTGGGTCACCGATCCAACGCCGGTGGAGCGGCCGAAGTTGCGGCCGGAGTACACGGTGGCCGTGTTCGACTATCGTTGCAGCGATTGTCATCGGATCATTCCGTCGCCGGCGGAGACCGATCGGCGGCTGACCCAGCATCGGGAAATCGAACTCGTGCATGGGATCAATACCCGCTGTTTCAACTGCCACCACCGCACGAACCGCGATGCGTTTGCGGACGACGCCGGCGACGAGATTCCCTGGGACCAGCCTCAACGGCTGTGCGCCAAGTGTCATGGGCCCGTGTATCGCGACTGGCAGCACGGTTCGCACGGGCGGACCAACGGTTATTGGGACAGTGCGCAGGGCCCACAGACGCGGCGGAAGTGCATTGAGTGCCACAATCCGCACCGTCCGACGTTCCGGCCGATGCATCCGGCGCCGGGACCGAATACGTTACGGATGGGACCGCAAGATCACTCCGCCCACGCGGAAGTTCACGACCCACTCAGGCTGAAACGGACGGCAGGCCATCACGGCGAGCCTGCCGCGCATCAGTGAGGAACAGTGACGTATGGCCGATCTTCACGCACGGACCGAGTCCGACCAGACGCCGGCCGCCGCCGCGCCGGAGTTGACCAGGCGGAATTTTCTGTCGCAGGGGGCCGCCGCGCTGGCCGGGGTCACCGCCGTAGCTGCCGCCGTCTCGCCGTTGCGGCACCTGAGCGCGGAGCACGTCCCGAACCTCGACGAGTTCCTGCAGAAGCATTACAAGGAGATGACGGCGGAGGACAAGCAGCGCGTCTTCGCGCGCATCAGCCAGGAAGTCCAGCAGCGGCACCAGGTCCAAGCCAGGCTCTCCGACCCGCCGCCGCTGGACGGCGTCGAGTATGTCTACGGCCTGAATCTCAGTCGGTGTATCGGTTGCCGCAAGTGCGTCCACGCCTGTGTCGAGGAGAACAACCAGTCCCGCTCGCCGGAAATCCAATACATCCGCGTGCTGGAGATGGAAAAGGGCAGCATCGATCTGGAGACGGCGGACCACCATTACGACCCCGCATCGGTGCCGAATCCGGACAAGTACTACATGCCGGTCCAGTGCCACCAATGCGCCAACCCGCCGTGCGTCAAGGTCTGCCCGGTCGAGGCCACGTGGCAGGAGCCGGACGGGATCGTGGTGATCGACTACGACTGGTGCATCGGCTGCCGTTACTGCGAGGCCGCCTGTCCGTACTGGGCCCGCCGCTTCAACTTTGCCGATCCCCAGATTCCCTCGGACAAGCTGAACCCGAACATGGCCTATCTGTCTAACCGTCCGCGGGAGCGGGGCGTGATGGAGAAATGCACGTTCTGCCTGCAGCGGACGCGCGTCGGCCGCATGCCGGCGTGCCTGGAGGTCTGCCCCACCGGTTCCCGCAAGTTCGGCAACGTGCTGGACCCGAACAGCGAAGTGGCGTACATCTTGCAGCACAAGCGGGTGTTTGTGCTCAAAGAAGACGTGGGCACGATCCCCCGGTTCTTCTACTACTTTGACGAGCGCGGCGGCCGGTATCGCGAACCGGTGGCCTCGCCGGACGTGGGAGGTGAGGCATGAAGAAATACCTCACCTTCTTGTGGGATTGCTTCCGGCTGAGTTTCGTCGGCGACTGGCGGTACCACCTCTGGATGACCCTGTTGACGGTCGTGACCTTGGCCGGTTTGTACGCCTACTGCCAGCAACTGGTGCATGGGCTGGTCGCTACGGGCATGACGGACCAGGTCTCGTGGGGACTGTACATCGCCAATTTCACGTACCTGGTCGGGTTGGCGGCGGCGGCCGCGATGCTCGTGATTCCGGTTTACGTCTACCGCAATTTGCACCTGCACGACGTGGTCATTTTCGGCGAATTGTTGGCCGTGGCGGTGATCTTGATGTGCCTGTTATTTGTCACCGTGGACCTGGGGCGTCCCGACCGCTTCATGCACTTGTTCCTGCGGTTCAATTTTCCCATGTCGATGCTGACCTGGGACGTAATTGCGCTGAACGGTTATCTGGTGTTGAATCTGCACATCTGCGGCTACCTGATTTACTGTGCCTATTGCGGGCGGCAGCCGTCGGCGGTGTTTTACGTGCCGTTCGTGTTTGTGGCGATCGCCTGGGCGGTGAGCATTCACACGGTCACAGCCTTTTTGTACGTCGGCCTGGGCGGCCGTCCCTTCTGGAATTCGGCGATTATTGCGCCTCGTTTCCTGGCCAGTGCCTTTGCGGCCGGGCCCGCGTTCATCATTCTGACGCTGCAGATCGTGCGGCGGTACACGTCGCACCAGGTCAGCGACGACGCGCTGTTGACGCTGCGGCGGATTGTCCAAGTGGCCTTGCTGATCAATCTGTTTCTGCTGGTCTGCGAGTTGTTCACGGAATTCTATACCGATTCCGCCCACGTCGCGTCCGCCCGCTATCTGTATTTCGGACTGGGCGGACAAAACGCCTTGGTGCCGTGGATCTGGACTGCGGTCGGCATGAACGTGGTGGCGACGACGTGTTTCATGCTGCCCGCGTCGCGCTCGCTAGGCACCTTGAACGCCGCGTGCGTTCTGGCCATCGTGGCGATCTGGATCGAGAAGGGAATGGGGCTGATCGTGCCCGCGTTCATCCCCACGCCGCTGGGCGAAATCGTCGAATACACGCCGACGCTGCATGAGGTCTTGATCTGCTTGGGGATCTGGGCCTTTGGGCTGTTGGTCTACACCATTTTTGTCCGCGTCTCCGTGCCCGTCCTGGCGGGCCAGATCACTTACGAAAACAGACGACCTCGCGAGGGAGCAAGAGTGCCATGAACCGACGTCCTGCATCGAACGCCAAGTCCTGGGTCTTCGTCGCCGTGCTGTGTGGCTCGGTCTTTGTCCCGCAGCGTGCCGTCCGCGCCCAGGCTTGGGGGCTGCCCGAGATGTCCAAGGAGACCAAGGCCTGCGTCGATTGTCACAAGCTGGAAAACACCCCGATTTACCAGCAGTGGGGCGACAGCAAGCACTTCCGGGCCAACGTCGGCTGCTACGAGTGCCACATGGCCAAAGAGGGCGAGCCGGACGCCTTCCAGCACGAAGGCCAGTGGATCGCCACGATCGTCTCGCCCAAGGACTGCACCCGCTGCCACGCCAAGGAAGGGGCGGAATTCGCCGGTTCGCACCATTCCAAGGGCGCTCGCATCCTGGGCTCGCTGGACAACGTCCTGGCGGAGATCGTCGAGGGCAACCAGGGCCTGGTGACGCCCTCGTTCCAGAAGGGCCTCAGCGCGGCCGCCGTCAACGGCTGCTGGCAATGCCACGGGACGGAAGTCAAGGTGCTGCCGGGCGGCAAGCTGGATCCGGCTACCTGGCCCAACACGGGCATCGGGCGGATCAATCCGGACGGCTCGGAAGGCTCCTGCTCGGCCTGCCACAGCCGGCACTCCTTCTCCGCTTACCAGGCCCGCCATCCGGACAACTGCGGCAAGTGCCACATGGGTCCGGATCATCCGCAGATGGAGATCTACTACGAATCCAAGCACGGCATCGCTTTCCGCGCCTTCAAGGACGAACTGAACATGCACTCGCCCAAGTGGGTCGTCGGCGAGGACTATCACCGGGCTCCCACGTGCGCCACGTGCCACATGAGCGCCACGCCGCCGCGGCCGGCCACCAAGGACCGCGCGGCCGTGGCGGGCATGGCCGTCACGCACGACGTGGGCATGCGAATCAGTTGGAACAACCGGCCTGCCATCTCCGTCCGGCCGGAGGTGAGCGACAAGAAGATGGGACTGGCAGGGGCGGAGATCAACTGGGAGACGCGGCGGAGCAGTATGAAGAACGTCTGCCTGAACTGCCACGAGCGGCAGTGGGTCGACAACTTCTACGTCCAGTACGACGGCCTGATCGACCTGTACCACAAGAAGTTTGCCGAGCCTGGCACCGAGTTGTACAACCTGGCCAAGCCCCTGCTGAAACCGGCTGAGTTTTCCAACAAACTGGAATGGACGTGGTACGAGATCTGGCATCACGAAGGCCGCCGAGCCCGGCACGGCGCCTCGATGATGGGACCCGACTATACCCACTGGCACGGCACGTACGAAGTCGCCAAGCATTTCTACTCCAAGATGGTTCCCGAGCTGGAAGAGCTGATTCACAAGGGCAAGGCTTCCGAAGCCGCCGACAAGAAGGCGGCCGCCGAGGCCCTGGCCAAGAAGCTGGACGAAGTCCTGAACTCGCCCAACCACCGTTGGTACCTGAACAAGATGGACCCGGCCGCCCAAGAGGAACGCAAGAAGCGTCAGGAAGAGTTCCTGCAGCGATACGGCAAGTAGCTCGCCGCGGCCAGCCTTCTCAAGCTGTCGTCAGTCAGACAGACAGGCTCAGAGAGCCATTTCTTTGTGACGGCAGCTGGGCAGGGAACAGGATCGGCGAGAAGAAGTCGGCGGACGATGACTCCCGTCCGTTTCGCTCGACGTTCCATGCAAAGAACCGTTCCAGCACTTCGTCGCGAGCTAGATCCTGATGTTCGGCAACGTCCTTCAGAATCGCTGACCACGTGCCGATTCGCAACGGATCGTGGTCGCGAAGGGTGCTCGGATGTTCGCCGTTCTCGTTGGTGGTCAATCGCCTGTGCGAACCGGTTTGCCGCCGAACGGCAGAGCCCACTCGCAAGAGAGCTTGAGTGAGTTCTCGGCCGGAAAGGTCGCGCGGCAACTTCACGTCGCCAGCGTGTCGGCTGCGGTCAAAGAATCGATTGGCCGACCCCGCGTGCCGTGTAACCGCCACTGCTGTGCCCATCTCGCGGCACCTCGTTCCCAGGCTCTGCCTGGGACGCCCTGTCTTTTCGGCTTTGCCGACCGGATGCGAGGCGGGTGCCTCGCGGACAGTGGGTTACGAGGCAGAGCCTCGTAACCAGGGGCTGTGTCAGAAGTTGCGCCTCGCGAAGTTCTGCAGAGCAGTGCGTGTGACCGCCCTCCGCTGATTCCTCAACGAGAAACAGGATTTCCGCCATCCCTTCGCTTCACATCGTTCATCGCCTCCTCGCTTCACGACGAAATGCCGCCGCGTCGACGACTTGCAGCTCGCGTTCGGGACAACGAGTGAGATATCTGCGTCATCATCCAGCGTTCGCGCCAAGAGGCGAATCGGCTGGACCTTGTCTGCGGCGGGCAATTCTCGAACCTCTTGTCGAGACGGCTGGCCTTTTTCCAGGAGCAGTTGGCGGAGGGAGGAGAACGGCTTTCGATCCGTCCGGAACGGAGTGAACGCTGTTCTACGGCAAGTTGGTATGCTACGGATCTGCGGCCGCCTCGGGCTCATCCGCCCCGTGACGACGGCTTCTGGCGTCGCGCGGGGCGGCCGCCACGGATTCCTTGCTGTAGAGGTTCGAATAGCGGTAATAGACCTCCAGCGTCATGGCCGCCAGGGCGGTGCAGTACAGGCGGCCGGCGTCGTCGAAGGGGCCGTCGAGGTACCAGCTGCCGAGTTCCGAGCCGGTCTGGCTCTGCGATTGGACCAGATAGTCGCGCATCCACTTGTTCCATATCTCCCACGGCTGGCCGCCGTAGTGGTGCATGACCTGGGTGGCATAGTAATAGTGGTACAGGCCCATCTTGGGGCGCGCGTGGACGAGCAACCGTTCGGCTCCAAGGGCCAAGGCCGGCCGTTTGTGCTCCCAACCGGTGTACATGCGGCACAGCAGTCCGATCGGCGTCGTGGCCTTGATCGGGAAGTTGACGTCCAAGTAGGACGTCTTTCGTCCGTGGGTGTAGCCGTAGCAGGAGCCGAGGCGGTCTTCGGAAACGAAGTCCAGGAACTTGATGGTCCGGTTCAGCGTTCGGGGATTGACTTCCAGGCCCGCCAGGTAGGCGCTCTTCAGCGCCATCAGTTGCCAACCGACCACCGACGTGTCCCCCGCCTCCCGCGGCTGGTAACGCCAGCCGCCGCCCGCATGTTGAGCCGCCTCGATGAACATCACCGCGTACTGGGCCGCGCGGCTCAACTCGGCCTGCGTGACGGGGACAGGGGTGTCCATCGCGGCGCCGAACAAGGCGGAGCCGGCGGAAGCGGCGGCCAGCAGATCGCCGTCCGCCAGTCGTCCCTGCTCGGCGGATTCCGCCCCGCGGTCGTCGGACGGCGAGACCGAGCGGGCTTCCCATCGGGGGACGGCACTGCCCGAACGCGGATCCCTGCCGCGGGTCATCGCCAGAGCCTCGCACAACGCCAGCGTGGCCAAGCCGTGGCTGTACATGCGGCCCGACGGGTCGCGGAGACTGCCGTTGGTCTCCTGGTGATCGATCAGGTACCGCAGTCCCGCCGCCACTTCTTCCCGATATTCGCCCCGCAAATGTGTATGGCCCGCGCCCAGGAGGGCCAGCAGCACCATCCCCGTGGCGCCGTTTTCGTCATCCAAGTAGGCCCCCGGATTGCCGCACTGGCAACCGGCACAGTGATGTTCCCCCAACTGATGATGGAAGTTCCACGAGCCGTCGAGCCGCTGGTGGCGCACGAGCCATTGGAGCGCCGCTTCCACGGCGTTTTCGCTTTCCACCGTGGCCCCCTGCGTCAAGGCCTGCCGTCGCCGGTCCCCGCGGCCGGCCAAGCCGCCGTCGTCGTCGCCGCCGACCTGGAAGCCCGGCTGCAAGCCGCGCCGAGTCTCCGAGGCCTGCGTTTCCGGCTCGGGCAACGGCACGGGCGTTTCCGGTTCCGGGAGGACGACTTCCGGCGGAGCGATCTCCGGAGCCGCCAGCATCGCATGGTCCAGGAGAGACGGGTCTGGCGCCAGCTCCAAATGCGCCTCGCCGGGCGCCGGCGGCGCTTCCAAGATCGGCTCCTCGAACGCTTCCGGCGGGGCGTCGTCGGGGGCGTCCACGGCCCGCAGGCTGACGTACTTGGCCCCGCGATCCGGATCCGGATGCACGTAGACGCTGAGCGTGAGGAAAACGAGCAGATGAACGACGGTGCTGAACAACCAGCCCGGCATCGCGTGAAACAGCACGAACCCCCGGGCGTGCTGGTCCCGTTCGGGCGGCTCGGCGTCCGCCAACTGTTCGATCTGTTGCTGCAGCTGCCGATGCAGGAACGAATCGACCGGCGGCGGCAGACGGTGTGCCAGACTGGCGCGGGCTGGCGGCGGCAAGGCCGCAGTCTGCGGGGGCGGTTCGGGAGGCGTTCGCGGGGAGCCCGGCGGTCGATCGCCCGCGCACACTTCGGGCGATGCGGCGACGCTGCCAAAGGTCACGTCGGTTCCGAGGCACAGAGCGTGTAACGCGTCGTCGGGCACGGCTTTGCCTTACGCCAAGTTCTCCCCCCTCTGCCATGATAGAGCGTGCGGCGGGAACGGTTCAAGGGTTTCCCGCGCGAAGTTGCCCCGGACGGCCGAACCAGGGCAGCCGAAGGGAATTCAAGTCCCCGTCTTTTCTCTGGCCTTTTTCTTTCTTCTCCTTCTTTCCGCTCTCCTTTCTCCTTTCCACCTTTTTTCAACGGACTGCTACGCCACCGCTTTGGACTCGTCAGTCTTCGGCTCCGTTTCGCCGTGCAGCAGGTAGTGGTGAATGGCCTTGGCAGCGGTTTTGCCGGCGCCCATCGCCAGGATCACCGTAGCGCTGCCGGTCACAATGTCGCCGCCGGCCCAGACGCCTTTGCGGGAAGTCGCGCCGGCTTTGTCGGCCACGATGTAGCCGCGGCGGTTCAGATTCAAGCCTGCGGTTTGCCGCGTGAGGACCGGGTTTGCGCCGGAACCGATGGCGACGATGACCAGATTTGCGTCGAGCAGGGTTTCGCTTCCGGGCTTGGGCACCGGTCGCCGCCGGCCAGATT
Source organism: Candidatus Anammoximicrobium sp. (assembly GCA_012515235.1). Classification (GTDB taxonomy): domain Bacteria; phylum Planctomycetota; class Planctomycetia; order Pirellulales; family Pirellulaceae; genus Anammoximicrobium. The sequence goes on from JAAYYU010000331.1 coordinate 25,388, forward strand.
GATCTGGCGCGCCCAATTCCATTTCCTGGCAGCGCACCTGGCGCACCATGCCGGTCCCGTCGCCAGCGAACTCGAGCGGCGCACAGAGAAAGCGAAACTCGATGCCCTCTTGCTCGGCGTGGTGCACTTCCTCTGCGCGAGCGGGCAGTTCGTCGCGCGAGCGGCGGTACAGAACGCAGACGGCTTGCGCGCCCAGTCGCCGGGCGGTCCGGGCCGCGTCCATGGCCACGTTGCCTCCGCCCACGACGCACACTCGCAGTCCGCGGGCCACGGGCGTGTCGTGATTCGGGAAATCGTAAGCCTTCATCAAATTGACGCGGGTCAGGTACTCGTTGGCAAAGTACACGCCGCCGAGGTTCTCGCCGGGAATGTTCATGGCTTGGGGCAACCCCGCGCCAACGCCCACAAAAGCCGCGTCGAAGCCCTCTTCGTCCAGCAGTTCGTCGATCGTGACCGACTTGCCGACGACCTGGTTCAGCTCCAATTTCACGCCCAACCGCCGCAGATAATCGACCTCCGCCTGGACGATATCCTTGGGCAGGCGGAATTCCGGAATGCCGTACACCAACACGCCGCCGGCCTGGTGAAAGGCTTCAAAGACCGTCACGTCGTGGCCCAGCCGGATCAGGTCGCCGGCCACGGTGAGCCCCGCCGGCCCGGCGCCGATCACCGCCACCCGCTTGCCCGTCGGCGGGGCGGGTTCGGGCAGTTCGACCAGGTCGTTTTCCCGTTCGTAGTCGGCCGCGAACCGCTCCAGCGCCCCGATCGCCACCGGCGTGCCCCGCTTGCCCAACACGCACTGGCCCTCGCACTGGCTCTCCTGCGGGCAAACGCGGCCGCAGACGGCCGGCAGGCAATTGCTGGCCTTGATCTGCCGCGCTGCCTGGGCAAACTGGCCTGCGGCGACCAGTTTCAGAAAGGCGGGGATATCCACCTGGACCGGGCAGCCGTCCATGCACTTGGGCTTCCGGCATTGCAGGCAGCGCTGGGCCTCCTGGCGGGCTTGCGCCGCGGTGTACCCTTGCGGCACTTCCAAGAAATTGTCGACTCGCGTCTCCGCCGGTTGCTCGGGCATCGGCACGCGCGGGGGCAGCTTCACTCGCTTGTCGGTCATCGCAGCTCGCTCGCTTTCGGTCATTGAACGACGGCCAGTTGCAGATAGCGGTTCAGGGAACAGGACTCGTGCTGGACGTACGTCTTCTGCCGGGCCGTCAGGAGTTGCCAGTTGACAAGATGGCCATCGAACTCGGGTCCGTCCACGCACGTGAACCGCGTCTGGCCGCCGACGTCCACGCGGCAGCCGCCGCACATGCCGGTGCCGTCCACCATGATTGTATTCAAGCTGACAATCGTCTTGACGCCGAACGGCTGGGTGGCCGCCGCACAGGACTTCATCATCACCGCGGGACCGATGGCATACACGCAGGAGATGGATTTGTCGGCGTCCCCGCGGAGCAATTCGACCAGCGGTTCCGTCACCAGTCCCCGGCGTCCGGCGCTGCCGTCGTCTGTCGTGATCAGGTGCTGGTCGCTCACGGCGGCCAGGCGATCCGTCCAGAACAGCAGCTCGCGCGAACGCGAACCCTGAATCGTCACCACGCGGTTTCCGGCCCGGTAGAACGCGCGGGCGATTGGGTAGATGGGCGCGGCGCCGACGCCGCCGGCGATCATCACAACCGTGCCGGGGTAATCGAGCTCGGAGGCCGTGCCCAGCGGGCCGATCACGGCGTGCAGCGAGTCGCCTTCCGCCATGCGCGACAGCTTCAGCGAGCTGGTGCCCACGACGGCCAAGACCATCGTGACGCTGCCTTCCTGCAAATCAAAGTCGGCAATCGTCAGCGGGATGCGCTCGCCGCTGTCGTCTGCCATGACGACCAGGAACTGGCCCGGCCGGGCCTTCTTGGCGATCCGCGGGGTCGCCACGACCAGCTCGTAGATCTTCGGTCCCAAGAGGGTCTTTCTCAGAATCTGGCTCATGAGTCTTGTTGCTTCTACTGCTAGCAGCCAAGAGGGTTGCCGGCGTGTGCCGCGAACGCGGACCACCCCGGCGTCAACTTGTCCTTTATCGAACGCTGGTCCCGGCGGACTTTGGCCGAAAACGGCAATCGCGGGCTGCTGGCGGGATGTTCGCCGCCACTGCGTGCGGAGCGAAACTTCGAGGGTCTGGGCGGCTTCGGCCGGCGGAGCCGGCGAGAGACGGTGCGTTCTCAGGCGGAGCCTGAGAACGAGGGGGACGAGGGGGGCGGAGACTGGGACTGACGACCGGGCTGGGCGGCGTCAGCCGTCTTCCGTCAGTTTTGCCACCGGCATTTGTTGCAGCAACTCGACGAACCGCGCCACGGTTGGAGAAAACACCAGGCGGTCGCGATGCAGGATGCCGATCGGCCGCTGCAGGCTGCAGCCCCGCAGGCGGATAGCGGCCAGCGTGCCGATTTGCACTTCGTTGCACACGGTAGGTTCCGGCAGGATGCTGATCCCCGCGCCGATCTCCACCGCCTGCTTGATGGTCTCGATGTTGTCGAACTCCAGCACCACCTCGACGTTGACATTCTGCTGGCGCAGTTGCCGGTCGATTTCCTTGCGGATCGGCAAGTCGCGATCAAAGCCCACGAATTTTTCGCCGGCCAGGGACGAGAGGCCGACGCACTTGCGCCCGACCAGCGAGTGCTGAGCGTGGCATGTCAGCACCATTTCCTCGGAGCGCAAGGGGATGACGCTCAACCCGCGCAGGGCCGCGGGATAGGACACGACGCCCAGGTCGACGCGGCCGCTCTGCACCGCCTCGTACACGTCCGCCGGCCGCAGATACTCCAGGTGCACCCGCGCCTTGGGATAGCTGAGCATGAACTGCTGCATGCAATGCCCCAGGCCGTACAGGCCCACCGAGTAGATCGCCGCCACGCGGACGTGGCCCTGGATTTCATCGCCCAGGACACGGATCCGGTCGGCGGTCGCGTCGTACAGTTCGGTGATCTTGCGGAACTCTTCGTAGCAGATCTCCCCGGCGGGCGTGAGCATCGGCGGCCGCTTGCGGCGGTCCAGCAACTGGGTGCCGAAATGCTCTTCCAGCCGCCGGACGGCCTGCGTCGCCGCCGACTGGCTGATGTGGTGCAGCGCAGCGCCGAGCGAAAAGCTCTGCTGCTCGACGACGCTGCAGAAGACTTTCATCATCTCGATGTTCATGCCGCGGGTCGCTCACACGACTCCCTGGGCCAGCATGGCGTCGGCCACTTTGACAAACCCGGCGATGTTGGCGCCGCGGACGTAGTTGATGAAGCCGTCGGACTCGCCGTAGCGGACGCAGTTGGCGTGAATCGCCTTCATGATCTGCTGCAGCCGCATGTCGACTTCTTCCTTCGGCCACTTGATGACGCCCGCGTTCTGCGTCATTTCCAGGCCCGACGTCGCCACGCCGCCGGCATTGGCCGCCTTGCCGGGACCGTACATGATTTTGGCGTCCAGGAACACGTCCACGCCTTCCGGCACGGTCGGCATGTTCGCACCCTCGGCGACGCAGATACAGCCGTTGCCCACCAGCGTGCGGGCGTCCTGGGCGTCGATTTCGTTTTGGGTGGCGCTGGGGAACGCCAGGTCGCATTTCACCTTCCAGGGCCGCTCGTTGGGCAGGTACTTGGCCCCCTTGAACCGCTCGGCATACTCGCGGATGCGGCCGCGGCGGATGTTCTTCAACTCCATCACCCAGGCCAGCTTCTCAGCGTTGATGCCGTCCTCGTCGACGATCGTCCCGGCGGAGTCGGACAGCGTGACGACCTTCGCGCCGAACTCGTTCAGTTTCTCGACGGTGTATTGGGCCACGTTGCCCGATCCGGAAACCGCGGCCACCTTGCCCTGGCAACTGTCGCCGCGCAAGGCCAGCATCTCCTGGGCAAAGTACACCGCGCCGTAACCGGTCGCCTCCGGACGAATCAGCGAACCGCCGTAATCCAGTCCCTTGCCGGTCAACACGCCGTTGAACCGATTGACGATCTTTTTGTACTGGCCAAACAAGTAACCGATTTCTCGGCCGCCCACGCCGATGTCGCCCGCAGGGACATCCGTGTCGGGACCGATGTGCCGGTACAACTCGTTCATGAACGCCTGGCAGAAGCGCATGACTTCGTTGTCGCTCTTGCCCTTGGGATCGAAATCCGAGCCGCCTTTGCCGCCGCCCATGGCCAGCGTCGTCAAGCTGTTCTTGAACACCTGCTCGAAGGCCAGGAACTTGAGCACGCCCAGCGTCACCGTGGGATGGAAACGCAGACCGCCCTTGTAGGGGCCGATGGCACTGCTCATCTCGATCCGGTAGCCGCGATTGATCTGGATTTCGCCGCGGTCATCGACCCAGGCGACGCGGAACATGACCACCCGCTCGGGCTCGACGAGCCGCTCCAAAACCTTGCCCTTGCGGTAGGCCGGCGTGGCGTCGACCAGCGGGTACACCGATTCCACGACCTCGCGGACCGCCTGATGGAATTCCGGCTGGTTGGGGTTGTTGGCCATCACCTGGGCCAGGAATTCTTCCACCCGCTGAGCCGTGCTGGGGGCGGAAGAACTCGGCATTTCTGCTCTGCTGGAAGACATGCGTTCCTCGAATCGTTGCTGGAGTTGTGGGAGAGTGTGTAAAGCCTTGGACTTGCAGGCCCCCGGCGCCGGACGGCCATCGGCACACCGGACGGTTCCGGGAAACAGGCCGCCGCACGGGCCTCAGGTCCCGTTTGTCTTTGAATAAGTCAAGATTATATCTTCGGCAATTACTTGTGCAATATCTTATAAAGAAATTCCCGGAATTTTTGCGGACGGGGCGCGCAGACGGTGGTGCGGCATGGGCAAGGATGCACCGGCTTCGGGGCGGCGGCCCGTGGGCGAGCGGTGGAGGCCGGTAAAACAGGGCGTTCCCAAGCCGACGCCGGGGACTGGGGAAAGGCCCCGAAGCCCGGCTTTACCGAGAAAGCCGGGCTTCGGGGTGGACGCGCGTTTGGCGGCTGCGGGAAGGTGCCGGATTACGGGCTGGTGAAGGTGTAGTGGCCGGAGCCGACCTCAAACGCCGCGTAGCCGCTTTCGTGCCGCAGGAACTTGACGCCCGCCGCGCGGTCGATCGCTTGGCCGCCTTCCCGGACGCGGGCCGGGTCCTTGGCCGGCACGTACACGGTAGCGACGGTGTTGGCGGGAATGCCGACATCCAGGCGAAAACCGCCGTCGCGGCGGCTCCACTGGCTGGTAATCCGTCCGCGGATCGAGTCGTACGAGCCGCGGGCCGATGTCAGGCCCTTGCCCGGCGACGCCAGCACGGGACGGATGGTGATCCGCGCGAAGCCGGGGCCGTCGGTGTCGATGCCGGCCACGGAGCATTGCAGCCACTGGCCGACGCAGCCCAGCCAGTAGTGATTGAAGGAGTTCATGCCCGGATCCTGGAAGCCCTTGTCGGGCAGCCAGCCGTCCCAGCGTTCCCACATGGTAGTCGAGCCGAGTTTGACCTGCAGCAGCCACGACGGATAGGTGTCGTTCAGCAGCAGTTGGTACGCCAAGTCGGTCTGGCCGGCCTTTTCCAGCGCGAACAGCACGAAGGGCGTGCCCAGGAATCCCGTAGCCAGATGCCCGCCCTGCTTCTCGATCTCCTTGACGAACTGCTGTGCAACCTGCGTGTGCCGGTCGGGGGGCACGAGGTCCAGGCCGAAGGCCAGCGCGTAGAACGTTTGGCCCGTTTCGCCCTTGCCGTCCACGATCCGGCCGTCGTCCTTGAGGAAGTTTTTCACGAACGCCGCCTTGATGCGCTCGGCCTGGCAACGGTATTTCTGCACGTCGTCCGACTTGCCAAGGGCCGCGGCCAACTCGCCCATCAGACGCGTCGAGTAGAAGTAATAGGCCGTGCCGATGGCTTCGGAGTGCTGGGGTCCGGCCAGCCGCAGCCAATCGCCGAACGAGCCGGTGCCGCGCACGAAGTCCTTGCTGGTCTTCTCCAGGTAGTCCATGTACCGCACCAGCGCCGGATAGTGCCGTCGCACGACGCGCGTATCGCCGTACAGCTGGACCATCTGCCAGTTGCAGACCACGCCGGCGTCCGCCCAGCCGGTATTGCCAAAGCCGACAATGTTGACGTGCGGGGCCACGTCTCCCAGACCGCCGTCCTGGCGCTGCGAGTCCTGGCAGAGGTCCGTCAGCCATTTGGTGAAGAAGCCGGGCGAGTCCAGGTTGAAGCAGGCGGTTTTCATGAACACCTGCGCGTCGCCCGTCCAGCCGGCCCGCTCGTCGCGTTGTGGGCAATCCGTCGGCACGTCCAGGAAATTGCCTTTCTGGCCCCAGAGCGTGTTCTCGACCAGTTTGTTGACCAGCGGCTCCGAGCAGTCAAACAGTCCCGTGCGCGGAAGGTCAGAATGGACGACGATGCCGGTGACGTCCGCCAGGTCGGGCTTGTAGTCCAATCCTGTCACCTCCACATATTGGAACCCGTGGAAGGTGAAGTACGGTTCATAGGCCCGTTTGGGGCCGCCGTCCAAGTAAAACGTGTCCGTCGCTTTGGCCGCCCGGAGGTTGACCGTGTAGATGGTGCCATCGGCGTTGAGCATTTCGGCGTGGCGCACGACCACTTTCTGGCCCTTGCTGCCCTTGGCCAGCAAACGCACCCAGCCGACCATGTTCTGGCCCAGGTTGAACACGTAGACTCCTGGCTTCGGTTCCGTCACTTCCTGGGCGGGCAGTTCCTGGATCTGGCGGATGGGCAGGCCGGGATGCGATTCCAGATTCGCCTTGGCGTCCGTGTCCACGGTCGTCGTGCGCCAGCCCGTTGCGTCCCCACCGGGCGCGCACCAGCCGGGTTTTTCCAGGCGGGCGTCGTACACGCAACCCATCAACATGTCGCCCTCCCGAATCGGGCCGTAGGCGGCTTGCCAGCTGCCGTCGGTCGCAATCACGCGGCTGGTGCCGTCGGCAAAATCCAGTCGCAGGTGCGCGATCAATCGCGTCTTGTCGCCGTAGTAGTTCCGCCGGCCGGAGAAGGCCAGATAGCCCGCGTACCAGCCGTCGCCCAGAATGGCCCCCAGCACGTTGTCGCCCGGCTTCAACTGGCTCGTGATGTCGTAACCGAAATAATGCACGCGCTTGTGATAGTCGGTCCAGCCCGGCGACAGCACGTCGCTGTTGAGCGGCTTGCCGTTCAAGTGCAATTCGTAAACGCCCAACGCCGAGGCGAAAAGCAGGGCCCGTGCGACAGGCTTGTCCAGCGAAAACGCCTTGCGCAGGTACGTCGCGGGCAGGATCCGGGGCACGCTCAGCTTCAGTTCGCCCCAGGGCTGATCGCCGTGCCGGGCAATCGCGCTGGACGCGGTCCATGGGCGGTCGTCAAAGTCGGCCCATTTCCAGCGCTCGCCGGGCGTCCGGCTGCTGCGCCAGCTGGCGTCGACCGGGACGACCAGCGGATCGCCGGACTGGAACAGGACGATCAGCTTGCCCATCAGGCCCGCCGGCGACGGCGCCGTACCGCCGTTGGTGACCCGGATGCCCAGCGCATTGCGTCCGGGCTGCAGCCGGCCGGTGACATCGAGGGCGGACGGGTTTTTCCAGTTGTGGCCGTTGCCCGAGTCGTGGCCATTGACGTACAGCGTAAAGGCGTCGTCGGCGGCGATCAGGAAGGCAGCCTGCGCCACTTTGCGGCCTGCGGGGATTTCGATCACGGTGCGGAAATACGCCGGACCTGCCGGTTGGTTTCCAGCCTTTGCGCCGCTGGTCCAAAACCACGAGTTGTCCCGAAAGGTCAACAGCTCTCGCAACGCCTTGGCTTGCGGATCCTCGGACTCCGCGCCGCCGTCCAACCCGATCCATTGAGCCTGCCAGTCCTCCGGTTGGAGCAGCCCCATGGTCCAGCGGCCGACGGGGCTCCCGTCGCACTCCTGGCCGCCCTGGTCCCAGACGCGGACTTTCCAGAAACAGTCCTGGGCGGAAACCAGCTTTTTCCCGGCGTACTCGACGTTGACCGATTGGTCGGACGCTACCTTGCCGCTGTCCCACAGGTCGCCCTGGCCGGATGCCAGCTTAGCCTTTGAACTGGCCACCAGGATGTGATACGCGCTTTGCTTGAGCCCGCGCTGCGACTCCTGGGCCGGCACCAGCACCCAACTCAACCGTGGCTGGCGGACGTCGATTCCGATCGGGTCCGTCTTGTACTCGCAACGCATCCGCTCCACTTGCAGACTCCCCGCCGCCCACGCGACGGTCGTGGTGGCGACCAACGCCGCAATTCCCAGCACACAGCGAACCGATGTGATCCCCATGATCGTGTCCCTCAAATGATGTTTTGATCCTCTGCGGACGGGTTTACCAAAGCGGACCGGCTTTCGCAAGCCGGCACGTCGTTGCCACCGTTGTTCCCTTCCTGGCATCCATGGGACGAAAGCGAATCTCGTCCCACGGACGGCAGCGCGGACCCGCGGCTGCCAGCGCGGACGTTCATTCGATGCCGTACAGCGGCTCGAATTTGTGCCGCAGCTGTTCCAGCAGCGGCTGGTGCGACAGTGGCCGGCCCGTGACGGCCGCGACCAGTTCGGCGGCGGAGAAGCACTGGCCGCGGGCGTGGATGCGTTCCCGCAGCCAGTACAGCAGCGGAGCGAATTCGCCGCGGGCCAGCAGCGGCTCGACGCCGCCCAGGTCCGCGTCGGCCTGCTGGAAGAACTGGGCCGCGTACAAATTGCCCAGCGTGTAGGTCGGGAAGTAGCCGATCAGTCCGGCGCTCCAGTGGATGTCCTGCAGCACGCCGTCCGCATCGTGGGGCGGTTCGATGCCCAAATCCACGCGGTACTTCTCCCGCCACGCGCCGGGCAAATCGGCCGCGGCCAGTTCGCCGCGAAGCACCGCCCGCTCCAACTCGAAGCGGATGATGATGTGCAGGTTGTACGTCGCCTCGTCCGCTTCCACGCGAATCAAGCTCGGACGCACGTCGTTGACCGCGAAGTGAAAATCGTCCAGCGACACGTCGCCCAGGGCGTCGGGGAACTGTTGTTGCGCCAACGGGAAGAAATGCTGCCAGAACGCCCGGCTGCGGCCGACCGCGTTTTCCCACAGCCGCGATTGCGACTCGTGGATCCCCAACGAGACGAACGTGCCCGGCGGCAGGCCGTAGAACTCGGTCGGCAGGCCCTGGTCGTAGAGTCCGTGTCCGGCCTCGTGCAGGATGCCGAAGAAGGCGGTGGGAAAAAAGTGCTCGTCATACCTCGTTGTGATGCGACAGTCGTGCGGACCCGTGCCGGCGCAGAACGGATGATGGGTCACGTTCAGCCGCCCGCGCTGGAAGTCGAATCCGATGGCCGTGGCCGCCTGTTTGCCGAACGTTTCCTGGGCCGCCACCGGATAGCGGCGGCGGAGGATCTCGCGATTCGGCTTTCGGCCGCTGTCCACCAGGGCGGCAACCAGCGGCGTCAACTGCTCGCGCAGTTGCGCCAAGACGCCCGCCACGTCCGCCGTGCGCGCCTGCGGCTCGAAATCGTCCAGCAGCGCATCGTAGGGCTCGTCGGCGTATCCCACGGCCTCGGCCTGCTGACGTTTCAGCTGAAAGATCCGTTCCACGTGCGGCAGGAAGGACGCGAAATCGTCGTTCCGGCGGGCTTCCGTCCAGGCCTGCTGGCCCAAGACGCAGACGCGAGTCAGTTCTTCGACCAGGCTCCGCGGCAGCTTGCACCGTTTCTCGTAATCCCGCCGCACCTCGCGGATCGTGGCGCCCGCCGGACTGTGCGGATCCGCCGCCAACGGACTGTCGGCCAATTCGTCCAGCCACGCGCCGAGCTGCGCGTCCGTGCGCCGGCCGTGCGCCAGCCCGGACAGGTACGTGATCTGCTCCGCACGGTACTCCCCGGCGGCCGCCGGCATCATCGTCCGCTCGTCCCAGCCCAACAACTCCTGAATCGATTCGATCATTGCCGTCTGGCGGACTTCGTTGCACAACTGGTCATAGACGGCGGCAGGGGATGGATTCATCGGGTGCTCCTTGGCGGCGACGCGGGCGATGTCAATTGCTCGATCAGTACGATAACGGCGCGGGCGACTTCGCGGCAACAGGGCAGCGACGGACCGAGAGTCCCAACCTGCAAATGGCGTCGTCGCAAGCCAGGCCGAAGCAACGACGAGATGCTGCAAGCCCATCGCGAGCTGACTCGCGAGAATCTGGACGCGGTCCGCTGCTACGCCAGGACCCCCATCGACACCCGGCGATCGTTCGGCGGCTGAGCCGACGAAGCCGGCGGACTGGATCAATTCATGGAGCGGAATCGACAGCAGCGAAAATTCAGCCGGAGGGAGATCGAGCTGTGAGTTTCCTGCTCGACACCGATCTCTGCTCGGCTTACCTGAAGGGCAACAACGCCGTCGCCAACCGGTTCATTCAGTAGCAGCGGTGGCCAAAATAACTTCCCGAATTTCGGCCACCACGCTGCTCGCCAGCGTGGAGCCATGTTCAAAACCAGACGCCGCCCCACCGCGCGACGTCTCTCTCTTCGGCCACCACGCTGCTTGCCAGCGTGGAGCCATGTTCAGGACCAGACGACGTGCCGCTCGATACGTCCAGCATTTTGAGCACCGCCCCACGCTGGCGAGCAGCGTGGTGGCGACTTTCGCGGACTCCACCCTGCGAATCGGCGATTGTCTCGTCTTGCCGCCGGGTCCCGCCGAAACAGGAAGTTACTTGACTGAACCCCCAGCACTCGCTGTCCCGCCTTGTCTTCCGCCCGTGACTGCGGCCAACGCGATGGATTCCGACGAGCGTGACCGACCGAACGTCGCAGGGCGAGACGAACCGATGAGGCTACGGGGACACCAACAGGCCCATTTCGGCGAGTGTCTGTTGCACGACCTTGTCCATCAGCAATCGCCGGAACGCTTCGACCGCCGAGCGTGCCGCTCGCGACTTGGGAACGACAAAATCGTACTGTTCGTGCGTCAGGGGCAGAAAGCCCAAATCGGCCTGGTCGGCGACGCGACGGATGGCGAGGCCCCAATCGGCACGGCCTTGGGCGACGGCGGCGGCGACGGCGTTGTGGCTGCGCGGCTGGGCGGCATAGCCGGGCGGGCGGGCTCTGGCCAGCAAGCGATCGATCAGAATCCGCGTGCCGCTGCCCTGGTTGCGGTTGACCATCACGCAGGACGGGTCCTGGACCGCGGCCGCAACGGCTTGCCCGGCGTCGCGGCCCTCGAACCGGCCGTCGCCACGGCGGAACACGACCCCTTGCAGTCGCCCGTAGCCGGGAATCAGCAGCAAGTCGTCGGTCAGGAAGGGCCGGTTGTAATGGCCCGTCTGCGGGTCCAGCAAATGGATGCCCGCGAGGTCGCACTCGCCGCGGCGGGCGGCATCCAGGCCCGCCGTCGAGCCGACCGCCAGGAACTTGGTGCGGAATCCGAATTCCTGCAGGCGGCCCAGCAGGTAATCCAGTCCGACGCAATGGCTGCCGATGACCACCAAGTCCGCCAGACGCAGGTCGCGGCCCAACAGCTGCACGTCCACCACGCTGCCGGCGGCGACAATCTCGACGTGCCGCCCGATCGTGATGAAGCCGTCGGCATGACTGAAGGTGGTGACCGACCCGGAGCCTTTGCCCATCGGGTACGCCGCCAGCGTGAACTCGCCGGCGGCGGCTTCCGGCCGTTCGACCAGTCCGACCAACAGGTACTCGGTGCGGCCGATCTCCGAGTTGATCTTCACGGCCAGCCGGGCTTGCACTGCGGCCCGCGATTCGGGAGGCCGGCCGGCCAGGGCTCGGATCACGGGCGCTACGAACTCGTGAAACGTAAAGACCGCGGACGTGGGAAAGCCGGGCAGGACCACGACGGGCTTGCCGTCGCTGGCGGCCAGACAGATCGGCTTGCCCGGCTTGAGCGCCACGCCGTGCGCGACGATTCCCGGATCGATCAGTTCGGCGACCACGCGATACGACAAATCGCCTTGCCCCTTGCTCGTGCCGCCAGACAGCAGCACCACATCGCAGTCGCTCAGAGCCTGGCGGAGGGCGGTTCGCAATTGCTCCACGTCGTCGGGCACGATGCCCATTTCGACAGGCTCGCCTCCTGACTCGCGGACGGCATCGGCGATGATGCGGGCGTTGGAATCGTAGATCTTGCCGAGTTGCAGCGGCGCGCCCGGAGCGACGATCTCGTCGCCGGTCGAGAGGATTGCCACGCGAGGCCGCCTCCAGACGGCGACCTGGCTGACACCGATGGCCGCCAGCACGCCCGTCTCGCGGCTGGTCAACACGTCGCCGCGCCGCAGCACGGTCTCGCCTGCGCCGATATCCGTCCCCGCGAACGAGACGCCGGCGCCCGGCGTCACGGCGTGGCGGACGAGCAACGCCTCGCCTTCTTCGTCCGTGTGTTCGATCATGACGACCGCGTCAGCGCCGCGCGGCAACATGCCGCCGGTGGCGATGGGCGACGCCGTTCCGGGGACGACTTCCAACCGCGGGACGACGCCGGTGGCGATGGTTTCGGGCAGCGGCCGCAACCGGCGCGGAGCTTCTTCGGCGGCCCCGAACGTGTCCGCCGCGCGGACGGCGAAACCGTCGAAGTTGGAGCGGTCGAAGGCAGGAACATCGACGCTCGCCGCCACGTCGCGCGGCAGCACGCGGCCCAGCGATGCGGCCAGCGGCACGAGTTCCTCGCCCAGCGGCGTCAGCCGCAGGACGCGGCGAAATCGGCGTTCCGCTTCGTCGCGGTCGATGACTTCCAGGAATTGCTCTTGGGTAGACATTGGGGGGTGGAGGAAAGAATGGGACTGATGGGAGTAACGGGAAGGATGGGACTGTCGAGCCTGTACCGGCGGTTGCCGTCGGCGTCTGGGGGTTGGCCATCGCAGGCGATCCAGCCGACTGCATGCGGCGGCGCGTGCAGACAATTCGCTCGGCCGAGCCACGGCCGGGCAAGCCTCGTTGGAGAAAGAACAGACGCCTCGTCAACGCAGCCATCACACTTCGTGGGAGGATCAGCAACCAACACGGGACCGTGATTTCTCGAACGATGCCAAGCCGTCTCGAAAGGTCCGCACACACGGCGCGGGTCCGCGCGGGACGGGGAATCGCTGGTACGACGCATCCCAACGAAGCTAGCAGGGCGTTAAATCCGGTGTCAAGCGTCCTGGACGCTTGACTTGGCCTTGGCGAGAGCTAAAGGTTGACAGAGGCTGGCGACTCCTGCCGGCCCGCCGCGTCCTGACGCCACTGGCGATCTTGAAAGGGGCTGGCCATGTTCCGCGACACCGCGTTTTCGCTCCTTGTTCTGGTCGGTATGGTTCTCGTAGGCAGCGTCGCCGAGGCGGAGCAGCGTGGGCCGCGGTCACGACGGGGCCGTCTGTTTCAGCCGCCGCCGGTCCGGCAGTTGGATCAGCCGCAGAGCTATCAACTCGATCAATCTCCGCGCAGCCGGTACTCCTCTTGGCGCGACCTGTACCCGCAGTTCTACGGCGGCTTCCACTATCGCCAGATCTACGAATTCGGTTCGCCGGGTGACTTCGGGTTTCGCGGTTCGCCCTGGTGACGTTGGCTGGCGGACCGGGAACTCGTTCTTTGTGGAGGCCCCGCCGGTTTGCGCGCGTGGTCTTCTCCGCGGGCCGCCTACCATCGCTGCGACTTGCGGTCGCGTTCCAGAATTGCCAGCGCCTGGGGGCTCAGGCCGAATTCCATATTAGGCCGGTTCAACTCCAGCAGCACGTGCAGTTGCGAATGCGGCGAATCGTGCGTGATGATCGGAGCGCGGACGACTCGCAGCAGACTGCTGGGCCGCCCGTTCCAGCGGGCCACGTACATGCCGGCGTCCAGGGTGGGCTCGCGTTGCAGGCCGTAATACTGCGTCACGACTCCCACCAATTTCCGTTCGTCGCCCGTGTAGCCCTCGAAGGACAGCCGTTGCAGCTGTTGGTAGCGGTTGAAGTAGTAGGTTAACGAACCGGCCAGATCGTCGACGTTGGTGCCGGTGACCACGGGCACACGCATGCCCTCCAGCCCCGTTTCGGCCAGGCACGCCGTGACGCGCGGCCAGCGGGCGGTGACCCATTGCGGCGTGACATCGAACCGCAGCAGTTCGCCGAGCGTCCCGACCGGCGGCCCGACGAGATCCGCGGCGACGTTGGTGCGCGGGTATTGCGCGTCGCGGCCAAAACTGAATTCGGAACGAAAGTCGGGCAGCGGAACCCCGCCGTTGAGGGCCGCGACCGGCGCCGGCAAAGCCATCGCCGCCGTGTCGTCGGCCGTGAGCGCCCGGTCCAACGCCTGAAATGCCGTTTGAGACCAATTCTCCTCCGTCAGCAGATACGGCCCCCCCGCAGCGGCCGCCACCACCAACGGGAACATGTACTTGCGATTGAACATCTTCCCCTCGCCTCCTCCTGCGGCCAGAACGCCGCCTGATCGGCAACATCGTCCAGACGAGGCGTCAACCTTGCCTGTTTGGCCAGGGGGCGGGAGAACCAGCACAGCAGGCCCGTCAGGCAAAAACCCGAAATCCGGAGTGCGAAGAGCGAAACCAACAGCCTGCCGGCGCCGCGTCGGCGACATCTGCTCCAGATCGGAAAACCGGCAGGACGCGCCTGCCGGAAGAATCCGAGCGACCGTTGCTTCCGGCCGCCGCACAGTCCGCTGGGGCGCGGGGCGGCGTCCGGAGACGGGCTGGTGACCGAGACCGCCGTCGGTCTCCGGCGCCTCACACCGGCGCGGCCGATTCCTCTTCGGCCTCGCAGGGCCGCCGTTCGATGACTCGCATCCCGCGCCAGCGGCCCCGCAGGAATCGCAAGCCGAAGATGATTCCCAACGCGCAGATCCAGCCCGTCACCACGAACCACCACCAGAACAACCCGCGGTCCAAACCGAGCCAACACAGGGCGACCCCGATCGCGGACACCAGCAAGGTGACCACCAGCACGAACCACGTGTCGCCCGCACCCTTGATCGCGCCGGCGAAGATGATCTGCATGGCGTCAAACAGGCAGTAGGCGGCGACAAACCGCAGCAGAACCACCGCTACGTCCCGCAACTGGCCGAATTCCTGCGGATCGGCGCCGGCGCGATGCCCCATCAGGAAGAGATCCGGCGCGAGCACGAAAAACAGGCTGCACAAGGCGGTGTAGACAAGCGCAAACGACAGCGCCGTCCAGGTCGCGCGGGCCGCCAGGTCCGGCCGGCCGCGCATCAACTGCTGGCCCACCAGCGTGCTGGCCGCGACGCCCACGCCCAGCATCGGGATGAAGGCCACGGTGTTGACGTTGAAGGCCAGCGCCGTGGCCGCCATCTCCAACTTGCCCAGCCGCCCGACCAGCATGATCATCAGGGCAAAGCCCGCCGCGTCCACCAGGAACTGAAAGCCGTTCGGCCCGCCGTACGTCAGGATGCGGCCCAACAGCGGGCGGTCCACGCGCCACGTCGTCGCCAGGCTGTACGCCCGCCGGACCGGCTCGCGGTGCATCAGCCACAAATACACGCCCACGCGAAGCCAGCCGCTGACCACGGTCGCCAGGGCCGCGCCCCGAATGCCCATTTCGGGAAACCCGCACAGGCCGAAGATCCAGAGGTAGTCCAGAACGGCGTTCACCAGCAGCGTGGCCACGTCGACGATCATCACCACGCGCGTGACGCCGCGGCCCGTGAACAGGGCTTCCTGGGCCGCCGCAATCACCGCGGCCGGCGCGCCGAGACAGAGGACCTGGAAGTAGTCGATCTCGTAAGGCATGACCTGCAGATCGTGTCCCGCCCAGCGGAAGACGTACGGCGCCAGCGGCACCGCCGCCAGAAACAACGGCGTGGCGTACACGCCGATCCACATGCCTTGCCACGTCGCCGCGCCGATCCGCTCCGGCCGCTCCGCCCCGAAATACTGGGCGACAAACGTGTTGACGTACCCCGCCACGCCCACCGGAAAACAGATCATCGTCCAATACAGCATGCCGCCAGCCATGGCCGCGGCAAGCGCGTGCGTCGAATACCACAACAGGAACATGCGGTCGATGAACATCATCACCGACCAGGTGCCGGTGGAGATGAACAGGGGCAGAGCGATGGCCAGCACCTCCCTGCCGCCGCAGGGACGCGACCACCATGTGGTTTGGTTGTGGGGCATGCGGGAAAGCTTACGGGTTTTGGCCCGCCTTTGCTAGGCGACCGGCAGGGTTCCCTGGTAGAATGGGTGACGATGCCTTGCAGGCCGAACTCGGTTTTGGTGGCCGACCGTGATTTCCTTGTTGCAGGACACGAATCATGACCGTTTCCTCGCTTGACAGTCCCTTGCTGACGCCGCCGCTGGACGTGCGTCCCGGCGTCGACCATTTGGTGACGGAAGATGACACGCCTGTGGACAACCTGTTCTCCGAAAAGCAACAGCGGCTGCTGACCGAACCCCTGTACGCGTCTTGGCCGGGACCGGGACAGGGCCGCTCCTTCCTGGCCGCGGCCAACGTGGGGCTGTTCTACGCCGTCGAGCAGTCGCCGTTCGTGCCGGACGTGCTCCTGAGCCTGGACGTCCGCTGTTCGGACGATCTGTGGCCCAAGTCGCACCGCTCGTATTTCATGTGGGAATACGGGAAGCCTCCGGACGTCGTGATCGAGATCGTCTCGAATCGCCGGGGCGGCGAGGATTCCGACAAGTTGCGGGGGTACGCGCAGATTCGGATTCCGTACTACGCCATCTTCGACCCCGAACGCATGCTCAGTGACGAAATCCTCCGGGCCTGCGAATGGCACCGCTTCCAGTATCGGCCCTTGGACGACCCCGGCCTGCTGCCGGGCATCGGTTTGGGACTGCGGTCATGGCACGGCGTCTTTGAAAACCACGACAACACTTGGTTGCGGTGGATCGACGCGGAAGGGAAATGGATCGCCACGGGCGGCGAGCGGGCCGAACGCGCCGAGCAGCGGGCCGACAAGCTGGTCGAACAACTGAGAAGGCTCGGCGTCGAGCCGGAAGTGTAGGAGACCCAATCAGGATGGCAGAAGCGTATCCCAAAGTGGCGCAGTTGAAGAGCGTCAAGGCATTCCGTGCGCGGCTGGCGGAGCTGGCTTTGGACCTGCCCGTCGACGACCAGATTCTCACGGCCCAGCAAGGCTCGCCGCTGGCGGCCCCGATCCAGATCGGCGGCTTTCGCGTCGGCAATCGCTGGTGCGTGCAACCGATGGAAGGCTGGGATGCCAACCGCGACGGTTCGCCGTCGCCCCATACCTTGCGCCGCTGGCGGAATTTCGGACTCAGCGGCGGCAAGCTGATCTGGGGCGGCGAAGCGGCTGCCATCCAGCCGGACGGCCGAGCCAATCCCCATCAGACGTTGGCCACGCCCGAAAACCGCGCCGGCTTGACCGCGCTGCGGGGCGCACTGACCGCCGCCCACCGCCAGCAGTTTGGCACGACCGACGATCTGCTGGTCGGCCTGCAATTGACCCATTCCGGCCGTTTCTGCCGGCCGAACTCGAAGCAACTGGAGCCGCGGATCGCCTACCACCATCCGCTGCTGGACGCCAAGTTCGGCATCGACCCGCGCGACGATTCCGTGGTCTGGAGCGACGACGAGTTGGAACGTCTGATCGACACCTACGTCGCCGCAGCGGGCCTGGCCAAGGAGGTCGGGTTCCAGTTCGTCGACGTCAAGGCGTGCCACGGCTACCTGCTGCACGAGTTCCTCAGCGCCCGCGTGCGTCCCGGCCGGTTCGGCGGCGACTTCGACGGCCGCACGCGGATCCTGCGCACGATCGTGGCCCAGATCCGCGACGCGCATCCGGACTTGATGGTCGGCGTGCGGATCAGCGTGTTCGACGTGCCGCCGTTCAAGACCAGCCGCGAAGTCGGGCAACCGATGGACTACGCGAAGCTGCTGCCGTACCAGTACGGTTTTGGCTGCCGGGAAGACGATCCGCTGGAATACGACCTGACCGAGCCGCTGCGGCTGATCGGCGTCCTGCGCGACTTGGGCGTCGTGGCGATCAACGTCACCGGCGGCAGTCCCTACTACAGTCCGCACATCCAGCGGCCGGCGATCTTTCCGCCCAGCGACGGCTACCAGCCGCCCGAAGATCCGCTGGTCGGCGTCGCCCGCCAGATCCACGCCGCGCGGGCTTGCCAACAAGCGTTCCCCGGACTGCCGATGGTCGGCACGGGTTACACGTACCTGCAGGACTACTTGCCGCACGTGGCCCAGGCCGCCGTCCGCGCCGGCTGGATCGACGTGATCGGCATCGGGCGGATGGTGTTGGCCTATCCAGAAATGCCGGCCGACGCGCTGCAGCGCGGCCAGCTGCAGCGGAAACGGATCTGCCGTACGTTCAGCGATTGTACGACCGGGCCCCGGCACGGACTGGTCTCCGGCTGCTATCCGCTGGACGATTACTACAAGCAGTTGCCCGACGCGGAGCAACTGCGGTCGGTCAAGCAAGCGCTCAAGGCGGATTAGCTTTCGTAGTTTTCGCAGGGTGGGCCAACTCTGCGCGGTCCAACGGCGCGGGCCGGAAAGGATGCGGTGGGCCGCACAGACTTGGCCCACCCAACGTGGTCGCTGCGTAAGGACGCAACATGATGCTGCTGTTTTTCGACACCGAAACCTCCGGTCTGCCGCAAGACTGGTCCGCGCCGGCGGCCGACGTCGCCAACTGGCCGCGACTGGTGCAGATCGGCTGGCTGTGTTGCGACGACTCCGGTCAGATGCTGCAGTCGCAGCAGTACCTGATCAAGCCGCAGGGTTTCCAGATCAGCAAGGCCGCCGTCGCCGTCCACGGGATCACTACCGCGCGGGCGCTTTGCGACGGCGTGGACTTGGCGCCGGTCCTGGTGCAGTTCTCGGACGACTTGCGCAAGGTCGGCTCGCTCGTGGCCCACAATCTGGACTTTGACCGGCGCATTCTGCAAGCCGAGTTCATCCGGGCCGGTCTGGCCGACGCGTTTGAAGGGAGGAAGGGCCGCTGTACGATGAAAGAAAGCGCCGACTTCTGCCAATTGCCGGGGAAACGCGGCTGGAAGTGGCCGACCCTGACGGAGTTGCACTGCCGGCTCTTCGGCCAACCACCCGAAACCGTCCACGGGGCCCTGGCCGATGCGGAGGCTTGTATGCAGTGCTTCTTTGAACTGCGGAGGCGGCGCGTGTTGAAGTAGCCGTCGCTCGGAGGGAGACGATTCCCCGGTCCGTCGCGAGGCTTCCGTTTCAGCAGGCGACGAAGACGCGCCGCTTCGGCCCGGCCCGACCGTCCAGCCGAACCGGCGGGGCCGGCGCGCCCGGCGCGTGCCCTCACTTCCGCAGCACGAGCACCTCCGCGTCGCCCGGCTCCAGCGTCAGCTGCACCGTCGCGCCGGCAGTCACCTTTCGGCCGCTGTAGAACTCCTGGCCGGCGCCCCACTCCGATGGCAGCGGCACCGTCAAGGTCGTCGGCTTTTTGCCCGGATTCATCAGGCAGACGAGCGTCGTGCCCGCGTGTTGCAGCGGCTGAACCTGAGAATCGTTGAAAGACTCGAACGTCAGCCGTCGGCCCTGCACGAAGGCCTCTTCCCAGGCTGCGACCAGCCGCGTCGTCTCGCCCATCGCCAGCCAGCTTCGGCCGTCCATTTCCGTGCGTTCGTACACGAGGACGCCGCCGGTGCTGTCGAGCACGGTGCGCAGCAGCCAGGCCTTGCTCAGCGGGTTGACCGGCGTGAGGATGTCTCGTTCGTAGGGCGTCAGCAAGGCTCCGCAGATCAGCGGGATGCCTTGCAGCGCGGCGATGGTGGCGCGGGTGGCTTCGACGGGCCGCCCGTAGCCGCAGCCTGCCCGGTCGCAGCCTTGCTCTGCGCCGACATAGCTCCATTGGACTCCGTAGCGTTCGGCATTGTCCGGCGTGGCATAGCCGCTGTAGACGCTGAATTGCGTTCCGGGCGACAAGTCGTGAATCGTGCGGCGGAACGTGCCGAACATCCGGGCCACGCGGCGGGCCATGAAGTCCACCCACGGGTCGCGGTACTGCTGGCGGATAATCTCGGCGTCCAGCTTGACGGCCGGCGGCAGCTTGGCGTCTTGCCGGAAGGCGTCCAGGCATCGGGGGCAGAAACAAGCGTGGGGGCTGCCCCGCCACGGGCCGTACTCGTAGTCATAGTCCAGCGTGTCTGGTTTCAGCGTCTCGAGCTTCTCGCGCAGACAGTCACGCACGACGTTCCAGCCGTCGTCCAGCAGCAGCGTCATGCAGAGGCATTGGCCGTTGGGGCGGCCGTCCGCGGCGATCAGACGCTGGTCGGGATGCTCCTTGAGATACGGCGCCAGGTTCAGCGACCAGGGCTGGAAGTTGATCCCCACCGTTTGTCGCAGGCCGAAGCGGGGGGCCTGGTCGGAGGTCCAGCGATCGCCGGAGACGATGTCGTTGAAGCCCGCGGCGCGGGCGGCGTCGAGGATCTGCTCTCGCATGTCGAGGTCGTCCATGTTGGACAGCCATCCGCCCCACAGTTGCCAGACGAGGGTCTTGCACTGGGCGCCCTTGACCGCGGGCAGGACCCGAACCTTGATCGTCTGTGGCGCCTCGATGACGCTGCCATCGTTGGCTTGCGACCAGTACACGAATTCCGCCGCGGGGCCGCCGCCGGCGGGATCTCCGTCGCGCCCTGCGGCACCGGCTTGCGGCTCGGACGAGATTTCCGGCGCCCGCACGAACGCTTCGAACTCCGACATGATATGATGCCGCCCGGCCACCAGCGGCTGATCGGCCCCAATCTTGGCAACACGCATTTGCCGGCCCTGGACGGTCTGCTCGCCGAGCTGCGTGGTCGTCCATTTCGGAACGCCGGGATTCTTGCCGTAGAATCCGGTGGAGCCCAGGACCTCGAAACCCGGCGGCACGGCGAGGAACGTCTCCCAGCCGCCCAGCTTGCGTCCTTTCAGGCCTTCGGTGCGAAAGGTGATATGTTGCGTCACGCCTTGGGCCAGCGTGTACACCGGTTCTGGAGTCGGCCACACGCGGGTGTGCTCGAACAACAGCGTACGGCGGAGGACGAGGGACCGGTCCGCGTGCCCCACGATCGCTCCGAGCGTCGCGTGAGTCCCGGTTTTGGGCGCAAGCGGCCACGTCCCGTCCTCCACGCGCGGGCTGGCCGGATCGGCGGCGTCCGCCGGCGCCATCCGCCAGTTGGCCGCATCGAAGCTGAAGTCGCCCAGCTTGCCTTGCAGGGCGACCGGGCCCTTTGTCAACCGCAGTGCCAGCACGTTCAGGCCCTTTTCCAACGGCACCGGAAAGGGCCTCGCGGGGGCCTGCGCGCCGCTGGCCAGCAGTTGCCCGTTGACCAGCAGTTCCCAGGGGCCGGAAGTGTCCAGCGTCAGTTCCGCCGCCGACGATTTCACGCCCTGCGGGAGCATCGGCGTGAGGACCAGCGGCTGCAACGAGGCCGCGTCGAGCAGGCCGTAACCGAGCATCAAATCGGCCTCGCCCGGCACATCGAAAACGTGGCCATACACGTGCTGGCGGCGCGACGGGGAGCGAATCTCGGTGACCACCCGCGGCGGCAGACTCGCCGCGTGCTCGCCAACCGGCGGGATGGCGTTGCCCTGCAGCTTGAGCGTCGTCGGCGGGCTCAGCCGGAGGTCGGGGACGGCGTCCACAAAGGTCAACGTCCCCAGGGCCACGGGATCGTGAAAGCCTCGGGCCGACAGGTTCCATGAACTGGTCTCTTTGCGTCCGCGGGCGATCCGTCCCAAGCAGGCGTTCCACGTGTCGCCCGTCTGCGGCCTGCCGCCCAGGTCGGCCCACGGGATGGAGATTTCGGCGACCCAACGCCGCTCCTCGATCTGTCCGCGGGCCGTGACCTGCGAGTTCCAACTCACGTCGCGCGAGCCCCACAGGTCGGGAGCCTTGCACACGGCGTCGGCAATCGTGCCGAGCGCGTTGACGGCAAAGTCGTAGACGCTTTGCGAGCCGGGTGGCTGCAACAGGATCACGACGCTGTCGTCGCGATGGACGTCGCCGTCCCGCCGCGAGACCTTGGCCAGGAACTCGTGGCGGCGCTGCTGGGCCGTGTCCAGCAGCGGTTCGTCGCACTCAAAGCGCAGGGACAGCGCGGCGTCATCGTACGAAATCCGCACCGTCGTCTGTGCCGCGGCCGGAAGCGTCGAACCGACGCCGACAAAGCCGCTGAACGCGAGCCCGGAACTGGCGCTGCTGCGGCCAACGGCGGCCAGGGGCCGGCGGCCCAGCAACTCGGGCGCGGCAGACAACTGCTCGGCCGTCCGTTCGGGCTGTGTCCCGATGACGACGCTGTCCAGAGCGATCGAACCGTTGGCGTTCGCGCCGCGCGTCGAGCCGATCCCGAAGCGATCCCCCACTTCGCCTGCCAGCACGGGCTTGAACTGCAGCCATTCCCACCGGTCGACCTGCGTGGGCTTGACGGTCTGCAGATACTGGGCGTTGCCGCCCTGCCAGGTGACGAGCCGCCACGCGTCATCCGCCGCGCCGCTGCGGACACGGCAGGCGATGCGCAGCGGACGGCTGGTCTGCGGCACGGGCAAGTCCGCGGCCAGCACGTGCTGCTCGGACTGGAGCGCACTTCCTCCCAGGGCCTGTGCGTCTGCCGCGACGGTCCGCGTCGAGGACGCGAAATCCTCGGCCTCCAGCCGCCACGGACCGGCCGCCGTATCTCCGGTGGGCCATTCCGCAGCCAGCTGGACCCGCACCCGATCCACCTCGAACACCGCGCCGGGCTGGACGTCGCGGGTGATGAAATAGATGCCCAACGACTTGTCGCCGGCGACGAGCACCTTCGACAGGGAAATCTCCTGCCAGTGGTCCGTCAGGGGCTTCGTCGTCGGCGAGTACAGCCAGCCGTTGCCGGAGATCAGGCACAACCAGATCTCGCCCTGGCCGCGAACCTGGGCGGTGACGTTCGCCAGCCGAGCGCCGGACAGTCCGGTGGCGGTCAGGGCCAGTCCTTCCAGCTTCTTGCGGCCGGGCAGCACGCCGCGCAGATACCATTGGCCCGACGCGGCCTGGCCCTGCCGACGCTCGATCTTCAGGTCGTCGGGCGCCTTGTGATACGAGAATGCGTTGCCGTTTCCCGTCTCGAAGTCCTCGAGAAACTCCTGAGCGCTGACCAAGGCGGCACAAGCGGCGCAGGCAAGGCCTGCCCCAATGCAAAGCATGCGCTTCATCGGATCATTTCCTTCCGTTGAGTTTCGAGACGGCGACGTTCTGACCGTGGGGATGTTTAAGACAGCTCGCCCGCGGAGCCAATCCCGCCAGCCTGAAAATCGGCGGCGCGGGAAGCGGAAGCCGCGTTGTTGAACCCGGAGGTCGAAAACACCACAATAAACCGTTTGGACTCGACCTGTCCACACGTCGCCCATCAAGAAAGGCGAAACCCCATGATCCGCACCGCGAGAGGGTCTTTCGTACTTCGATTCGTCTTTCGATGGACGCTGATTCTGTGCCCCGGCGTCGCGCTGGGTCAAGCGATGCAGATCACCGATCTCCACGTCGACAAACGCCAGCTTCAGCCGGGCGAGACGTTCACGGTCGCGGTGATGGCCCGTGGCGGCGCGAATTTCTGTCTTCGTCAAGACCACTTCGGAACTCCGCCGGCGGTGCCGGGCTGGAAGGAACACGGCAGCGATTATGCCTTCCTGCCGTCCGAAGACTTTTCGGGTCCAGGGCCGTACAAAAACGCCCCGCTCTGTCACCGGGATAACGGCAAACGCGATCTGGATCAGCGGAAAGGCGCGTGGCGGGTGGCGGTCGACACGGCCGGCTGGCGCGAGGGAACCTATCAATTCCAGATCTTGGCGACCAACCGCCCCGCGTTGGGCGAGTCCGCCGGGGACACGCGGGCCTTTGCGATCGTCGTCGGCGCTGCGGCCGCCTCCGGCGCGGGGGGAATCCATCCGCGGGTGGAAATCGCGATCAATGCTCAGCGATGCTCCCACGGCGAAGAGTCGTGGCCGATCCTGTCGGGGCGGCCCAATCGGCTGACGGTCGCCCTGGCAACTTCCCGCGGCAGTCAGGCTTCCAACGCCGACAAGCTGCCGGTCAACCTGACGCTTGTCAGGACGCAGGCCGACGGCCGCCAGGTGCGTTTGTCGGCGATGCTGACGGAACAGGCCCCCGAGGCCGTGTTCGACCTGGGCGTGTTTGCCGCGCCGGCGGTGTTTGACTTCGAAGCGGGGGTGCTGTACCGCCGGGGCTGTCGCCTGCGTCTGCAGATCGGCACGCCGGCCGGGCCGGAGTCGCCGGATGTACTCAGTTTCTCCCAGACCATTCACGCCGCCGACCAGCGCGAAGTCCTGCAGTTGGGCGCAGCCGAACGCGTCCCGCATTTCGGCTGGCGGATGGGGCCGCTGCGACCGTTGGATCCACCCGTGCTGTTGTGGCTCGATCCTGCGGTTCTGGCGGACCCCGACGACGTGCGCGTCCGCTATCAGTTGCGGGCCGAGGAAGCCCGCATCCTGGCGGAGCAATCGTTGACCCGGATTCCCGCGGTGCTGCGGGTGACCGCGGCGGACAGTCAGCGGCCGCTGTACGAGGAGCCGGTGGAGGTTCTGCCTGAACAGCGCGAGACGAAGTTGGACGTCGCCGACTGGAAGGAGGGCCGCTATCGCATCGAGATCGTGCCGCAAGTCAGCGGCAGCGAGGACCGCGACGGTCCAGTCGTCGTCTATCGCCGCGACCGCTCGGCAGTGGAAGCGGTGCGGCTGTCGCCGCTGGCCCCATGGACCCTGGAACGCGACCGGGCGCGGCCGGAGGTCGCCATCCGGGATTTCCGGCAAGCGGTTGCGGAATGGTCGCCGGGCCTGCCGGACGACAACACGTGGGAGTTCCGCAAGGCCGGTCCGGGACTCGTGTTTCTGATCGCGCGCAACGGCGACTGGAGCCGGCCGCCAGTCGTCTTGCGGCCGGAACTGAAGGGGCCTTACGCGGTGTTCGCCGCCGCCGAGAAAGGCAGTTGCTACGTGCGCGTCGGCCAGCGCGGCATCGTTCGCGAGATCCTCGCTGAGCCGTGTTTCGTCGAGGCGGCGGAGATGACCGGCGGCGAGGTCGCGATCTATCCGGCGTCGGCGTCCGGATCGGGACTGCGGGAACTGCGGTTGATTCCCGTCACGCCGGCCTCAGTGGATCGGCTCGCGCAGATCACCTCGGCGCCGCCGACGCCGCTCCGGGGCGTCGCCGACTGGTGCGACAACTTCCACACCGCTGGCGGCCGGCTCGCGGCGGACCAGTTCGATGCCCTGCTGCAAGGCCAAGCGGAGGTGGGCATGCGCAGCATCGCGTGGGCGATCGGCCGCAGTTGGGTCGAGTACCACAGCCGGCTGCCCGACGCGACCCGCTTCCCCTGCACGCCGCTGGATCAGATTGCGGAGCCGTATCGGCGCACCTACGCCGGCCGAGCGGCGATGATCAACAACTACGACCCGCTGGCGCAGGTCCTGGAGAAACGTTCCCCCTACGGCGTGGAAATCCTGCCGTGGCTGGGGATGCAGCGGCACTACGGCGAGAGCGCTTACGGGGGCATCTTCTGTTCCGCCTGGTTCCGCGCACATCCGGAATGGCGCCGCTGGAACAAGAACGCTTCGTCCCCGTCGGGCAGTGCGGTCTGCTACTACTTTCCCGAAGTCCGCAAAGAGCGCGTCGACATCTATTGCGAAGTAGCCGAGCGGAATCCCGACGGGTTGGCGATCGGCTGGTGCCGCCAGGTGCCGATGCTGCTGTATCATCCCCAGATGGTCGCCGAGTATCGCGACCGCACGGGCATCGATCCGCTAAAAATCGACGCCAGCCGTCAGCGGGAGTACCGGGATTGGATTTGCTGGCGAGCCGATTTCGTGACGGAGACGCTCCGCGAGTTGAAATTGCGATTGGGGCCGATCCGCCAGCGGCTGGGCCGGCCCGTTCCGGTCGCCGTCCGCATTCCCTCCAAGGGCCTGTTCTACAATCTAGCCCAAGGGCTCGACGTCGAGACGTGGTGCCGCGAAGGGCTGATCCACGAAATGCAACTCGACCCGCTGGAAGACTGCGGTTGGCGCGGCGAACCGCACGACGTCAGGCCGTATCTGGAACTGGGCCGCCGCTACAACGTGCCGGTCTTCGGCGGCATCAACGGCAACACGTTCTGGAACTGCACGGCCATCATGCGGCGGGCCCAGGGACTGCTGGAGGCCGGCGTGGCGGGAATCGAGATCTACGAGTCGAACAATTTCGCTTTGATCAGTCCGCGACGCTGGATCATCCCGCTCTTGGGCAATTTGCCGCAGTTGCAGGCCTTTCTGGAAGACGCCAACCTCGACGCCTGCTATCCCGTCTGGTCCCGCAACGCCGCCTCCGGATACGACAACCATTCGTTCGGCGGAAACTGGTCGGTCTTCGGAATGGGAGCAAACGGTCTGTGACAATCGCGGGGCGCCGGACCGGACGCTCGCTCCCAAAACTCGATAACGTCCCAAGTCGGATTCGTCTCAGTCCGCGGTCCGCTTCACGGCTGAAGGGATCATGCCCGTCCTTTCCCTTTTCCCTTTTCTCCTTTCCCTTCCTTTTCTCGATCCGGCAGGTGCCGCCGTTCCCGCGCCCGCGTCCCGCCGTTCGTCCGTGTCGTCGAGCGTGCCGTCAGAAAGCATCCAATCGGGAGGGTGGGGAGGGGGCTCACCACGTTCTTCCAAGGCATCGCGAACACACTTTTTCCAATCGCCCTTGCAGTCCGTCGTGACCCACCTGGAATCGAGCTTCCCGGAATCGGTGTAGTGCTTCATCGGGTAGACGGGATACCATTTGCACGTCATGGAGGTCGAGTCAGTTCTTAATGTCCAAGACGGGCGTGTCGGCAAAGGCATCTATGCTCTCGATCTCGATGACGTTCTCTTTCACCGAGAGCACTTTGCACCGGGTAATGGCGATTAAGTTGGGACGCACCGGCGAGTGCGTGGCAAATACACCACGGATGGGATTGTCTGGGTTCCCTCCGGGATGAACTTGGAGGATGGCTCGTTTCTCGGGCGTGTCATTTCGGTCGAACCACCACAAGACCCAAATCTCCGACAGTTTATCGACTCCGAGCAGTGCAGGCTCATACTTTTTGTCGAGCACAATCGATGTCCGTTCGTCTGCCTTCCTCACGTAGCCGATGGGGCACACCTTGAATTCCTTGGCGACTTGTGGCTGCGGGTCGGCGGCTTCGGCTGGCCGACTTGCGAAGCTACCAGCAGTCAGTAGTACGAGAACAGCGAGAATTGGACGTGTCATGGCGTGGGCCTCCTTTGGAAGAGTGGGTTGAGGGCCTTCAAGGTTATTGTAGCAGCAGCCGGTGTTACAACATACTGCTCGTCGTCTTAGCCAGATGGCCACGAGCCGGTAGGCGCCGCCATTCCCGTCCCCGCCGCCCGTCGTTCGCCCGTGTCGCGTTCACGGGCGTTGTGGACAGTGACCCAGCCCGCGATCCGGCAGCCGGACGCCCAGACGATCGGCACTGCCTGTGAGCGTCAACAGACGCTGCTCTTCTCGCAGAACGCCGTGCCGCTTCAACTGTTGACCGTAACGCCCAATGCGTACCGCTCCGGTTGGGATCGGGCTGAAGAATAAACCCGAGCGACAAACGGTCACCAAGCAACTCTCCACGGAGATCAACGAGTTGACGCCCGCGCTGACGGCGCCGGTTCGGTATCCGTTCGCGTTGGCCGACGGCAACAATGTGACTGCGATCAGAATCCCGCGCCGGCGCATTTGACACCGGCGAGATAGCGGGGTACTTTGGCATCCGGGGTAATCGCGTTCAGTGTTATGACGGCGGGTGCCGTGCGAAGAGACAGGCCTGTTCTGCTGCCTTTTCCGCGACATGCGGGCAACCCAGCGCAGCAAAGGTTGCCCTTGAAGGAGTGACCATGATTCGGAGAAGCGTTGTTCTGGCGTCCTTGCTGGTCGGCGTGTGTGTCGCGTCATCGACGCCGGCCGCCTCTTCCCTCGATGAAAGCTTGATCGGGCATTGGCCGTTCACCGAAGGCCAGGGCGAGCAATCGGCGGACAGGGGGCCGTCCCGGGCGCACGCCGTTCTCAACCGGGTGGGATGGGCCACCGGGGAGTTCGGCACCGCCGTCAGCATCGGCAAGCTCAACTCCAACGTGATGATCCCGAACATTGCCGAGTTGGACGGATCGACCGAGATGACGGTGTCGGTGTGGGTCTACTGGAACGGCCTGAATGGGAAATACCCGAACGTTTTGACGGGCGGCTGGAGTCCGGGCGGGTTTATGTTTTTTGTCAACGAAGACAATCTGTCGTTCCGCCTGGGGCGGCGCGGGCATCAGGCCGGGAAGGTTGGCGATCGGTGGGAAGAGGGGAGCTGCGGCATGGCACGGATTCCGCTGCGGAAATGGACGCACCTGGCAGCGACATTCAGCTTGCCGAATGTCACCACGTACCTGGACGGGAAGAAGGTCGGCCAATCCACGTGGCAGTACCCCCTTGGCTTTACCGATCCAATGGTGCTCGGACAGTGGAACACCGAGAAAAGCCACGATGGGTTGATCGACGAGTTGCGGCTCTACAAGCGGGCGTTGACTCCGGCGGAAGTCGCACTTCTGGCCGAGCGCAAGGGGCGGGACAGCGGTGAGATCAAAGTGGTTCCCCCGGTCCAACCCCGAACGCTTGCCTGCTTTGAAACGCGGTGCGCCACATTAACGCTTGACGAAGCCGGTCGGGTCACTTCGCTTCTGCAGAAGGCCTCGGGAAAGGCGGGACGCGAGAGGGAACTACTGGCTGCCCAGACGCCCATGGTTGCCGTTGTCCTGGAGGGCAACCGCAACGTCGAGTGTCGCAAGATGTCGGTTGACAACGGGATTCTGACGGCGACCTTTCCGGGGTTGGACGGCCATGCCAGGCTGCGCTGCGAGTCCAAGGGCGACTACCTCAAGTTCACGGCGTTGGAGGTCACGGTCCCGCGGGTCACGTCACTGGTCTTCTTCCAGTGTGCTCCGGGTGTGAACCAGTACCGCGGCGGGTTCGCGGGGCTGGTATCCGACGACGACTCCGGCATCGCCCTGCGGGCTTTGGATTTGGAGGTCAACTGCAGCACCGCGATGCGCGCAAGCACCTCCGCCGACCTGGGCCTGACCGGTTACAGCGCGGGCCTGGCGGCAGGTCCGCGGTCCGAATTGCGCCCCATGCTGAAGGCCATGGCCACGCAGGAGGATGT
The DNA here is from genome assembly GCA_012515235.1 of Candidatus Anammoximicrobium sp. Lineage (GTDB taxonomy): Bacteria > Planctomycetota > Planctomycetia > Pirellulales > Pirellulaceae > Anammoximicrobium. Next base: position 54,494 of record JAAYYU010000331.1, read on the forward strand.
GCCGCGATCGCAGCATGGCGGTCCGTGGGCGGCCGAATCGCCGATGGCCCGCCTGTCGTACCTGTTTGTCCAAGATGCATTCACCGACACCGATTCCTGGATTGATCTGGCCCGTCGCGGCGGCTTTGGCATCCTTCACTTTCGGGAGCCGTGGTTTCGCACGTTCGGGGACTACCGGCCCAACCCCAAGAACTTCCCAGGCGGCATGGACGAGATGGTGGCCGCCGCGGATCGACTGCACGCGGCAGGCCTCAAGCTGGGTCTGCACACCTTGAGCGGTTGCATCCGCACCGAATCGCCCTACATCACCCCCGTGCCTTCGCAGGAACTGATTTCCCTGGCGACCTACACCCTTGCCAAAGATTTCGGCAAGGCCGACGACACCCTGTATGTCAACGAAC
>JAAYYU010000332.1 GCA_012515235.1 Candidatus Anammoximicrobium sp.
CGACGAGTCCGCCGCCTCGTCGTCCGCGGGCGGCCCGCCGCCGATCGTGTTCTATCCGGACGGGTCCACGTCGGACGCGAGCGTGCTGCTGACCAATGAGCGGTGCTTCGTCCAGGTTGCGCTGCGCGGGTTGACCGGGATGGTCCGCGTCAGCGAGCTGATCAGCAGCGAGGAACTGTCGGGCCTGGGAGGGATCACACCGTGACAGCGCAACCGTCTTCGTTCCGGGCACGCATTTTGGCAGGTTGGGACTGCGTCCCTGCCCGTCCGGAACGGTCGAGACGGTGTCCCAACCTGCTCTTCCGCCGCAGCGGGCTTTCGCTGCTGGAAGTCATCCTGGCGGTCGCCATTCTCGGCGGCTGTCTGGCGGTCACCGGCGAGTTGGTGCGATTGGGGGTGCGAAACGCGGAGGAGGCCCGCGAGCTGACTCGGGCACAACTGTTGTGCGAGGGCAAAATGGAGGAGATCGCCGCCGGCGTCGCCGCCGTCGAGTCGGCGTCGATGGTGCCTTTTGAAACCGACCCGGACTGGACCTATACCGTCGACGTCAGCCCGCTGGATGCGCAGCAATTGACCCTGGTCCGCGTCACCGTCCAGCAACTGGATTCGGAACGGTCGTATCCCCTCACCTTCACGCTGTCCCGCTGGATCTTGAATCCCGCTTCGACAACCGGCGAAACCTCGACCCCAACGACAACGGAGGGCCAGACGGCAACGTCCGGCGCCAGCAGTGACGCGTCGAACTGAGCGATCTCTGGTGCGTGGCTTGGCGACGGGACGGGCTCTCCGCCCGCGCAGCCCGCGTGCTGGAGCGGGGATGACCCTGCTGGAACTGCTGCTGTCCCTGGCCTTGACCGGCGTAGTGATGGTCATCATCAGCATGGCCATTCATCTGCACTTGTTCACGTTGGACACGCGGCGGGCCGACGTCGAAGAAGCGCTGCTGGCCCGGGCCGTTTTGCGGCACATGGCGACGGACCTCCGCAACGCCGTCTGGTACGAGCCGCTGGAGATGTCCAGCCTGGTCGGCGCGGGCGCGGCGGCGGACACGAGCAGCGTGCCGGACACCAACGCGGCGGATGCCCCACAGTCCGGCGGAGTGCAACCGCCGGACCAGCGTCAAGTGCAGTCCCCCAGCCAGGATCCACGGGGCCCCGCGTCGGCGCCGGAAGGCTCAGACGCCTCCGCCAGCGATGGCCTGGGCAGCGACGATCTGGAAGGTTTGGGGCTGACCGACGAGCCGTCCGAGAACACGGCGGACATTGCGGGCATGGTGGCCCCGGCCAGTGTGCCGGGTTTGTACGGCAATCAATACGAATTGTCCGTCGATTGCAGCCGTCTGCCGCGCGTGGACCAGTACGGCGGCATGGAGGATGCCGCGACGGGGGCCGTGAGCATTCCCAGCGACGTGAAGACCGTGTCGTATTTTTTGCGGACGGAAGACAGCCCGCAGGTCAATGCGCTGGCTACCGACGGCGGCAATGCGTTGGGCCTGGTGCGCCGCGAACTGGACCGTGCTGCGGCCTGTTGGGCGTCCCAGGAGGGAAGCCTGGACGCTTCGCAGCACCCCGGCAGCGTCCTGGCCCAGGAAGTCACCTACCTGGAGTTCCGCTACTACGACGGCACAACTTGGTACACCGAATGGGACTCGGACCAGATGGGCGGGCTGCCGACGGCCATCGAGATCACGATCAGCATCGATCCGGCCTTCGGCCGGAACGTGGAGGACCTGGATGTGCGGACGGCCAATGAGCTGGCCGCGGTCGCCGATCAGGACGAGCCGCTGTACCGCCTGGTCGTCCACTTGCCGATCGCGCAACCGTTGACGACAGACGCTACGCTGGGAGACTTCGACGAATCCTCGATGGACTTCCCACAAGGAGGGACGGAGCCATGAGGAAGTCTGGAGTGCGGCGTCGGATCGCCTTCTCGCGCAGCCCGATCGGTGCAGGCTCGCAACACCGTGGCCCGCTCGCTCCGCGAGTGAAACCGTGTCGCGGAGCGACACGCCTACGAGGGTTGGTCTCGGCGAAACCGAGACGCGCGGCGGCGCGTCGAAGGCGTGGGATGGTGCTGGTCATCGTCCTGGTCGTCGTCGCCGTGTTGGCCTTGGCGGCCTACGCCTTTCAGAACGTGATGCTGGCCGAAAACGAGGTCACCCAGATGGCGGGCCGGCAAATTCAAGCCTACTCGCTGGCCGCTTCGGGCGTCGCCCACGTGCAGGCGTTCCTGATGCAGGATGCCGCGTCGCAAGCCGACGCCGGCGGGCTGTACGACAATTCGCCCCAGTTCCAAGCCGTGACGGTGGTTCAGGAAGAAGAAGAGACCGACCTCGGGCGGTTCACCGTCGTCGCCCCGGCGCTGGACGAGGAAGGCTACTCGTCCGGCGTCCGCTACGGCCTGGAGGATGAATCGGCCCGGATCAATCTGAATGCGCTGACGCAACTGGAGAAAGACGTGACGGCGCTGTCGGAGGTCGCGGGAAGCGCCGCGGCGCAAGCGGCGGCGGCGGGCGCGGCGGCGTCCGGGGAAACGGAGTCCGAGGAATCCGGCGAAGTGTCGGATCAGGAGACCGCCGCCCGCGACCTGCTGATGGTCCTGCCCGGCATGACCGAGGACGTTGCCGACGCCATTCTGGACTGGCTGGACGCCGACAACGAACCGCGGGAATTCGGCGCGGAAGCCGAATACTACAGCGGCCTGTCCTCCGCCTACGCGCCGCGGAACGGCCAGCTCCAGACCGTGGAGGAACTGCTGCTGGTCCGAGGCGTCACCCCGCAGTTGCTGTTCGGCGCGGACGTCAACCGCAACGGCACGATCGACACGGGCGAGATCGACCAGGCCGGCGCGGCGACCGGCACGGATGCCGAAACGCTGTCGACCGGGTGGGCGAGCCGCTTGACGCTGTACAGCCGGGAAAACAACGTCACCGCGGAGGGCTTGTCGCGGATCAATCTGAACGAGGACGACTTGCGGACCTTGTTCGACTCGCTGACGGAGGTCCTGCCGGAAGAGCAGGCCATCTTCATCGTGGCTTACCGGCAGAACGGCGAGTACACCGGCAGCGAGACCGGGGAAGCGTACAGCAGCGGCGAGTTGGACCTGAGCCAGGCGAGCAAGACCAAATTCAGTCAGGTGCTGGACCTGGTCGGCAAGAAGGTGCAGGTCAAGTTCAAGGACGCCGAACAGGAGACGATCCTCCAGTCGCCCTTCGGCGAAGACCTGGTGTCCATGAGCGAGTACATGCCGACGTTGATGGACCAGGTGACCATCGTGACCGACCCCGTGATTCACGGCCGGATCAACATCAATCAGGCTCCTCGGGAGATCCTGTTGGGAATCCCCGGCATGACGGAGGAGATCGTCGAACAGATCGTCGGCCAGCGGACGCCGGACCCCGGCGCGGATCCGGCGTGCGGGCACGAGACCTGGCTTCTGACTCAGGGGCTGGTCACCTTGGACGAAATGCGGTCGCTGATGCCTTTTGTCTGTGCCGGCGGCGACGCCTATCGTGCCCAAATAATCGGTTATTACGACGACGGCGGGGCCGCTTCACGGCTGGAGGTGGTTTTAGACGCTACTCAGCAGCCGCCCCGCGTATTACTGTGGAGAGATATCAGCCACCTGGGCCGCGGCTACGCGCTGGACACGCTGGGGGTGACGATGAGGGACGAAGGATGAAGGATGAGATGGTTCGAGACGCCGCGACCCTGGACTGAAACTTTGGACACACAGCGAAAATCATGGCAAGACTTCTGGCTTTAGAATGGGATCCTCGCGAAGCCCGGTTGGTCGTTGCCCGCACGATGGGACGGACCGTGGAGGTGGAGCAAGCGTTCACGGTGCCGCTGGACGCCGGCGGGGAATCGGCCGGCGCGGAATTGGCGGGTGGCGAAGTCGGCAGTGCCGACCTTTGTGCGCGGCTGGCGGAAGCTTGCCGCCAACGGAACGTGGGACGCTGTCAGGCGCTGGTGGCCGTGCCTCGCGGCAAGATCGAATTGCGGGTCCTGCAAGTGCCGCCGGCGCCGGATGAGGAGCTGCCCGAGTTGGTCCGCTTTCAAGCCTTGCGGCAGTTCACGTCGCTGGGCGAAGACTGGCCGCTGGATTTCGTCCGCCTCCAGTCGGCCGACGAGCAACAGACGCGGGTGCTGGCGGCGACGGTCGCGCCTTCGGTCGTGGGCGAGATCCACCAGGTCTGCGCGGCGCTGGAATCGCCCGCCACCAGCATCGTGCTGCGGCCGTTCGCCTCGGCCTCGTGGTTCAACCGTTTCGCCGCGGACGGCCGCTGCCGATTGTTGGTCGAGCTGTTTGCGGAGGAGGCCGACCTGAACGTGGTCGCCGGCGGGCAAATGCTGTTGCTGCGTTCGGTCCGGTTGCCCACGCACGATCGGGACGCGGCGCTGGTGGGCGAGATCCGCCGCACGCTGGCTGCCGCGCGGAACCAGTTGAGCGACCAGGCCGTGGAGGCGGTGGCCCTGTTGGGCAGTCCGGCCGAACTGGGCAGTTTGCCGAGCGAGTTGCCGGGAACGTTGGGACTGGACGTCGAGTCCTTCGATCCGTTGGACCGCGTGACGTTGCCGGCCGAGGCGCAAAGCGGCTTGGCGGATTGCAGCGGCCGTTTTGCGGCCCTGTTGGGCATGATCCACGACGACGCCGACAGCCGGCCGCACGGGATCGATTTTCTGAATCCCCGGCAGCGGCCCAAAACGCCCGATCGCCGCCGCCGCTATGCCTGGCTGGCGGCTGCCGCGGCCGGTGTCCTGTTGGTGTTGGGCGGCCTGTTCGCCTGGCAGATCCAACGATACGACCAGCGGTTGGAAACGCTGCGGGCGGAAAGCAAGGACCTGGACGAACCCGTCAAGTCGGCCGACAGGCTGCGGGCCGACGTGGCAGTCATCGACACGTTCGCGGCCGGCGATGTCAACTGGCTGGAGCAACTGGCCGATCTTTCGGAGAAGTTCCCCAGTTCTGAAGATGCGACGGTAGATACGGCCACGTTCAGCTCGCTGAGCGAAGGTGGCGGCCAGATCTTTTTGGAAGGCTACGTGCGGGATCCGGCGGTCATCGAAGCCCTGGAATCTCGGCTCCGCGACACACATCGCCAGGTGACGGGCGGCGGCACCCAGTTCGACGAGCGGCAGCCGGAACTCCGCTGGCAGTTCAAAGAGAAGATTGTGGTCCTGCCGCCGTCGAGTCAGGAGGCCGCCCCATGACGAAACGAGAACGAACCCTGGCGATGCTCGTGGGCGCAAGTCTGCTGGTCCTGGTCGCGCTGTACGGGAGCAAGAAGGTGAGCGACGCCCTCCGCACTCGGCGCGCGCAGATCGCGGGTCTGGAGAAGCAGGTCCGTGACAAGAACCGGATGGTGCGGTTGAGCCAAGAGCACGCCGACCGGATGCAGGACTACCAGCGCCGTGCCTTGCCCAGCGACCTCGAAAAGGCCCGCTCGCTGTACCAGACCTGGCTGTTGAGCCTGGTCAAGGACGCGGGTTTCCAGGATCCGCAGGTGAGCGTCTTGCCGGCGCGGAGCGAGAAAGGCGTCTACGACACGTTGGCGTTTTCCGTCAGCGGCCGGGGAGATCTCCAGAAGCTGGTCGCGTTCCTCCACCGTTTCTATGCGGCGGATTTGCTGCACCGCGTGCGGCGGTTGTACGCCAAACGCGTGCCGGGCACCAAGCAGTTGGACCTGGCGTTTGCAATCGACGCGGTCTCGCTGCCCGGCTCCGACAACGCGGACAAGCTGAACGACCAGCCCTCGCAACGGCTGACCCGCGGCGACCTCGAAGCCTATCGGAACCCTGTTTTGAACCGCAACTTGACCGGTCCGGCAAACAAGGAGCCGGCCCTGGAGACGATCGGGGACCAATCCAAGTACGCCGGCGATCTGGTGTCGTTTGCCGTCCAGGCGCGGGATCCCGACAAGTGGGACCAGGTGACTTACAGCCTGGAGTCTGGCAGTCTGCCGAACGCCAAGATCGATCCCCAAAGCGGCCGGTTCGAATGGCAGGCCGAGAAGACCGGCGACTACGAAGTGGTCGTGACCGCCACCGACGACGGCCTCCCGCCCAAGACGGCGCGGCAGACGGTCAAGATCAGCGTCACCGAAAGGCCGCCGGACATGACTCCGCCGCCAGCGGTTCCGCCGCCGAGCTTCGAACAGGCGAAGTTTGCGTATCTCACGGCGATCACCGAGGCGGACGGGAAACGGCAGGCTTGGATCAGCCTGAGAACCGAAGGCAAGCTGCTGAAGCTGTTCGAGGGCGAAGCGTTTCCGATCGGCGAGGTGACGGTCAAGGTTCTGCGGATCGCCGAAAAGACCGTCGAATTGGACGCCCCTGCCCTGCCCAAACGCTTGCTGGTTACCCTGGGCCAAAGCGTGGCGGAGGGCCGGGAACTGACCGCGCCGGGGACTTGAACGGCCCGCGGGAGACCGGGTGGGACGCATCGCTTGCCGGCGGCTACGGCTCCACGGACGGAAGCTTGCGCGGCAAGACGTTCGACGAGGACAGCTGGGGCGAAACCTCGCGCCGCGCGGTGGATTCCCAGACTTGAATGCGGTTGCGAAAGGCTGTATTCAACTCTGGCCCGTCCTGGCCGCCATGCCTCTCCGCGGGCGGCCTGTCCGGCGAGGCGATCGTGGCGGCGGGACCGCGGAGCTTCTGCAGCATGTCCTGGGCGGCGACCAGCGAGGGATCGATCCGCAGCGATTCTTCCAGCAGCGCGGCCGCCTCTTGCGTCTGGTTCTTCTGCGACAGCAGGCAGGCGGCGTTGAACAGGGCGGTCGCTTCGGGATGGACGGCGCGCAGGGCGTCGACCCCCTCCGCCACGCGCCCCGACTCGATCAGCGCGGCGGCCAGATTGTTGCGGTAGCGGACGTTGCGCGGCTCGAGCCGGACGGCCGTCTGGAAGCTCTCCAGCGAAGCGCTCAAGTTTCCCCGCCGGGCGTGGAACAAGCCGAGATCGTTTAGCACCGTGGTGTTCGTGGGGGCCAGGCCTTGCGCGCGGTGGTACAACTGCAGCGCCTGATCCCCGTTGCCCTGCCGGTCCTGAAAGCGGGCAAAGGCGATCAGGGCATTCACGTCGCGCGGATCCAGCTGCAACGCTTTCTCGTACTGCTGCCGCGCGTGCTCGACGGCCCCCTGGTTCTCCGACAACTGGGCGGCCTGCACGTACAGAGCCGGAGTCAGCCGCGCGGGCGCGCTGGACAATTTGGCGGGATCGCTGGCCGGAATCACCTTGGGCTTCACATCCAGCGCGGACGAGACCTTTTCGCCGGCCGATTTGAAGGCCTTGGTGACCGACTGCGTCGCCTTGGTGACCGATTGCGTCGCGGCAGACAACGGACTGGCGGCCGCCGCGCCGCTGGGCGCCGCAGCCGCGCTGGGATGCATCGTAGCGCTGTGCGACGGATTGCCCGCCAGGGAAGCGCGGTCCGGGTTGAAAAAGCCCGACAGACTCGTGCTGCCGGATCGGCCCCAATCGCGCTCCCAGGGCAGAGGAGAACTGCAGCCGGCGGCGAATAGCAGGAAGCAGAGCCAAAGGACTCGGGCAAGCGGCTTCCGGTTGTTCATGTCGCACCTCCGTGCGCTGGACTCTTCGCCAAGGTCTACGGGACTACCGGCGGGACTGGCTGCTGTTTCCGTTTCCGTTGCTTTGCCGGTTGTCGCGATCCTCGTCATTGCTGGTGCTGGAGCCGTCCCCGCCCGTGGAGTTGCCATCGATACTCGATAGTCGGGGCGGCAAAAGGGAGCCGCGGTAGGCCTGCTCCACTTCATACACATACCACCCCTCTCCGCCGCGGGGCACGATTTTGGTCGTCAGGACTGGGCAAGGAGCCGTGTCGGGGGCGATCTGCGCGAGGCTGCGATACACGGACGCCACGCGCGCGGCGGTTTCTTCTTGGGTGGCAGCCTCCAGCACGTACACTTGCCGCCGGTGGGGTGGAACTTGGGTCAGGAGGTGATGCAGCTTGGCGTGGCCGGCGGTGGTCAGTTCATTCGTGGCGGGGTCGAACAGATAGTCGGTTAACGTGTTTTGCGCCTTCCAGCCGTTGTCGACCATTTGGCGGAAGGGGCGCCGCACCAATTCGCGGTCCTGGGGCACGAAAGGCTCCGGCCACACATTGACGCGGTTGCGGTGAAACTCGACCTGACTCCAGACCCTGTGCCACCAGTTTTCCAGAGCCATCTGGCCGCCCGTCGCTGGTTGCGTCGGCACAGGCTTCTCCTGGCCTCGCGACGAAACGGCGACGGCCAGCGCGAGCAGCACGCCAAGGAGTAAGATCTTCGACAAGGCCACAATTCGACTCCACAAAGAGACGGGCGGGAATGCTTCCAGTTCATTCATCGGCCGATGCGCCGTGTGGCTGCGGCAGCCCCTGTGTAATCTGCAAGATTCGGGTTGTGCCGGTCGTGCGGGCGATAGCGCAGGTCGCGTATGCCTGTCGCGGCGGTCCCGTCAGCTGCCCATCATGGTGGGCAACAGGATGCGGATGATGTTGATCGCGGCGGGCCCGACCAGCACCACGAAGATGGCCGGAAAGATGAACAGCACCAAAGGGAAAATCAGCTTGACGGCGCTCTTGGCGGCCCGTTCTTCGGCCATTTGCCGGCGGCGAATGCGCATGTGGTCGCCGTGATTGCGCAGCGCTTGTCCGATGCCGGTGCCGAATCGGCTGGCATGGATCAACACCGAAGCGAGGCTCCGCAGATCTTCCTCGCCGTTGCGCTCGCCCAGATCGCGGAACACCTGGACGCGCGTGATGCCCATTTGCAGATGGAGGTTCGACAACTCGAACTCGTGCGACACGGCCGGAAAGGATTTGCGCATTTCATCCGCCACTTTCCGCATCGCCTGATCCAGGCCCAGGCCGGCCTCGACGCACACGACCATCAGGTCGATGGCATCCGGCAGGCCGAAAAACAGTTGTTCGTGTCTCCGCCGGGTGAGCAGGCGCAGACCGATGTCGGGCAAGAACATGCCGCCCCCGGTGTAGAAGATGACCCGTGAAAGATGCGACGCGTCGAAGTGGCCGGCGAGCAGCAGCAGACCGCCGCCCAAGAGGAAGCCGGCCGTCAAGCCAATCACCTTCAAGGCCAGAAAGACCGTCTCGGCATAGTCGGACCGAAACCCAGCGTGGGACAGCCGCATCCGCAGCCGGCTGACGTCCTCGAGCTTGGTCGGCTGCAGCGGTTTGGCCAGTTGCGGCGTGGTCTTCTCTACCAAGCCCGAGAACACCGATGAAACACGGGCGAACAGCCCCGTGCCGGGCTCCGACGAGCGGGCGGCGCGTTCCAACTCATCCAGGCGCTGGTCCACCCGGTGTTGGCGAGCATCCAACTGCTTCGAGACCAGCCAGATCGTGGCCGAGATAAAAAGGAAAACGCCAAGGCAGATGAGGATTAACAAGCCCGTCATGAGTTCACCGAATCGCAAAAGGGGCTCAGATTTTGATGTCGACGATCTTCTTGATCACGATGGCGCCGATGATCTGCAGCACGATCGCCGTCAGCATCATCCACTGGCCCAGAGGATCGTAGAACAGGATCATCAGGTACGCGGGATTCCGAATGTACATGAAGATGCCCAGGGCGATCGGCATGGCCAGCAGGACCACGCCGGACAGTCGCCCTTCGCCGGTCAGCGCCTTGACCTGAGAGCGGATTTGGAACCGTTGCCGGATCAAGCGGGCGATCTTGTCCAGGACCTCCGCCGTGTCGCCGCCCGTCTGCCGCTGCAGCACGACCGCATTCACGAAGAACCGGAGATCGAGGTTGGGAACGCGAAACGTCAGGTTCTCGAGCGTATCCTCTACGGACACGCCCAGGGCCTGTTGCTGGTAACAGCGATGGAATTCCGCTGCGATGGGTTCCGCCATTTCTTCGCCGATCAACCGCAGGCCGTCGGCCAGGCTGTGCCCGGCGCGCAGCGAGCGGGCGAGCAAGTCCATCGCATCCGGCATTTGGCTCTCGAACTTCCCCAGCCGCTGGCGGCGTTTCCAGAACAGCCATAGCAGCGGTATGGCCCCGGCGGCGCAAGCCCCCAGGGGAGCTGCAAAGACGGCCGCCTGCGTCGCGGCCCCCAGCAGGCCGCCGAGGACCGCCAGCAGGGCCGAAAGCGACACCAGCTGCAGCGGCGTGATGCCAACGCCGGCCTGGCGTATGAACAGACGCAGATCGAGAACTTGCGCCAGCCGCTGTTCCCACGGCGGCAACTGCTCGTCCTCGGCCGGCAGGACCATCTGCTCGCCGATGTTCTCGGCGCCATCCCAAGTCGTTTCCAGGGTCGACTTGACAAGCGCGTCCAAGCGGGCTTCGGCGGTGCTCCCGCGGCGCGTCTGAAGCAGCGACAGGCACCCTGCGGTCAGTGCCGCGACCCCGCAGAAGGCGGCTGCAATCGTAATGATCGTGAGTGGTGTCAGGGCCATGCCTGCCTCCGCTGCGGAAGGTCAAAACAACTGCCGCCTGAGTCCCCCCGCGGGGCGGCTGGCTGGCGGCGGTCTGGTTGGTCATCAGTCGCGCATCATGATTCGTTGACGGAAGATGTTGGCCGGCAAGCGGACGCCGGCGGCCTCCAACTTGGGCATGAACGTCGGCCGGACGCCCGTCGCCTGAAAATGGCCGCGGGCGCGGCCGTTCTCGTCGATCCCTTCCTGGACGTACAAAAACACGTCTTGCATGACGACGGTGTCCTGTTCCATGCCCACGACCTCCGTGACGTGCGTCACCCGCCGCGGACCGCCCTGCAGCCGGCAGACTTGAATGATCAGGTCCACCGCGCTGGCGACCTGCTGCCGCATCGCCTTGATGGGCAGTTCAAAGCCGTTCATCATGACCATGGTCTCGATGCGAGCGACGGCGTCCCGCGGCGAGTTGGCGTGGATGGTGGTCAGCGAGCCGTCGTGGCCCGTGTTCATGGCCTGCAGCATGTCCAGCGTTTCTGGCCCGCGGCACTCGCCGATGATGATCCGTTCCGGCCGCATGCGCAAGGCGTTGCGGACCAGTTCCGTGGCGCGGACTTCGCCGCGCCCTTCGATGTTCGGCGGACGCGTCTCCAGCCGCACGATGTGCTCCTGCTGCAACTGCAACTCGGCAGCGTCCTCGATCGTGACGATGCGGTCCTCGTTGGAGATGAAACTGGACAACACGTTCAAGAGGGTCGTTTTTCCGGAGCCGGTGCCGCCGGAGATGATGACGTTCAGTCGGGCCTTGATGGCCCCCTCGAGCAGCATCACCATCTCGGGCGTAAAGGCGCGGAGGTTCAGCAGGTTTTCCAGCTTCAGCGGATTGACGCCAAAGCGGCGAATCGAGACGGCCGGTCCGTCCAGGGCCAGCGGCGGAATGATGGCGTTCACGCGCGAGCCGTCCGGCAAGCGGGCGTCCACCATCGGACAGGTTTCGTCGACCCGCCGCCCGACGCGGGACACAATGCGGTCGATGATCTGCAGCAGTTGGGCATTGTCGCGAAACTCGACGTTGGTCCGATGCATCCGGCCCTGTCGCTCCACGTACACGTTCTTCGGGCCGTTGATCAGGATGTCGTTGATGGTGTGGTCTTTGAGCAGCATCTCCAGCGGCCCCAAGCCTAACGCCTGGTCCAGCACCTCCTCGATCAGCCGCTCTCGCTCCTGGCGGTTCAGCAGCGTCTCTTCCAGGTCGCACAGGTGCTCGACCACCATGCGGATCTCGCGGCGCAGCGTCTCGCCCTCGATTCCGCCGATGCGGTTCAAGTCGAGCTTGTCCACTAGCTTGTTGTGAATGCGTTCCTTGATGTCTTCAAACGACTCGTCCGAGAGCACGGCCAATCGCCGCGAAGGCGGCGCTCCGGCAGAGGTCGCATTGCCAGGGGTGTTCATGCTTGTTTCCAGGGATGGCAAAGGCCGAAAAGGTTGCTTTTTCTCTCATAAATTACCGGTAACGGTACTCAAACATAGCTTACGGAAACAACGCCCGGCGCTCTTCTTCCCGGCGAAACGGGGCGGAACTAGACCCGCAAGGCTGGGATTCGCGTTTGGTCGGACCCCAAAACGCGGGCGGGAACGCCCATTTTGCCGATCCGACCGTTTCTGCCGATTGCGTGGGCAGCGGAGCTTTCGTAACATGCTTCTCTGGGCCCCCTCGTCGCCCGAACGTTTTGCGCCGTGTCAACGACCTCGCTTTGCCGTAAGGAATTGGCCATGTATCGTCTGTGCGTTCTTTTTCCCATCGCGTTTGGGGTTCTGGTTTCGTCCGGTTGCGGATCGGCCCGGATCAAGGAACTGACGGCCGAGGTCGAGAGCCTCAAAGCCCAAGCCGCGCAAGCCGAGGCGGAAAAGGCGCGGCTGGAAACGGAGTTGGCCGACGCGCAGAAATCGCAACAGCAGATCGCCGCGATCAAGAAGGGCTACGAAGACGCCCGCCAGCAATTCGCGGCCCAGATGAAGTCGCTGGCTCCCCTGCTGGGAGACGTGGGATCGCCCCTGCCGCCCTTCGAGGGCTTGGCCGACAGCAGTTGGGTGGGCAAACTCGCGCCCGGCGCCAAACTGGCGCCGAACGCCAAGGAACTGGAGAACGTCCTAAAGGGGCTTCTGGGCGACCAAGGCGCCAAGCCGTCGCCGTAACGCTGTAAGCGGCGAACAGCTGGTGCGCCGGCCCGCGCCACAGCCGGCATTCCCGTCCGCGACGGCCGGCCCGAAATAACTGCCGGCCCGGACCGAATGCCGGCCCGGACCGTGACGGTCGCCTTCGCCGTCCTGGCTCGCTCAGTTCGCGGCGCTGGGCGAGTTGTACACTTCGATCGTCGCCAGCGTGGGGCAGGCCAGGCACTTGGTCAGCTTGACGCGCAGGCGGTCGGCCTGGACGCGATCCATGCGGAGGATCCGGCGGGGGCCGATGGTTTGGGCCTGGGCGAGCGTTTGCCACTGGCCGCCCACGCGGGCTGCGACTTCAAACGCTTCCACACGCTGGCCCAGCGGGATGTGCTCCTGGAGCCGCACCCGATCAAACTCGACCTTTCCGCCGAGATCCACCTCCAGCGTCGCCTCGCGGACGTCGTCGTCCGCCGCCCAGTACGTGCGGCGGTCGCCGTCGGTCACCCGTCGCGCGTCAAAGCACTCGGCCCCGCTCCGGACGTTGCTGGCGGTGACCGGCTTGCCCCGCGCCAGGTCGGTACGAAAGGTGTCCTGCAGGACCCGGCCGAGTTCAAGCAGTCGAGCGACGTCGTTTTCGTGAAACAAGCCTCGCCGGTCCGGCGGGATGTTCAGCAGCAGATTGCAGCCTTGGCCGACGCTCGCGTAGTAGATCTCCAGCAACTGGTCCAGCGTTTTGACTTTGTCGTTCTGCGACTCGTGCCAGAACCATCCGGGCCGGATCGACACGTCGCATTCGGCCGGCACCCAATGCGTGCCGCCCCGGTCGCCGTGCCACAGCGACTCCTTGACCGAGATGCCCGGCCAGCGGCCTTCGCGATCGAACGTGGCCCAATTCGGATCGTAGCCCAGGCCCCGTTCGTTGCCCACCCAGCGGATGTCCGGGCCGCCGTCGCTGAAGCGGATGCAGCCGGGTTGCAGTTCGCGGACCAGAGCCCAGGCCTGCGGCCATTCGTAGTACGTGCGGTTGTCGATCGTCCGCCGCTCGTTGGCGCCGCCGTAGTAGCCGGTTCCGCCGTTGGCCCCGTCGTACCAGGTTTCAAAGATCTCGCCGTAGTTGGTCAGCAACTCCCGCAGTTGATTGCGGTAGTACTGGACATAGGCCGGCCGGGCGTACTGGGCGTGGTTCCGGTCCCAGGGCGACAGATACGCGCCGAACTTCAGGCCGTGCTTGCGGCAGGCGTCGGCGCACGCTTTCACGACGTCGCCCTGGCCGTTTTTCCACGGCGAGTTCTTCACCGAGTGCTCCGTGTATCGGCTCGGCCACAGGCAGAAACCATCGTGATGTTTGGCGGTGAGGATCAGCCCCTTCATGCCGGATTCCTTGGCGACGCGCGCCCACTGTTCGGCGTCCAAGTGGCCGGGATTGAACCGTTGCGGCGATTCGTCGCCGTTGCCCCATTCGCGGTCGGTGAAGGTGTTCAGCGTGAAGTGAATGAAGCCGTAGTATTCCAATTCGTGCCAGGCCAGATGGGCGTCCGTCGGCAACGCGCCGAACGGTTGCGGCGGCGCGGCCGACTCAACGGCCGGCGCGGCGCCGGCAAACAGCAACGGGAGCATGGCGGCAAAACAACAGGCTCGCATCATGGTGACACCATCGGGTTGGAGGTTGCGCCGCTTTGCCACCCGACTTGTCCCGGTGGTTGCGCGGCTCGGGCAACCCATTACTTTGCCAAACGCCAGGCCGCACGACAAGAGACGAGGCCCCGGAACATGGCCGACACCGTGCGCGATCCGGCGTCCTGGCGGTTGTCGCCGGAGGCGGTTGGTCCTAAACTGCCTGCTGCGTCCCGACCGTCGTCTCGACTTGAAAGCCCCCAGCACCGCCGTCCAGTCCTTGCACGAGGAGGTTCACCCGATGCGCAAAGCGACGAATGGTCCCACGAATCACAACCCCCGGCGCCTCGAACGCCACAACCCGCTGACCGTGACGGCTCGGTTGCTTGTCGCGGCGCTCTTGCTGCTGCTGATGGCGGGCGCGGCCACCGCGGCCGACCCGCCCCCGCGGATGCGTTCCGACCCGCCGCCGATCGTCTCGTCCTGGGACGATCTGCTGGAAGGCGTCCAGACGCCGGAGGATTGGCAGGCTCGCCGCCAGGTTCTCCAGCAGCGCTACCTGGAATTGATCCGCGACGATCGCAAGCCGGCCAAGCCGCCGCTGGACCTGCAAGTGCACGAGACGGTCGAGGTGAAAGGGACCTATCGCCGGCAACTGATCAGCTACAACGTGGAGCAGGACGAACGGGCGCACGCCTACCTCGGCATTCCGCTGAAGTTGGACGGCAAGGCCCCGGCGATCGTGGCCCTGCACGGCACCACGGCCCAGGGAAAGGAACAGACGGCCGGACTGAGCGGCAATCCGGACAAGGCCTGGCTCGATCAACTCTGCCGCCGCGGCTACGTGGTGATCGCCCCCGATCATTTCGTTTCCGGGCACCGCATTCCGCCGGAAGGCCCTTACGAAACGGCCCGCTTCTACCAGAAGCATCCGGAGTGGACCGCGGTGGGCAAGTTCACGTACGAGCACGCGATCGCGATCGACGTGCTGCAATCGCTGGCGGAGGTCGATCCGGAACGGATCGGGGCCCTGGGGCACTCGCTGGGCGGGCACGGCACGTACTTCCTGGCGGCCTACGACCAGCGCATCAAGGCCTCGGCGTGCAACTGCGGAGCCACGTTCTTCCGGCATAACCGGCGCGTCGAGGGCTGGTCCCGCGACCGTTGGTACGTGTACCTCAAGCCGCTGCGAGCGGGTCTGCTGGAGGGCAAGTTGCCGCCGATCGACATGCACGAGATCATCGCCCTGATCGCGCCCCGCCCGTTCCTGGACCTGGCGGGGCTAAACGACGGCGATCCACTCACCCAGCGGCAGCGGGCGCTGATGCTGCTGCGGATCATGGACGTGTACGAGCTGGAAAAGGCGCCTCAGAACTTCGCCTTCTACCTGCACGGCCGAGGACACAGTGTGGCGCACGAATCGCGCGAACTGATCTTCGGCTGGATGGACGTGCACCTGAAGCCGGCCGAGGTGACGCAAACGCGATTGTTGACGGAGCAGGCCGACGCACCGAAGTGAGGGTGATGCTCGACCTGCGGATCGGGACACCTCGAAATCGTTTGAGATCGGCGCCGGGACGGTTGCCCCTGGTCACGCGACGAACCTTGGGAGGACGATCATGAGCCAACGCATCACGCGACGCAGATTTGCAGCGGCCGGGACAGCCGCTGCCCTGGGACTGCCCGTGCTGGACACAGGCGGTCTCGCCACGTCGAACGAAGTCAGCCCGCTCGCGGTCGGCGGATTCCCTGCCCTGCCAGTGCGGCCCTACCAGTTGATGTGCGTCATCTGCCGGCTGGGCGCAGGATGCACCGACGACCTGGGCGATCCGCGGTTGACCGCGATCCTCCAGGCCGCGCGGGAGGACCCCAAGCTGCCGCTGACGCTCCGCTGTAACGTGGACACCGTGTACCGCTACCAGAACCCCGGCCACGCGGAGGACACGGCCGAGGGAGAGCTGTTCAACGCCAAACGCGACCTGGACATCATCCACAAGCTGGGCCTGGCGCCGGGCGACACGCGGCCGGCGATCGACATGTTCGAACGCGTGCTGGCCAAAATCCCCCAGACCCGCGGCATCTGCGGGTACGGCGCCCAGACGTCCGACACTTGGCGCGGCTGTGCGCAAGCGGACAGCGGCAATTACGAAAAGGGCCGCCAACTCGGCATCCACGCCGTCATTCCACCGCGTGATCCGGCCGAAAAGGCGCAGTACAAGAAGACGAGCGCGGCGGCCCTCTACCAGGCGCAGACGCTGCGAATCCGCCCGCACCATCTGCTGTGCATGAGCTGTTTCCACGGCGGCAAGGACAAGCTCGCCCCGATCGCAGAAGACAACTTGTTCGAAGCGATCGACGCGATCCAAAAGCAACCC
Organism: Candidatus Anammoximicrobium sp.; assembly: GCA_012515235.1. Classification (GTDB taxonomy): domain Bacteria; phylum Planctomycetota; class Planctomycetia; order Pirellulales; family Pirellulaceae; genus Anammoximicrobium. Next base: position 16,558 of record JAAYYU010000332.1, read on the forward strand.
GACATTCCGGTGACTTTGATCGCGGGCGTGTGCATGATCTGTCCGCCGTGTGGCAAGTACGACCCCGTGAACAAACTGTGCGTGGGCGGCCGCAGCATGGCCTTGCGCGACCAGAAGAAGGACCTGGACGTGCTGCAAAAGCTGGGTTTGAAATACGGCGACACGCTGCCGGCCCGCAAGCTCTATCAGTTGCTGTTCGAGCGGATCCCGTCCACCCGCGACATCTGCGGCTACGGCGACGGAGAGACCCGCGCCTACGAATGGAGCATCTGCGGCAGCGCCGTAAAGGACGACGCCTATCAAAAGGCCCGCGCGGCGCGGCTGGGAATCCAGGATTGAGGGTGCTTCCGAACGTGTGCCCCGCGGCGGCTGGTTCGACAACGCCGCCGTCACACCTGACCGCCTATCGAAACAAAGAGAACTGGCTCCGAGCTGCGCGGGAGAGAGGAAGGAAGAACGTTTTCAAAAAGTGCAAGCAAAACACCACGGAGAGAAATGCGTCGCGTGGGGAAATAGAATCCGGTGTTCATCTCTCCCCCAAAGTACATCCAAATTCACTCTACGAGTCACCTCGCAACAAACCGAATGCTCCGTGTTCTCGCGGCATCCGCTTGGAGCCGGTCTCCATTGTTCACCACCTCGGAGTTCGTTGTCTTCGCCAGAAAGAGCCAAGGGAATTTGAGAGGCCAAGGAACATGATGCTGACGCCGGGAACGCAAGTATTGGTCGGGCTCGTGGGGGCCTGTACGATGATGGCCATCCTGTGGCTTGTCCAGCGCCGGACGGGCAACGCGGGGATCGTGGACGCGGGCTGGGCGGCCGGGATCGGCCTCCTTGGCGTGTTCTTCGCGGCCACGTCAGGCGGTTATCTGCCGCGGCGTGTTCTGGTTGCCGTTCTGATCGGCGTCTGGTCGGCGCGGTTGGCGATCCATCTTCTGGTAGATCGCGTTCTGGGCTGCCCGGAAGAGGGCCGCTACCGCACGCTGCGCCAGCAGTGGGGCGCCACGGCCCCGCGACGGTTGTTCGTCTTTTTCCAGTATCAGGCGCTGGCGGCGTTGTTTTTTTCCCTGCCGGTGCTGGTCATCGCTCATCATCCGCTGGCTCGCTGGACGGCTTGGGACGTGCTGGGCGCGGTGATCTGGTGCGCCGGCGTGGTCAATACGATCGTGGCGGACCGGCAGTTGGTCCGCTTCAAGCGTCGGCCGGACAGCCGCGGCAAGACGTGCCGCGCCGGTTGGTGGCGCTACTCGCGCCATCCCAACTATTTCTTCGAGTGGCTCCACTGGTGGTCGTACGTCGCGCTGGCGGTCGGCGCTTCGTATTGGTGGCTCACTCTGCTGGCGCCCGCCGCGATGCTGTATTTCCTGGTGTGCGTCACGGGCATTCCGCCGACGGAGGCGCAGGCCTTGGTCAGCCGCGGCGACGACTATCGCCAGTACCAGCGTTCGACCAGCGTCTTCGTCCCCTGGTTCCCCAAGCGAGAAGACGAAGCCTGACCGGTCTGGTTCATCCTGCCGCCGGCGGCTGGTAGACCGGCCGGCGGGCTCAGGATGAGGAACACGGCATCACGCAGATCGAATCTGCCGGCGAAGGTGCGTGGTCTTTCGGATCACTTCCACAGTTCCTCGATGATCTCGACGGTCTTATCGACCAGCATCTGTCCGCCTTCCGGACCGATGATGTTGCTCTGCGGGATGGCCGAATAGGAGCCGCCCGCCTGGGCGCGGGCGGTGGGCAGGTAGCTGCCGAAGCCGGACATCTGCAGGATGAAGGTCTGCGTCGCTTTCGACCGGGCTTTGATGCGGACGCCGTATTCGCAATACAGTTCAAACGGATTGGAGCAGACCACCAGATCGCCGAGTCGGACGACGTGAATCTCGACAGGATAGGTCGCGTCCGGGTTCTTCTGCAGTTGCTCGTAGCGTTTCACGACTCCGTGATGCCAGTCTCGGGCCATGAAGGCGACTCGGGGCGCGCAAGACGGGTCCGCTTCCAGTTGGGCCAGCACCTTGTTGTATGCGGCGAGGGCCTCCTGATACTGCGTTTCGGAGATCTTGTTCAGCGGCAACTGCAGCGTGACGGCGACGTGTTTCAGAACCGGGTCCGGGAACTTCTCTTTTTGGGCGGCCTCGAAGGTCTGGCTGACGGACAGGTCGATTCGGCGGGCCAACTCCTGCATTTCGTTGATGCCGCGCAGGGCCCGCATCCGCGCATTGGCGGCTTTATGCAGCAGCGGGCGCGGCGACATGTCCCCGGCGGCGCCGCCCCAGCCCAGCACGACGACGCCCGCGCCGTAGCGAGCCTGCAAGTTTTCGCGGACCGGCAGCCAGTAGTCCGCGTTGATGGCGGATTGGCCTTCGACCACCTGGGACGGACAGGCGACGTTGACGACGATCGCCTTGACGTTGTCCTGCTGATCGAAGAAGAAGAGGGAGCCCACATCGTCGTCGTCCATGCCTTCCAGATGGACGAAGTCCGGCCGGTTGGTATTGCCGTACATCTGCGCCGAACCGTTCGCATACACGGCCCGGCGGCTGAAGCCGATGCTGTTCCGGTCCAACCCGTACGCCATCTTTCCCGGCGCGACGTTCTTCCAGGCGGCCACAATGCCGTCGCTGATCTTGTCCGCCAGATAAGCGATCGTTTCTTCGACGGTCATCGTCTGGTCGTTGACCGGGATGCCGGGCGTTCCCGGCCGCAGGACGGGGGCCGTGTGCGTGTGTGTCGCGGTCAGGACGATGTTCTGGACGTTGATCGCAGCGTCTTTTTTCGCGACCGCGTCGCGGACCGCTTGCACGAAGACTTCCGGCAACTGCAGCAGGTCCAGCGAGACAAACGTGGTCCGTGCATCGCCGGACTGCAGGGCGACCACGTTGGCCGTCAGCGGCGTATCCGGGGTGGTCGAAAGACGCAGGCCGAACTGCCCCCAGAGGGCCACGGCCTTGTTCGGCGTGATGTCGACCGACGCCGCGCCGACCTGCAATTCCGCCGGACAGGACAGCGCGGAACCTGCGAGCCAGACGAACGCTCCGCAACTCACCGTCTTGAGAACCACACTGAGTAAAAACCTCTTCATGCTAAGCTCCTTTCGTGAGGGCTGGCTGTCTTGATCGCAGGCGACATGGGCATCGCAGCGGCGGGAGGGAACGTGGCGCGCGGCAGGACCTGAGAGGGCCGTCCAAACCGGGGCTGGCAGTCGTGTGGGGCGGACCGGGAGCCCCTGCGCGAGCCCTTTCATGGAAACCCTTGGCGGACTGATCTGGAATCCAGCCGCCGTTTCCATGTTGGACCGGTTGGAAGAGGCGGCTTAAGTCCGCGCTGCCCGCCGCATCGCTGGTGGGCGCGGCAGGCTATCGTGACGCCGCGGTCGTGGGCTACGGGCCAAGAACTGGTGTCAGTCCAGCAGTTGCGCCAAGGCGTTGAGGGCGGTCTTGGCTTCTTTGATCCCGCCCAATTCCTGCACCAGCTTTTTTGCTTTGCACAGCAAGCCGATCGAGACTGCGTCCTTCGGAACGACGGGCGCGGCGTCGGGTGTCGGGGCGGGGGCGGCCTTCTTGGCCTTCTTCTTGGCCTTCATGCTTGATTTCACGCCACCCACGTAGTTCGCTGTCGTGACGATGCCCTGCTCCTTGAGCAACTCAACGATTTCCTTGGGGGACTTCTTGGGATGAGCGAGACAGGCTTGTCTGATCGCTGCGGTCTTGGCTCCACGAGGAGCGTCGGCCGCCTCTGCAACGGACTTGGCTTCGGGTTCGGTGTTTTTTGGTTTTCTCGGCATGGTAGATCTCACAGTGACAAACGCGGAGGGGAAACAGACACATCAGACAAGAGTATAGATGGAAGGCAAGCGGTTGTCTACGGGCGGCCAGCGCGAGGATGGCCGGGTCTTTCTTACCTTCTCCTGTTCCTTGAGGCTCACCATCAACGCGGTTACGAGACCCTCGTCTTCGCAGGAACGAGAATGCCCCCTTCACACCGAAGGGTGTTGACAGCTTTGACGGGCATTGCGTAAGGTACGTTTGCCACGCCACTCGCTCTTCGAGCCAGCGATGCACACAACGCCACAGAAAGATGCCGGTTCGTCCAACCCGCTGCACTGGTTTCCTGAGTTCCTCGAAATCGGACGAGACCGGTTTCGCGCGGAGGGCCGCTTGCTTGGCTCGGCCATTCTGGTGGGTGTTGTGGCGGGGTTGGGCGCCGTCGCGTTTGCGGCGGCCTGCCACCTGGTCAGCTGGCTGGCTCTGGACCAGGTGGCGGGCTACCGGGCGGTGGGGCCGGTGGGCGAAGCGCGTCTGGGCTGGCTTGCCGATTCGACGCGCGGTTTCCAGCCCTGGTGGCTCGTGCTGGTGCCGGCCGTGGGCGGTCTGTTGAGCGGTTACCTCGTGTTCAAGTTTGCGCCGGAGGCCGAGGGGCATGGGACGGATGCGGCGATTGCCGCGTATCACCATGGCCAGGGCCGGATCCGCTCGCGGGTTCCGATCATCAAGCTGATCACGTCCGCGATCACGATCGGAACGGGAGGTTCTGCGGGCCGCGAGGGGCCGATCGCGCAGATCGGGGCCGGTTTCGGCTCGTTGCTGGCAACGACGCTGCGGTTGAGTGTCCGCGAGCGGCGGATCCTTCTGGCCTGCGGGATGGGCGCGGGCGTGGGTGCGATCTTTCGCGCCCCGCTGGCAGGCGCCTTGTTCGCGGCGGAGATCCTGTACTGTTCGCCCGAGTTCGAGCCGGAGGTGATCATTCCGGCGGGCCTTGCCAGCGCCGTGGCGTACTGTACGTTCGGCCTGGTTTTCGGTTGGCAACCGTTATTCCAGACGCCGCCGTTTGCCTTCGATAATCCTTGGCAACTGGGTCCGTATTTCCTGTTGGCCGTCGTCTGCGCGATGATGGCGATGCTGTACACGCGGACCTTCTACGGCGTTCACAGCTTGTTCAAGCGGTTGCCCTGCCCGCGGCTCCTGAAGCCGGTGCTGGGAGCTTGTTTGACGGGTACGCTGGGTATCAGCCTGTATTTTTCGCTGGGCCGCGAGCAGGCCGTCCTGGCCGTCTTGTCGACCGGCTACGGCGTGTTGCAGGAAGGGCTGCAGAACGAGTTGGCGATGTCGGCGGGCCTGCTGTTGGCCGTCGCGTTTGGCAAGATTCTGACCACCAGCCTGACGATCGGCAGCGGCGGTTCCGGGGGCGTGTTCGGACCCGCGATGGTGATCGGCGGTTGCACCGGCGGAGCGGTGGGGGCGTGGTTTCACCAGATCTGGCCCGGACTGGCGCCGCATCCGGCAAGCTTTGTAATCATGGGCATGGCCGGGTTTTTTGCGGCAGCGGCAAAGACGCCCTTTTCGACGCTGATCATTGTCAGCGAAATGACGGGCGATTACCGGCTGTTCTTGCCGGCGCTGTGGGTCTGCGCCTGGTCGTTTCTGTTGTCCGATCGGCAGTCCTTGTACCGCTCGCAGGTCGTCAGCCGTTCCCTTTCGCCGGCGCACCAAGGCGATTATGTGCGCGAGGTGTTGGCCGGGCAATTCGTGCGGCAGTTCCTCAAGCCGTACAAGGAAGTCCCGGCGCTGCGGCCGGCCGACCCGTTGCAGACCGTGCTGTCGCAGTTGGATTTGACGGGCCACACCGTCTTGCCCGTGGTGGACGAGGAACGGCGGTTGTTGGGAATCGTCAATCTGGAAGAGGTTCATTTGGCGGCCCGGTCCCAGCACGCCCAGGTCATGCTGCTGGCCGCCGACCTGATGCGTGACGATGTGCAGCCGTTGCAGCCGGACTACGGCTTGGACCGCGCCTTGGAGCTGTTCGTCCAAAACAACCTCCAGGCCCTGCCCGTCGTCCATGACGCCGCGGATCGCCGCGTCGTCGGGATCGTCCGTCGCTCCGACATCTCGACCGCCTACGTCCGCCGCATGCACGGGGAACCGCGCTGACGACGGCCGGAATTCTGTCCAGTCCGGGTTCGCATCACACTTCCCGTCCCTGCGGTTTCCCGGCTGGCCCGTGCGGCGGTTTGCCGGGCGGCAGGACGCGAATCGGCCCGCGGGCGGTCAACTGCGATTGGCCGTAAGACGTGCGCCCGGTTGGCCGCACCAGGTGGCGGGGGAGCTGCGTCTGCACGAAGAAGTTCAGGTTCGGTTGGGTCGCCGCCTTGACGGCCTGTTCCACGGTCTGGCCCTCGGTCAAGCGCAGCAGGTGAGGCGCGGAGGCCACGCTGGCGGCCTGCCAGGCGACCTGGCCGTCCACCAGGAAGGCCAGTTCGCAACGCTGTTCCGTGTACGTGACCTTGTCGTGCTTCCCCCAGGGAGGAACGCCGAAGCGGCGGTACTCCATTTCTTTGGTAGCCCCCGGCACGACGCGAGCCACCAGTTGAATGGGCTGCCCCGGCGTCACTTTCATGCCGTTCTGCTCCAACTTGGACGCCAACGACTGGCGGATCGCCTCCCGCTGTTCCTGAGTGGCCTCGAGTTGGATCTCCAGCGTGACGCCGACGCCCGGCTTGACCGCCAGCAGCGACTCGGCATCCAGGCCCGCGGCGACGGCGGCCGCTTCCTCGTGCGGCAGCGCGCACGGCACCAGCCGCTGGCTGCCGTTGCTTGCCTCGGTGCTGACAAACCACACATAGCCCCCCAGGGCGGCCACGGATTCTGCGGTCCGCGCATCCTCGTAACGGTACTCCCACAGCACGATCCTCCGCTCGATGTCGATCAGCCGCGTGCCGCCCAGGAGGAGATAGTTGTTTGCCAGCCAGCACGCGGCGCCGCGGTGGGGAGCGAGCGGCAACTCGGGGACGGCGATCTCGCGCATCAGCTGGCCCTGGGCCAAGTCCCAAACCAGCACCTGGCGGACAAGGACCATCGCCAGTTGAGCCCCATCCGAGCGGAAGAGTAGCGCCGCTCCGTCCGTGGGCGAGTCCGAGAGCCGGCCCATCAACCGGCCATCGGCGGCGCGATAGAATTCCAATCCTCCGGAACTCATCACGGCCAGGCACTGGCCGCCAGGGCTGACCGCCGGCCGGCTGTTGGGAAGCACGTCGATCGTGTAGATCGCCTGCAACGGAGCGAGTTGCCACAGCGCGAGTTGGCCTTTGAGATTCACAACCACCACGTGCGCGTTGTCCGTCCAAGCCGCGTAGATGATGTCTCGCTCGAACTGCTCTTGCGATGCGCTGGGCGTCCAGCCGATCTTGTGTTCGAGTTTCTCGCCGTTCCAGGCCCACACGTCCAAGCGGGCCTTGGTGCCGTGCAGCCAGCCGTCGATCCGCGTCAGCAGTCGTTGCCCGTCGGGACTCAAGCCCGAGGGCACCGCGTGGACTGGCATCGCTTGACCGCCCACGGTCCGGCCTTCGGTCAGATCGCACCACTCGAACCTGGTCGCGGTCGCGTGACCCGGCATGCCGTCGATGTGTCCGATCACGGCGCGCCCCAGCGACGGGGCAAACACGATGGACCGCGGGGACTCGACAGCACGGCCCTCGCGCCCGTGCAGCGGAATCGGCTGGGGCTTCAACGCCGCCGGCTGGGGCGCCGGGTCCGGGTTCCACGTCCAGTTGGGCGCCGGCTGGCCGGGCACGACGGTGCGCACTTGCGACCAGTCACCCGCTGTCAGCGGCGGACCGTCCGAGGCAGGGGGGGAACGCTCAGCGCCCGCTGCCGGCCGGATTTGACTGGGGGGCAGCGTCGGCGTCAGACGCATCGAGTGCATCTGAAACTCGACCTTGATCCAGCCGGTCCGCGCGATCTCCAGGACCTTCCCCGGCCGCCACTGGCCGGCCCAGTTCACCTCGACATCATCGCCCGGCCGGTACGGGGCGTTCTGCCCCAGCGCCGCCGTGACGGCCAACCCGATCATCAGGCCCAGGACCGCACCGCCTCTGAACCCCCGCCGCGTCCGCGCACCGCCTGCAGAACCGTTCATCGTCTTGCCCTCCCGAAACGCAGTTCGCCTCATTTCAGGCTACTCCTCGCGTTCAGGCCCCGCAAGAGACGGGGCCCGCCGGACGAACGATTCCAGCTGCCCCCCGGAAATTCCCTCTGCCCTTGCGAATCGGCGAACGTTTGCCGCACCGCTGCCGGTCCAAAAGCAAGTCAAGGTCGCAGCCGCCGCGGGGGTCTGCTACACTGGCACACATGGTCTTCGGTGCCCCCGCCCGGTCGCTGTGCCGGCGGGGGCGTTTGCGACTCCTGGGATGTCAACGGGATCAAGCTCAAGCCGTCGCCCGCCATCCACTGTGCCAAAGGAACGATTCATGACAAGCGTAGGGAGAACGGTGGCGTCGCTGTGCAATCGCGTGTGGCTGAGTGCGGTGGCCGTCTTGGTTTGGGGACTGCTGACGCCGCCGCTTTTGGGAGCGTCGCCGCAGGTGGTGCTGGTGGCTTCGGCGCCCGAGAGCTTCACAGCACGCGGGCTGACCGCATTCGGCGTGGACCACCGGCGTCTTTCGCCCCGCGAGTTCCGGGAGTTTTCCACGTTGGACGCCGACGTTTTGATCTGGGGATTAGACGAGTCGCAACAGGCACTTGCCGAGCGACGCGACGAGTTGGCGACCTTCCTTCGCGCGGGCGGAGTTTTCCTGGGGTTCCGGTGCGGGGAGGAGCAAGCCTGGTTGCCGGCTGCGGCAGGGCGCGACAAGGCTTACGAACTGGGCGAAATCCTGCGGCCGGAGCATCCGGTTTTCAATCAGCCGCATCGTTTCTCTTTGGAACAGCTGCGGGCGGTCCACGGCGGCAGCGTGTACCGCGCCTTCCGCGACCTGGCGGCGGGCTGGGTGCCGCTGTGCTCGACCGGCCGCGAACAGGGCTGGGACAAGACGCCGCCCAGCGGTCCCGGCCCGTGCTATGGCCTGATCGAACTGCCGCTGGATGCGGGCCGGCTGATCCTCTGCCAGATGATCCCCGAGTACGCCTGGTTTCATGACGCCAAGGAGGATCAAGAGAGCCCCGGCGCCAGACTGTTCGAGAACCTGATCCGCTACGCCTTTTCGCAGGCAAAATGCCAGGCCGCCAAACGACCGCCGCGGACGCGGCCGGAGTCCTTCTACGGCGACCTGGCCGACGTGTTGGAGACGCCCGGCCGGCGGAGCGGGATCTCCTGGTCAGCGCCCGAGTGGCAGTACGAATCGTCGGGCCCCTACACGCGCCAGATCGACCGTCGAGGCGTGCTCACCTTCACCCATGCCGACCAGCCCAGCGCCGCGGGGAACTATGCCCAGATGAGCCGCCGCCTGGCGGTGAGTCCGGACGCCCCGTCGCTGGTCCTGCGCTGGTACCAGACGGATACATATTGCGGCGGCCGGGAGATTCAGTTGGGCGGCAAGGAGCACGGGCGGCTGGCGCTGGAAAACTACCAGCGGCAAAGGCGTTACGCCCAGGTGCTGGTCAACGGCGAAACGGTCTGGGAGACCGACGTCTGTGGCCGGAACCCGCAGCCGGCGCGGCGGGCGGTGCATTATGCGGACGTCACCGAATTGGTGCGCAAGGCCGGACGTTGCGACGTGGCGTTCCGCGTCGAGGATCGCCAGGGTTCAGGCGAGCAGCCTTTTGCCATCGACGTGTTCTTTGCCGCGGTCGAATTGCTCGATGATCTGCAACTGCGGCCGGCGGCCGCCCTGCGCGGTGAGGGCTTTGCCGACGCCGGCGGGCAGTCGCTGCAGTTGGCTGCCGAGAAGGGCGTTCTGGAGACGAAGCACACGGGGCCGGACGGCCGTTATGCGGTCGCCGTGCGCCTGGCCGACGGATTTGAGGGACGTTCCCAATTGCGGCTGCTGGCGGCCGGCAAGAGGTTGGCCAGTTGGACGCTGAGCATGGACGACGGCGCGGCGTGGTGGGCGGTGGCGCCCGCGGCCGAGTTGCGGTCGGGCGACACGTTGCGATTAGAAATCGACCGCGAGGGCCGGGAGGCGCCGCGCGTCGAGCAACTGGCGGTGATCGCTCCGGAGTTGTTGGCCAAGCCACGCTCGGACGCGACGCCGGTTGCAGGTCGCGGTACGCCGACAAAGCAGGTCCGTTTCACGGTCACGGTGCCTGAGACGGGCGGCGTGGCGCGAACGACCGAAATCGCTGCGGCGGGCCTGCCGTTTCCCAGAGGCTGCCTGACGCAGCAGACCGCGTTGCGCGTGCTTGATTCGGCAGGCCAGCCGGTCCCCAGCCAATTCCGACCGGCCGGACGCTGGCCCGACGGGTCCGCGCGCACGGCGGTCGTCGCCTTTCCCGCCACGGTCCCCGCCGGCGGCCAGGCGCGCTATACGATCGAAGCCGGCGCGGGCATCGAGTCCGGCCCGGCGGGCGGTCTCACGCTGGTCGAACAGCCCGGCCAGCTGTGTCTCGACACCGGGCCTGTGACGGCGATCTTTAGCACCCGGCAGGGACGCATCGTAGACGAGTTGCGGCGCGGGGCAGCCGTGGTCAAGCCGGCCGATTCGGTGTGGGAAATCGCGGTCGAAACGGAGGACGGGCGGTTGCTGCGCAGCGGCGGGGCGACCGTCTCGGCCACCCGGATCGTGGAACGCGGCCCGCTGCGGGCGCTGGTCGTACGGAGCGGCTCGTTGGCTGACGAGGCGGGAAAGCAGCTCGACTATCGGCTGACCGTCGAGGCGACGGCGGGTTCGGACCTGTTGCGCGTGGAAACGACGCTCGTGAATCGGGAGGATCGGCCCGAGGTGTACATCAAACGCTGGTCGCTCGATCTGCCGGTCGCCGGAGCCGCGGCGGGCCGGGTCGAGGTGGGCGGCAGTTGGCGCACGACCAACGCGGGAGCCGCGCTGTACCAGCATCGCGAAGACCAGCTGACCTGGAGCGGCGCGGACGGCGCGCTGAGTCGCGCCAACGGCCGGGCATCGGGCTGGGTGCGGCTGTCCGGCCTGGCTGTCGGACCGCGGTGGTTCTGGGAGCGGTTCCCGCAAGCGGTCCGGTTCACGCCGGAGGCGGTCCGGTTCGATCTGCTGCCCGAGGCGTGGGACTCCGGCGACCTGCCGACCCGCTGGCGCGACCGGATGCTGGAGATGACCGATCGCTATACGGTGGGCGGCGTGGGTTACCCGCAGTCGCCGGGCAAGATGGGCCTGTTCCGGCTGGCGCGCGGCGAGGCGTTGAGCCAGGAGTTCGGCCTTCTGGCGGACGGCGCGGCGGGCGATGCGCCGGCGGCGGGACGGGAACGGCTGGTCGCGCCACTGCGCCCCGTGGCCGATCCGGCCTATACGGCTTCGACCGGGGCCTTCGGTCCGCTTGTGCCCAGGGATCCGCAGCGGTTGGCCCGCTACGAACAGTTGGTTGAACGCTGTTACGAAGGCTACCTGGCCCAGCGTCAAAAACGGCGGGAGTACGGGTTCGAGAACTTCGGCGACTCGACCTTCGAGTGGGGCTACGGACCGTCGTACACGTACTGGAGCAACAGCGAGTACGACCATCACTACGGCTTTGCGCTGGAGTACCTGCGCAGCGGCGATCAACGCTGGTGGGAACTCTGCGAGACCACGTCCCGGCACTATCGCGACGTGGTCGTCGTCCATGACGCCTCGGCCGAGAGCGGCCTGCGGGGCGGGCCGCGCCACCATAACGCCACCAGCGTCTGGATGCCGCAGCACGAGGACCAGTTCTGGATCGCGGACCACACCTTGGCCGGCTGCCACGTCGGCCACAGCTGGGTCGAAGGACTCATCGCCTACGCCTGGCTTTCGGGAGATCCTTGGGCCCAGGAAGTGATCGCGGAGATGGCCGACTGGTACGTTTCGGTCGTCCAGCGGGACCGGTTCGGCGCGGGCGGCCAGGAGCGCGGGCCGGGCTGGACGCTGATCGCGATCAGCGCCTTGGCCGAAGCCACCGGCGACGAACGGGTCTTTCAGGCCGGAGCCAAGGTGGCCGATTGGCTGTTGGATTGGCAGGATCCGATCCGCGGCGTCGTTTCGGTGCCGATCAGCGAGCAGCCCAGCTACGAGGGCGGTTCGACCTTTATGCACGGCATCGTCGGCCGCGGACTCGGCCGCTGGTACGACGTGACCGGCCAGACGCGGGTCAAGGACGCGGCGATCGGCATCGCCGAGTGGATCACGACCGAGCCGATGGGCGAGCCCGGCATGTTCTGGTACAAGCAAAGTCCGCAGAACAGCAAACGCTTTGCCGCCACCGACCAGGTGCTTACGGCGCTCACCTATGCCTACCAGCTGACCGGCGACCGCTGGTTTGCCGACGTCGCCCTGGCGCTGGTGGACAAGACCGGACCCAACGTCCGCTCGATGAGTTGGTATGGTCAATCGCTGTGCCATCTGTGGCAGTTCCTGAAAGATGACGCCGCCCCGTGACCCGTGCCGGGAGGCCGTGGCAGGAAAGGCCGGGCGGGCGTCTTGCCGCTTGCCGGCCATCGGACAGTCACCTCTCGAACGATGCTTCCAGGCCGGCAAGGCCCCCTCGGCGATGAACGGCAAGCCCGTTTGTGGTAGAAATACTTGTCGGGGCGGGAAAACCGATTCGCCCTTGAATTCGTCGGTACTTATGACAAGAGGTGCTGCGTGGTCGAAGCGGCAGGCAAATCGCAGTCCGCCGAGCGTCCGTCCCGCCACGGAACGTTGGAGGAAGCCTTTGCCTGCTACCAGAGCGAACTCGTGGGCCTGCTGTACCACATGCTGGGCAACGCGGAGGACGCGCGGGACGCCTACCAGGAAACGTTCGTCAAGTGCTGGCGGCATCGAAGCCAGGTCGAGTCTGTGGAGAACCTGAAGGCTTGGATTTTCCGGATTGCCCTGAATACGGGCCGCGACATGCGACAAACCGCGTACCGACGGCATCGGCGGGCCCTGCCGGAAGACGGCGCCGAGGTCGCCTGCCACCGGAACAACGCCGAGGCGGAAGTGGAATACAACGAACAGATGAAGCTGGTCCGCGAAGCGGTCAGCCAACTGCGAACGGAGGAGAAGGAGGTGTTTCTGCTGCGGCAGAATGCCGAGATGACGTACGAGGAGATTGCGGAAGCCCTGCACATCCCCTCGGGCACCGTCAAGACGCGGATGCGGCTGGCGCTGACCAGGCTGCGGGCGAGCTTGACGGAACCAACGTAAAAAGTGTGACGGCGGGCCAGTCGCATCGCCTCCAGTTGGTGGGCGTACGGCGAGCTTGGCGGAACCAACGTAAAAAGCGTGACGGCGGTTCGATGGTCCTGCCGCGGCCAGCGGTGGGCGTCAGGCTGCCGTTCGCCTGGGAGCGGCGCGAGAGGTTGAGGAGTCATGGATCGTCCAGACGAACTCGAACAACAGCTCTGGGAATTCGTCTACGACTTGCTGCCGGCAGACGAAGCGGCGACTGTGCGCCGACGGATCGCTGCGGAGCCCGACGTGGCCCAAGTCTACGACGGCGTCCGGCGGCAGGCCTGTCTGCTGGCGGAAGCCGCCAGATTCGAGTTGCCGCCGATCACGCTGCCGCGTCCCGGCGCAGACGATTCGGCCTCGACACGCGACGCCCCGAGGCCTGCTTCGACCGCCGCCGGGCCTGCCGCTCGTTTCCCCCGAGGTTGGGTCAACTGGACGGTCGGCCTGGCCGCTTCCGGACTGCTGTGCTACCTCGGCTGGGCCGCTTTCCACACCGGTTGGCCGGGGCGCTCCGTCGTCCGCGGAACATCCGCCGCGACGTTGGCGAACGAGCCCGTCCGAGCCGTCCTGATCGGGCCGCAGGAACTCCAGCCCGTGCTGACCAACTACGTGGCCGTCCAGACACAGAACGCAGCCGGAGAGCCCGTCGCCGCCACGGTGGACTATCGCTGGTATTCGGACGACGGCGCCGCGGTGGACAGCGGCCATTGCCAGACCGACGCCAGCGGCTTCACGCAACTGGCGCTCGCCAGGCCCCTGCGTTCCCAGGCGGTCCATCTGGAAGTCGAACCGCAAACGGCCTGGAAAAATGTCTCGCTTCGCTGCTCCATCCCGGTCGCGTCCAGCGAACTGACGACCTACCTGACAACGGACAAGACGATCTACCGCCCCGGCGAACAGGTGCGTTTCCGGACGGTGACCCTGGACCGCGCTGATTTGCAGGTGCATCGGGAAGTGCCGGTGGCGCTTCGCGTCGTGAACGAAGACGGACAAGAAGTGCGCGGCGTCGGCACCCAGGTGACCACGCGCAACGGCGTCGGTTTCGGCGACTTCGAGCTGCCGCAGCACCAGCCGCCGGGGAAACAGACGCTGATCGCCGCCAGCCCCGCGGGCGATTTTCCGGAAGCCCGCCGCGAGTTCGAGGTCCGGCCTTACCGCACGCCGACGCTGAGGCAGACGCTGGATTTTGCCCGCGACAGCTATGCGCCGGGGGAGGAAGTCGAGGCCGATTTGCGCGTGGAACTCGCGGACGGCAAACCGGCCGCCAACGTGCCGCTGGCCGTGACTGCCGAATCGGGCACTCGGAAGTTCTTCAACCTTCACACGACGACGAACGACCAGGGCTTGTACCGCGTCCGCTTCAAGCTGCCCGCCAAGGCCGATCCCGGCCAGGCAGTTTTGAACGTCACCACCGGCAAGGAGGTTCAGGAGCGGATCTCAGAATTGATCCCGATCCATCACGGCCGGGTGACCGTCGAGTTCTTTCCCGAATCCGGCGAGTTGGTGCCTGACGCAACTAATCGCGTGTACTTTTTCGCCCACGATGGGCTGGACCGGCCGGTTCACGTCCAGGGCCGCGTGGTCGACCGGCAAGGCCGTCGGGCCGCAGAGGTGCAAACAATCCGCGACGGACGAGGCGTGTTCGTCCTTCGTCCTGCGAGTGACGAGCACTATCGATTGTTGATCGATCAGCCATCGGGCGCGGCGGAGCAACCGGAGTTGCCGCCCGCCAGTGCACGGCAGTTTGTGGCACTCGACGCGGGAACCGGCGTTTTCGTCGCCGGCATGCCGATCAAGGTCCAACTCGTCTCGCGGGAAGATCGTCCGGTGGCCGTTGTGGCCGTCTGTCGCGGCGTCGTGGTGGGCCAGGAACTGGTCTCCCCAGCGGTGTTTCAAAACGAATTCGACACCGGCGGTCCCGAAGTTGTCGTGCCTGTGGCACCGACTGCGGAGGGCCTGATCCGGCTGACCGTTTACGATTATAGTGCCCAGCCGCCGACGCCAGTCGCGGAACGGTTGGTGTATCGCCGGCCTGCACGGAGACTATCGCTCCGGCCCAGTCGGCTCCATGCCAAGTATTCACCTGGCGATGCTGTCAACCTTGCGATTTCAGTCGGGGATGAGCGCCGACAGCCGCAGTCCGCTGTGCTTGGCGCTGCGGTGGTCGACGAAGCGGCGCTGAGTCTGGTGCGGGATCGCTCCGCGTCGTTGACGACGCACTTCTGGCTGACGGGCCAGATCGACGATGTGCGCGGCCTGGAGGACGCCAACTTCTATTTGCGTGACGGTTCCGAGGCCGAGCAGGCGCTGGACTTGTTGCTGGGCACACAGGGTTGGCGGCGTTTCACCACGGCGCCCTCTGGGCCCCTCGCCCAGATGGCCGTCGTTGGTCAGACAGACCGGGAACCGTTCGCTTCCCAGGTTCCCGCCGGCGTCGGCGCCGGCTCCGAGCCGACTGCGCCCACGGTGCTGGCGGACAACGCACAGGAAGTGTCTCGGATCGTGAGCAGCGGCCTGGCTTTGCTGGAGACGGCCTCCGCCCAGACGGTGCGGCGAGTCAGCGGCGTGCTGATCGTCGGCAGTCTGATCCTGGCGATCATGCTGGGGCTGCTGGCGGCCATGCGGCACTTGCCGGCCACCACGGTTTGGCTTCCCGCGCTGGGCACGTCGGCCATGTGCCTGGTGCTGGGCTGTGTGTCGTTGGTGACGCAGGGCCAACCGGCGCCGGAATTGGCCCAGGTTGCCTTGGACGAATCGGTTGCCGAACGACAAGTCGCCCAAGCCGGAAAGCGTTTGGCGACAGCTTCGATGCCGGAATCGGCCCTGTCGTCCGCAACGGCCAAGCCTGAAGAAAAGGAATCGCTCGAAAGCTTGGACTTGGTGGTCAAGGCGAAAGGCGTGGATCGGAAGCAGGCAGCTCAGGGCGCCGTCGCCGGCCGCGTGATGCCGGCTGCAGACAAAGGGGCGGCTCCGGCTGATGAGTCGGCCTTGCCAAGGCTGGCAGAGAAGGCCAACAAGCTCCAGGATTCCGACACGGATCGCTACGGAATGCGACTGGAACAGCGGCAGTCGCTCCGTCGCGAAGCCCGGCCTCACGCGGAAGCGATGAAGCGACGGTTGGTCCCGGAAAACGAAGCCCCTCGGCAAGATGCGGCGATACCCCAGGAGCCGCCGGCGGAACGGAAGAGTTCACAGGCAGGCGCTGCGCCGGCGCCCCCGCCCGCTGCGGCTGCAAGAACGACCTCACGAGAAGCTGCAATACGGGCCGCGGTACCCGAAAAAGCTGAGAAAATGGCAGGCCAATTTGGCTCCGGCAGAACGACGGAGAAAGCCGGAGGAATGATGCCCGGCATCGAAGCGCAAAGTACGCCGGGAGCGATGCCTGGCATGGACATGGGCGGGGGGGCTTTTGGCGCCCCCGTCGCGCCAGATGCCGCCCGCGACCGCCAAGGACAACTCCGCGCGGCCGGCAGAGGAGATGCCGCCGGCGGCGGAGCGATGTATGGGGGCGTTGCCCTTCCATCCGCGGGCGCTGCGCCGAGCGGTCCGGCTCGCGAGCCCGCACCCAGTATTGGAGAAAAACGGGAGGCGGATCGCGCGCTGAGCGAATCGGCCGATCAACCAACTCGACCTCCAGCGCGCCCTGGGGAGCCACCGCCGGCGCGAGGGGCGGCGCCGGCTCTTGCTGATTCGTTGGAGCCGTCCCAGCCGCAACTGTACCGCGAGTACGCTCGGCGAAGTCTCGCCGCCGTGTCATCCGACGGCCGGTCGCCGCACGCCGAGACGTTGCTTTGGGAGCCGCTGTTGGAGACGGATGCTCAGGGCCGGGCCACGCTGGAGTTCACGTTGCCCGACGCCGCCACGACGTATCGGGTCTTGGTCGACGGACACGCGGCTGGCCGCATCGGCTCGTACTTGGGCCGCATCATTGTCCAGCCGGACGCGCCGGCGGCGCCCAAGTAGCCGCGGGACAGTTGGCGACCCGTGCAGACGGGTCCGAGCCGTTTGTTTGCCTCACGCGTGAACCAAATGCGGCAACGTCCAACCAAGATTTGTAGAACGGTCGCTGTCAAATGTCGCCCCATCCGTTGCCGACCGTGCTGCCCCCAGACGTTCATCCGCCTCGTGCCTCAAATCCCGCGGGGAGACGACGGTGGGGAATGAGAGCAGGGGACATTCCGGCCAATATCAGCAGATTGTTTCGAGTGCCGGGTCATTGATCTGGCGGGGGGACGCCTCCGCTGAAGTCGTGGATCAGTTCTTTGGCGGCCGCCTCGAAGAGCTTTTCGGAACCGCCGGCCCGCTTGACCTGGAAGTCGATGTAAGTCGCCGTCTCGGTCTTGGTCAGGGAGCACCAGAAAACGGCCCACTGCTCGTGGCGTTCGCGTCGATTGGACATGCGGAACCTCCTTCTCGTCAGGGGTAAGAGTGACGAGCAGGAGATTACCTCAGCACCAACCGGCCGCCGTTGCAAAGTTGGGGAAAATCGCCTTGCCGAACAAGTCCTGGAAGACTTTCCTGATCACCAGGGCCTGCAAAGCCCGCTGGAGCGTTTGCCGCCGCCGGTCGGACCGGTACTTGGCGGGGGACACGTTCCAACTTTGGCGATGCAGCGTACTGCGGGGCTCCCGTCGGTAGATCAGCCGCTGGGCTCTCCGGAACGTACCCTGCAAGCCATCGCCCAGCCACGACAACCAACGCCACATGGTGCTGGGGGCCAGGGCGGCTGCGCGGCGGACCAAGGCGTTGGGTGTGGGACTTGACTTCTTGTTCGACAGACATGATTCTGAAAAAGCTAATAACCGTTGGGGGCGTGCCACGGAAAGCCTAGTCCGCGCCGCCCCTTTTTTTGTTCTTCCCCAACCCAAACAACACACGTGCCGCGGCGCGCAGAAAACGAGGGGGGCGGGGTCCTATCTTGATTCCTTGAGGGCGGGATCGCAAGAAGCCGGGCTGCCCCGGCGGCGGGGTATCCCTTCAGCGAATCCGAGACTCCCACGCCATTTCCGTCTCGGAGATTGTGGGTCCTTCCAACAAGCCGCAGACCAGTGCCAGCAAGAACGGCAGCGGACACATCGGCATCAAGGTAATCCGTAGCCCGACTCATGCAGCTCGCCTCGTTTTCGGGCCACGTCCAGCAGCACCTTGTACACGTGCTTGTTCGGCCAGTACCTGTGCGGCAGGAAGTACAAGCGATCATCGCCCAGGTAGATTCGGGAAACCGGAGAACGCCGCCAAATGCCATGAAGCCGTGGTTCTCATTCGACAGATGGGACTCCCCAGAACCCTCAGCAACGGAGTGGCTATTGGGTTAAGGGCAACGGCGCAATGTCCGCCCGTTTCCTGCGCGTCGCGCCCTGGTCCAGCCTCGTTACCCAGCTCGCAAAGGTCCGAACCTAACCGCAACCGCCTTCAAGAACCCTATACGTCGCGAAACAGCTTCAACTGCTTGGTGATTCTGGCCATCGTGGCCTGGGTAAGGCGGTGGTTCACGCGGTAGACGTAGCGACTCAGCACGGCACTCGCTGCCGGCGAGTCCAATTCCAACTCCGCTACCGTGGTCTCGTCAAACAGGTCACTCCCTGTCAGCACGTAGGTCAGCTGCTGGCGCACGTCGCCTGCATACAGGTCCTGACTGGGCACCCGCAATTTGCTGTTGACTGTCAAGTGGTGTGGGGCTTCATACGTTGGGAGCGGCCTGTCGTCTTCTGTGTCTCCAATCCTTTCGGCCGTGCGGTGCCGTTTCTCCAGCCACTCGTCGCCCTGATCCCGATCGACGACGTGGTACTTGACGCCCAAGCGTATCTTCGGATGCTGCTCGGCCGAATGAAAGACCGGGAGTTCGCCCGATCCGCGGCCCGAAAAACGGATCACCACCTGCGATAGTTCGCCGCTCGTCGCGGGAACCGTGTTCCCGGGCAGCAGGTCGATTCGCGGGGCACTCAAATCGTCGAGCTGGCACGTGGCAGATCTCGCGGTCACGGGAGCGTCCGGCACGATGTTGGTCATGGTGACCTCCCCCTCCAGTTCCCGTGGCGCAGCCTTTGCGGGCGAATGGCCGATCAACGTCCCGGCCGGGTAGAGGTACAACAACACTCGCGGGGCCTGCCGGAACATCTGCTGCGTGCCGCTGTCCCGGACAGGGACGAACAGTTGCACGGGCTCGGGCAAGCCATTCGGCGTGCAGTCCTCCGCATGGATGACCAGGGCCTCGACTTCCTCGAATCCGGGGAAGTCCTCGCTTTCCTGGCCGCCGGGGCCGACGCCCCGATGCAAGTCACGCTGCACCGCTCCGTAGAATCGCAGGCGTTTGCGCTCGAACCGTTCGCTCCGCTGGTCGCACGCGTCGATGTGGGCACGGACTTCGCCGACAATCGAGTCTCGTTCGTCACAGCGAATCAGCACGCCGGCTTCCAGGTTGTAGCCCTCCAAGGCATTCTCTGTCCAGTTGTGGCTACCGACGACGATGCACCGGCTACCTGCGCAAGATCTCAACGGCGGCTTGGCCGTCGCGAACGATCTGCCGAAATGCTTTCCAAGCGGTGGCAAGATTCATGATTCGGCCTCCCTAGCCGATCCCAAGGAGAACCGGGCAGGCGGTGGGATTGCCGCTTTTCGGGTGCCCCCTAGCCCGGTGTGTAGATCTTACCTCCGGTCACACAGCGCTGACAACGTGAAGTCTCGGTCGCTCGCCGGCCTGATGCTGGACGTCGACCGCGTCGTCGGCGACGGTGACGAACAACCACGCGTGAACGTGCCGGACGACCTTCTCCAGGCGGGCGTCCTCGATGTACTGGCGGTATGTCGCCGACATGTCAGAATCGGCGTCTGCGTGTCCCATCAGGAAGATTGTGGCAACCTGATCCCCGGCCCCGTCCGCCACGGTGCGGAATGTCCTGCGAAGCGAGTAGAAATTCAATCGTTCCCGGTGGATTCCGAGTTCTCGGAGTAACTTCCCGGTCTCCCGGCTGATCGCATCGTTCCACGTGGTCTTGTCACCTTCCGGCGCGTCGCCTTTGGCCTGCAAGCGGACGTAGGGACGCCCGTGCCGGGTCAAGAACACCAAGTCCGCGTCTACTGGATCGCGGGGTTGCGGTCTGCTGTCCAGCACGACGCGCAGGGCCGCAATCGTTTCCGCCCACAATGGAGCCCTTCGCTCAACTCCGGTCTTCGGCCGCCCGAAGAAATGCCACCCCCGGTCAAGGTCCAGTTTGGTCACCGGCAGCGCGGCCAGATCCGTGTTCCCCATGCCGCAGTTCATCGCCAGCAGAATCATCGCCTTGAGGTTGGGAGTAGCGGCGTCAAGCAATTGGCGGACTTCTGCCGCCTCGAATGCCAGCGGCTGCCGCGCGTTTCGCAGGCGTCGCCGGCTCTTCTTGTCCGGCCGCTTGAAGCCCGGCCCGAACTTCACCGGGGAGGAAATCAGATCGGAATCCCACAGGTACTTGAAGAGGCATCGAACCCGCTGGATTTCGTTTCCAAGGGTCGTCAAGTTCCGCCCCTTGGCCAGCCGGGCCTTGAGCGTCTCGAAGTCTTCCGGCCGCAGATCCTCCACAACGCGGCCACGGCCGAAACACTCGACTACATGAACCCCCGTCAGTTTGTAGTCGTTCCAGCTTCGTTGGGCGAGCTCTCCGCTCTGGACGTCCGCCGCCTTGACGTTCAGGAACCGATTGACCGCTTCGTGTAGCGGTAGCCCATCTGTCTTCGGCCGGGGCTTCCGGCCTGCGAGAAGATCATCCTTGACGCGCAACCATTCCGCCAGTGCCTTCTGGCCGTCAGGATCATCCTTGATGTATCCGAAGTAAACGCGGGTGCCTCGAACCTTGCGGCACCATCGCCCCGATGCCCCGTGAATCCAGAGCGGAAAGTCCTTGTCGGGGGCGTGGCCTTTTGTGCGGCGGGTAGTTCTGTTAAACTTTGGCATGATGCTCACCTCCAGGTAACAGCGGTTAGGTGGGTGTCTTTGACACCCGCAGCCATCAACTGCGGGTGTCAACTTGCTGCCCAAAGTGTAGCAGAGCGGCCCTTGGGTGTCAAATCGGGTGTCAAATTGACAGCCGCCAGCAACGAGAAAGGCCGGAAAACACAAGAAAACCCAAGGAAAAACGCAACTTGAGGTTGTAGCTCAGTCGGTAGAGCAACGGACTTTTAATCCGTAGGCCCTGGGTTCGAGCCCCAGCAACCTCACTTCCGCCAAGTTCCGCAGCTTCCTGCCGCGTGCCGCTTAAA
>JAAYYU010000333.1 GCA_012515235.1 Candidatus Anammoximicrobium sp.
AAAGCCCCCGCCCCCGCATCCAAAGAAAAAGTACCCGAAAGGCGGCCACACGTCGGTCTACCGCGTCATTCGCGACGCCCGACTTGCCGCCGCCAAAGCCTAGCCGAAGATGTGGACAGCAGTGGGTTATCGAGCCATCCTCCGAAGCTGTTGATGACAAACGGATGGCTGGCCGCTTTGGGGATTCCGGAGCGTGTGACGCGGGTGCGCTGGCCGTTGACATCCAACGTCAGGGCCATCCCGTCCCAGCGGGCCGTGAGGCGGTACCAGCGGCCGGGCACGACGCGCTCCCTGGAACTCACCCGCGGCTCCCAGCCGTCCAAGTTCACAAAGAAGCCGAAACCGCCGCCATCTTGAAGCGAATTCAGACGCAGTTGGTACTCCCCGTCCTTGATCGCAATGGTGCGGATTTCGGTCGGCACTTGTTCGAAATACACCGCGCAGTCGATGCGCAGCCCCGGCGCCAGTTGCAGTTCAGGCTGGCTGCGAGTCTGGACTTTGGCGGACGCCGAGTTGAATGCTTGCCCGCCAGGCACCGGCACGAATGCGGCGCCGTCGCCCGTCAGATGATGTCCGTGCTCCGACGCGTCACGGAGGTCGCCGTCGAACCGCCACTGTGCTGCGCCGGAAAACCGGGCACCGGGGTTCTCGATGCGGACTTCGTCCAGGATGCCCTCGAACTGTCCCAACTCGAGCGGCTCCGCGCCCACGACGGGTTCTCCGGACCGCGGCCGGCTTGTCCGTCGGCCGTCGACGTCGATCCAGATCTCCCGGCCGTCCCAGCCGGCGTGCAGGTGATACCACACGCCGACCTGGGCCGTGATACCGGAACGGACCCGCGGCTCCCAGCCGTCCCGATGCAGGAAGAACGAGAACTGGCCGCCTTCATGCGGCGGGTCGATGCGAAGCTGGTATTCGCCGTCCTTGATCAGCACCGGCTGCCAACTCGTGCCGAGCGCATGGAGTTTCACCCAGCACTCCAGTCCCAGTCCCGGCGCCACGCGCAGCGGCGGGCTGTCCGGCACGACGATGGAACCCTGGCCGCACCGCAGCCCTTGGCCGCGATGGCCGGCCGTAAACGATGGGGGCTTGGCGAACGCATCGTTGCCGCGGCCCGAGCGGTCCACCAGATCGCCATCGAAGCTCCAACTAGCCACCGCCGGATGTTCCTGCGCGAAAAGCCGAGGCGTACAAACGGCGACGAAGAAGAAGACACACGTTGTGAGGCTTGCGCAGGTGGACGGTTTTGTTTTGGACATTGGCGTTTCGTGTTTTGGAGCTGGTTTGGATCGCGTTGCTGGGGTCAGGCTTACAGAAGTCAGTTTTGGTCGAGCAAGCTCTTTCCATCTGGCTGAATCCACCATCGACCAAAACTGAATTCTGTAAGCCTGACCCCCTGCGTCTGCCCTCGTGTTTCTGCTACTTGCGCGGATTCATCTTCGCCAGCCCTTCGCGGGCTTCGTCGAAGCCCTTCTGGAAAAAGGCGATTCGCTCGCGGTGCGGACCTGCGGGTGCAGCGGCCGTTGCCTGCGCGAGCAAGGCGGCGGCCTGGGCCATCACCTCGCCGGTGAACACGCGCGGTCCCCAACGCTGCGGGCTTTCCAGCCCGTACGACAGGCAGCAGTCGGCGTCGGTCATGGCCCGCTCCAAACGCCCGAAATACGCCAGCATCGGCTCCGCCGCCGGCCCGAAGGCGTGGCCGGCATAGTCGGCCAGCAGGGCGTCGACGTCCAGACTTACGTTCCAGGCCAACTTGGCGGCCACGTAATAGTTCACGCCGTAGCGATGGAACATGCTTTCGGTCAACTGGGTGTAGAACCCTTCCGCGCCGACGCGGTGGTAGTAGGGCATGTCCGCGCGGATCGTGTGGACCAGCGGCCACGGCAAGCCGGCCTTCGACGGCCCGCCCAGCGTATAGTACTCGTAGACGAACAGGTGATCGGTGACCTTCTTCCAGTCGTCGATGATCTGACGAAACACCGCGTTGGGCAGAAAGTCGCTGCTGGCGGTGAAGGTCTGGCCCTCTACGCAGCGCGCGCCGGGCACCGGATGATTGTGGCAGTTGTAGATGTGGCAGATCTGCACCAGTTGGTTCGCCGTCGGCGCCAACGCCGGGTCCAACGGCCGACGAAGGTACATGGCATACGCCCCGACCTTGATCAGCACGCGAGGATGACGCTTGGCCACTTCGCGGGCGACGGTGTTGTTGAGCACGGCCAGCCGTTTCGAGTAGCGGGCGAACCAGTCGCGTCCGGGCTCGTCCAAGGCCCGGCAGTGGTCGCACTCGCAGAACCCGCCGCCATCGTTGGGCGACAGGGCGATGATGTCCGTGTCCGGCTCCTGGTCCAACACGGCGATCAAGTTCCGCGTCATCTCGGCGACCATCTCCGCGTTGCTTGTACACAACTGCGTGCTGTGGCTGTGCGGCTGGTCGGGCCGTTTCCGTTGGCCCTTGACCAGCGGCCACCAGTCGGGATGCGCGTCGTAGTATTTCTCGGCGGGAATTAGCGTGCAGAAGGTATGGAAGTGCCACTTCCATTTCACGCCCACCGGCTGCTTACCGATCTCGACCATGGCGTTGGCTCCGTGGCGAAGGGCCCAATCGCCGCCGCCGACCCAACGGACGGCAAAGTCGGGGATGGAAGCTTCGTCCAGCGTTCCCACACGGAGCGTCTTTTGCCGAGGCACGATCTCGCCCAACTCGCCCGGCCACAGCCAGCGTACGCCCAGGTGTCGTTCCAACAGGCCGTACACCCCGTGCAGGACCCCCAGCGGATCGGCGCCGGTCACCTGCAACCGTTGGCCTTCAGTCCGCAGCCGGTAGCCCCGCGCGCCGGGCCAGTCGCGTTGTCCGGCCGGACGCGGATGCAGTTCAGGATCGACTTCCAGAACGACCGCCGCTCCGTCGCCCGGCTTGGCAGCAATCTCCAATTTGGCACCGGAGATCCGCTGAACGTAGGCCGCCAGTTCCTCGGCCGCCCGGCGCATTTCCCGCGGCGCGTCGTCGGTCACGACCACGACCGCCCGAGCCGTGCCTTCCCGGGTCAGTTCGATGAACGGCGGCCTGGCCGGCGGATACAGCGGCGAGGCAGCGGGCAAGGGGCCGGACGCGGCCGCCAAACCCAGCACAACGAGCCCCAAAAACAACGTGGACTTCCACATGGGACGACCTCCTGGTGAAGTGCGTTCAGACGTACCGAATTCATGCCAAGGGTTCAGCCCGTTGGCCGTTAGTTCATGCAGTCTCGCTGTCGGTGCTGGGGTCAGGCTTACAGAATTCAATTCTGGCCGAGCAGAGTCGTACCATCGGGTTGGCGCCACAATCGGCCAAAATTGAATTCTGTAAGCCTGACCCCATTCCCTTTTCGCGTCGCCGTGCCATCATCGACGGCGATTTTCCGTGGCAGTTTGGCGACCGGTACTACTTCTCGCGCAGCATGAACACGCGATCCACGTACACCGCCTCTACTTCCGCCGGTTCCCGGACGACCGGCGCCGCCCAAGCATACGCCAGACTGCCCAGCGGATGAACGCCCAAGTCGATCAACCGGTATTCTTTGCCCCGGATCTGGGCCACCGGAATGGACTTGGAAACGATACTCCGGCGTTCGGCGTCGTCATACACGCCGACCGTCATCGCCGTGCCTTCGTCGGTGTTGGCGTCGCAACGCACCTGCAGGCACACCCGCCAGCGGCTGCCGTCGGTCACGCCGTAGTCGCCCAGCGGATAGCTGTGACAGGCCCAGATGTGGTGCGTGTTGGGCATCCGCCGGGTGAAGCCGTTGGAGGCGGCCTCGTCCTTCTCGATGCGGTACGAGTTCGCTTCGGTCCGCGGGATATAGTCGGCCTCCTGCAGATCGAGCCAATCTTCCTGTGCCCGGCCCCGGCATGGTTCGGGCGGCTCCGCGGGCGGAATCCGCTTTCTCAAGAAAAACGGAAACTCGCTGCCAAAGTCGGCCGGCATGCGGTGTCCCTGCCGGTACTCGCCGACACGGTGTTTTTCCAGCAGTTCGCGAAACTCCACCAGCGCGGCCTCCGGGGCTTCGGGGCCCATGAATTCGACGCCCGTGCGGCGGGCCTCGCCGCGAAGCGTATCCCAACGCTGCAGCCAGACGTGGTCCAAAGTCAAGCGTTCGCGGCGCACCCGCTGAGCCAACACCGGATCGTCGGCCACCGCGGCGGCGGCTTGCTCGAACAGCTTCATGACGCGATTCATGTCGTTCAGCGTCAGCCAGCCGCGCGTGTCGCTCATGAAACAGCGGATCGGAATCCCCGCCCGGCATCCGGCCTCGCTCATCGCGCCGAGGATCTGCCGGACGTACGGGCCGGCCGGTCCGTAGTAGCCGTCGGTGAACTCATCGAGCAGCCGCTGCTCGTCCGCATCGGGATTCCACAACAAGTGCGCCAGATACCAAGCCCGCAGTCGCACGAAATCGCCGACGCGGCAACCGCTGTCGCCCTGCTCGAAAATGCCGATCGCGCCGTGGCGGACAAAATACCGCAAGTTCGGCGCCAGCACGTGAAAGTTCGGATGCGGCGCCAGATACTCCCGAAAGTTGGTCACGTAGTCCCAGATGTACAGTTGCGGCGAGATCCGCGACCAGGCTTCCATGTCTTCGCGAAAGGCGACGTTGGCTTCGTCCTTGCCCTCGGCCAGCGTCTCGACGAACGAGCATTCGATCGAACATAGCCGGATCACCACGTTGTGTCGCGGCCGCACGTGCAGCGGCGGCTTGCGGGTGTACTGATACGCCAGCGTTTCGATCAGAATGTCGGGGAACTCCTTCTCCACCTCTTGGGCGACCGCGTTGATAAAGTGGATCAGCGTCCCGGCGTGCGAGCCTTCGCGTTCGTCCAACGCTTGGCAAGACTCGCACTCGCAGTAGCCCTGCCAATCGTTCTGGCTGATCGAAATCATCGTGGCGCCGGGATTCGCGCGGATCCGCTCCTTTACCACCCGGACCATCTCCTCGCGCATCTCGGCGTTCGTCAGGCACAACTGGGAATACTGCTTTCGCCGCTCGCCTTTCACCAGGCTGTACCATTCCGGATGCTGGTCGAAGTACTTCTCGACCGGCAGCAGGCCGTTGATCTGATAGAACGTGTGGACCCAGCCGATCAATCCGTTCGGGCCGCCGTACTCGTCGGGAATC
Source organism: Candidatus Anammoximicrobium sp. (assembly GCA_012515235.1). Classification (GTDB taxonomy): domain Bacteria; phylum Planctomycetota; class Planctomycetia; order Pirellulales; family Pirellulaceae; genus Anammoximicrobium. The sequence goes on from JAAYYU010000333.1 coordinate 5,154, forward strand.
GAGTAGTGGTCGTGCCCGTTCAGACGCAGCCGGGCGGAAAAGACCCCCATCGTCCGCTGCTCATCTTCCGTGACCAGGGAGTGATTGGTGAAGCAGCCGTCGGACGTTTCCAGGTAACGTGTGGCGCGATCGGCGACCTTGGGGGCATAAGCGACATCAAGCGGCGGCACGCGGAGCGTCGGCTGCTTGGGAACGTGCGTCTCGCTGGCCGTCCACCAGCGGATTCCGACCGTGTCTTCCAGGAACGTATAGACCGCGTACAGCGTCCCGCGGCGCGGATGGCCCGCCAGAATCAGATCGCGGCCCACGGTCTTGATCACGACCGCGTCGGGCGACAACTTGGCGGGCTCGAATCCCGGCAGCAGTTCCCGCGTCAGGGGCCCGTCGCCCAAGACGATCCGGGGCTTGTCGTTCGCAGACTTGCCAGCGGACACGACGGGCAGCGTCGCGCCGGTGACTTGTGCCAGGTGCTCGCGCAACTCGCGGGCCGCCGTCTGTTCGACCGGCGTCGCCTCGGTCGGAATCACGATCACATACTCGCTCTGGCCGTCCCGGCTGAGCGTCAGTTCCTGGTCGGCCGAGGCCACGACCGTGGCTACCGCGACCAACAAGCTTGCGCAACAGATAACGATTCCCACTGCGAAACCTCCTTGGCGCCAACAATGAGCACCAAACAGAAAGTGAGCGCTGGATGTTCCCGTTCACGATGGCACGCTCGCGCGACAGGGGTCAGGCTTACAGAATTCAATTTTGGCCGATCGAAAGTCCAGCTATTCGAACGACCTTACTCGGCCAAAATTGAATTCTGTAAGCCTGACCCCAGCGAAGATCCACTCAAGGCTTCAACTCAAACTGCGCCTCGATCTCGACCGTGATGTTCATGGGCAGCGAGCCCATGCCCACGGCGCTGCGGGCACCTACGCCGTTATCCGGGCCAAACACCTCGGCCAGCAGCTCGCTAAAGCCGTTGATCACCGCCGGATGGTTCTCGAAATCGGGCGCGGCGTTGACCATGCCCAACGTCTTGACCAGTCGTTGGACGCGGTCCAGACTGCCCAACCCGGCCCGCAGCGTGGCGAGCATCGCCAGGCCCGTCTGCCGCGCGGCCGCATAGCCGGCTTGCTGATCCACGTCCTGCCCGACGCGGCCTTTCATCGTCGACCCGTCCGCCATCAGCGGCGCGTGTCCGGATACGTAGGCCATGTTGCCCACCACCAACACCGGCTTGTACAAGCCAGCCGGCTTCGGGGCGGGGGGAAGTTCCAAATTCAGTTGCTTCAGTTTTTCTTCGGGACTCATTGCAGGTTTCCTATCAAACGGTTACGAGACAAGGAACGCACCTTGGGCAAAGAAACCGTCCGACAGTATAGCAGACAACGCCGTCACGTTCGATGCGACTAGATGTGGCCGATCGAATCAACAGAACCGGCAACCGGAGTGGTCACTGAAGCCGGGGACTTCGACGACTTCAGCTGTGATTCGCGTCCAAAGGAGGCAGCCAGTGCAGGGGACCGAGAGGTGCAGCAACTTGCGGCGTGCGGAGCCTAGTGCCTTACCCGTTAATGACCGAACATCGGACCGAGGGGTAACAAGACTTGGCGAGGAAAGGCTCATTCGCTACGGCGTGCCCGGAGGATCATAATTCTCTGGCCGCACCCGGATCAGTTCAGGCACCTGATTCGCGCACGTATAGCGCGCCGTCGCGCAGGCCGAGACGGTGAAAACTCCGGTCGTGGCTCCAAACAGACGGCAGCAGACGCTATTGACCGGAACTGAGGCTTGCGCGCGAACACCGTAGTCGCGGCCACTTCCTCCTCTCAATTCAACCCAAGATTGACCGTTGTTGGTTTGCGACGAACTCGCGGTACATGGCAGATCCGCTTCGCCGCTGATGTGCACGACCAGTTGGCCTTCGCCCGTCGCGTCGAGCACTCCGGCGCCGCAATTACTAATTTGTGCGTTAGTATCATCGACGTACGCTCCTGTGGATTCGAACGGCAACCCAACAAACTTCACCCGAATCCGTGCTCCTGCAATGTCGTCGCCGTTCGCCTGTTGGATGTTGCCGCCACCCAAAACCGTTCCTGCGCTCGCTCCGAACCTGAACCGGTCGCCGGGCTCGAAACCGAGATCGTTGGTGCCGTCTGCAGAGAAGTTGATTTTCAGAACTGTGGGAGTGCCGTTCGTGGGCACAAAGCTGATCTGGGTGTTGGGAGCTGTGAAGCCGGGCGCGCCGACGATCGTGGTCCCTGATGGCGGAGGCAGAGTACCGAATGAAAAGCCACCAATGTCCGGCTGATCGTAGCTTCCGCCGTCTACAGCCCCCCCTGTGGTCGTATTCGACGACACCGCGGGAGGACCGCCGTTGAGATCGAAAACCAAGCCGATTCCAGAAAGATCGATTTCCACCCACTCAATCTGCAAGTTGTTAAGCACAGCATCCGCCGTGCGACGAAAGGCGATCCCCCAGCGATTGTTACCCTCCTTGAGGTTGCCCAATCCCGTGACATCAAAAAGGACCGTGCCACCACCGCAAGCCGGCTGCTCGTCCGCATCAAAAACCCAAGGAATGGTGTCCGCCGTACTTGCTCCAAAGATCAGATTGCCAGTGCCAGCCGCGTTCTGGTTTTCGAAACCGGCAGGTGGCGGGTCTAAGTAGTTGTCCGTGATTACGACCGGCGTGCCCGTCACCGTATTGGCCGCGGCGTAAGCAATCGCCACATTCCGAGCGAGTTGTGTATCGCCGCCGCCCCCGTCCCCCCATTGCTTGACCGCCGCCAGGGCTGCCGCCTCCAGGGCGTTTTCCAGTTCCACGCGAGCCCGCCAGATGTTTCCGATTTCGATGACCAAGCCCAGCAGGAGCACGAGGACGGGCAAGACCAGGATCAGCCAGAGAGCGGCCACGCCGCGGCGTTGACAGGCGCGCCGCCGTCGTGGCCGGCGAGGCGAAAGCATCTTCGTCGCGGTGTCGGCGGGGGAGCCGTCCGTTGTGGCCCAGGCTTCGCTGTGGGACGACATCCGGACCACGATTCGCGCGTGTCGCTGTATCCTCGCAGTAGCTTCTTGTTTCGGCGGGCCCATGAGTGTCTCTCTTGGCTAACGTTATTCTCGCTTTGCGCGCGTCAGGCCGTTCACAGCTCGTAGCGGAAGGTTGTCGAGGACTGGGCATAACGATTGGCAAGGTCGAATCCGAACAACGCCAAGCAGCTAGGCGCCAACTCCGTCATCGGAACAAACACAGTCACTCGCACGTAGCTCGCCAAGGCGGGAACCGGCGTCGTCGGCGGATCGCACGGACAGCCGGATGCGCTCGGCCAAGTCAACGGCGTCGCGGTGGTGACGTTATGTTCCACGATGATCTTGCACGGTGTGATCGCGGAACTGGCCAATTGACGCTGGATTGCCTCCGTAATGTAGGCTGGAACGGTGCTGCCCGACGCCGGTAACGCCGTCTGCGAAGCCGCTTCCGCTCCCACGCGGGAGGCCAACGCCAGCTGTTGCGCGTTCGAGAAGTACATCCCGAACTGGACTGCTGCCAGTAGCACAATCAGCAGAATCGGCAGAACCAGCAGGAACTCCAGCGTCACGCTGCCGCCACGGTTCGTGCGGGGTGACTCGCTCCGTCGAGCAGGCTTTCGGCACAGCTGTTGGTACGTGGTCATGACTTGCGACCCGTGGGACCGTGTACTTTCGTTAGCGCGCAGGGCTCAGCCGGCGCGGGAATTCTCCGCGACAAGTCTAGGTCAGCAATTCATGTGCCGCCGGAAGATTTGCCGGTTTTCCCGTGCCGTTTGGCTGGGCGGCGAACTATGCTAGAGGAGAATCGTCAACACTGTGGCGTCTCGGCGCGACATCGCCGTCGGCGGCATGGGAGTTGCAACCGTTCCTTGAGTTTCTAAACGCCATTGGCCTCGGCACGGACATCGACTGGTACCATGAAATCCACCCGCCCTCGCCGACAAAACCGAAACGCCTCGGTGACCCTGGAGTTCATCCTGATCCTGCCGTTCCTGGTGGTCACGCTGTTGGCGATGGTGCAGTTCAGCGTGGCACTGATCGTTCGGCAGGCGGTCACGCACGCCGCAACGGTGGCGGCGCGCGAGGCAGGCAAATACGAGGATATCCAGGAAGTGGCCCGCGTTGTCGACGCGGTGCTGCAAAGCGCTCATGGCATCGACGTGGCTACCGTGACCGTCCCGGGCGGAACGCCGCCGTTGGAGGACGAGGTCACCGCAGTCGTAGACTCGGGCGTGCGGATTGTCTTGGAGGTGGGGCAGCCGGACGCGGCGGGACGCAATGCGACGCCCTACGACTTTGGCGACACAAACGTCACCTGCAATCCTCCCGCCGCTCCCACGCTCCAATCCGACGAAGTCCGCGTCACCGTCTGCATCGACTTGGGCCGCCGCCCGATGTGCAGCTGGTTGTACAGCTTCAGCCCGGACTACGTGAACTTCAGCAACCGCTGCTTCAGCGTCAGCGCGCTGGTCAAAAAAGAGTGACGCCGCGGCTCAGAAGCTCAGCATCCGCTGGTACTGCCGCAGGCGGAATTCCAGGTCCTCGCGGGTGATTTCTTTCAGCCGTTCCAGGCTGAAATCCTCGACGTTGAAGCTGGCGACCAGGATGCCGTAGGCCATCGCCCGTTTGAGCGTCGGCGGGTCGAAGTTGTTGGCCTCGGACAAGTAGCCCATCATGCCGCCCGCAAAGCTGTCGCCGGCCCCAGTGGGATCGATCACGCGCTCGGTGGGATACGCCGGCAGCACGTACGTCTCGTGCTGCGAGAAGAACATCGCGCCGTGCTCGCCCTTCTTGATGACGACGAACTTCGGCCCCAGTTCCCGGATCCGCTGCCCGGCGCGGACCAGATTCTCGTCCCCGGTCAGCAGCATCGCTTCGCTGTCGTTCAGCACCAGGCCCTCGATGCGGCGGAACAATTGCATCAGTTCGTCGTGGTTGTTGCGAATCCACAAGTCCATCGTGTCGGCGACCACCAGTCGCGGACCGGTCAGCTGATCCAGGACCTTGAGCTGCGCCTGCGGAGAACCGTTGGCCAGAAACACGTACGGGCAGCGTTTGAAATCCTCGGGCAGCACCGGATCGAAGTCGCCCAGCACGTTCAAGTGGACCTCCAGCGTTTCCCGGTCGTTCATGTTCGTCTCGTAGCGGCCCCGCCAGCGGAACGTCTTGCCGCCCGGAACAACCTGCAAGCCCCTGGTGTCGATCCGCCGCGACCGCAGGAACAGGGTGTGCTCCTCCGGCCAGTCCTCGCCGACGACGCCCACCAGCCGGACCGAAGTGAAAAAACTGGCGGCGTAGGAGAAGTAGACGGCCGACCCGCCGAGTACATCCTCGCGAACGTCGCGGGGCGTGTGGACGCTGTCCAAAGCTACCGAACCGATCACCAACAACGGCATAACAGATTCCTTGTGAGAACTCGCTGCGGGAGTCAATCGACATTATGGCGGATTCCGCGCGGCCTGCAAGCCTGCGTCCGTCCTGGCAGAGCGCGATCAGAAGCGGAAATTCCACTCGGCTTGGCTGTACCGCGAGTCCACCAGGTCGAGCGTCCGTTGACTGGGCCAATCGGTCCAAGGCTCGAACGCAGCCCAACCTGCGATGAGCGCCTCCTGCAAAGCCGAGCGCGAGGCGGGCAGGTTGACCAGAAACTCGTCGTGCCGGCGGCCTTGGCGATAGCAAGGCTGACGCGGCGGCGTTCTCAGGCATTCCGAGACCAGCGACAACGGGAACTCGTACAGGATGGTGCCGTGGTACAGCAGGTGGGTGCGGCGGACCCGCAAGCTGTTGCCGGAGAACTTCCTGTCGTCCAGCGTCAGATCGCTCGTCCCCTGGCATTGGACTTCGGGAACCACGCGGCGGAGCGCGTCGCCGAGCGTCTTGAGCACGAAGCAGTGCGCCGCGCTGATCTGCTGCAACTGCGGCCGGAGGCGAAGACTCAACACGGCCGAATACATCAGACAGCCGGGTCCGACGACGACCGACGCGCCCCCGCTGCAGCGGCGCAAGAGGGGAATGCCGCGAGCCCGGCAGGCCGCCTCATTCACCTCCACTGCGAGCCGCGAGGCCCGGCCCAGGACGACCAGCGGACAGGGCGATTCCCAAAGCCGCAAGACTTCCCCGGATTCCCCAGCCTCGTCCGCCGTCTCCAACAACGCCTCGTCCAAGGCCAGATTCGCTTCCGGCGTGTCGAGCGTCAAATCGATCCGTTTCATCACTGCCAACTCCACTCGCGCCGCCCCCGTGGCAAAGCGACGCATGTCCAGGGACTGAGCGTCTGCTTTTGCAAACCGCCGGGCTTCTTTTCCACGCCGCTCGCCGTACACTTTAGCGGAACGTGCCCCGACTGTGCGAGACCCTTGCCGTGACTGACTTGCCGGAATCCGATCGCGTCCCACCGCCGCCCGCTCCGGCGTCCGCCGCCCCCGTCTTGCCGGAACCGTCGGCTGCCGTATCGGCTCCGGGCCCGTTTCGGCTGCTCTTCATCCCTTTGGTGCTCGTCGCCACGATGGTCCTGATTTGGGCCGTCCTGCGTTGGCCAACTCGCCCAACGGTTTCACCTCGCGACCTGGTCCGGGACCTGGCGCAACCGGGCCGAAGCCACTGGCAACAGGCGTACTCGCTGGCCGAACTGCTCCGCGATCCGGACCGCGCGGAACTGAGGCAAGACGCGGCCTTGGCCGCCGACTTGGCCGCCGCCCTGCAGGTCCAATTGGACGCTGTCCAAACAGACGCCAACCGCATCAACCTGCGAATCTTCCTGTGTCGCGCGTTGGGCGAATTCGCGATCCCGGCAGGTTTGCCGGTCCTGATCCAGGCGGCTCGTCAAGAACGTAGCCCGGCGGACGTCGCAGTCCGCCGCGCAGCGCTGGAAGCGCTCGCCGCGCGGGCTTCGCACGCGGATCCCCCCTCGCTGCAGTCGGACGACGCCGTGCTGGAAGTTCTGATCGCGGCCGCCCGAGACCGCGGACCAGCAACCAGCGACCCGGCCCCGCGAGATGCCTTGCGCGCATGTGCCGCGTTCGGTTTGGGTGTGGTCGGCAGCCAGGCGGCGCTGGCGGAATTGCGGCCGCTGTTGGACGATCCCATTCCGAACGTCCGGTACAACGCCGCCGCCGGCTTGGCTCGGCACGGCCATTCCACCGCGATCCCCGTGTTGCTGGAGATGCTCGCGCTGGACAGCCCCGAGGCGGTCTCCGAAGAAGCTTCGGCAGCGGGGCGCGCGTGGAAACAGGCTCTGGTATGGACCAACGCGCTCCGCGCAACACGCCAGTTGGCCCAGCGAAACCCCGCCGCCGACTGCCGGTCGCTGATGGCGGCCAGTGAGTTGCTGACGCGAGCCGATCTGCCCGCCGAAGTCCGCAGCCAGGCGCGCGAAACGCTGGCGACACTCCGCAAGACCTCGCCCCCGTAATCCTGGCCGCTCTAACCCACAGCACTGCAGCGTGTTTCTCTGGCAACGGTGCCAAGACTAGCTGCCCGGATTTTAGGCCACCACGCTGCTCGCCAGCGTGGAGCCATGTTCAGGACCAGCCCCCGCCCCCGCCCAATGCGTTCAGCATCTTGAACACCGCTCCACGCTGGCGAGCAGCGTGGTGGCGAAGGCAACCGATTTCGGCGGGGAGATCCCTGGTCTTGAACACCGCTCCACGCTCGCGAGCAGCGTGGTGGCG
>JAAYYU010000334.1 GCA_012515235.1 Candidatus Anammoximicrobium sp.
AGGTTTGCCATCGACTTCTCCTCATGGATAGCGGGCAAGGAATTCCTGTGGTGTCATCACGGTCCAGCCGTGCAGAGCCAAGTCCCCGGAGCGGAAGTCCCTCACGTTGTACGTGACGATCACGCCGGCAGCATGGATCGCTGCTTCCACAAACTTGTTGTCTCCCTCGTCCCGCAAATTCGGTCGCCACGAAAAACGCAGCTGCACCTTGCGCGACAACGAAACCAGATCCGTGACCAGTTCCTCCGACTGGCGATAGCTCAGGCCCGTCAAGGCTCGAACGGCCGGACGTCCAAGGACTTCCAGATACTCCAGCACGATCGGCTCGGTCAGGATGAGCGGGAACCTCTCTTCGAGGACGCCCAACAACAACTCGTACGCCAAGCTGGACGCGTGCCGGCAAGCGCCCGCGACCAGCACGTTCGTATCCATGACAAGCGGCGGACTTGCGTACGAACGCTCCACGGGCCCCTCCCGTAATGGTCGCTCGAAAACCAGTGCAATATTATGCCACAGTCCGGGACGATTGGCCAGCCCAGCGAGATTGTCGCGTAGGGGGAGACCCGGTTATACTTTCTCCGCAACGACAAAGGGCGCACGATACTCCCGGGAGACGAGTTGGTTTGCGGCGTCGCCGAACTCGCCGACGAAACGTTCCGTGTCGGGATCGAACGTGAGCATCGCGCCGAGAGTGGCGGGCGTCGTGTCGAGGTCCACGCCGTTGGCCGACAGGTGCGCGTGGAACCGGTCGTAGGCGGCGGACAATTCTCGATTGCCTGCGATACGCTCGCGGATCTCGCGGTCCGGCATCGTTTTGCCGACGCGGTGCGAAATATTGCCCAGGTGGACCAGCGCGGCCGAGAGGTGCCCTTGCAGCACGTCGCTCACCAGGTCGCCCGCGCGGCGGCTGCGCACGGCTTGAAGGAAGTTGACGTTCAGCGGCGGAGTAGTCGGCTGGAATTTCCTGATCTCCTTGCCGCCGGTATCGAAGGCCGTATGGCTGCTGACGGTGCTGACCACGGACCCGTGTTCGCAGTGAATGACCTTGCCGATCGGGATTCCCTGATACGTATCCATCGCGACGGCGCCCCAGGAGTCCTTGCCGTGCACGGCGTTGGCCAGGAAGGACTTGTCCTTGGGCAGCGCGCGGAACTCGGACAGCACCGGCGCGGGCTCGTAGTCGTAATATACGATCAGCGTGTTGGGCGTCTGGCCGTCGTCTTCGTAGCCGAACCGCCCGCCGATGCTGATCACGTGCCGCGGCAGGCCGCCGCCGACGAACATGCGGCAGCCATCCAGGTGATGAATCCCCCAGTTGCCCAACTCGCCGTTGCCGTACGGCCATTGCCAGTGCCAGTCGTAGTGCAGGTTTTCGCGCTCCAGCGGCAAGATCGGAGCCGGGCCGGACCAGAGATTGTAGTCGAGCGTGGACGGAATCGGCCGCGGACCGCTCACCTTGCCGATGCTGCCGCGTGGCGAGAAATGCACGTGGCGGACCATCCGGACCTGGCCCAAGTTCCCCTGACGCACGTAGTCCAGCGCTTCCGCGTGGCCGTTGGGAGCGCGCGAGCCGTTGGGACACTGGACGATGCGCTGGTACTTGGCGGCCGCCTCGACCATCTTCCGGCCTTCGAAGATGTTGTACGAAGCCGGCTTCTGGACGTACACGTCCTTGCCGGCTTGGCAGGCCCAGATCGTCACCAGCGCGTGCCAGTGATTGGGCGTGGTGACGACGACGGCATCGACGTCCTTGCTGTCCAGCAGCTTGCGTGCGTCGCTGTAAGCGGCGACCTTCTCGTTGCGTTTCTGGAAGCTCTCGACCTCCGGCCCCAGATTGGCTTCGTCCACGTCGCAGAGGGCCACGATGCGCACGCCGGGGACCTGCCGGAAACTGCGGATCTCGTTCCGGCCCTGGCCACCGATCTTGACCCGCGAGCCGACGCCGACGACGGCCAGTCGCACGTCATCGTTGGCGCCGGCGGCTCGCAACCACGGGGAAGGGCAGGAGTTGGCTCCGAGCACGGCGGCGGAGGCACCCACGGAGCGTTTGAGAAAACTGCGGCGAGAAGTCTGGCTCATCATCGCTCCTTCGGAATTGGATGCACATGTCTGACATCAACCATACACC
>JAAYYU010000335.1 GCA_012515235.1 Candidatus Anammoximicrobium sp.
CTCCACGCTGGCGAGCAGCGTGGTGGCCGAAGATCGCGGGGGGGCACGCCGGCTGGTGTTGAACATGGCTCCACGCTGGCGAGCAGCGTGGTGGCCGAAGACGTCGCGCGGGGCACGCCGGCTGGTGTTGAACATGGCTCCACGCTGCCGAGCAGCGTAGTGGCCGAAGATCGCGGGGGGGCACGCCGGCTGGTGTTGAACATGGCTCCACGCTGGCGAGCAGCGTGGTGGCCGAGGAGGTCAAACGGTGGGAGCGTGTCGAAGGTGCGGCGCGTGCGGCGCTACGAGGAGACCGCCGCACGCTCGACGACCATGTTTCGCAGTACCTTGTAGTCGGTTTTTCCCGTGCCCAGGACCGGGAGCGACTCTACATGCACGACCTCGTCCAGCCGCATCACGCCGCGGAAGCCGGCTTGGGCCAGCACTGCGTTGGCCTCGCGGAGGGGGAGATCGACGACGCTGAACAGGACAATCCAGCGGCCGCCGGGCGTCTCCACGCCCTCGACGGCCACCTGCGGCCCGGACTCGGTCGGCGGATAGCGATCCTGGAACGGCTCCTCCAGCGCGGGCAGCGAGACCATTTCGCCGCCTGCCTTCAGGAACCGTTTCAGCCGCCCGCGGAAGTGCAGATATCCGTCCGCGTCCACCTGCACCAAATCGCCGGTGACGTACCAGCGCTGGCCCGAAACGTCCAGAAACGGTTCCGGCCCGTTGTAGTTCAGGTATCCGCTGAAAATCGACGGCCCGCGGACCAGGAGCAGGCCGGTGGTTTCCGGGCCCAGCAGACAATGGGATTCCGGATCGACCACGCACACCTCCACGCCGTCCAGCGGCGGACCGACCGTGCCCGGCTTGATCCATCCAGGCCGGTTGCCGGCCACCACCGGCGAACATTCCGTAATCCCGTAGCCCTCCAGGATCGTGGCTTCGGGAGCCAGTTGCCGGATGCGGGCAAACACCGACTCCGGACACTTCTCCGCCCCGGTCACGATCGTCCGCACCGAACGGAAATCGTCGGCCGACGCGACGGCCAGCATGTAGCTCAGGAACGTGGGCGTCGTGACCAGCAGCGTGGCCCGATAGCTGGCAATCACTCGCACCAGTCCGACGGCGTCGGTCGGGTCCGGATGATACACCACGCGGAATCCGCCCAGAATCGGCGCCAAGACCGTGGCCATCAGGCCGAAACTGTGGAAGGGGGGCAGGAAGCCGAGCATGACGTGATTGCGGCCGGGCCCCAGGATCTTCAGGGCAGCGCGAATGTTGCACACCAAATTCCCGTGGCTCAGCGGCACGGCCTTGGGAGTGCTTTCCGAGCCCGACGTGAACAGCACGACGGCCGGGGCGTCCACCTGGGGTTGCGGCAGGCGTTTCAGCAGCCGGCCCGGCAGCAGGACGGTCGTCGCCAGCGTGGCCAGCAGTTGCAGCTTGCCGGTCGCCGCCCGCAGGTCTTCCAGATACACGTACTCGACGCCGGCGATGTGGATTCCCAGCCGGTCGATCAGCTTGCGCGACGTGACCACGCGGCGGATGCCAAGCGTCTTGACGGCATGCGCCAGATTGGCCGGGCCGGTGGTCCAATTGAGCATGGCCGGCAGTTTGCCCGCCAGGTGCAATGCGAGAAAGACCACGCCGGCCGCCACCGACGCTGGCAGCAGCACGCCCACGCTGTCGCCGGGCAGTTCCCTTAGCCGTCCGCTCAGCACCTGGGTGCCGACCAGTAGTCGCCGGTAGGTGAGCGCGCCGGAGATGCGGTCGGCGACCGCCAGTTCGCGTGGATTGGCCAGGGCTCGGCGCACAAACGCCTCAGCCAGCGTCTCGGCCAGGATGTCGTTGGGGCCGCTGCGTTCGGGGGCTCGCCGCCACGCTTCCGGCGCCGCCACGGCGTCACCGCCCGGACGGGTCTGCAGGCCGGCCGCCAGCGCCCACAACTGGCCCAGCGTCTCGGCGACCTGGTCCGAGCGAAAGCCGAACCGGTCTTCGATCGCCAGGGCGATATCCATTCGCTCCAGGCTGTCCAGGCCGAGTTCTTCCAGCGTCGTATCGGCCGCGGCCTCGTCTTCCGTCAGCGGGCGTTTGAGGTGCTCGGCGACGATCTCGTTGACCGCTTGCACCGTGGCCGGTTTGATCCGACTCACGTCGATTTCGCCGGCGCTGCGCAGTTCGGGGTAGCGGTGGGTGCGCGGCCCGAACAGGAAATGCGCGGGCACGAAGGCCGGCGGTTCAGGCCCGCCCTGGTTGTACCAGTCTTCCAAGTGCCGGTTGAGCGCGTCACGGTTGGCTTCGGGCAACGTCCCCCGCGCCACGACCTGGACCGTCATCGTAACTTTGCGGCGGGGCGCGAAAAACAGCAAGTTGCCCAGCATCCAGCCGACGGTTTGCAGCGACAGGCGGCCCAAGTGCGGACGCCGGCCCTGGAAGGCGAACGTAAACCGGCTGCCCCACACGCCGCGGGTCCGCACCAGCACCACGTTGGCCTGCGGGCAACGCGCCAGGACTTCGGCGGCGGTGCGCGCCGCCCCTAACTCCTCGCGCTCACCCCGCTGCGTACGCCCCGACGGGTAAATCAGGAAACTCTCGCCCCGTTCCAGCCCGGCCACGATCGTGTCGATCATCACCAGCGTCTGCTGCCGCGCGTTGTGACTGTGCTTGGCCAACTCCGGCACTTCCAAAGCGTCGACCAGACGCATCAGCGGATACAGCAGCCGGATCCGGTAGATGCTGGCCGTCACCACCGGCCGCAGGTGGAGCGCGCCCTGCAAGTGGCTCAACACCAGCGGCGGATCGATGTAGCCCGGATGATTGGGCATCACCAGCGTCGGCCCGCGCAGCTGCCGAAGCCCCTCCAATCCGCTCACCTCCACCCGGTACCGCAGACGCAAGGCGCACCGCGCCAGCCGCCAGAACAGAACTCGCAGTAATCGAAGCATCATGCTGCTCGCAACGCTCGAAGATCCCCGGATTCAAGGCCCCCAACCGCTGCGCGTTCGCGGGCGGTTTCGAGTCCGAAGTATAACAGTTCAGACAAGCCGTGTCTCCCGCTGGAATTCGTCTTCACTCATCTCGAACGCAGGCACGCCGCAGTCGCCTAATCGCGGCAGGAACAGCGTCCTGAGAATGCCTGCCATTCTTGCTGCCGCGCCGGAAGACAAGCGTTTCATCTCGAACAGCTTCACCGCCGCCAGCCCGCGCAGTTCGTCTCCGGCTTCCGGCGGCGGAACATGGAGCGTGGAAGGCGACTCGTCGGGAATCAGAAGCAGAATCTGCGACATCCAGGCCTCTTCCTCGTTTGCGGTTTGCGTCCATGCTGAATGCACCATCGTCGATGTTCGGTGGAAGCGGTAGCGTGAGATGCGCAGTTCTGCTCTGAGTGGCCCTTCCTGCCGCGATCCGTGGCGCTACCCACGGGGAACTGCAACTTCGGCTGAGTGAAGCTCTGCCCGCCGGATTCGCAGCAGTGCCTGGATGGGATATACTGCGGCGGTTTTCAGCGTCTTCCGCCGTCGTCACTGCGGTCACATGTCCCCAGGAGATTGAAACGATGATGAGTGTTGGCTGGTTGACGGGCAGAGGCCTTCGAGCCCTAGGCAGATTCCAAGTCGTGTTGGCTGCGGCGATTGGCGGCTTGACCTTGCAGGCCCTGGCCGGTGAGCCGGCGGGACGGGCTGGCGACAGCGCCGAGCACGTGGGCCGGCAGGCGGACGGGCGGACGGTGTTGCCGGTGAACCAGGTGGTCACGCCGCTGGGAACGCAGGTGGAACTGCCGGGGCTGCGGCCGCAGACGCTGGCTTTGTCGCCGGACGGGCGACTGCTGGCGGTGTCCGGAAAGACGTCGGAAGTGGTGATCCTGGATCCGGCGACCGGGGCCGTCAGTCAGCGTGTGGCGATTCGGCCGGGAAGCGGGACGAAGACGCCGGGCGCTGTGATCCCGAATATCATCGAACCGCGGGCCAAAGGGCAAGTAAGCTATACGGGACTGATCTTCTCGCCGGACGGCGAGCGGCTGCTGCTGAGCAACGTGGACGGCGACCTCAAGGTCTTCGACGTGGCGGCGGACGGGACGGTGAGCGTGGCCCGCAGCATCCCGCTGCCCCCTGCCGGCGCGCCCCGGCGCAAGGAAGAAATTCCGTCCGGCCTGGCCTGCTCGGCGGACGGCCAGCGGATCTACGTGTGCGGCAATCTGTCGAACGCGCTGCTGGAACTGGACGCGAGTTCCGGCCAGGTGCTCCGCACGTGGGAGGTCGGCGTCGCGCCGTACGACGTGGTGCTGCTCGGCGGCCGCGCGTACGTGTCGAATTGGGGAGGCCGCCGACCGGGGCCGGGCGATCTGACGGGGCCGGCGGGCCGCGGCACCGTGGTGCGGGTCGATCCGGAACGCCACATCGCCTGCGAGGGAAGCGTCACGGTGATCGATCTGACGACGGGCCAGAAGACCGAAATCCTCGCGGGACTGCACTCCAGCGCGCTGGCTGTCTCGCCGGATGGAAAATACCTCGTGTGCGCCAATGCCGCAGCGGATACGCTGAGCGTGATCGACACGGCCGTTGGCGCGGTGGTGGAAACCGTGTGGGTGAAACCGTCGCCCAGCGACCTGTTCGGGGCCTCGCCCAACGCCCTGGCGTTCGCTCCCGACGGCCGCACGCTGTACGTCGCCAACGGGACTCAAAACGCGATCGCCGTGGTCCGGTTCGAGCCGGAGGACAAGGAGTCGAAACTGCTGGGCCTGATCCCCGTCGGCTGGTTTCCCGGAGCAATTGTCTACGATGCGGCGCGGCGGCAGTTGGTCGTCGCGAACATCAAGGGGCACCAGCTCCAGCCGGTGGCCACCAGGCCGGACGCCGCGCCGGCGGGGACGAGCGGCTTCAATACGCACCAGTACCACGGATCGGTGTCGCTGGTGCCGCTGCCCGCGGCCGCCGACTTGCCGCGGCTGTCGCAGACGGTCTGGGACAACCTCCGCCGCGAGCGGATCCGCGCGTCGCTGCTGCCGCCGCGGCCGGACCAGCCGCCCCGCGCGGTGCCCGAACGGATCGGCGAGCCGAGCCTGATCCGGCACGTGGTGTACGTGATCAAGGAAAACCGCACCTACGATCAGGTGCTGGGCGATATGGCGGAGGGCAACGGCGACCCGCAGCTGTGCATCTTCGGCGAGCGGATCACGCCCAACCAGCACAAGCTGGCCCGCGAGTTCGTGCTGTTGGACAACACCTACTGCGCCGGCATCCTGAGCGCCGACGGCCACCAGTGGAGCATGACCGCGTTCGGCACCGACTACCTGGAAAAATCGTTCGCCGGCTGGCCGCGCAGTTATCCGGACGGCATGGACGACGACGACGCCGACGCGCTGGCCTACTCGCCGGCCGGCTTCCTCTGGGACAACGCCTTGCGGCACAAGGTCAGCTTGCGGAATTACGGCGAGTTCATGATCCCCCGCTTCCGCTGGCGCGATCCGGCCCGGTCGGGCAAACCCGACTTTTTGGCTTGTTACCGGACGTGGAAAGAGGGCAGCGGCGAGGTGATCTTTGGGTGCGAGCCCGCCGTGGCGACGTTGCGATCCTTCTCGCCCGCGGCCTACGTGGGTTGGGCGATGGAGGTGCCCGACCAGTACCGGGCCGATTTCATTCTGCGGGAGTTGCGCGAGTTCGAGACGCGGGGCGAGTTCCCGCAGTTGGTCATCATTTGCCTGCCCAACGATCACACCAGCGGCACCCGACGCGGCTGTCCCACGCCGGCGGCGACGGTGGCCGATAACGACTTGGCCTTGGGCCGCATCGTCGAGGGCCTGAGCCGCTCGAAGTTCTGGCCGCAGATGGCGATCCTGGCCATCGAGGACGATCCGCAAAACGGCTGGGACCACGTCAGCGGCTATCGGACCACCGCCTATGTCGCCAGTCCCTACGCGCGGCGGCGGGCGGTGGTCAGCACGCAATACAATACGACCAGTCTGCTGCGCACAATCGAACAGATCCTCGGCCTGCCGCCAATGAACCAGTTCGACGCCAGCGCCGAGCCGCTGCGGGACTGTTTTACCGACACGCCCGACTTGACGCCCTTCACGGCCCTGCCCACCAACATCCCTCTGGACCAGATGAACGGGGATCCGCAGACGCTGCGGAACCTGCAGTTGCGAGCCGACGCACTGGCCTGTGAACAGATGAATTTCGAGCAAGTGGACCGCGCGCCGGAAGACGCGCTGAACCGCGTCCTCTGGCGAGCTCAGCGCGGCACCGCCGAGCCGTATCCGGAATGGGCCGTGCATCTGGTGGAGGACGACGATTGACCGGTACGAGACCGATTTGGAGTTGGAAGGCGGCGGTTCCAATCCGCATGCACGTTCACGTGCCGAACTGCCGTCAAGCGGAAGGCGTGCGGTGTTGTCTCATTCCGGCCCCCTTTCGTTTTCCCCGTCCCAACTTCACAATCCATGCGGAATCGAGTTTCGCAATTCGAAGGAGACTCCCATGCAGATCTCACGCCGCCGCATTGTCGCGATGCTTCCGGCACTGGGGCTGGCTCCCGCGCTGTTGGCAGCCGAGGAGCCTGATTGGGCAGAGTTGAACCTGTCGTCTGCCGAGACCGCTGAGTTGCAGCGCCGTGCACAGAAGGTGATTGGCGATGCGCGCGTGTTGCTGGAATTGCCCCTGGGCGACTGTCCGCCGGCTCTCGGCTACCGCCCCCAGGTGATCCAGACGCCCGGCTTTGGCGATCTCGGGCGCGCTGGCCCAGCGTCCCAGCGTCCGTTGCCGTCCACGCCCGCGGACCTGTGCTCGCTGTCCATCGCGGACGCCGCTGAACTCCTGCGGCGGCGGTCCATCGGTCCGGTGGAACTGACTCGGGCGCACCTGGAGCGAATTGAACGGCTGGACTCGCACCTGCGGACCTTGATTACCCTTTCGGCCGAGCGGGCGATGGCGGAGGCGAAAATCGCTGCGGACGACATCGCGCGGGGACACTACCGCGGCCCGCTGCACGGGATTCCGATCAGCATCAAAGACTGCATCGCCACAGCCGGCATCCGCACGACCTACGCGTGTCGCGCGTTTGCGGATTCGGTACCCGGACAGGACGCGACGGTGGTCAGGCGGTTGCGAGAAGCCGGCGCGGTGCTGCTGGGCAAAGCCAACCTGTTCGAGATGTGCTGGGTCGGAACCAGCGAGGACGGCGACTTCAAACCGGCCCGGAATCCGTGGAATTCCAAGTACCCGACAGGCGGCTCCAGCACGGGATCGGCGGTGGGCGTGGTGGCCGGATTGGCGATGGGCTCGGTCGGCTCGGACTCCGGCGGTTCCATCCGAAATCCCGCCTCCTACTGCGGCGCGACGGGGCTGATGCCGACCTACGGCCGAGTGAGCCGCGGGGGAGTCTCGGAGTTTGCCCACAGCCTGGGCAGCATCGGACCGCTGGCCCGGTCGGCGGAGGACGCCGCCATCCTGCTAGCCGCGCTGGCGGGACATGACGCCGCCGACCCGCTCAGCAGTCCGTTGTCGGTGCCCAACTATCCGGAACTGATCGCGCGCAGCATCCGGGGATTGCGGATCGGCCTCTGCCCGTCCTACCTGGAGGCGGCCGGCGTGGACGTCGAGGTGATGGCCGCGCTGGAATCGGCGCTGGAAGTCTTTCGCTCGCTCGGCGCGACCGTCCGCGACGTGCACATCCCCCATCTGCCGTACGCCCGCGCCACCGTCTGGACAATCCTGTTGTCCGAGGGACTCCTGACCCATTTCGATCTGCTGTGCAAACAGCGCGACCGGATCAGCGAGCGGCTGTTCCAGGGCCTTGCCGTCGGCATGTTCCTGTCCGCGCAGGATTACTTGCGGGCCCAGCAGGCCCGCACGCTGATCGCCCGGCAGATGCAGCAAGCGTTCGAGACGGTGGACATCCTGCTGATGCCGTCCAACCCGGCCACCGCGGCCCCCGGAACCTATCGTTCCGCGCCGACCGACCCCAAGATTGCGCGGGGAGGTGAATCGTACTCGACGCCGTCCAACCTGTACGGGAACCCTGCCGTCTCGCTGCCGTCCGGATTCAACCGCCTGGGACTGCCCATGGCCATCCAACTCAGCGGACGCCCGTTCGACGAAGCGACCGTGCTGACCGCGGCCCATCAGTTTCAGCTGGCTACCGACTGGCACCGCCGCAGACCGAACCTGGGCGCGTGAGGCAGAACCAGCCTGCTGGCAAAGTCTCGACACGCTGCACCCGGCTTGGGGTCAATCGCTGAGGGGGGTCAGGCTTACAGAATTCAATTTTGGCCGAGCACAGTGTTACCACCGGTCTGGCGCCACGGTCGGCCAAAATTGAATCGTTGCCGGGGTCAGGCTTACAGAATTCAATTTTGGCCGAGCAGAGTGTTACCACCGGTTTGGCGCCACGGTCGGCCAAAATTGAATTCTGTAAGCCTGACCCCAATCCGTTCAGAATTCAATTCTGGCGGAGCAGAGTGTTACCATCGGTCTGGCGCCACGGTCGGCCAAAATTGAATCGTTGCCCTCAATCCGTTCGTCCTATTTCGCTTTGGCTGCCAGCGACAGGCACACCAGTTCTTTGTCGTTGCGGGCGAACAGGCAGCGTTGGGCAAACGCGGGGTGGCTCCACCAGACGTTCCGGCCGAAGGCTACGCCGGTCGGCTCGATGATCTTCGCGCGGCAGATCTCGTCGTATTTCTCCGGCGTCAGCCGGGCGATGATCAACTCGCCCGTTTCGCTGGGCAGGAAGAAACGGTCGCCGTGCTTGACCAGAAACGCGCAGGCGGAGTGAGTCGGCCGGCCGGTCGGCGCCGTTGCGGCGTAAGTCGTCCACAGCTGTTCGCCCGTCGCCAGTCGGACGCAACGCAGTTCGCCCTTGCCGTCCACGCCGTACAAGTAGTCGCCTTCCAGAAACGGCGTGACCATCACCGGCCCGATGCCTCGGCCCCTGGCGCCCCGCCAAACGACCTCGGCCGCAGGCTGATCCGCGCCCAGTCTGAGCAGCGCCGACTTGTTCACGATGCCGCCGGCAAACAGGTACGATCCCAACTGCCGCGGCGTGGCGATGCCCATCGCATAGTTTGCGTCCAAGGGCACGGACCACAACAGGCTACCCGTTTCCGGATCCAGCCCGTTGATCGCCTCGGCATGCCAGATCACCAGCTGCCGCTTGCCGCCGGCCGAGATCATCGTCGGCGGACAATAGGCCTGTTCTTTGGCCGACAGGGCCCGCCACAGCTCCTTGCCCGTGCGTTTGTCGAACGCCACCGCGACACTGCCCTCGCCGCCGACCACGCAAAACAACCGCTCGCCTTCGACCAGAGGATGGCCGCAGCAGCCCCACATCGGCGTGACGGCCTGATAGTCGCGAAGGAAATTGCGGGACCAGATCGGCGAGCCGTCGTCCGTCCTCAAGCAACGCAGATCGCCTTCGGCGCCCAGCGTGTAAACGCGGTCGCCGTCCACGGTGGGCGAACAGCGGGGGCCGGCCGGGAACGAAATTCCGTACGGACAATCGTATTCGTGTTTCCACAGCAACCGGCCGTCGGCGGCCGACAAGCAGAGGACGCGCTCTCGGCCCAGCAGCTTGCTGCGGGTGTTGGGATCCGGCGTCCGGTCGCCGGACGTGGCGTAGTCCGTGACGTAGACTCGCCCGGCGGCGACGGCCGGTCCCGCGTAGCCGCCAGCGACCGGCGTCCGCCACTTGACCGGCGGCCCGGCGTCTGGAAACCTCTCCACAATCCCCGTTTCGCGCCACACACTGTCGCGTCGCGGCCCCAGCCACTGCGGCCAGTCGTCCGCGGGACAAGTCCCGACGCCGAGAAACAGCAAGCACACAGCGGCCAGATGGCCGGAAAGCTTGATGGTCATGGCAGCTCCTTTTCCCTTTCTTTTTCCTTTCCTGTCCTCAGTTTTCTCGTAGCACGGTTGTCCGCGCCCAGCGGTTCACCTCGGATCGTTGGACAACGCTGCACGGCTTGGAGATCCATGCTACCAAGGGTCGCAGCCTGGAACCGCAAAGAATTATCGCGGTTTTCACGACACCGGGCAATCTGATACTCGCCCTCGTTCTTGCCGGCCTTTTTGGAGGCGGGCATGCGCCGGCTGGGTCCTGGTCGGACGGAGAAGTGGAACCGGCTTTGGTTGCGGACACGGGCCGCGCTGGTAAACTGGTACCGCATCGGTCCCAAGCAGAGCATGCCGATTCAGGAGCCACACGATGAGTCGTTCGTTCCCGCGATGGTTGTCCAGCCTGTTGGCCGCCGCAGTGACGGCTGAGTTGGCTGTTCTGACGAGCGGCGTGCAGACGCCGGCGCAGGCCGCGGAGCCGTCCAGGCTGACGGTCCGCAAACTGGGCGATCCGGGGCCGTTGGAGATCGTCGACGGCAACTCGCCCGTGCTGCGGTACAACTACCAATGGGTGCCGGAGCCGGCGGAGGTGAAGGATCGCATCAGCGCGGCGAGCCGCAAATACGCTGTGGCCCGCTCCGATTATATCCATCCGCTGTACGGTCCCCGGGGCGAGGTGCTGACGGAGGATTGGAGTCCCGATCACCCGCACCACCGCGGCATCTACTGGGCCTGGCCCGAAGTGGACTGGCGCGGCCAGCGCGGCGACTTGCACGCGCTGCAGTTGGTGTTCGCCCGCCCCACGGGCAACGTCCAGATCGAGGAGGGAACGGACTTTGCGCAAATCGCCGCGGAAAACGAATGGCGGTGGGAGGACCGCACGCCCGTGGTGCGCGAACAGGCGGTCATTCGCGCCGGGCGGCAGACCGCCGCCGGCCGCGCGATCGACTTGCAGTTCCGCTTCACCGCCCTGCAGGACGAGGTCCAGATCGCCCGCCGCGGCGCCAGTCACTACGGCGGCCTGAACGTCCGGCTCTCCGCGGCCCAGGACCAACAAATCGAGACCGCCGCGGATCCGGCGGACGCATCGCCGCGCCGCGCGTGGGCCCAACGCACCGGGACGCCTGCCGGCGGGCCAAGCGTAGTGGGGTTCACCATCCTGCAACACGCACGGAATCCCGACTACCCCGGCGACTGGGTGCAGTATCCCAATCTGTCCTGGATCCAGCCCACGTTCCCCGCGGTCAACACGCGGTGGACGCTCACCCCGGATCGGCCGCTGGTCCTGCGATACCGGTTGTGGATTCACGTCGGCAAACAGACGCCGGAGACAATCCAAGGCTGGTGGGACGCCTACCAGGCGGAAACCGCAGCGGAAAAGTGAGCCTTGTTGCATGCAAGGCGGCGCGGCGGCCGCGACGCCAACGCGGCAAGCGTGCGCCGCCAAACCCCAACTGGCGATGGTGCAGTCATGGGGCAAGACCCAAAACGGAAATCCTGGGACTACGACCTGTCCAGCGGCACGAGGCGAGGCGCCGATGTACGAGGCCTTTGAACACACGGCGGATATCGGGCTGAGGGTCCGGGCCGAGGACCGGGCGACGCTGTTTGTCGAGGCCGCGCGGGCGTTGTTCTCGCTGCTGATCCTGAACCCCGGCGACGTCCGGGCAAGCGAACAGCGGAGTTACGAGATCGCGGGCGAGCAGGACGA
Source organism: Candidatus Anammoximicrobium sp. (assembly GCA_012515235.1). Lineage (GTDB taxonomy): Bacteria > Planctomycetota > Planctomycetia > Pirellulales > Pirellulaceae > Anammoximicrobium. The sequence goes on from JAAYYU010000335.1 coordinate 11,527, forward strand.
TTATCTTCTGTTCGACTGGCTGAACGAGTTGTTGTACACTTTCGAGACCGAGCATCTGCTGATGTCCCAGTTTCAGGTCGATTTGACCCGGCAGGGACTGCGGGCGGCGTGCGGCGGCGAACCGCTGGACCGCGCGCGGCATCAGCTGGATCACGAGGTCAAGGCGATCACGTATCACGGCCTGAAGGTGGAGCCGTCCGGCAGCGGCTGGATGGCGGAAGTCATTGTGGACATCTAGCGACGGTTGATCGCATGACGCTGCAACCAGACAGGGAAGAGATCGAAGGCCCCGAAGACGGCTCGGCACAGGGCTCGGCACAGGGCTCGCCGCAGCGGCCTCGGCGGCCCGGCCTGGGCCGGCTCGCGCGGCTGTGCCTGAAAGAGTTGCGCGAGATCCTACGCGACCGGCGGACGATTGTCACGCTGGTGTTGATGCCGTTGCTGGTCTATCCGTTGCTCAGCCTGGGCTTCCAGCGATTGCTGCTCACTTCGCTGGGCGCCGCCGGACAGTTGACTTGCGTGGTGGCGGTCACCCCGGAAGCGGAAGGCGAGCACGTGCAGCGGTTCCTGACGCTGGGCGACGCGCTACTCCGCCAGACGCAACCGCCGGCCCAGCCGGTCCAGAAACCGTCCGGGCGGAAAGGGCCGAGGCCGTTGTCGACGCGCGTGCCGGAACCGCGCATTCAATGGGTTGCGGGGGCGAACTTGGAACAGGAGGTCGTGTCGGGCTCGGTCGACCTGGCGATCCTGGTGCAGCGCGAATCCGTTGCCGGAGTCCGCGGCGATCGCGCGTCGTCGTTGCGTTGCGAACTCATTTCCCGCGAAGGCTCGACCGTCAGCAAGGCGGCGTTGGATTACGTCCAGGACCGCTTGCGAGCGGTCAACGAGCGCTATGTGCGCAAGCAATTGGAACTGGCAGGGCAAGGCGTGCGGTATCCCGTCCAGACCGCCAGTCGCATCGTGCGCGGAACCGGCGCGGCCTTTTCGCTGACCACCCTGATCCCGCTGGTTCTGATCCTGATGACCATGACCGGGGCCGTTTATCCGGCCATCGACTTGACGGCCGGCGAGCGGGAGCGGGGCACCCTGGAGGCGCTCATGGCGGCTCCCGTTCCGCGGCTCGAATTGCTGGCCGCCAAGTACGTGGCGGTGGTGACCGTGGCGCTGCTGACGGCCAGTGCCAATCTGCTGGCGATGACGATCACCCTGGTCACGACGGGGTTGGGAAAGGTCCTGTTTGGCGACGCGGGGTTGCCGCCCTGGGTGCTGGTCGAAGTGCTGGCGCTGCTGGTTTTGTTCGCCGGTTTTTTCTCGGCCGTCCTGCTGGCACTGACCAGTTTCGCCCGCAGTTTCAAGGAAGCGCAAGCCTACCTGATTCCCGTCATGCTGCTGTCCTTGGCCCCCGGACTGATCAGCCTGATGCCGGGCGTGGAGTTCAACGGACTGTTGGCAGTGACGCCGCTGGTGAACATCGTCCTGTTGGCCCGCGGGCTGTTTGACGGCACGGCGGATCCTACGTTGGCCGCCGTGGCAGTGCTGGCGACGGCCTTGTACGCCGTGGCCGCCATCGGCCTGGCGGCCCGCGTGTTCGGGACCGATGCCATTCTGTATGGCAGCGAGGCCAGTTGGTCGGACCTGTTCCGGCGGCCCGCCGGCGCGGCGCGGGTGCCGCGCGTCTCGAGCGCGATGCTATGCCTGGCGTTGCTGTTCCCCTGCTACTTCCTCGTCGCCGGCTTGCTGGCCCAGATGCCCTACGATTCGCCTTCGACTCTGCTGATCTTGAACGGCGTGGCGACCGCCGTCTTGTTTGCCGGTTTTCCGACGGCGGCGGCGATGGTGCAGCGACTGCCGTTACGCGAGACGTTTCGCCTGAACGCCGCCCGCCTCCCGGCCTGGGCGGGAGCCGTCATGCTGGGCCTGTGCCTGTGGCCGCTGGCGCACGAGATTTACCTGCTGAACGAACTCATCGGACTGGCCACGCTGAGCCAGGAGCGGATCGAGTTGGCTCACCAACTGCTGGCCAGTTGGCGCGAAGTGTCCCCGTGGGTGATCGTCGCAGCGCTGGCCGCAGCTCCCGCCGTGTGTGAGGAATTGCTTTTTCGCGGCTACCTGTTGCGGGCCTTGCTGGCCGCGACTTCCGAACGCCATTCGATCGTCCTCTCCGCGGTGCTGTTCGGCGGTTTTCACGTAGTGGCCACGGACGCCCTGGCCACCGAACGTCTGCTGCCCAGCACGTTTTTGGGACTGATTCTGGGCTGGGTCGCCTGGCGGACGGCGAGCGTCGTGCCCGGCATGGTGCTGCACGCCTGCCATAACGGCTTGCTGCTGATGCTGGCCTACTACCGCGACGAACTGGCCGCGCGGGGTTGGGGCCTGCAGGAACAATCGCACATGCCGCTCGCGTGGCTGGCCGTCGCGGCCACCGGGCTGATCGTCGGCTTGTCGCTGCTCTGGATGGGAGCCAGCGGCGCGGGGAGGACGAGTGAAAAAGTGCCAAAGTGAAAGAGTCGAAAAGCCGGGAAGTCGATCAGGCAAAAGGGCGAAAGGGGAAAAGGGGAAAGGGGAAAAGCTGAAAGGGGGCCAAGAGGCGGCAAGGAGCGTTCGAGAAATAACTGTCCAGTGTCTATTGCCGACCATCCCAGCAACGGTGGCCGAAATAACTTCCCGGACTTTGGCCACCACGCTGCTTGCCAGCGTGGAGCCATGTTCAGCACCAGCCGTCGGCCCGCCCCACGCTTCCTTCGGCCACCACGCTGCTTGCCAGCGTGGAGCCATGTTCAGCACCAGCCGTCGGCCCGCCCCACGCTTCCTTCGGCCACCACGCTGCTTGCCAGCGTGGAGCCATGTTCAGCACCAGCCGACGC
>JAAYYU010000336.1 GCA_012515235.1 Candidatus Anammoximicrobium sp.
CCGGTCACACGGCCCGCCTCCACGACGGCCGCATCGTGCTGGTCTACAATGCGCTGGAGAATGGACGGCAGGAGGTCGAGTTGGCGTTCTCGTCGGATGAGGCCAGGACGTGGACCGCGCCGGTCGCCGTGGCCCGCGGCAAGGGCACGACGTATCCGTTCGTGCTGGAGCACACGCCCGGAGAACTCTGGGTCGGGTTCTTCAGTGTGCCCCGAGGATTCAACCAAGCCAAGGCAAAGCTGATGAAAATCGCTACTGACGCCGTGGCTCCGACTCGCTAGAACGGCATCGTTCGCGAAATAACTGTCCGATCTTTCTGTGGCGTAAGCTTCCAGCTTGCGGCGGATAGTGGCCTCGCAAGCTGGAAGCTTACGCCACTTATTCCTCGAACGAAGCTGAACTGATAACATGCAGCACGTCACCTGCGTACATACCATGATCAACCAGAGGGAGACTACGCGATGAGAACTGACCTGAACCGCCGCGATTTTCTTGCGGTTTCTGCCGCCGGCATGAGCTTGGCGGCCACCGGGGTGCGAGCCGCCGAGCCCTCCTACAAGACCACCCTCCACAAGGCCGTCATCCTGGGCGCGGACCGCATGAACGAGGAGACGTTCAAGAAGCTCAAGGACGCCGGCATCGAGGGCTTCGAGGCCCGCACCGTGGCGGTCGACGAGGCGAAGAGGGCCCGTGAGTTGGCCGAGAAATTCGGTTTGCGGATCCACTCGGTGATCGGTGGCGGCTCGGTGGCCGGTTTGCGTGCCGCCCAGGCCTACGGCGCCGACGCCGTGCTCGCCCCGGTGGGCGGCTGCAGCGCCAAGCCCATGCCCGAACCGTGGGAATTCGACATCAAGTTCGACGAGGCCAGCGGCCACATCACCCAACTCGTCGCCCGTGAGAACGAGAAGTTCCAAGGCTACATCGAGGCCCACAACCGCTCGATGGACGTAGTCCGCGAGTCGATCAAGAAGCTCCTGCCCGTGGCCGAGGAGACGCAGGTCGCCATCGCCCTGGAAAACGTGTGGAACAACTGGTGCGTGCGGCCCGAACTGTACAACTGGGTCGTCGCCTCGTTCAACAGTCCGTGGGTCAAGGCGTATTTCGACGTAGGTAACCACGTCAAGTATGCAGGCATCCTCCGCGGCGACCGAATCGAGATCGCGTATCCGCCCGAGGTATGGATTCGCATCTTCGGCCCGCGCCTGGCCAAGGTTCACGTCAAGGACTACCAGCTCAACGCCGACGGCAAAGGCGGCAACTGGGCTGCGATCGGGCAGGGCAGCGTCAACTGGCCCGCGGTCCGCAAGGCCCTCGACGACGTGGGCTACAACGGCTGGCTCACCGACGAGACCGGCCTCGGCTGGTCCGAACTGTCCCGTCGCCTCGACCGCATTATCGCCGGTGAACCGCCCATACCGAATGGGAGATGAGGAGTAGCAACATCTGGCCGATCAACGCGACGCGCCGGAAGACGCCGCCGCGTCCATTCCGCGACACTCCAGAATGTCGACGCCCAGCATCTGGTCGCCGTTGATTCGCCGCGCGATTTCGCCGAACGACAGCCCCTGTTCCCGAGCGACGCGCGCATAGCTCGCAAACGGCTTGTACTTGTCGATCAGGTCCAGCGGCTCGACGCGTCTCCTTTCCAGCGGGTTCGGTCGGTCGGCGACCCCGTACTTCAGCCCGTTGTCCGACGCCGATTGCAGGGTCTCGCCGAGCACGTTGGTCAGGAACCAGAACGACTCGTCTGACGCATCCTTCGAAACCGTCGGGGCGAAGACGATCGCGGCGGCGCCGTGGACCGCCGGGGGTAGAACGCGCGGGCAGTCGCGGGTAAGAGCGTATACCGGCGCGCCGGTTTGATCGTCCGTCTTGAGCGCTTTCGGAACCACCTGGTAAGTCATGCCCTCGGATTCCGCCTTCGATTCGTCCGGATAGAACAACGCCGCGATTTCGACGCCGTCGTTCTTCAGCCGCGCAGGCAGGCCGCCGGGACGGCCGATTTCCGCTTCGTCGACGATCAAAACGACCCTCGTCCCCTTCAGAGCGGCGGGCAATCGGGCGGCGGATTTCGGCGATCCCGAAGATTCGCGCCGGACCGCGTTGACCGCGATCACCCCAACCCGCGCGGCAGTCGGATAGATATTCGGCGTCTTCCCGAACGGATGGCGGCGGTTGCCCAGGACCACGACGAACAGGTCCAGGCTCGGGTCGATCCAGACGGAAGTTCCCGTCCAGCCGCCGTGGCCGATCGCCCGCGGGGTCATGTTCCAAGGCCGATTCTTGCTCCCGGACCGTTTGTCCCAAACCAGCCCGCGGAGTCCGGCGGATACGGTTTGCGGGGCGACCATCTTCTCGAACGTCGCTTCGCTGAAAAGAGTCACCTTCTTGCCATCGCGCTGGACCAGCGTTCCTTTTCCCAGCCAGAGGGCCGACAGGATGGCCAGGTCCGGCGCGGTCGAAAACAGCCCGCAATGCCCCGCGACGCCCCCGAGATGGTACGAGCGGTAGTCATTGACGACCCCCTTGAACCAGACGTCGCCGCGCGTTTCCGTCGCCGCCGCGCGTTTGCGGCGCTGGGCGTCGGGATTGTGCATCGTGTCGAGCATGCCCAGCGGCCGGTAGAGGTTTTCGATCGTGAACGTCCGCAGGTCCTGGCCGGAGACTTTTTCGACGATGTGGCCGAGCATCAGGGTGTTGTTGTCCATGTAATCGAACCGCTCTCCGACCGGATACCGCAGTCCCAGGCCGCACAGCAGCTTCCAGAGTTCCTCCTTGGTCCCTCGGGTCTGGTTGTAGTAGTCCATGATTCCCGACGTATGCGTCATGCAGTGCCAGATGGTGATCCGGTCCTTGCCGTTGACGCCGAATTCCGGAAAGTAGTGGACGACCGGATCGTCCGGCGAAACCTTGCCCTGATCGACGACGACGGCAAGCGCCGTCGCGGTACAGGCGACTTTCGTGACGGACGCGAGGTCGAACAGCGTGTCGAGGGTGATTTTCTCCTGTTCGGGATAGAACTGCCGATAGCCGTACCCCTTGAGAAAGCAGAGCTTATTGCCGCGGCCGATCGCGACGACCGCGCCGGGCGTGTGGCCGATTGCGATCGTCTGCTCGACGACCGCGTCGATGTCCTTCAAGCCCGCCGCATCCATGCCCACGGAATTCGGCTCGACCCGCTCGAGCCAGTGGGGAGAATACTCTTCCGCGCCCGCCGCTGGAGCGAGCAGGAGGCAGATCGTCAACAGGAGTTTCTTCATGTCTTTTCGTGTCCGCGGTCGGCCCGGAGGCCGTTCCCTGCCTCTTCTTCCTTCATCCTTCCTTGGTCCATCTCCGTCATTCTGCCCTTGGCTGCTGCGACGGATTGCCGCTCACGACGATCTCATACCACACCGTCCGGTACTGCGGACCGATCTCGATGCAGCAGCCGCCAGGCGCGGGCGTAACCGGCACCTCGCCCTTCCGCTCGCCGCGCTCGTCCAGCGCGAAGCACGCTGTCCGCGCCGGGTCGGAGGGCAGCGTTACGGTCGCCGGGATGCCCTCGGCCAGCACGGTCCCGTCGCCCCAGTCGAGCCGGTCAGCCAGCGCGACCGAGCCCTCGCCCGTGGCCTCCAGCACCGTGCCTTGGTTTTCCGTCACGCCGGTGGCAGCCAGCAGGACGGTTGCCGCCGCGCCGCGCTCGCCGAAGCCCGTCGCTCGCCGCGAGGTGAGCGAGACCGTGGCCCAGCCGAGACGGGTCTCGCCGAGCGACAGCTTCACGCCGCCCAGCGCGATCTCCCGGCCTTCGGGGAAGCCGCTGAACAGCTTCGTGTTCGAGGTGTTGACGGTCCAGTAGGCTTTGCCGGGAAGCTCCCGGTTCCACACCAACTCGCCGGTGTCGCTCGCCACGATCTTGCCGTCCGGTTTCGCGATGGCCGCCGCCTCCGTGCCGGGCTTGCCGGAAAAGTCCATCGCGGTCTTGTGGACCAGCGCCAGCCGGCCGTCAAGGCCGGCGGACGTGATGCCGGCGGCGACGGAACCTTGGCGCACGAGCCGGTCGAAGTAATCCGGCAGCGGCAGCGCTCCGGTCACGGTCTGGTGCGCCTCGCGCACGTCGCCGCGGAGGTAGATGGCCGCGCAGGCCGGGAAGTGCGCCAGGACCTCGGTCCGCGCGATCATGCTGAAGAAATAGGTGTTGCGCCGCGGCTCGAAATCGGGGCTGTGGTTGTAGGTGTACTGGAACACGCCGTCCCAGCCCTGCAGCGCCCCGTAGGCCCGCAACATCGGCTGGCCCTCCGCGCCGTACTGGTTGGGGAACGGGTGGTTGTATTCGCTGACCGTGTACGGCTTGCCCGCCACGCGCTGGCCGGCCTGCGCCTGGATGCAGTTCATCGAGTTGACCATCGCCGCGTTGTGGATCTCCCAATTCGCGTGGACGCTCGGATGGCACCAGTAGGCGTGATTGTCCACGTAGTCCAGCTCGGCCTGCAGCATCGGCGGGCTGTAACCGCAGACCTGCGTCCCGGAGATCGGCGCCTTGAACTTCAGCTCGTCCTTGAGGTAACCGGCGATGCCGCTCCAGTAGGCCCGCTCGGTGTCGATGAGAAACTGGTAGAAGTCGCGTCGGGTCTGCAGGGGTGCGAACTCGCGGCTGTTCACGACCGGCACGGCGCCGAGTTCGAGATCCGCCCTATCGCTGAACGCGCCCACCGCCCCGGGTTTGAACGAAAGGTCGTCGATCTCGTACTCGCCGGTCTTGAAACGCGTGAACTGGATCTCCGCCAGATCCGTGGTCTCCGTCGCAAGGAAGGTGTGATGGATGGTTCTCCACTGCTTGCCGGCGCGATACGGTGCGATCAGCCCGAGCGATTGCCAGCCGCCCCGCGTCCGCGCCACGGCGAAGCCGAGATCGGGCGCGGGCTGGCCCGCCACCTGCCGGACGCGGAAGGAGACCGTGTAGGGCTGATCCTTCTCCAGCGACACGAGCCGGTAGATCTTGGGGAACCGCTCGCTGCCGTCGCGCGTGACGGTCACCTTCAGCACCCCGCCGGACGCGGCGACCGAAACTTCGGCGGTGCCTTGGTCGAGAATCCACCGCTGGCCGTCGAAGGCCACCGGCCCGTCAAACTCGCCCTCCGTGATCAACTCGTCGCCCAGCGGCACGGGCGTCCAGGCCCACGCCGTTTTCAGCGCGTCGCTGGAGGCGTATTTCCTTTTCAGCCAGGCGTTCCATTGGCCGCGGAATTCATCGGCTCGA
>JAAYYU010000035.1 GCA_012515235.1 Candidatus Anammoximicrobium sp.
CTGGAGGGCGCGGGCTTCTACAACTACGTCCAGGGCTTTGGCGAGGTCTCGGCGTACGCCACGGCGGGCGGGTTGGACAAGGCCCAGGTGTTCGATTCAGCGGGCGACGACAAGTTCGTCAGCCGGGCGGCGTCCGCGTACATCGAAGGTCCGGGCTACTTCACTTACATGGCGGGCTTTGACGAGGTGTCGGCGTACGCCACGGTGGGCGGGACGGATACGGCCATCCTGTTCGACACGGCCGGCGACGACCGGTTCATCAGTCGCCGGGATTACTCGTACATGCAAGGTCCGGGCTACCTGGGGTATGCGGCGGGCTTCGAGACCGTGTCGCCGTACGCCACGGCGGGCGGGGTGGACACGGCCGTGCTGTTCGATTCGCCGGGGGACGACCTGTTTGTGGGCCAGCCGGGCTATGCGTATCTGGAAGGTCCGGGCTTCCTGAGTTACGTGGCGGGCTTCGACGAGGTCACGGCCTACGCCACGGCGGGCGGCACGGACAAGGCCCGCTTCTTCGACGGAGCGGGGGACGACGTGTTTGTGCATCGGCCGACGACCGCCTACATCCGCGGGGCGGGCTTCTACCACTACGTGCAAGGGTTCGGCGACGTCAAGGCGTACTCCACCGCGGGCGGGGTGGACAGGGCGATGCTGTTCGATTCGGCGGGGAACGACAAATTCGTCGGTCGTCCGAATTACAGCTATTTGGAAGGTCCCGGTTACCTGGGCTACGTGGCAGGCTTTGCCGAGGTGAAAGCGTACTCGACGGCGGGCGGCACCGACACGGCGATGCTGTTCGATTCGGCCGGCGACGACGTGTTTGTCGGCCGCTCCGCCGCCGCCTATCTGCAGGGACCGGGCTACCTGAACTACGCCAGCGGCTTTGGCAGCGTGTCCGCGTATGCCACGGCGGGCGGCACGGATGAAGCCCTGCTGTTCGACTCCGCCGGGGACGACCATCTGACTGGCGCCGGCAACTGGTACGAATTGTCGTACGACTTGTTGGACGTCCTCGTGCCGCGGCCGACCAAGCGGAGTTGGGGACAGGGATTTGACCGCGTGGTTGCCACCTCGAATCAGGGAGGATACGACACGCTGGATGTCGAGGCGACGGACTACCTGTTCGAGCAGTTCGAAGACTGGCAGTGATGAGCGTGAGCAAGATAATCGATTGAAGCGAAAAAAGGGAAGCGAAAGAGGGTCAGAGACGATTTGAGCCAGAAGTATCCCCGCATCCCCGATTTGAAGAACGCCGTCGAGGAGTCGTCACGACGTTTTGGTGACGACCGGTTTAGCGTGGCGCACGCAGCGCCGGACGTGCCGCTTTCGCAGTGCGACTTTCAGTACTGCCGTTCGCCGCGTTTATGGCCGACGCTCGCGGCAGACGGGGCTCTTTATCCGTGTGCCCATACTGCTAACTCAAAGTTTGAACCGTTTGGCAATCTACTGGGTTCCGAGTCGTTGATCGACCTGTATCAGCGGCTATTCAGTTCGCCCTTGAGCAGCCACGTCCGCGTTGACTCAATCGGTTGCGGTCGCGAGTGTCCCCCTGTGATTGGTCGTTCCAAAGTTCTTCCGCCAGAGTTCTTCGTGCTCCCAGTTGAGTTTGCCCGGGCGATGCCGCGCACGCCGGGCTGGGGGAAGGTTTCGTTTTCCACAGTTCCTGAACTTGAGCTGTATCGCGACCGCTGGGACCTGATTCGAGACTTTCTCGACGTTCCTCGAAGCCTGCCACCCGGACGAACGCGGCCGGACTCGGCACTCGAAGGCACCCAATGCAATCGACGCCGAGCGCGGGTCTGACGGTGGGTACGGTGGGCTTGGAGGGAAAGGCGACCGGTGGGTGGCCACGGGCGTTTTGCGGTGGTACGTGGGGTGACGAAATGTGGCCGCCCCAGGAAAATGCATTGCCACGGGCTCTTGACCGGTGTATCCCGTGGGCTACAATGCAGGCATGCTCGTCAAAACGACCGAAGTATACCGCGACTGGATCGACTCGCTTCGCGACCGTACGGGGCGCGCACGCGTCCAGGTTCGCGTCGATCGGTTGGCACATGGAAATCCCGGACAGCATCGGGTTCTCACGGACGGTGTCTGCGAGCTAAAGATCGACTACGGGCCCGGGTATCGGGTCTACTACACCGAACGCGGCGGCGAATTGATCGTGCTGCTTGCTGGAGGCGACAAGTCAACGCAATCGCAAGACATCAAGACCGCCATCGCTCTGGCGAAAAACCTGTAGGAGTCTGACGAAATGGCCAAGACCGGTGCCAAGTCACCCCGAAAGACCAAGACCATTCCTTACGACGTGGCGGAACAGCTTCGTACGCCGGAGGAGATGGCGGCGTACCTTGATGCTTGGTTCGAAGAGGCTCCCGACGATGCCGCGGGCATCGCTCGCGCGCTCGGTGATATTGCCCGCGCGCGCGGCATGACGCAGGTTGCACGCGATGCGGGCCTGAGCCGCGAAAGCCTGTACAAAGCACTGGGCGAGGACGGCAATCCGAGCTTCGCCACCGTGCTCAAGGTAGCCCGTGCCCTCGGCGTCCGACTGCACGCGCAAGTGGCATAGGGCGTGCGAGGAAATCCCGAAGGCAGGTCCGAACCAAGCGTTGGACCAGAGCCGCGATCTGGTCTTGGAAAATGGATGCGTTGACTCGTCGCGGCCTGGTCAACGCGGTACGTGCGGTGGTCTACATTGCTCTGTAGTTTCGCTTTTATGGACGTGCAACTCCACTTAGACCTGCTACTGTTTTGCATCGCGTCTGCGGAGAACACTCCGCGCACCTATTCGCCTCGAATAGTCATTTGAAGATTTTCTCCGAATTCTTTGTCCGGATCGTAGTCGAATCGCAATAAGGATATTGCGGAGTGGTCGAAATCAGTCGTTTTCGGACCCATCTCACGTAACAAACGGTTGAACGCGAGCGGCGGATCGGTTGGTCCCGAAGTCAAGGCTTTTTGGCCGCCGCCGCGTTAACCGAATCGGCAACCTATTGTTGAGGTTTCACAGGAGTATCCCCATGCTGCGCATCCTATCCTTCATCGCTGTGGCTGTAGCGTTCATCATCGCCATTCGCGATGATTTGAAAATCTGGCCAGACAAGGATGGATCACTGGACAAGGACAAGCTAAACGTCAAGGGCACTGAAATTTTTTTCACCCTGGTGGGAAATGGTACGAGACTTTTGATTTACACTTGACCGGCAAGCCAGCTTCCGATGGCGTTATAAAGGGCAAGGTCACGGGAATTCTGGGCGGCGACACAAGCGCAACAAGAATCAAGGACGCGACGTTTGAATTGCGGCCGATTCGTGATGATCGTGATTGGGCGTTAATTGATCCATTGCGTGACGCGCTCCCCGGAACCTATTAAGCGGCCGATCCGTGAAGCCAAAAGTTGACCAATGTTCAACGTGGGCAACAAGGCGGTCAACCCGAGCGGCGGTTCGGGCGAAATCTGAAATCAACGCTTCCTGGCCGTCGCCGGGTTACCTTGGTCGGGCAGGCACTGATGGCCGACGGACGCTCCCTCGCGGGGGTGGCCCGCGCCGGGAGGCGACCGCTTTGGCTGGCTCAGCATGGTCGGTTGGCGCTGCCTTCCCGCTTGTCTCAGTTTGGACGGCGCGGTAGGTTCGTGAAATGGAATTCGAGTGGGATCCCGACAAGGCGGTGCGGAATTTGTCCAACCACCGGGTCGCGTTCGCAGAAGCGGCCACGGTCTTCGGCGACCCGTTGGCCATCACGTTCTTTGATCCGGGCCATTCGGACGACGAAGACCGGTATCTGACGTTCGGCTACTCGACCGAGGGACGCCTGCTCGTTGTGTCCCACACGGATCGCGGCGATCGGAACCGAATCATCAGCGCCCGCGTGGCCACGCGGCGGGAGAGAAAGATCTATGAAGAAGGATAAGACGATTGGGGAGGAGGACGATCTCCGTCCCGAGTACCATCGCGATGAACTCAAAGGCGGGATTCGCGGCAAGTACCTGGAACAGTACCGTCGGGGCACAAATCTGGCGTTGTTGGCACCGGATGTGCGCGCGGCATTTCCAACCGACGAATCCGTGAACGACGCGCTTCGGTCGATGATGCACGACGCCGCGGCCGCGCCGTAGCGCGGTGGCGCCGGGTGTGGCGGGAGACGTTGGTCGGTCGCTGTAGCCCGAACCAAGGATCGGGATAGGGGTCCGGGTTGCCCCGGAGCCCCTCCCACACCACCTAGCATGCGGGTCCGCACTAGGCGGTTCGATTCTTGGCAGTAAGCTTCTTCCAGATCCCTAACAGACTCGGCAAACCTCGTTCTTCCAAGAGTGCCACCGGCAGCGCTTGATGCATCGCTTGGCTGGAGGAGAGCACCCAAGGTCCCTTGCTGCTCATACCGTGAGTAAAGGCTTCGTGCTCGGGGACGCCCAGCTTCATGAGAGCGGCGGCCCGCGTGCGGCCGTTCTTCCAGCTCTCCCAGATACACATCCGGATGCGACGGCGGACCCATTTGTCCAACTCGTCGAAGAAGCTCTTGATTGCAGCACCAACCGAAAGTACCCTACCCAGCCCTGGAAGTATCGACGAAGTTCGGCGCACCGCTGGGCAAACGAAACCCCGCGACTGCGTCTCGTGATCTCGCGGACGCGAGACTGGAACTTGTCGAGATTCTTCCTGGCAACGCGGAACTGGCCGCCGTAGCCCTGGAAGGCGAAGCCGAGAAACTCGACTCCGTCGGTGCGGCAGACACGGCTCTTTTGCTGATTGACGACCAGCTTGAGTTTTCGCGTCAGGTATCGCTCGATCGAAGCGAAGACACGCCGGGCCGCCGGCCTCGTCTTGGTGAACACGAGGAAGTCGTCCGCGTAACGCACAAAGCGGAGGCCGCGAGATTCCAACTCTTTGTCGAAATCATCCAGCAGGATATTCGCCAGCAGTGGCGAAAGAGGACCGCCTTGCATCGTGCCTTCGGTCGAGGGCTGCAGTTCGGTGTCGACCATGACGCCCGGTGCGCAGGTAGCGCCCGATCAGCGTTAGCAACCGTTTGTCGCTGACTTTGCGGGACACCCGCACCATCAATACGTCGTGTTGGACGCGGTCGAAAAATTTCGACAGGTCCATGTCGACGCAGTGCCGATAACCGGCACGGATGTGGGCTTGCACCTGCTTCGCTGCTCCCTGGGCCGAGCGGCCTGGTCGAAAGCCGAAACTCGATTCCGAGAATCCGGGGTCGAAAATCGGCGTGAGGACTTGCAGGATGGCTTGTTGAATCAGGCGGTCGACCACGTTTGGTATCCCGAGGTGTCGCTGACTGCCATCCGGTTTGGGAATCGACTTGCGTCGGGCCGGACCCGGCTGGTAAGTCCCTTCCAGGAGTTGCCGTCGAATCTCCGGCCATTGCGGGCCGAAGGTCTCGCAGAATTGGTCCAAGGTAAACGGCTATACGAGGAAGCGCGCAACGAGTACGACAGACTCGATCGGCTTTCGACTGGTATTCGAGAGACCGGCAGGATCACGATTCGTGCGCTGCTTGAGGCGTAGCTGTGCCGCGTCGGAGGCCGATACCGAGACAAGCATAACCGCGGGATGCAGAAGAGCGGCGTCTTCGTCCAGCGGTATGGATGCGTTTTTACGTCGCCGCCTTCTGATCCCGGTCGTTCGGCGAGAGGACGAGCGTGACGTGCGTCGTCTGACCCACCGCGTTGAGCCTACCACCTAGGAGGAGTCTCCGATGCCTCTGTACTCAGATCCCGAGCGCAACACCATTCACGCGCTGTGCCGGGCCTACATCGCGACGAAGGCCGGCGGCATCATTGCGCCGCCGGTCATGGACATCCACCCCGTTTCGGGACGATGCAATTTGGATTTCCGCTGGTGCATCGGTCGCGCGATGCGTACGATCGTTGAGCCCTTGCCCTCCGTTATGGATTCGCGGACCCTGATTGCCGTGCTATCCAAGGTACTCGACCCAAAGTGGCATCACCTATGCCCCGGCGAATTTCATTTCTGTGGAAGCGACTCGGAACCACTGCTTGCCGCCGAGGCCGTGACGGACGCCATCAGATTCCTCCTCCAGCGCAAGAGGATCGTCGAATTGATCACCAACGGACTGCTCCTTGGTGATGCTCGCTTGCGTGAAATGGTTGCTCGGATCGCGAAGCTTCACATCAGCCTCGACGTGACAAACGATGAGGATTACAGGAAATTCAAGCTCCCGACGGGGCAATCCACGGTCAACGGATACACCGCCGTTACCGACTCAATTCGGCGAATTCGCCGAGACGCAAACGAACTCCGCTCTTCGCTGTCCATCACCGTTTCCTTTGTCTTCATTCCCGATACTTTCGCGTCTGAGGCATGGATGGACTGCGTTTGCGAACTGAACGAAGCCGGCGTCAACCGAATTCGAGTCAAAGACTCTTTTATGTGCGACAGAGAATTCCTGCCCCCTTTTTTCCCTCGGCGTTGGGGCATCCGCAATCGGCGGCACAAATCTCTGACTTGCTCGATAACATCCGTGGGTTGACTTGATCGTGGCGGGTGTGCATCCTGGTTCAAAGAGCACGGATGGCAAAGCCGAGGCGTGGATGAGCGGGCGTCGTGTACTCGCAGAGAAGCAAGAAATCGCGAAAGAGTAATACAAGACCGATCTTCCGTGCCGTGTTCAGGAGATTCTCATGGCTGACCTTTCTCTCTTCGATCTGACTGGCAAGAAAGCGCTCGTGACCGGTGCCGCCGTCGGCATCGGCCGCGGTTGTGCCGTGGCCTTGGCCCGTGCCGGGGCCGATGTGGTGATCGTCGACCTGAACGAATCGGCGGGCAAAAGAACCGCTGCTGAGCTTCGCGGCCTGGGCCGCAAATCGCTGTTCGTCTCCTGCGACGTGACGCAGAAAGACCAGGTCCAGGCCATGGTCCGCCACGTGGCCGAGCAGTTCGGCCGTTTGGACATCGCCGTCAACAACGCCGGGATCGGAATTCTGGGCGCGGACGAAGAGATCGATCAGGCGGCCTGGGATAAGGTGCTCGCCGTGAATCTAACCGGCGTTTTTCTGTGTGCCCAGGCCGAGGCCCAGCAGTTTCTCCGCCAGTCGCCGGTGGAGGGCAAGATCATCAACATCGCCTCCATGTCCGCGACGATCAGCAACTGCAACGCCTCGTACAACGGCTCCAAGGCCGGCGTCGTGCAGATGACGCGCATGCTGGCTGCCGAATGGGGCCGGTTCAATATCAACGTGAACTGTATCAGCCCCAGCTACGTGCTCACGCCGATGCACGCTTCGACGCCGGTCGCGGTCCGCCAGCGAATTCGCGAACTAACGCCGCTGGGACACGTGCAACGTCCGGAAGACTTGTACGGCGCTGCGATCTTCCTGGCCTCCGCCGCGTCGAATTACGTCACCGGCCACGACTTGATGGTCGATGGCGGCCACACGCTGAACGCCTGGCTTACGCCCCTGTCGCGATCCGTACCGCCACGTGTCGCGCCGGACGAAGAAACGGTCCAACTGAAGCACGACTTGGACGTGCTGGGCCTGTCGTACGACTCCGACGGCATCAACCCCGCCCTGCACCCCGAAATCGCCGACGCGTTCAAGGCGGCGTTTGGGCTGTAACGCTTGGTGAGCGGGGCGCTGGGCGACGAACGGGATGGCGTGTCTGGCTTTGCACGTTTGCAAACGTCTCCCCACGCTGCGGAGAAGCCGGCAAAAGGCGGGCGCGAGCCCACCGGTGTTGGGAAGACCAGCCCGTTGGCATCAAGGATACGGGCTCTCGCTCGCCGGACTTCACATCGCGCGGGAACGACGGTAAGGTATTGGCTGTGCGGGAAGACGCTAGCCGCCGACAAGACGGATCGTCCATCGCCGGCGGCGTTGGGGGAGCCCTGCCGCACGGAATTCGTGTCTCATTCGGTCTGGCTCTCGGTTGCCGGGCTGTCTCCCAGGAGTCGCAGATGTTGCCAAAAAGATCGCGGATTGTCGCAACGGTGCTGGCGACCGCAGCCGTGTGTCTGGGGACCGGCGGCACGGTAGCGGCGCAGGCGGAAAAGGCGGAAAAGGCTCCGGCGATCAGGGCGCTCGGCAGCGAGTTCCAGCTGGTGGTGGACGACGTGCTATTGGCGAGTAAGGCCGGTGTGGTCCGCAAGATCCATCCGTGCCAGAAGCTGCCGCAACCCGTTTTGGCATCCCAGGAGCCGTGGGAGCAAGACGGTTTCGACCAGCGGATTTACGTCTACGGCACGGTCCTCCGCGACGGCCCGGACGGTCCGTTTCGGATGTGGTACAACCGCAACAGCCTGGTGCTGTATGCGACGTCGCGCGACGGGCTATTGTGGGAGCGGCCGCGACTGGAGTTGTGCGAATACCTGGGCTCGAAGCGAAACAACCTTGTGCTCCCGCTGTTTCACAGCCCGAGCGTGGTGTACAACCCGCGGGCGGAAAGTCCGGACCAGCGTTACGTCATGCTGGGCTGCGGGCGGGCCAACGGGCCGGGCTACTACGCGGCGCATTCGGCCGACGGGCTGCACTGGAGCTTGTATCCTCGCAACCCCGTGCTGACCAGCAGCGACACGTGTACCCTGGCTCTGGATCCAGCCACCGGCGAGTATCTGGCTTTTCACAAGCGGACGCACAAGCACCGCGGTCAGCCGCGGCGACTGGTCTACCTGGCGGTCAGCCGCGACATGCAGCAATGGTCACAACCGGCGATGGTCATGGCTCCGGACGAGATCGACGACGCGCAGGTCCGGGCCGAGGGCGGGCGTTTCGCGCAGTTCTACAACATGTCGGCCTTTCCGTACGGCGGCCAGTTCCTCGGTCTGGTCACGCATTTCCGCTACACCGGACCGCCGCCAAAGCAAGGGCCGTTGCAGAGCGGCGACGACGGCCCGGTCGACGTGCAGTTGGTCCATAGCCGCGACGGCCGCAGTTGGAGCCGGTGTGAAGACCGTTCGCCCGTGATTCCCAACGGGCCCCATGCCTACGACGCCGGTTGTATCCTGGGCGTGGCCAACGGGCCAGTGACGGCCGGCCAGGAGTTGTGGCTGTACTACACGGCCATCACCACTACGCACGGCGGCTTCGTACCGGAGAAGAAGATCACGATTGGCTTGGCCAAGTGGCGGCGGGACGGGTTTGTCTCGCTGGACGCGGGGCCGGCTGGCGGCGTCATCGAAACGGTGCCGCTGCACTGTGACGGGAATCGGCTGGTGGTGAACGCCGATGCCGGGGCGGGCGAGCTGACGGCAGCGGTCCTGGACGAGCGCGGCCGCGAGTTGCCGGGCTACGGCCAGGCGGACTGTCTTCCGTTGCGCGCCGACGCAGTCCGTCATACGATCCGCTGGAAGGACCGCGAACGGCTGGACACCGAGGGTCCGCTGCGTCTCCGCTTTTACTTGACCAACGCCCGGTTGTTCAGTTACGCCGTGGTGGCCCGTTGAGCCACGTCGGCGTTCTTTCGTTTTCCTTCGCCCCGGCCGCCGCGCACCAGGGCGGCGCACGACCTGTCCTGGCGGGCGGGCAAGCTGGCCGACCGCCCCCAGGCCGTCGTGCTGGGGAGACGGCATCAAAAAAGGGGAGCAAAATGTGTAACTTGGGCTATTGCAGCCTTGGGAAAGAAGGCTAACATAAGAGCAGAGAGACGGCGGGTGGGCCCGAACTGAGATGTCCCATCTGGACTGGACGGGTGACGCGAGCTTTCGAGTAAGCGTCGCAGAGAATGTTCCTAAAGTGGAGGACCCATCGGACGCTGCTCGGCGCTTGACCGCGCTTTCCTTTTCAGACGCCCTCGACTGCCGCGGGACGGCGGCGATCAGGGTCGCAGGCGCCCAACCGGCGTCCTCGGAAAGGTCGGCCGAATGTCGAGTTGCACTGAGTCTCTCTCGCCCAGCGTGTACGCTGGGCGTTTTTTTTTTGCGCGTGCTGGCCGCGAGGTTCCCGATGAAACTGCCGACCGAAGGCGCCCGCTGGTTTGTGCACCTGCGCTGGGTCGCCTGCGCGATTGTGTTTGCCGCCGTGGGAGTGGCCTGGACGCTGCGGGTGATTCCCGATCCGCAGCCGCTGTGGTGGGTGGGCGCGGGCATGGTGGCCTGCAATTCCGCGTTCTGGCTGTTCCAGCGTCATTGGACTTCGACGCGCGAGAACGTCGATCGCCATATCGCTCTGCAGATCCTGTGCGACGTGGTCTCGTTGGGGCTGCTGCTGTACTTTTCGGACCTCACGCGGAATCCGTTCCTGTATTTCTTTTCGCTGCCCATGATCATCGCGGGGATGTACTTGCGGGGCCGCACTCCGTACTACTTCGGCGCTTTCGTGACGCTGGCGATCGGCGGCGTGATGTGGCTGGAATACGTGGGCGTGCTTCCGCGGTATCCCATGCAGTTCGTCGGCGAGTCGCTGCCGCCGCTAGCTGGCGGCTACCTGATCGCGACGTTCGCCGCCTTTGCCAGCACGTTGTGGATCACGCTGTACTTCGCCAAATCGATCCGCGCCTACGTCGACCGGGCTCATCAGGAGATCCGGCAAAAGGAGAAGATGGTCGGGATCGGTCAGCTGGTAGCCGGCATCGGGCACCAGATCGCCAATCCCCTGGACGGCGTCCAGAACTGCCTGCGGAGGATTGGCGAGCGGGTCAAGGACGATCCGCGATTGACCGAATACGTCCAGTTGATGGAGGAGGCCCTGGACCGCATCGAGAAGACGACGAAGCGCGTCCAGTCCTTCGCGCGCCCGCGCGGCATCGAGGTCGAGGACACGTCGGTGAACGCCGCCGTCGAGGCGACGCTGCAGTTGCTCGGGCCGCAGCACAAGGAAGGCATCACGATCGAGACCGAATTGGGCGACGTCCCGCTGGTCCGCGGCGATGCGTACACGCTGCAAGAAGTGCTCTTCAACCTGTGCATGAACGCCATCGTGGCCATGCCCGACGGCGGTGTGCTGAAACTCCGCACGTTCTCGCTCGGCCCCCACGACGACTTGAACCCTGGCGACGTGGCGATCGAGGTCTCGGACGACGGCGTGGGGATTCCACGGGGGAATCTGGAGAAGATCTTCGAGCCGTTCTTCACCACCCGTGCGGATTCGGGCGGGACCGGATTGGGACTGGGGCTGTGCCGGATGCTGATCTCCGAGATGGACGGCCGGATTCAAGTCCGTTCCGAGCTGAACGAAGGCACGACCTTTACGGTGATCCTGCCGCGGGCGGAACACGCGGCGAAGGAGACGGCGAAGGAATAGACGCCTGCTTGGCCTCGGCTCCCGGGCGTTCTGGGCTGGCGAGGCGGACGTGGAAGAGGCCTACACTGCCGAAGCTGCGACGCTGGATCCCCTCCACCGGCACGCCCGCCTGCTGCCAGGCCTTCCGCAGCGACGCCTCGAACTGCGCCTGGCTCGCCTCGCTGCCCTGAACCAGGCACCAGGCGTTTCGGGCGGCCAACACGCGCCGCTGCGCCTCCGCGGACAGGACGGCCGCGGGCCGGACTGGCAGCGGGAAGAGCTGGTCGACCGGCCGTGCGAGGCGATACAGCCCCAGAACCGGCAACAGGCAGAACTCGCGGCGCAAAGGATCGCCGCTGGCATACCACTGTTCCGCTTCGATCAATCCGCTGCGGACAAAGACCGGCGCGTTGTCGCCGGCAGGGCCGTTGACGTGCGCGACGGCCGACCGCCAGTCCTGGTTGCGATCGCCCACCACGCGGCCGTCGTGACGCCATTGACGGACCAGGCCGCCTTGGTAAATCACCGCCGCCACGACCCCCGCTGCGCACAGGACCCGCCAAGCGCGGGACGGACAAGCGGCGTAACACAAGGCGGCCCACAGCATCGGCGCGACGGCCGCCACGATCAGATAGCGACGGAAAAACAGGGGCGCGTAACCCTGGGCCGTCGCGAACCAGGCGATCGCCAAAGGCGCCAGCAGCCAACACAACACGAGCAGAAACCAACGGCCTTCACGGCAACGGCTCGACGCCGCCGGCGCGGACGAGCGCCGCAGGATTCGCTCGCTAATCAACGCGGCCGCCAGCACGACCAACGGCGCTGCCAGGTACACGTCCAGCGGAAACACGTCGCCGATCTCCCAGATGCGCCACAGGGACCGTGGGGCGACAAACGAGGACCAGTTCTCCCGCCGCTGGACGATCTCCCGCAGGTGCGGCGCCGCCGGCAACAGGCACAGCCCCAGCAGTGCCACGTCGAGTGCCAGTTGGCGCCACGGATAACCGGCCTGCCTGCCTGACCCGCCCGCGAGCGGCGCGGCGCCGGGATCTGCAGCGTCGGCCGCGCGACGCCGCAGGACGACACGCAGCGAGGCGTAGTAGACAATCTCTCCCGCCAGCAAGAGGATCGCCGTGTAATGCAGATAGAACAGGAGAACGCCCGTGGCGATCCAGCCGAGACGCCATGCCAGGCGGCCATGCTCATCGGCTTGGCTTGTCCCCGGAAGCCGGGCTGCTGCACTCGGCTCTGCTTGGTTCGTCGCCTCCGTTTCAACGCTTGTCGGCGTCTGCTGGTTCTGGGCCGCCGGCCGCCGAAGCAGTTCCACAAACAGCCCCACGTGCAGCAGGCCGACCAACTGGACCAGCGCATACGTCCGCGCTTCCTGGCCGTAGAACACACAATTCCGGTCCAGCGCCACCAGCACGGCGGCCAACAGGCCCGCCGACCAGCACGCGGTCCAGCGGACGATGACCAGATGAGCGCCGACCGCCAACGCCACCCCGGCCAGAACCGAGGGCAGACGCAGCCAGAATTCGCTCGCTCCCGCTACCCTCGTGACCGACCAGACCAGGGCAAAGTAGGCGGGACTCTGGTTGCCGACCGCGGATCGGGGAGCCAGCTGCTGCGCCCCGTCGGCGACGACCCAAGAGGTGTGCAACTCGTCCAGCCACAGGCTTTCGCCAATCTGGACGACCCGCAACCAGAAGGCCAGCCCAGCCACCGCCACCAGCAGGCAAGTCCGACGGAGACGGCGCGCGGAAGAGTGGATCGGCATGGGATCTACCGTACGTACTCGGCGTCCAGCCGGTAATAGACGCCGCCCAGCCCCGACACGGGCTTCAGACGCGTGTCGACCGTCAACGTGCCGGCCAGTCGGCGCTTGCGGCGCTCGAAAATGGTTCGCAACGGGTCGCGCAAGGTGACCTCGACCATGTCCGTCAACTTCGGCTGGCCTCCAAAACAGCAGGTCCCCATATCCGGGATCAGGATGAACCGCTTGATGTTGTACTGCTGGCCATCGGGATAGACATAGCCCTTGAGAAACACTTTCTTTCCGTTCAGTTCCAGGGCGTTGGGTGGAACTGGCAGATGCGGGGCTTCGGGAACCGGCTGCAGTTCGGCGAACGAAATCCGCTGGAAGCCTTCGGGCACTTCCGTGGCATACACGACGGAGTGCAGGACGACGCCCCCGACAAGCAGGCTGACGCAGAGCACCAGTCCGATCACGGCCGCCGTGCGTCCGGACAGTTCTTCCGGGTACCGCCGCAATTTGGTCAAGGCCATCAACCCCGCCAGCAGCCCTACGGCGGGCAACAGCAACAGGACCGGAAACAGCAGCGCCATGCCGGAGAGCAAACCGAGGACCAGGCAGAAGACGGCCGATTTGCAAACCGCCCGATATGACTGGATCGTGTCTTCATGATCCGGGGTGTGTTCGAGAATCTCTGCACTGCTCATACGCGTCCGCTCGGTTCTCCTACGCCCCTCGGCCCCAGCCGATCAGGATGGCCCACTGGGCGACGAAAAAGACGCCGCCCAATATCCAGAATACGACAAGATAGGTCAGAGGGTTCAAATCGGCTGTCGCCGTCCGGTGCAGGATTGGGACCTTGCCGCTTGATCCGTGCGGGGCATTCACGGCCGTATCCCCCGGCGCCGGTCCGGTTGGGGTTTCCGCCTGAGTTGGCGCAAGAAGCGAGCCGGGCGTAGCGGCCGAGGGGCTGGAGGCGGACGCCGCACCGGTTCCGCCGCCGAAGGGAAAGAAAATCTCGGCGCGCTTGGCCGCAACCGGGTCAAGCTTAGCCAGCTCCGCCGCGTGAGCCTTCGCCTCCGGCTGGGGGCAACTGCGCAGGTAGTTGATGATCGCGACCCGGACTTCTTTGGAACTCTTGTCCGCCTCTTTGAACAAGCGGACCATGCGCTCGACCTGAGACCAGTCCTCCCAGCGAGCCAGGTCCGGAATGATCAAATCCGCCAAATCCGGCCGTTCCAGGAGACAATGAAACGCCTGCAAGAGCCGCGGGCGCGGCACCACCTCGGTCTCGGTGCCCAGAAACCGCAAGGCCATGATCGCCGCGTAGGTGTCCGCGTAGTCCGCTTGGGAGTTCCTCAGAAGCAGATCTTCCACCAAGGCCACGCCGTCGGCGCCTGCCAACATCAGATAGCTGCCGACCAGTGCGTCCAGTCCCGCACGCGCCTTGCGGTCTTCCGTTCGCAGCAGTTGTTCCAACATCGGCAGATCGTCTGCGCCGCCGCACACGCTGAGCAGGATCAGGTACAGGCGTTTGCGGTTCAGCAGCGTGTCCGGGTCTTTGATCCAACCCAACAGCCGGGCCCGGTCGATCTTGTCGCGCAGGCCCTGGAGTTCACTGTACGGCGCTCGAGCAAATTCTTCGTAGGCGTCGCCCGCCAGCAGCAGATCCTCGTCCTGCAGGTAGTCCTGGAAGAAGACCAGGCGTTCGGGACCTTTTTCAGGCAGGCGATCGAGTTGGCGAAGGTATTCCACCGCTCGGTCGGAGACTTTCTTCGGAGTCTTCCAGGCGACGTCAGGCCGGCCGGCTCCCATGACGAGGAAACGGTCCCCGACCTGCTGTTCTCCATAGATGACGGCTTCGATCTCCTGCTTCTCCTTCGTGCCTGCCGTGTCTTTCAAAACGTGCGTCACTTGGAACACGGCCTTCGGGGCGTCGCCGCCAGCGACGGGCGTCTTGACCGCGTCCGGCAGCTTCACCAGGCGCGCCACGACCGCCGCGTCCAGCGACGCCATTTCCTCGCTGATCGTCTGCGCGCTGGCGGTGCAAAACGGACACGCGACACACGGCGACGAGGCAAACGCCGCTGCGATCAGCACGCAGCCGCACAGGATTTGTTCTGCAAATCGCCGCTTCATGGCTACTCGACAAAGTCCGTTCGAGGAACAGGAAGGGAAGAGAGTGCAAGACCAGGACTGGAAAAACTCACCGGACAACCAACGGCTGCAACGGCACGAGGTTCTTCAGGGGCGAGAAGTACAAAGCGCCGGTGGGACACGCGGCAACGCACTTGGCGGCGACCGGGCCCAGCGCTTCCTCCAGCGTGCCCTGGAACGGCACTCCCACGCGCACGTCGAAACCTCGGCCGACAAACGTTAATCCTAACGCATCCCGCGACTCGGCGGCAATCTGGATGCACAGTTCACAGTTGATGCACTTGCCCGGCTCGTACTGCACCGAACCGGCCCGATTGACCACCACAAAGGCCCGCCGGCCTGCGCGATATTTGCCGGGATCCGCCCCGTACAGCGCCGCATAGCGTTCCAGCCGGCAAGTGCCGTGCGCCGGGCAACCGCAAGCCAGACAGCGATGCGCCTGGTCCGCCGCTTCGGGCTTGGAAATCGCGTCGACGGCGTAGTTGGAATTGTCCCGCCGCGGCACATCGGCCGCACGCGCCAGGAACTCCGTCATCTCGCCCGGCTCGACTTTTCCCATCCGGGACGAAAACGGCCGCTGCACCGGTTGAATCGGCTGGCCCGTCAAAAACTGCGAGATCGCGGCGGCCGCCTCCTTGCCGTCCGCAACGCTTCGCACCACCAGGCATTTGCCGCGAGTCGCGGTGCCGGCCGCAAAAACGCCCTTGACGTTCGTCTCGTACGTGCCCGCCTGAATCCCGATCCCGCGCGGGCTGACGGCCAGTCCCCAGGCCTGGACGTCGGCCTGATCGGTGGCCCCACAGGCGACCAGCACGGCGTCGTACTGGGCGGTCAAGTCGCCGAACGGGACCTGCCGGCCGACGCGCGTCCCGGACCGCAGTTCGACGCCCAGGCGAAAGATCAACCCGGCTTCCGCAGCCAGCGTCTGGCGCGGCAATTCCACCTCTGTGAACTCTTGGTGCAACCGCCCGCCGGGTTGCTCCTGGGCGTCGAAGACCGTCACCGCGTGGCCGTCGCGACGCAAATGGTACGCGGCGGCCAGGCCCGTCGGGCCGGCGCCAATCACGGCCACGCGCCGCCCCGAATCCGGCCGGCAAGGCGGCAAGTACGGCTTGCCCGACGCCAGATCCCGGTCGGCCACGTGGCGTTTCAATTCGCACACTTCGACCGGCCCGTCGGCCCCTTGTCGGCGGCAGCCCTTTTCACAGGGCTTCGGACAGACGCGGCCGAGGATCGCGGGCAAGGCGATGTCTTCTTTGATCGTGGCAATCGCGCTAACGTGGTCCTCGTCGCCGATCTGCCGTAACATCTGCGGGACGTCCATGTGGACCGGACAGGCGAACACGCACGGTGCGATGCAATCGCCCACGTGGTCGCTGAGCAACAACTCCAGCGCCGTCCGCCGCAAGCGGTGGACTTCCGGCGTCTCGCTGGCCACCCGCAGGCCGTCGACGACCCGCGTCCCGCAAG
Source organism: Candidatus Anammoximicrobium sp. (assembly GCA_012515235.1). Lineage (GTDB taxonomy): Bacteria > Planctomycetota > Planctomycetia > Pirellulales > Pirellulaceae > Anammoximicrobium. The sequence continues at coordinate 16,578 of JAAYYU010000035.1, forward strand.
CGGGCACCACGCGCCCGCTGTCCAGCAGTTTAACCACGCAAACCTGGCACGACGTCGAGGGCTTGTAACCCTCCAGGAAGCACAGCGTCGGGATATCGATCCCCAACTTTCTCGCTGCGTCCAACACCGTGGCCTCCGCCGGCACTTCAATCGGGCGATCGTCGATGGTGATGGTTGGCATAATCTGCATCCGTTTAGCGGCGAGTTGCGGGCCGTGAGTCACTCGACGAACACCGCGTTCTCCGGACACACCTGACGGCACGTGTCGCAACGAGTACACTTGTCCATGTCGATGGTGTGCCGGACGTAAGGGGTCATGGGGATCGCATCCACCGGACAGTTCTGGGCGCACAGCGTGCAGCCGATGCAGCGGTCGTTGATCTTGTAGGCGATCAGATCCTTGCACTTGCCGGCCGGACAACGGCCCTGCAGGTGTGCTTCGTATTCGTCGCGGAAGTAACGCAGCGTGGACAGGACGGGATTCGGCGCGGTCTTTCCCAAACCGCACAGGCTGCCGGCACGGACGTCCTTGGACAATTGCTCCAGCCGTTCCAAGTCCCCCTTTTGCCCCCGCCCGGCGCAGATCCGGTCCAGGATGTCCAGCATCCGGCGCGTGCCCACGCGGCAGAACGTACACTTGCCGCAGGACTGATCCTGGGTAAAGCGGAGGAAATAACGGGCGATGTCCACCATGCAATCGGAGTCGTCCAGCACGACCAATCCGCCGCTGCCCATGATCGCGCCGACCTGGGCCAGCGTCTCGTAGTCGATCGGCGTATCGGCCAATTCCGCCGGCACGCAACCGCCGGACGGGCCGCCGATCTGCACCGCTTTGAAGCGCCGGCCCGAGGCCACGCCGCCGCCGATCTCCTCCACCACCTGGCGGATCGTGATGCCCATCGGCACTTCGATCAAGCCGCCGCGGGCGATCTTGCCGGCCAGCGCGAAGACCTTGGTGCCCTTGCTCTTTTCCGTGCCGTAGGCCGCAAAGGCATCCGCGCCGTGGCGCATGATCCAGGGCACCGAGGCGTAGGTTTCGACGTTGTTGATCAGCGTCGGCCGCTCCCACAGCCCGCATTCGGCCGGATACGGCGGCCGCAGGTGCGGCATGCCGCGGCGGCCCTCCATCGACGCCAGCAGCGCGGTCTCTTCGCCGCACACAAACGCTCCCGCGCCCTCCCGCACGCTCAAGTCCAGCGAGAACCCGCTGCCCAGAACGTTCGCCCCCAACATCCCGCGCTCGTAACAGATGCGCAACGCCTCCCGGACGCGGCGCACCGCCAACGGATACTCGGCGCGAATATAGAAGAAGCCTTCCCGCGCGCCGACCGCCAGGGCGGCAATCGCCATGCCCTCGATGATCCGATAAGGATAGGACTCCAGAATCATGCGGTCCATGAACGCGCCCGGATCGCCTTCATCGCCGTTGCAGACGATGTACTTCGTGTCGCCCGCCGCGGCGCGGACTTTTTGCCACTTGACGCCGGTCGGGAAGCCGGCGCCGCCGCGGCCGCGCAGTCCGCTGTTCTGGATCTCCTGAACGATGGCCGGCGGGTTGTTCTGTTCCAGGCACTGCCGCAACGCCGCGAAGCCGTAGTGCCGCAAGTACTCGTCCAAGTCCGTCGGATCGATCTGTCCGCAATACTCGGTGGAGAGGTGCTTCTGCGGCCCCAGGAACGAACACACCGGCGCTTCGCGCGGATTGATCGCGTGACGGAGGGCCGGCTCCGCTTGCTCCTCGTCCGTCAGCACCCGGTCCAGCCAGCGGCGGGCGGAGTAGCCGACCCGCTTCCACAGGCCGCGCGGCTTGAAGTGCCGCAGCACGATCGACTCGACGTCTTCCGCCTGAACGCGGGCGTACAGGTTGGCGGGGCCCTGCAGCGGCACGACCTCGACCAGCGGCGTCTGGTGGCACATCCCGACACAGCCCACGCGTTTGGCGCTGGCCGCCGCGCCGCTTTCCGCCAGGACGCGATCCAGCGCTGCGCGCACCTTGCCGCTGCCCTGCGCGACGCAGCAGGAACCGAGTCCGACGCGGATCTCGCCCTCCACGTGCGCCGGCGGCCGCCGGGCGAGCGCCGGCTGGGCGGGCGCGCCGTCTTGATGGTCCAGGAAATCCCGGATCACGTCATGGACCATGCGGGGCGTCAGGCGACCGTAGGTCAAGTTGTCGATCTGGACCACCGGCGCCAACGTGCAGCAACCCAGACAGGCCACCGCCTGCAGCGTAAACTGGCCTGCCGCATCGGTGTCTTCGCCGTCGGCCAGATGCAATTCCTTGGCGATGGCGTCTCGCACCAATTCCGCGCCTTTGACGTGGCACGCGGTGCCGACACAGACTTGGATCAAATGTCGCCCGACCGGCCGGTGACGGAACTGCGTGTAGAAGCTGGACACGCCCGTGATCGAAGCCGGGGTGATTTCCGTCTGCGCGCAAACTCGGCGCAGAGCCTCCTCGGGCAGGTAATGATAGTGCTCCTGCAGTCGCTGCAGGATGGGAATCACCGCCTCCGGCCCGCGGCCGATCTGCTCCACGATGCGATCGACAAAGGTTAAGTCCAAGTCAGACATGTTGATCGGTCGAGGCCTTAAAGGTTCGTACCAGCGCGTCGCTCAAGATTCTAGTCGCCACGAGGCGGGAAGGGAATTCCCACTGCGGCCCGATCTCCCGTCAAAACAACCGATCTGTGGAACTGATGAAGTGCTCCGCCGTCTCGCGGCTGATGCGGCCGCCCTGCAGCAGGCGGCGGATCGACTCGTCCAGCGTCAGCATCCCCTCACTGCGGCCTGTGAGAATGCTGTTGTCGATGGATTCGATCTTGCCGAACCGGATGGCGCTGGCGACAGGCCCGTTGTTGAACAGGATTTCCAGAGCCAACACGCGCTTGTCGCCTCTGCAGAGGCTGGGCAGCAAATGCTGCGAGATCACCGCCCGCAGGCTGAACGAGAGCTGCGAGCGGATTTCCCGCTGGACGTCTTGCGGAAACAGGTCGGCGTAGCGCGAGATCGCGCCTTTGGCGTCGCGAGTGTGCAAGGTCGAGAAGACCAGGTGGCCCGTTTCGGCGGCGCTCAGGGCAACTTGCGCGGTCTCCCGATCGCGAATTTCCCCCGCCAGGATCACGTCCGGGTCCTGACGCAGACCGTATTTCAGCCCGTCTGCAAACGTATGCACGTCCAAGCCGACCTCCCGTTGCGTCACGATCGAATGAGGCGTCCTGGGGAAGACATACTCGACCGGCTCCTCGACCGTCAGAATGCGGTAGCCGCCCGACCGGTTCAAAAGGTTCACGATCATCGCCAGCGACGTCGTCTTTCCGGAGCCGGCCACGCCGCAGAACAGCACCAGTCCGTTGCGGAAGTGAACCAACCGCTGGGCCAGGCTCTCGGGAAACCCGGCCCACTGGAAATCGGGAATGGCGGAGGGAATGACGCGGAAACACGCGCCGATTTGCTGATCCGAAAGGAAGTAGTTGGCCCGGAATCGGCGATTCCGATCTTCCTGTGTCACCTCAAAGGCGAAATCGACATTCTTGTCGGCTTGAAAGCGGGCCAGTGCGTATTGCGGGCACAGGGGCGTCAGCAGTCCGTGGACGGTCTCGCGGTCCAGCGGCGGTTCGTCCAACTCCTGCAATTCGCCGTGCAGACGAAGCACGGGAGGATGATGCACCACCACATGCAGGTCCGACGCTCCCGCTTCCGCCGCTCGCACCAGCCAGCTTCGCAACGGATCCGGACAGCCCGATTGACTGGCGGCATTCGACCCAGGCGTACTCATGGCAATCACGTCTCCCATTTGGCGGCCTAGGCTCTCAGGGATGTTATCGCGGATTCGCGAACCGCTTGCACAAAGCGGTCGCTGGCCGATAGGGGGAACCTGGCAAGTACCTGGCGTGGGTCAAGAAGCGACGCTGAATCGGGGCGCATCGCAGCCGACAAGGTGGTCCTCCCTGCGGTGCTGTGGCCCAGAGGCAGAAAGAGCCGGCTTCCAAAAGCCGGCTCATCGAGGCCCAGCGGCGAACTGGGGCAAGCCACTGCACTGGGGGGCTGACCCCGCCCCGTTCGCCAGAACTGAGGCAAGAAGGGCAATTGCGGCCAGGCGTTACTTCGGATCGGTGCCGGGGGCTTTGCCGGCCTCGATCAGTTTCCCAAACGGTTCGCCGCTCGCCGACTTTTCCGCGGCCGCCTTCTTCATGGCGGCTTTGACGCTGGCGGCGAGTTTTTCCTTGTCCGACTTCTGATCAACGTAGTTTTCCTCGCTCAGCCCGGACTTGGCCAGAGCCTCGCCGTAGGTGTTTCGGATCGCCTTGGCCTTGCCATTCACGTGGCAGAAATTGCATTTCAATTCTTCCACAACTGGAGCGATCTTCTTGCCCTTGGCCTCGGCGTCAAGAGTCTTCTTATAGTCCGGCCGAGCCAATGCCGACGGGGCCAAGACACCAACGACGAATACGGTCGCGAGCAGCATTCCGAACGTTCTCACAAGGCACCTCCCAAGTCTGTAGGAAACATCACGAGTTCAGCAAAAGGGGCGAGTCCGGCCTGCCCCCGCAGGGAACAGACCGGCAAACCGCGACACGCTCGCGGCGGGTTGGAAGCCTGCTAGGGTTAGTAAAACCAGACAACATGCCCTTGTCAAGCGTTCTTAGACGCAGATCACTCTGCCGAGGGGATACAGGCAGACCCGCCGAGTCTTGGAAGGACAGGATGCCGAGACGCGATCTTTGTCGATTTGGCTAAACCGTCGCACGCCCAGCGAGTATAATGACGCACGGGAGGCCCTCGTTCATGGTCGGGCATCCCCGGACAGGTTGGGCAAAATTCATGCCGCCCCCCAAGTCGGACTTGCGTCACAAACGTGGCCTTGCGTCACCCAGGCGGACTGAAGTCCGCCCTACGGTGGGTTCGCTCAGGGCGGACAGGACGCACGTCGATGGGGCGAGGGTGGTGACCGCGAGTTTTCATTTTACACAGCCTAAACGCGCCTGATGTCGCGAAGCCAAAGCATCGACCGAATCCTGGAGGACTGGGCTTACGACCCGCAGACGGTCAACGTGCGCATCGTCCGCGCCGACGATGGCCGTGAGGTCATCCAAATGCGGGTCGATATGGGCTTGCTGCAAATGGAGACAACGGGGCGTCCCGACGGCGACCGGCCGCACGGCTGCCAGACGTACTATGATTATCTCGTCAAGCTGGCTTTCCGGGACGAAGACTTCGAGTTGACCGAGGAGCAGTGCCAGGAGGCCGATCGCGAGTTTGCGCAGTTCTACCACCGGCGCATGTGTTGGCTGACACTGGAGGAGTACTCGCGCGCTTTGGCGGACGCGGACCACACGCTGGTCCTGATGGATTTCTGCGCCGAGCATTCGCCGGATGAGAGTTGGACGATGTCTCACGAACAGTATCGTCCCTTTGTCCTGTTTCATCGGATTCAAGCCGCCGCGCTGGAACAGCTGAAACGTCAGTCCCCCGAAGCAGCCGTCCATACACTGAATGTCGGCCTGGAAGAACTGCGCGAGTTGTTCGCCGACCACGATGCCGAGGAGATGTTTGAAGACAGCGAATTGGCGGTGCGACTGAGCGATTTGCGCGAGTCGCTGCGCGCCCAGTATCACGTGGGACGCACCCTGCAGGAACGGCTGCAGGACGCCGTCGCGGAGGAGAAGTACGAACTGGCAGCCCAACTCCGCGACGAACTTGTCAAGCAGCAGACGCGGCCGCGGCCCTGAGCCGTCACGGCACGCTCCCACGCCAGGTGCCGCGGATCCGCACCGGACCGATCAGGCCGGCGGGGGCCGGTTTGCTGCCCAGACGGTTGCGGATGTCGGCCGCCAAGAACGGCTTGAACTGCAGCGGGCCGGCGTCCGGGAATCCCTGCGGATACCTCTTGTCGCCGATCAGGCGGTTCAACCAGGCGTTGGTCACGCCCACTTCCAGCGTATTCGCACCGGCTTGGACGGCGTTTGTCACGTCCACGATGAACGGGGGCTTCCACAATACTCCCAAATTGCGGCCGTTCACCAGCACCTCGGCCAACGATTCCACGCGGCCCAGGTCGAGCAGCACGCGCCGGCCATCGCCCAGGCGGTCGCCCGGCAAGTCAAAAGTGCGGCGGTACCTCGCCGTCCCGGAAAAATAGCGAATGGCCTCCTGCGGATGCTCGGCCCACGAAATCAGCCTCTCAAAGGTCGTCCGCTCCGGCACGTCCATCCCGGCCGGGAAGGCGACTTCCCAAGGGCCGCCGATGTTCAGCGGCGGAGGCAGGTCCCGTGTCGCAAAGGTGGATTGCCGTCCGTCAGCCAGCGTGACGCGGTAGGCTCCGGCGGCGGAGACTTCGGCCACCAAACCGCCGTCCGTGCCGCGCGTGACCGCCACCGGGGGCAGGAACGCGGACTCTGCCGCGGGCGGCGATGACTTGGCCAACTCGGCGATCTCGGCCGCCGTCAAACCTCGACCGAAAGACCGGATCTCGCCCAGTTCGCCTTGGAACGGTCCAGCCGCTCCGTCCGCTCCGCCGCGGGGACTCGGATGCACCGTGTACCGGCTCTGCAAGCCCTGGCGGGCCAGCGTTCCATTCAGGTACAAGCTGGGTCGGCCGCCGGCGTACACGACGGCCACGTGGGTCCAGCCGGTCAAAGCCGCGGCGTGGACCAGCAGCGGAGCGAAGTAGCTGGACGAGTGTTCGTACACGGCGACGCCGTTGCGGCCCGCAGAGAGGCCGGCGCAGGCGTGTCGGTCGTCGCCGAACAGCGAGGCTCCGTGCGCGGGGAAAACGGCGTCGTTGCGGGCCACGTGGAGAAACACGCCGGTGTCGGCTTCCTTCGGCAGCCCGATGTCCGCGTTCGGCTTCAGCCAGACCGCTAGGGTAAAATGACTGACGCTGTCCTTGTCCGCCGCCGCCTGCGGTTCGACCGCCTTGGCGGCCGTGCTCAGAACGGTCCGGCCATCGCGAGTCACCTCCGTCACCGCCAAGGCCGGATCGGCGGCGCTGCGGAACAGCACGAACACCGAACCGCGCGGCTCCAACTCGATCGGCACGCGCACGCCGCCCGGCACAGGCTCAAACGCCGCCGCGGCCGCGATCCGTCCGCTGGCCGCGCACCACAACTCCGGGGCTTTCCCCGCCACGCGGAACACGGGCGTGATCCGGGCTGCGTGCTCGCTCTGGTTGGACAGGAAGTAGATGTCCGCATCGTCGGCAGTGCGATGGGTCCATAACAGCTTCCGGGGAGGGATGCCGCTGACGTCCGGCGGCGTCTTCAGTTCGTCCAGCACGGCCTGCAAATCCAAGCCGCGGAACACCCGTCCTCGGCCGAAGCGGACCTGCTTCACGTTTTTACCGTCGCAGTTGGCCCAAATCTCTGCGGCCAGTTTCTGCACCTGCACATCGCAGGCCGGATAGTCCTGCAGGCTTGGCGACCGAGACGGCGGCGGGCCAAGCACGGCGCCGCCGGCCGCCACCAGGTCGCGGATCTTCTGCAGCAGTTCCGGCCGCATGGTGTCGAGTTCCGGCAGCACCAGCAGCCGATAGCGCGTGCCGTCAGGCAGCATGAAATGCTCGCCGGCCACGTCCAGCCGCTGCTGGATGACTTCGGCATTGAGGTAGTCAAAATCGTAGCCGGCCGGCAACTCCGGCTGCCGCACACCGGTCATTTTTGGCGTGTCTTCGCCGATGAAGTACGCGACGTCCGCCACGTGCCGGCCCTGCTGCAGCAGGAAATGCGAGCGGCGGAGGTAGTCGATCCACGAGCGGCTCGACGCGAACCACGTGTTGTGCCGGTTGAACTCGGTTCCGAACCAGGCGTTCACGCCCGGACGCCGCTCGTCCGACGGTTGGTGGATGTAGACGTGCAGCACGAAGTGGTTGATGCCCTCGGTCACCGCCCAATCGCCGCGGCGTTTCAGCGCCCACGGCGTGCTGACGAAAAACGGGCCGCCCGTGAAGGCCTCGGCAGACGTGACCGGCATGCCGTAGAGGTGCGAGGCGGACGAGGCCGCCCGCAGTTCGATGCTGCCCAACTCGCCGGTCGCCCAGAACTCGCCGCTGATGTGATCGGCCTGCCCGCCGTATTGCAGGAATTCCGCGGGAAAGCCCCAGTGCCCGTAGTTCTCCAGCCACAACTGCAGCCCGTGGCGGCGGCAGGCGTCGCGCAGGCCGCCCACGTAATCCAGGGCCACACGGTCGGCGACCAGTCTCCGCAGATCCCACAGGAAGCGGTCCGATTGGTCGGCACTGCCCACGACGCGGCCGGTGAGCGCCGGCAACCAGCGGCGCGCGTCGTACCCGTAACGCTGGCAGAACAAGTCGCCGAATCCGTCGGTCCAGTTTTGCGGCCCCATTTCGTAGCTGTCCGCGACGACGTGCCGGAAAGCCCGCCGTTCGCCGGCCGGCATGCGTGCCAGCAGCTTGCCGATGAACGCCTCGAAGTGCGCCTCCGCAGCCTGGCGATTCATCTTGTCCACTTCCAGGCCTTGGCCTTCCGGCGAGGCGGGTGAGTTCTTGGTGCCGGTCGGCGTCATGCCGGTGCGGAGGATGATCCACTCGCCCGCCGGCACGTCCCAACGCAGCGTGCCGTCGGCCGCGATCCGATCGCCCAGGTCGAGAACCTCGTGCGCGGGAACGGCCAGCTGCGGCACGTCCGGTTCGGCTTGTCGCGGCCAGAGGTACGTGTCCCACAGGGGCAGCGGCGTGGGGTGCATCTTGCCGAGCTGCTTCTCGACAAACCATTCCAGCCGGGCCGCACCGGACAGTTCGATTTCGGCCAACCCGCCTTGGCCGCGGACGTTCGTCAACAGCAGGCGGAAACGCTTCGAGCAAACCGGCGGGAAAGCCACCGCGACCGGCCCGAACGGCATCGGCCCTACGTTGATCTGGATGTTCGACCGGTCCAGCGGAAACTGGCGGACGGTGCGGAACGTGCCGGCCTCGTCCGCCGCCTGCAATTCGCACTGCGCGCCGCAAGCGGCTTCCGCCGGGTGCAACGCCAGACTCCGCGCCGTGAACGACTCGGCCAATTCGAGATCCACCGTGAGCCCGTTCCGGCGCTGCCCTGCCCCGGACGGAAACAGGCAACTGGTCGCCAAATCGCCGTCGCACAGCTGCGCCGCATTTTCGACGGCAGGCGTGCAAACCACCCGCGGCGAACGGGCCGCCACGGTGTCGGCCTCCCCCCGCGGCGCGCGGAACGCCAGCACGGCGATCTCCTGGAACGGCTCCCGCGGCGCGGGCAGTCGGCCTGCAAACCGCGCCGGCCCGGTCACCCGCCGTTCGCTGGAAACCAGATAACGCATGGCTTGTTCGGGTTGGATCCACGGCCCGCCGGACTGACTCCAGCCAGGACAATTGAACATCCCGATCTTCACCCCCAACCGGCCGCCCTCGCGGATCGCGTGCTCGACCAGCCCCCACCATTCCTCCGTCAACGCTTTCACGCTGCCGCGTTGGACGTCCTCCAGGAAGACGTTCCCGATCAGCGCCTCGCCGATGCCCACACGGGCCATCGCTTCCAGATCGCGGGTGATGCCCTCCCGCGAGATGTTGTCCGTGATCCAGTACCAATACACCCACGGCTTCGTCACCTCCGGCGGTTGCTGGAAGCCTCGGACCAGCGCCGCCGCGGCAGATTCCGCGCCCGTTGCCGCGTTCCTCGCGCCGAGCCCCGACATCCCCCAACACGCCGTCGCCAGCCAGGCGGCGGCAAGGAACAGTCGCCATTTCGATTTCATCATCGGTCGCCTCTCGATCTATCACGGATGAGAAAGGAACCGGATCAAGATAGTCCCGCCGGTTCCGCGACCGCAAGGGACCGTCCCGCCGAGGAAAAGAATGACGGGCGTCCAGGACGCCTCCTCACGCACGCCCGGAACCGTTGGGACGCCGGGACTGTTGCCGTTGTCGTCGCGTGCCGTATACAAGCGTGCCGTGTAGACGGGCGGCGACCGGTCGGGCAGAATGATCTCCGTTCGGGAACTGCCTGCCAAAAGGAAGAACCCTCATTCCGGAGGAGCGTGATGGCCAAGTTGCTGTGGTGTGGATGCCTGGGACTTTTCTGCTGGGCTCTTGTGCCGCCGTGGGGTTTCGCCGAAGTCGTGCGAGTCGAAATCCGTGAGCGGGGAGCGTTTGCGGACGGCTGCGAGTTTGGCCGCACCGGGCCCTACGAGAGAATTGTCGGCCGGCTGCATTTCGAAGTCCGCCCCGAAGATGCCTGCAACGCGGGCATCACGGATCTCAAGCTGGCCCCGCGCAACGCCGCTGGCCGCGTGGAGTTCTGGAGCGATTTCTTCCTGCTCAAGCCGCTCGATCCCGCGCGGGGCAACCGGCGACTGTTGTACGATGTGAACAATCGCGGCAACAAGCTGGCTTTGTGGACCTTTAACGAAGCGCGCGGCAACAATCCGGCAACCCTGGCCGACGCGGGCAACGGGTTCCTGATGCGCGAGGGCTGGTCGCTCCTGTGGTGCGGCTGGAGCGGCGACGTCATGCCGGGCGACGACCGGCTGTTGGCCGGATTGCCGGTGGCCCGCGAGAACGGAAAGCCGATCACGGGCAAGATTCACGTCGAGATCTGCCGGGACGAGCCTGTGGCCAGTTCGCCGCTGTACTGGACACCGTGGGCGCTGTCGGTCGTCTATCCGCCGGTCAGTCTCGACACGCGGCGAGCCACGCTCACGATGCGTCCGAAACGATCCGAGCCGGCCACGGAAATCCCGCCGGACCAGTGGGCGTTCGCCCGGCAGGAAGGCGACCAAAGGGTGCCCGACGCCGGCAGCGTCTGGGTGCAGGGCGGACTTCGGCCGGGATGGCTGTACGAGTTGGTGTACGAGGGCCAGGACCCGCGCGTGTCCGGTTTGGGATTCGCCGCCGTCCGCGACGGCGCGTCGTTCTTCCGCTATGAAAAAACCGACCGACACGAGACGGCCAATCCGCTGGCCAACGCCATCGAGCGGGCTTACATCTTCGGCATCTCGCAATCCGGCCGGTTCGTCAACCATCTGGTATACGACGGGTTCAACACCGACGAGCGGCAAAGAGCTGTTTTCGACGGAGCGCTGTCGCACGTGTCGGGGGCCGGCCGCGGCCTGTTCAACCACCGGTTCGGCATGGCCACCTTGTGTGCGACGCACCACGAGAACTTGCTCACCCCGTCGGAGTCGTTTCCCTTTACGACAGTGCCCCAAACCGATCCCGTGACCGGCCTGTCCGGCGACATCCTGGCTCGCGCACGGAAGTCGGGGCACGTGCCCAAGATCATCTTTACGCAGACCTCGACGGAGTACTGGACCCGCGGTGCCTCGCTGCTGCACACCAATGTCCAGGGCACGCAGGACGTCGAGTTGGACCCGTCCGCGCGGCTGTACGTCGCCGCCGGCGCCCAACACCTGGGCGGCGGGCCGACCGAACGCGGTTTGTATCAGAACCCGCGCAATCCGCTGAACGACCGTCCCTTCCTCCTGCGGGCGCTGCTGGTCGCCCTGGACCAGTGGGTCAGCGTGGGGAAACCGCCGCCGGACAGCCGCTATCCGCGGATCGCCGACGGGACGCTCGTCGATCTCGATACCTTCCGCAAGCAGTTTCCGCAAATCCCCGGCGTCCAGTTGCCGACCGGCTACTACCTGCCGCTGCGGCTTGATTTCGGCCCGCGCTGGCTGACGGAAGGGATTGCCGATTGCGTCCCGCCGAAAATCGGACCCGCCTATCGCACCCTGGTTCCGGCGGTGGACGCCGACGGCAACGAACGGGCGGGCATCCGTCTGCCGGACGTCGCCGTGCCGCTGGCGACCTACACGGGTTGGAACTTGCAAGCCGCCGCATCCGGTGCCGAGGGAATGTTGGCCCCCTACCACGGATCGTACCTGGTCTTTCCCGAAACGCGCGCCCAGCGACTCGAGTCCGGCGATCCCCGGCCAGCGGTCAGGGAGCGGTATCCGACGCGCGAAGCCTATCTGGCCCGCGTGACGGCGGAGGTTCTGCAACTGCACGAACACGGCTTGCTCCTGCCCGAAGATGCGGTTCTGCTGCTGCGACTCGCGTGCGCAAAAGCCGCAGCCGTGCCTGGTTGGGCCCCGTAGGCCCTTGGCGCCGGTGAAGAAAGAAACGAGCGGACAGACGCGAGTGCTTTGGCAGGCTTGATGGGCCGGGCGGAGTTCCTTCCGCCCCCCAGGCGAACCGAGAATCCGCCCTCCGCCCCCTCAACGGATCGTGGACAGCACGCGTGGTCCCCGCCCGTTGGCTCAACAGGCTGCCAGCCGCTGTCCGCGTGGGACACTCGCCCGCGGGAATCCGTCGTTGCAGCGCGGTATTCCGTGGTTCCGGCTTGTCCGGGGCGCACGTCGCGGCTTCGGTCCCGTGACGCAAGCCGCTGGACGCAGGGCACTTAGGCGAGTTGCGGGAAAATCCGTCGACGTCGGCCCGGTGCTTGCATGGAATTGGCGGCCATTGCGGTAGGAACTTGGTTTTATTCACGCCTCACCGCTGCGGAGGAAAGCGAATGTCTGTTGAAAGCACCGAAATCCATCGCTCGCAATTCATGCGGGACGTCATGGCGGAGACGCCGGACGGCGAGCGGCTTGTGCATTGCCTGCAGTGCGGCAGTTGCGGCGGGTCGTGCCCCAACGGCCCGGACATGGATTATACGCCGCGGGCCATCTTTTCCATGATTGCCGCCAACCGCCGAGACGACGTGCTGAAGTCGAACACCATGTGGTGCTGCGTGTCCTGCTACTTCTGCACGGCCCGCTGCCCGCAGGAGATTCCCATCACGGAAACCATGTACACGCTGAAGCGGATGGCGATCCGCGAGGGCAAGGCGACGGAGGGCGACGCGCCCGCTCTGGCCCGCACCTTCACCGGCTTTGTCGACAAATTTGGCCGGGCGTTCGAGGTGGGGATTGCCACGCGGTATCTGATGCTGAACAAGCCCATGAGCGGATTGAAAAGCATGGGCATGGGAATGTCGATGTTCGCTCGCGGCCGGCTCTCGCTGCGGCCCGCCAAGATTCGGCAGACCGGCCAGTTGCAAGCGATCATCAGTAAGGCTCGTGAACTAAGCAAACAAGAAAGACGAAGCGGAGGTGCGTCGTGAAATACGCGTACTATCCCGGTTGTTCACTGGAAGTCAACAGCGCCTCGTACGACGTGTCGACGCGGGCGGTGATGGAGAAGCTCGGACTTCAGCTGGACGAACTGGACGACTGGAACTGCTGTGGGGCGACGGAGTACTTCACCCAGGACGAACTGGTTGCCACCAGCGTGATTGCGCGCAATTTGGCGCTGGTCGACAAGGACCACGACCAGTTGGTCGCGCCGTGCGCGGCTTGCTACCTGAACCTCAAGAAGGTCGACAAGTTGATGTGCGACCACGCCGACATGAACGCCCAGATCAACCAGGCGCTGGCCGCCGGGAATCTGAAGTACAAGGCGGGTCGGGTCCGCGTGCGGCATCTGCTGGACGTGATCTATACGGACGTGGGCGAAGCGGCTTTGAAGGCCAAGCTGGTCCAGCCGCTGAACGGCCTGCGGGTAGCGGCCTACTACGGCTGTCAGGTCGTCCGTCCGGTCGGCGAGTTCGACAACCCCGAGTACCCGATGAAGATGGACGAGATGTTCCAGTGGCTGGGTGCAGAGGTTGTGGACTATCCCGTCAAATCGCACTGTTGCGGCGGCCACATGACGCAGTTGAGCGAGGACATGGCGTTCGAGATGATCCGGCGGTTGCTGCAGAGCGCCGCCGATTACCGGGCGGACCTGATCCTCACGATGTGCCCGATGTGCCAGTTGAATCTGGACGCCTATCAGGGCCGCGTGAACAACTACTTCAATACGAACTTCCGCCTGCCGATCGTGTTCTTCACGCAGATGCTGGGCGTGGCCCTGGGCATCGACATGAAGAAACTCGGTTTCGGCAAGGAATTGGTCGCCGCCGAACCGGTGATCCGGGCCAAGCTCGAGGGCCAGGCCGCCGGAGCGACAGCGTGAGGGCGCGGACGTCAGGCCTTTTCGCCTGACCGTTTGGCCGGGATGGAATCCGTTCCACCCTACTTTGACAAGCAGCCGGTCAGGCTGCCAAGCCTGACCTACGATTCCGCAAGCATTGGAGAATAACCATGGCCGAAAAAATCGGCGTCTACGTTTGTCACTGCGGCAGCAATATTGCCGGCAAGGTCGACGTGGAGGAAGTGGCCAAGTGGGCCGGCGAGAACTGCGCGGAGGTGTGCGTCTCCCGCGACTACAAGTTCATGTGCTCGTCGCTCGGTCAGGCGATGATCGAGGAAGACATCAAGAAAGAGGGCCTGACCCGCGTCGTCGTGGCCGCCTGCAGCCCTCACTTGCACGAGAAGACGTTCCGCCGGGCTTGCTCCAACGCCGGCCTCAATCCGTACTTGATGGACATGACCAATGTCCGCGAGCACTGCTCGTGGGTCCACAAGGACCGGGCCGCCGCAACCGAAAAGGCAAAGGCGCTGGTGGCGGCGGCTGTGGGGCGCGTCAAGTACCAGCAGCCGCTGGAGCCGTTCTATGTCGATGTCAACAGGGCAACGCTGGTCGTCGGTGGCGGCATCGCGGGCTTGCAGGCCACGCTCGAACTGGCCGATGCCGGGTATCCCGTGTATCTGGTGGAACGTCAGCCTTCGATCGGCGGCCACATGGCGCAGTTCGACAAGACGTTCCCCACGCTCGACTGCTCGGCGTGCATCCTCACGCCCAAGATGTCCGAGGCGGGACAGCACGAGAACGTCACCCTGTTGACCTACTCGGAACTGGAAGAGGTCACGGGCTCGGTAGGCAATTTCACCGTCAAGATCCGCAAGAAGGCCCGCTACGTCGATTACGACAAGTGCACGGGCTGCGGCATCTGCGTGGAAAAGTGCCCCCGCAAAGTCCTGGACACCGAATTCGAGGCCGGCATGGGCAACCGCAAGGCAATCTACATGCCCTTTCCGCAGGCCGTGCCGCGGATTCCGGTGATCGACACCGAGTCCTGCATCTGGTTTGAACGCCAGAAGTGCCGGGCGTGCGAAAAGCTGTGTCCGACCAATGCCATCGCGTTCGACCAGCAGGACGAAATCGTCGAACTCAACGTCGGCAACATCATCATCGCCACGGGCTGGAAGCCCTTCGACTGCAAGACCATTCCGCAGTACGGCTACGGGCGGCTGGCGAACGTCTATACGAGCCTGGAGTTCGAGCGGTTGTGCAACGCGGCTGGCCCGACCAATGGCAAAATCGTGTTGCGTGACGGCAAGACGGAGCCGAAGTCGATCGCCATTATCCACTGCGTCGGCAGCCGGGATACGCGGCACAACCCGTACTGCTCCGGTATCTGTTGCATGGCTTCGCTGAAGTTCGGGCACTTGGTGCTGGAGAAGACGCAGGCCCAGGTGTACTCGTTCTACATCGACATCCGCGCGAATCAGAAGAATTACGAGGAATTCTACCAGCGGCTGTTGGGCGAGGGCATGCACTTCGTCCGCGGCAAGGTGTCGGAAGTAACCGACGCAGCGCGGTTGCCGTCCGAACAGGGCAAGCTGATCGTGCAGTGCGAGGATACGTTGATCGGCAAACAGCAGCGTTTCCCGGTGGACATGGTGATCCTGATGGGCGCGTTAGAGCCCCAGGCCGACGCCCGCGAACTGGGCCTGAAGTGCGGCATCTCCTGCAGCATGGACGGCTGGTACACCGAGCGGCATCCGAAGCTGGACCCGGTGGCGACCATGACCGACGGGATCTTTGTGGCCGGCGTCTGCCAGGGCCCCAAGGATATTCCGGCTTCCGTGGCGCAAGGCGCGGCCGCCGCCGCCCGCGTGTCCGGCATGATCACCAAGGGCAAGGTGATGATCGAGCCGGTGGTGGCCACGATCAACGAGGAAGCCTGCTCCGGCTGCAAGATCTGCAACAACATGTGCCCGTACAACGCCATCGAATTCCTTGAGGATCGGGGCGTCAGCCACGTGATCACCGCCTTGTGCAAGGGCTGCGGCACCTGCGTGTCCGCCTGCCCGGCTGGGGTGATCACGGGGGCTCATTTCAACAACCAACAGGTCGGCGCGGAAATCGAAGGCGCTTTGTGGGATGCCATGCAACCCGCCAGCGCAGCCGCTTCCGAGCCGGAGACGGTAGCAGTCTAGGAGTCAACGCCGTGGGGCGGCTCACCGAGCCGTCCCGCATCTGGGATGGCTCGCCAAGCCTTCCCGGACGGGTCGCCGGACCCGTCTGACTTGGGCCGCGGCGTCAACGCCGCGCAAGGGAGGATCACAATCGATGAGTAATGTAGACCCCAACTTTGAGCCGAAGATTGTCGGCTTTTTCTGCAACTGGTGCTCGTATCGGGCGGCGGACCTCGCCGGCTCGGCCCGCATCACGCACGCCCCGAACGTCCGCACGATCCGCGTGATGTGCAGCGGCCGCGTCGATCCGACGTTCGTCCTGAAGGCTTTCTCGCTGGGCGCCGACGGCGTGCTGATCGCCGGCTGTCATCCCGGCGAGTGCCATTACATCGAACAGAACTACAAGGCCATGCGGCGCTTCTACATGCTGCAGCACACCCTGCGGGCGATGGGCGTGGAAGACCAGCGAGTCCAGCTGGTCTGGGCCTCGGCTGCCGAAGGCCAGCAATTGGCCGACGCCATCGACAAGATGGTGGCCGATATCAAGCCGCTGGGACCGCTGGGCTGGTCCCAGAACTGGGAAGAGAACGGCCAGCGTCTGAAGGCCCTGGAAGACATCGTTCACGAACACCAAGAGGCGATGGAGGTACCCGCATGAGTGCGACAAACGGCAAGGGCAAGCTGGCCATCTACTGGGCCGCGTCCTGCGGCGGTTGCGAGATTTCGATCCTGGGCATCGACACCAAAATCCTGGACGTCGCCAAGGCGTTCGACATTGTGTTTTGCCCCTGCATCGCCGACGGCAAGGTGTCGGACGTCGAGAAGATGGCCGACGGCGAGATCGACGTCTGCTTGTTCAACGGCGGGATCCGCACCAGCGAAAACGAGTACATGGCGCAGTTGCTGCGAAAAAAGTCCAAGGTGCTGGTGGCCTTCGGCTCGTGCGCGAGCGAAGGCTGCATCCCCGGCCTGGGCAACCTGCACGACCGCAAGGCGATTTTTGACAACACCTACCAAGACACCGCCTCGACCGAAAACCCCGACCACGTCCGGCCGCAGACGAAGACGGAGGTTCCCGAGGGCACGCTGCACCTGCCGGTATTCTACAACACGCTGAAGACCCTGGATCAAACGGTCAAGGTGGACTACTACTTGCCAGGCTGCCCGCCGGAATCGCCTCGAATCTGGGAGGCGATCGAGGCGATCGTCGCCGGCAAGTTGCCGCCGCCGGGCACGGTGATCGGCTCCAACACGACGGTTTGCGACTCCTGCCCGCGGACGCGCAGCGAGAAGAAGATTAAGGAGTTCAAGCGGACCTGGGAAGTGATCCCCGACGAGAAGACCTGTCTGCTGGAACAGGGCATCCTGTGCTGCGGCATCGCCACGCGAGGCGGTTGCGGCGCCTTGTGCCCGCAGGTTAACTCGCCCTGCATCGGCTGCTACGGCCCGAACGACGGCGTGGAAGACTACGGAGCGCGTCTGTTCAGCGCGTTGGCGTCCGTGATCGACTCGCAGGATCCCAAGGAGATCGAAGCGATCATCCAGAAAGGCATCCCGGACCCGGTGGGCTCGTTCTACCGGTTCAGCCTAGCCGCCAGCCAACTGCGGCGGAACAAGCGGGCGGCGGAATAGGGACTTTCGTTTTACCGCGACCGGGTACCCGTCTTCGGGTATGAGAGTTCGCCGACAAGACCCCGGCCCAGCCGCTCGCTACCCGCTGGCGGGCGGCGCGACGAAGACCGGCAAAATATTACAACTCGAAGTGATGGGTGTAAGGACCAGACCATGAAACGCATTTCCATCGATCCGATCACGCGATTGGAAGGTCACGGCAAGATCGACATCTTCCTGGACGAACAGGGGGACGTGGCCAATTGCTACCTGCAGATCCCCGAACTCCGCGGCTTCGAGAAATTCTGCGAAGGCCGCCTAGTCGAAGACCTGCCGAATCTGACCGAGCGCATCTGCGGCGTGTGCCCCGAAGCGCACCACATCGCGGGCACCAAGGCGCTGGACGGCGTGTTTCACGTCGACCCGCCGCCAGCGGCCAAGAAGCTGCGGGAACTGTTCTATAACGTTTTCTGCGCTACGGACCACACAACCCACTTCTACGCCCTGGGCGGCCCGGACTTCGTCGTCGGACCGACCGCCCCGAAGGCCGAACGGAACATCCTGGGCGTGATCAACAAAGTCGGGATGGACATCGCCGGCAAGGTGCTGAAAATGCGCCGCGACGGCCATGCGGTCATCAAGATGATGGGTGGCCGGGCCGTGCATCCCAACTGGGGCGTGCCGGGCGGAGTGAGTCGCGGGATCAACGAAGAGCAGCGGCAAGAGATCGAGAAACTGGGCCGCGACGCCGTCGAATTCGCCAAGTTCTCGCTGAAACTGTTCGCCGACGTGGTCCTGAAGAACACCGAGTACGTGAACTTGATCAAGAGCGACGCGTACACGCACCAGGTCTACAACATGGGCACCGTGGACGCCAATAACCACCTGAACTTCTACGATGGCAAGATCCGCATCGTCGGCCCGGACGGCAAGGAGCGATTCAAGTATGATGCGAAGGACTATCGGGAGTACATCGCGGAACGCGTCGAGCCGTGGTCGTACCTGAAGTTTCCCTACCTCAAGAAAGTCGGCTGGAAGGGTTTCGTGGACGGAGTCGAATCGGGCGTCTATCGCGCCACGCCGCTGTCCCGCTTGAACGCCGCCGACGGCATGGCCACGCCGCTGGCCAACGAGGAGTATCAGCGGTTCTACGACGCCTTGGGAGGCAAACCGGTTCAGCCTACGCTGGCCACGCACTGGGCCCGGCTGATCGAGATTCTGTACGCCACCGAAAACTGGGTGCGGCTGGCGACGGATCCGGAGATCACCAGCAAGGAATACCGGGTGCTGCCGACCGAGACGCCGACCGAGGGCATCGGTTGCGTCGAAGCGCCGCGCGGGACGCTGACGCATCACTACGTGTCCGACGAGCGGGGCCTCGTCACGAAGGTCAACCTGATCGTCGGCACGACCAACAACAATGCGCCGATCTGCATGTCGGTCAAGAAGGCGGCCCAGGGGTTGATCAAGAAGGGCAAGGTCAGCGAGGGGCTGTTGAACATGGTGGAAATGGCCTTCCGGGCCTACGACCCCTGCTTCGGCTGCGCCACGCACAGCCTGCCCGGCCAGATGCCGCTGGAAGTCCGCCTCCGCGATTCGGAAGGCAACGTCGTTGACCGACTCACGCAGTACATGGACTAGCTCGCTGTGCCAGCGCAACATCCGGCGACCGGCAAGACCCTGATTATCGGCCTGGGCAACCCGATCGTGGCCGACGACAGCGTGGGTTTGCGCGTGGCGGCGGAACTCAAATCCCGGTTGGCCGATCGGCCCGGCGTGGACGTCACCGAGGACTACTGGGGTGGCCTGCGGTTGATGGAACGTATGATCGGCTACGATCGGGCGATCGTAATCGACGCCATCTGCACCGGCGCTCCGCCTGGCACGATCCACCATTTGACAACCGCCTCCGTGCCGACGCAAAAAAGCGCCTCGGCGCACGATGTGAATCTGCCGACCGCCTTGGCCTTCGGCCGCCGTGCCGGCATGCACCTGCCGGCGGACGAGGATGTCCGCTTGATCGGAATCGAGGCCGACGATCTAATCAACTTTAGCGAGCACTGCACGCCGGCGGTGGCGGCGGCCATTCCCCGCTCGGTTCAGGAAGCGATCCAACTACTCGACTCCATGCTAGAAGGACAGAATTCATGATTTCCCCCGAACAACTACGGCGCTATCCGTTCTTCTGCTGCATCAGCGAGGAGGCTTTGAAAGAAGCCGCGATGATCTCCGACGAGGTGATCGCCGAGGCGGGCAAGACGCTATTCAGCGAAGGTGACCGGGCCGAGACGATGTACATCCTGGTGGACGGCGAGGTCGACATCAAATACACGCTGGGCAACGGTGAACAACGGACGATCGACACGCTGGTAGCTGGGGACATCGTCGTCTGGTCGACGCTGGTCGAGCCCCACCGCTGTACGGCGAACGGCGTCGCGCGCGGCGCGTGCAAATTGATCTCGATCAACGGCCCGAAGTTGCGGGAACTGTGCGAAAAGAACCCCGACCTGGGCTACCGCATGCTGATCTCCGTCACCCAGTTGCTGGCCGCGCGTCTGGACGGCGCCCGCGTGCAATTGGCCACGGTGTAGCCGGCGGAGTCCTCCCGCTTCGCGTCGTTTCGCGAGAAGCGAACGGTGCGCGGACAGCCCGGCAAAGGCAGTTGCCTTGGGAGACGGTGCTTTCGTGAACCTCATCGGCTTGGCTGCCCTGTTTCTGTCGGCCGCCCTGTCCGTGTCGGCGGCCGAGCGTCCGCGTCTGGCCGTGCTGACCGACATCGGCGGCGATCCGGACGATCAGCAATCGCTGGTCCGCTTGCTGGTGTACGCCAACGAGTTCGAGATCGAAGCGCTGATCGCCACCGCCTCCGGGACACCGGGTGAACTAAAACAGGCCGTGACCCGGCCAGACCTGATCCGCCAGATCATCGGCGGCTACGAACGGGTGCTCCCAAACCTCCGGAAACACGCCACAGGCTGGCCAGCGGCAGAAACCCTCCGCCAGTGCGTCCGATCCGGCAATTCGCAGCGCGGCCGGAAGCACCTTGGCGCAGGGCATGACACGGAAGGTTCTCGGTTTCTGATCGAACGCATCGACGCCGGTACGCCGCAGCGGCGGTTGAACATCGTCATCTGGGGCGGCCAGACGGACTTGGCCCAGGCCCTGTGGCGCGTGAAGCACGACCGCGCCGAATCGGGCTTTCGAGAATTCGCCGCGAAGTTTCGTGTGGTCGACATCGCCGATCAGGACGGAATCGGCGACTGGATGCGGCAGGAGTTTCCCGGCATGTTCTACGTGCTCTCCCAGGCCCCGCCGGGCCGGGACAAGCGAGAGGGCACGTTCCGCGGCATGTACCTGACGGGCGACCTGTCGCTGACCAGCCGCGCTTGGGTCGAAGCGAACGTGCGTTCGCGCGGCCCGCTGGGCGCGCTGTATCCGCTCAAGACCTGGACCGCGCCGAACCCGCACGGCTGCTTGAAGGAGGGCGACACGCCGTCCTGGTTCTTCTTCCTGCCGCGAGGCGGCAACGACCCGGACGATCCGGCTCAACCCGGCTGGGGCGGCCAATACCAGCGCCGGTCCGACGGCTGGTATTGTGACCTGCCCGCCACCGGCGTCTTCGACCCCCGCACCACCGTCAGTCGTTGGCGTTCCGCCTTTCAAGCCGACTTCGCCCGGCGCCTGGTCTGGTGCGTGGAATAGCGGAAACGCCAACCGCGGGGCGCTGGTCCCGGTTTTTGCCATGTCGCGTCGGGGGAGGCAGGGGCGAACGAGTTGCCAGGAATCGTTCTTTTGCTTTTTCGAACCGTCGCAACCACGCTGGGATCGGTTCGTCACACATCTTCCTCAGCGATGAGATTGCCGCGGCAGCGCTTGTTGTCCCGGCAACGGCGTCGCTCCGATAGCGTTTGCCGCAGTGGCGACCGGGGGTGGATGGCGGATGGGGGAACCGGGCGGTACACTGGGACGGTCGAAAAGCGAAGCTGAATGAGCGTGTTGCTGTCAAGGAAAGGATGGGCCATGAGCACAGGATTGTCGTTCCGCGGTTTCTGCTGGCCGCGTCTGCTGCGGCGAGTTGCCTGGGCCGGTCTGCTGGTCTTCGGGTTGGCACGGGGCGAGGCCGCCGAGCCCCTGTTCTTCCTCCAACTGAGCGACCCGCAGTTCGGGATGTGTGCGGCGAACGCCAACCTGCTGCAGGAGACGGCCAATTTCGAGTTTGCCATCGCCACGGCCAATCGGCTCAAACCGGCCTTTGTGATCATCACGGGGGACCTGGTCAATACGGCTGGGGACCAGGCGCAGGTGGACGAGTATCTGAGGATTGCCGCCAAACTCGACCGCTCCATCCCGCTGTATCATCTGCCGGGCAACCACGACGTCGGGAACGAGCCCACGCCGGAGAGCATCGCGGCCTACGTGGCCCGCTTCGGTCCCGACCATTATTCCTTCCGCTGCGGTCCCATGATCGGGCTGGCGATCAACTCGGGGCTCGTGCAATCCGCCGCGCGGGCTCCGCAGGCGGCTGCGGAGCAGGAGGCCTGGTTGAAAGCCGAACTGGAGAAAGCCAAACGAGACGGGGTCCGGCACATCGTCGTCTTCCAGCACCATCCCTGGTACCTTGCCAGCCTCGACGAGCCGGCGGGATACCACAACCTGCCCGTGGCGGAGCGGCGCCGCTACCTGGACCTGTTCCGGCAGTCTGGCGTGACGCACGTCTTTGCCGGCCATCACCACGCCAACGCGACGGCGAAGTACGAGTCCGTCGAGATTGTCACCAGCGGGGCGATCGGCAAACCGTTGCGGAAGGACGTCTCGGGATTGCGGGTTGTCATTGTCCGAGACAGCGGCATCGAGCACCGGTTCTACCACCTGGGCGAAATCCCCAACCAAATCGACTTGTCGCCTCCGAAACAGGCTCCGAAAACGGCGCCCGGCAAGTGAGCTTTGTTCGAGCAACTACTGCGCGGAATGGCGTTAACCACCGACGATCGGTGGCCGGCGATGCGCAACACGGGCGGCAGAAGGAAAAGGAAAAGGAGGATCTCATGCGTTTCTTTGTGGCCTTGGCCGTAGGAATGGCTTGCGTGCTGGGAGCGTCGGCGCACGCACGGGGGGAATGGAAAGTCCATGTTTCGGCGGATGCTGCGGCCGGCGGGAACGGCGAAGAGCGTTCGCCTTATCAGACGTTGACCCAAGCGCGCGACGGCATCCGGCAAGCCCGCCAGGCCGGCAGACTCCAGGCCGGAAACGCCGTCACCGTGCTGATCGGTCCGGGCGTTTACCGTCTTGACGCCTCCTTGGAACTGACCGAACAGGACAGCGGCACGGCTGCGGCGCCCGTCGTGTACCGCGCGGTGCAGCGCGGGCAGTCGCGGATCCACGGAGGAACAACGCTCGCGGCGGAGGCGTTCCAACGGCTGACGGACGAGCGCGTGGCGGCGCGGCTCGATCCGGCCGCGCGGAACAAGGTGCTGGTGTGCGACGTGGCGGCCGCGGCGGGCGGCGGGTTCGCCTCCTTTCCAAACGCCTATCGGGGCACGCCGCCGGGTCCTTGGCTGTATGTCAACCGCCAGCCCATGACGCTGGCCCGCTGGCCGAACGCCGACATGCCCGGCGGGGGCTGGACCGGTTTCTCGAAAGCCATCGATACGGGATTGCCTCAACCGCAGGCGGCCGACCCGGCCCTCCGCCAGTTGCGTCCCGGCTCGTTTGAATATGACAACCCGCGTCCGGCGCGCTGGAGCCTGGACCAGGGCGTGTGGCTGCTGGGGTACTGGACGCATGACTGGAGCGACGAGGTGATTCGCGTCGCTGCGTACGACCGGGAAAAGAAAGTGATCGCGCTGGCGGCTCCGCACTCGTACGGCATCAACGGCGGCACCTGGGGCGCGGCGGAACGGCGCTTCTTTGCCCTGAACGCGCTGGAGGAATTGGACGCCCCCGGCGAATGGTATCTGGATCGCACGCAGAAGCGGCTGTACTTCTATCCGGCGGGACCGCTGCGGGATGCGCAAATCGTCCTGGCCACGCTGGCCCAGCCGCTGGTCAAGCTCCGCGGCGCCAAGCACGTGAAGTTCGTCGAACTGGCTTTCGAGTATGTCCACTCGGAGGGCCTTTCGCTGTCCGCTGCGGAGGGCGTGGAAATCGCCGGGTGCCTGATCGCGAACTGCGCGGGCGGCGGAATTTCGATCCACGGGAGCAACAATACCATCCGCTCGTGCGACGTGTTCAACCTGGGCCGGGGCGGCATTCAACTCAACGGCGGCGACCGGAAGACGCTGACCCCCAGCAAGAACTTGGCCGTCAATAATCACGTCCACCACTACGGCCTCTTTCAACGCACCTACGCGCCGGGCATCGGTGTCCAGGGCTGCGGCCAGACAGTGCGCAACAACTGCATCCACGACGCTCCGCACAACGCCGTGCTGTACGGCGGCAACGAACACCTGTTCGAGTTGAACGAGGTCTACCGGGTGGTGCTGGAGACCGGCGATGCAGGCGCGTTCTACACAGGACGCGACTGGACCACGCAGGGCAACGTCCTGCGTCACAACTACATTCACGATCTGGGCGGCGGCGATGCCCGGCACGTGAATACGATGGGCGTCTACCTGGACGACTGCGATTGCGGGGACACGATCGTGGGAAACGTCTTCTTCCGGGCCGGCCGCGCGATCATGATCGGCGGCGGCCGCGACAACCCGGTGCTGAACAACCTGGTGGTGGATTGCCCGATCGGCCTGCATATCGACGCCCGCGGCATGACGTGGAAACAGTGGAACAGCCCGCAGGATTCGAGTTGGAGCCTGGAGAAAAAGGCGCAGCGGCTGAATTACACCCAGCCTCCCTGGAGCACGCGCTATCCGCGGCTGGCAGCGATCATGAACGAGTCGCCGCGCGAACCGCTGAACAACCCGATCCGCCGCAACGTGTTCGTGAACTGCGCCCAGCAGGTGTGCAGCTTCGACGGGAACGTGAGAAAACTGCTCGACAAGTTGGAACTTGCCGAAAACCTGGCGGTCAACACGACGGGCGCTGCAAGCGGTGTGGCGAAGCCGGTGGAGTACAAGGGTTTCGTCAACCTGGCCGGCACGGCGTCGGCGCCGATCGATCTCGGCTTTGCGGACCCGTCCGCGGGCAACTTCGCGCTGCGGCCCAACGCCCGGCTGCAGAAGGAGTTGCCGTCCTTCGAGCCGATTCCCTTCGCGGCGATCGGGCTGTACCAGGACGAATATCGCCACCGGCTGGCGGAAAGATAACGGTCACAGCGGCGTTTTTCGCGGCCCGCGGACGCCACGGCGCCAACGGGGCGGCGATTGCGAAACCCGTGGTGGAAAGAAGGCGGTTGTATGTCGCTGGCAGAAGCGGCCGTTAAGTCGATGTCCGCACGGGACATCTGTTTCACTTGTCAGACAAGGAGCATGCGATGAAGCAAAGAGTCACGAAGAAAAGGGGCACGCATCACACGGCCGAACGTCAGATCTCCCGACGCGGGTGGCTCGGCGGCGCCCTGGCCGCTGCCGGCGCAATCACGTCAGCGCCGGCCTTTCTGCGGGGCCAGAACCTGAACGAGAAATTGAACCTTGCGATGATCGCTTGCGGCGGCCGTGCCAGGGCGAACATGAACGGCGACGGCGGCCGTCCTCGCCGGCCGGGCGCAGCGGCGAGCTCGTCCGCCCCGCTCACGGGCATTCCGGCCGAGAACATCACGGTCCTGTGCGACGTCAACCAGGAGGCCGTGGACGCTGCGGCCCAGCGGTTCCCGAAAGCCAGGACCTACAACGATCTCCGCCGGGTCTTTGACCGCCCCGGCGACTTCGACGCCGTCATCGTCAGCACGGCGGAGCAGACCCACGCGCTGGCGACCTATCTGGCCCTGACGCACGACAAGCACGTTTACTGCGAAAAACCGCTGACGCACGACGTCTGGGAGGCGCGGCTGATCCGCGAGACGGCCGCGAAGCACCCGCAGCTCGCCACGCAGACCGGCAACCAGGGCCACGCTTCGCCGCTTCGCCGCCAGATCAAGGAACTGCTCATGGCCGGCGCCATCGGGCCGGTGCGCGAGGTCCACGTCTGGGCGGGGCGGGCGTGGGGACTGCAGGACGCCGCGTCGGCGGAGAAGTACGACAAACCGCACGGGTTCTACAACGGCATCCAGATCACGGATCGGTTCCCGGAAGAGATGCCCGTGCCGCCGAACATCCACTGGGACCTGTGGATCGGGCCGGCGCCGATGCGGCCGTTCCATGCGACGTATCTGCCCGGACCGCGCTGGTACCGCTGGTGGGACTTCGGCAACGGCACGATGAGCGACCTGGGCGGCCACGACAACGACGTCGTGTTCCAGACGCTGGACATCCGCCAGCCGCTGACGATCGAAGCGGTCTCCCCCAACGGCAAGGCCCATCCGGAACTGGCGCCGGCCTCGATGACGGTGACGTACGAGTTCGGGGCCCGCGGCCAGCATCCGCCGCTGAAGCTGGTGTGGTACCAGGGCGTGGGCCGGCCGCCGCAGTTCGACCCCAGCAAGATGAGCGACCGCGGCCAGCTGTTCATCGGCGACGAAGGGATGCTTTACAGCGATTCGCGCGGCGCTCCCCGGCTGTTGCCGGAAGAGAAATTCAAGGACTACCCGACGCCGCCGGAGACGCTCCCGCGTTCGCCCGGCCACTACCTCGAATGGATTCAGGCGTGTAAGGGTCAAGGTCCCGCGCCGGGGTCGAATTTCCTGTATTCCGGCTGGGTCACCGAGTCGAACCACCTGGGCAACGTGGCTTATCGGACGGGGAAGAAACTCGAATGGGACTACGTCGCCCTTCGCGCTCGCAATGCGCCCGAGGCCGACCAGTTCATCCGCCGCCCGTATCGGAAGGGCTGGGACGACATTCTGCGTTAAGAGTTGCGGCGAAAAATCCCCGGACCGCCTCGTCGCGAGCCGGGGGGTTGACGCGAGTTTCTGACGAGTGTTTTTGGGATCAGTACCTTGGGGATGATCAGGAGGCGTCGTTTCGTCATGAGTAGACTATTTACCGTTTTGGTGGGACTGGGGACCGTTGCGTGGCTTGCCCTTCCGGCCGGAGTTGCGGCGGACAAGGCGGCGGACGAACCGGGCATGAAGGCGGGCTTTGCCGAGCGCGACATCACGCCCGACCTGGGCATGGAAAAGCCGGGCGGGTACGGCAAGTCGTTTCATCGGACCTTTCACGACCCGTGCAAGGTCCGGGCGGTCGTGTTCGACGACGGCCGGGGGCGCGTCGCCCTGGTGGGAGTCGATGCGCTGATCATCCGCCGCGAGACCGTCGAGCCCGTGCGCCGGGAGATTCAGCAGAAGTGCGGCATTCCCGGCGAGGCCGTCCTGATCGGGGCCTCCCACTCGCACTCCTCCGGCCCGACGGGCATGATACTGCCCGGCGAGTTTGACCACGCGTCGCCGCTGGTGCAGAAGCTGGCCTACGAAAAATCGTCGTGCGCGGATTTGGGCTACCTGAAGCGGGTGCAGCAGGCGATTGTCGAGGCCGTATGCGATGCGGGCGCGCGGCGGGCCGAGGTCCGCTGCGGCGTGGGCGTGGGCCTCGAAAACAAGGTGGCGTTCAACCGCCGGTTCCGCATGAAAAACGGCATGTCCTACACGCATCCGGGCAAGGGGAACCCAGACATCGTCGAGCCGGCCGGGCCCGTGGATCCGGAGGTGGGCGTGCTCGGCGCCTTTGACGACCAGGGCAAGCTGGCCGGCTGCATCGTCAACTTCGCGTGTCACGCCACCGCCAGTCCGGGCGGCATCTCCGCCAACTGGATCTATTACCTGGAGCAGGTGATCCGGGGCGCGTTCGGGCCCGACGTGGTTGTGGTCTTCCTGCAAGGCGCCTGTGGCGACGTGACGCAGGTCGACAATTTGAATCTCGCCGTAAATCCCGCCCCGGAGCAGTGGAGCCGATTGGTGGGCGGGCGCGTGGGGGCCGAGGCCGTCAAGGTTTTGTTGAGCATGGAGCCAGGCCGCCTGGCACCGCTGGACTACAAGCTCAAGCGGTGGGACGTGAAGCGGCGCACGCCTACTCCCGAACGGGTCCAGCAGTGCCTCCAGATCGTCCAGGACGATCCGAAGAAAGTCGACTCGACCACCTGGACCTTTGCCAAGGAGATCGTGCTCCTGGATGCGCTGATCGCCAAGCGGCCGACGCACCAGGTCGAGGTCCAGGCGATCCAAGTCGGACCGGCGGTGTTCCTGACCAATCCGGCCGAGTTCTTCTGCCAATTCGGCTTGGACATCAAGAAGGGCAGCCCGTTCAAGTACACTTTCCCGGTGGAACTGGCCAACGACTGCACGGGCTACGTGCCGACCGAGGAGGCCCTGGGTCCGCACGGCGGCGGCTATGAGACCCGGCTCACGGTGTACTCGAACCTGGAGCCGACGGCCGGCACGCAGATGGTCCGGGCGGCGCTCGAGTTGGCTGGCCAGTTGAAGCCGGGCGAGGAGCCGCAGCCCAAACAGGTGACGACGCAAGCCACGCCGTGGAGCTACGGCAACGTGCCGCCCGAGTTGAACTGACGGTCGGCGTTTTGCGTTTTCAAGCCCCGGAGCGGAGCTGGGAACGGAAAGGCGTCAACACGCTGTCTCCGCCGCTTCGCTCGTGGTATACTGCCGTGCGAAAGGAGCTTTCGCATGGCGATGGAAAAACATCCTGCGGGTTTGGTTGGGAGCGGCGCGGCGCGAAGCGGACAGGAACGTCAGACGCGGTCGCACCGCGGGCAACGCTCGGCTTCGGAGGCCGGCGCTCGCGGGACGGCAAAGGGCGTGGGGCTCCGCCAGACTGCTGCGAGGTGGACGGGGTGGACGTTGCCAGCGGCGGCGATCCTCGCGACCTGCCTGTGGGCCGTCTCGAGCGCGGGGCTGCACGCCCAAGGCCTGACGTTCTACGTCGCCCCGAACGGCAACGACGCCTGGTCGGGCAAACTGGCCGAACCGCAAGGCGGCGACGGCCCCTTTGCCTCGATCGGGCGGGCGCGGGACGCTATTCGCCAGGCGAAGGCCGCCCCAGGCGGACTGCAGGAACCGGTCACCGTGCGGATCCGCGGCGGCACGTATTTCCTTTCCGAGACGATCCGCTTCGCGCCGGAGGACTCCGGCACGCCGCAAGCTCCCATCTCGTACGAAGCCTTCGCGGGCGAACAGCCGGTGTTGTGCGGCGGCAGAGTGGTGACCGGCTGGCAGCCCCACCAAGGCGAAATCCGCGTGGCCACGCTGCCCGAGGTGCAGGCCGGCCAGTGGTCCTTCCGCTCGCTGTTTGCCGATGGCCAGCGTCAGATTCGCGCCCGCCATCCAAACGTCGATCCGGCCGATCCCTACCGGACAGGATTCCTGTACGCGGATCGGGACATCCAGGGCTTTGGCCTGGCAGTCAACAACATCCACAATACGGGCGACTGGATGGAATACAAGGTTCAGGTCCCCGCCGACGGCCAGTACGCGTTCTGGATGTACTACGGTGCGTTGAACGGGCCCTTCGGCAGGGCCGATATGAATGAACGAACGGTGCTGGTCGTCGATGGGGGAACCCCGATTCCGCTGCGGAACCTTCCCGATACAGGGGCCTGGCGCACGCTGCGCTGGTCCCAGGCCGCTTCCGTGCCGTTGACCAAGGGCGAGCACGTGCTGAAGTGGCAGAATATCAAGGGCGGCGGGCTGACGTTCGCGGCGTTTGCTCTGTCCGACGATCCGGCGTGGAAGCCGGTTGGAACGGTGCTGGCCAAGCCGGCGGAAGGCAAGCACGCGGTGGTTGTCCAAGCCGCCAACTTCGTCCGCTCGCAGGGGAAACAGTTGTCCGTCTCCGGCACCTCGGCGGGCTCGCCCACGGAGTTCCACTACGCGGCGGGAACGTTCCAGCCGTCCTGGGCCGCAGCGGGCGACGCGGAAATCCACGTCTTCCAGTCGTCCTCCTGCCGGGCCTTCAAGGAGATCGTCTCGCTGGTGAAGGTCGACGTGCCGGACCGACGCCTGATCATCGGAGGCAAGGAGTGCCTGGTGCCGATCCTTCCCGGCGACCGCTACTTCGTCGAGAACGTGTTCTCGCAACTCGACAGCCCCGGCGAATGGTACCTCGACCGCCGGACGGGCCGGTTGTTTCACTGGCCGCCGGCCGGGGCCTCGGACCAGACGGCCGTCGTCGCCCCCGCGCTGGGCCGCATCGTCCAGATTCTCGGGGACGCCGCCGCCGGCCAGACGGTGAGCCACCTCCGCTTCTCCGGCCTCACGTTCCAGGAAACCGACTACTCGCCAGACGACGGCTGCGAGGGCTATCGCATGGGCAACGACGGCGTGGTGTACATCCAGGACGCCACGGAGTGCGCCGTCGAACGCTGTACGTTCCGCAACATCGGCAAGTACGCCGTGTGCCTATCGGGCGGACGCGGCCACGCGATCAACGGCAACGATATCGCTCACAGCGCCGAAGGCGGCGTGCTGCTGCTGAAGACGGCGGGCAATACGGTCTCGGACAACCACATCCACCATTGCGGCCTTGTGTACAAGCACATTGGCGGAGTGATCCTGGAAGGCGCGGGAACGGACGACAACGTGATCGCCCATAACGCGATCCACGACATCTCCCGCTACGGCATTTCGCTCAAGAGCGCCGGCTCGCGGAACCGCATCGAATTCAACCGCGTCCTGAACACGAGCTTGGAGACCTACGACACCGGAGCCATCGAGGTCACGCAACACGACCGGGAATTCCGCAGCGGCAGCGTGATCCGCAACAACATCGTGGGCGACTCGATCGGCTACTCCGCGGACGGGCCGAAGCCGATGTTCATGTCCTGGGGCATCTACCTGGATTCCTTTGCCGGCGGTTACACCGTGACGCACAACATCACGTACCGTTCCAGTCACGGCGGCCAGATGTTCCAGGGCGGCAAGGACAACAAGGTGGAAAACAATATCTTTGTGGACAGCGCCCGGAGCCAGGTGTACGTCAGCAATTTCTCCAACAACTCGACGGGCCTGACCTTCCAGCGAAACGTCGTCGCCTACACGGATCCGGAAGCCGCGCTGTTCGCTACCGGCCGGTTAAACGAGGAGGTAATTCGCATCGATCACAACCTGTACTGCCCGCCCGCCGACCAGACGCCGGTCAACCGCGACGGAACGACTTTTGCCGATTGGCAGAAACGGGGCTTTGACCGCAACTCGGTGATTGCCGATCCGTTGTTCGTCGACCCGGCTCACGACAACTACACGCTGCGTTCCGAATCTCCCGCCTTCAAGCTCGGTTTCGAGCCGATCGACACCAGCCGCGTGGGCCTGTTGCGCGACCGCTGCCGCTGCCCGATCCGCCCTGCGGCGCCGGAGCTTGGACTGATGGAGACCCGCGGGGACAAGTGAAGTTTGGGGATTCGTTGCTCCAGCGCGCAGGAGCGGCGCCGCCTGCCGCCCTGCGCCGTCCCACCGGTCAGTAGCGGAGGAAGCGGCTGCGGCGGTTCAGGAAATCTTGGAGTTCCGCAGACCACGCGGACTCCATTTCGGTGACCGTCTTTCCGGCCAGCACCGCTTCCAGCGTTTGGCGGTCGGACAGCAGGCCGTTGAATTTCTGCGACTCCCAGTCCTGAGCGTGCAGCCGGTGCAATTGCCGGCCGATCTCCAGGCCCGCGCGCACGGGGCGAAAGCGGCCACGGTCGACAACGACGACGTTCACTCCGCCACACAACTGGCCGGCAAATTTGCTGGCGTTTGGCGTAAACCGGATGGGGACAAAGCGGACGCCTTCCAAGCCGCTGTGATTGAGCGCCCGCGCCAGTCCGATTCCGTCCAGCCACGGAGCGCCGAACACTTCAAACGGCGTATCCGTGCCGCGGCCCACGGACATGTTCGTGGGCTCCAACAGGCAAATGCCCGGATACAGGACGGCCGCCGCCAGGCTGCGCATATTCGGCGACGGGTTGACCCACAGCAATCCGGTCCGATCGAAATAGTCCTCGCGCCGCCAGCCTTCAACGGGGATGACCTGCAGGTCGACACCCATCTGCAACTCGTCGTTGAACATCGCCGCCAACTCACCGACCGTCAGGCCGTGGCGGATCGGCAGGGTGTGAAAGCCCACGAACGACTGGCTGCCGTCGTCCAGGATCGGGCCTTCGACGTCGACGGCGTTGATCGGATTTGGACGATCCAGGACGACGAACCGCAGCTTGTGCTCGGCTGCGGCCCGCATGGCGTTGCCCATCGTCGAAATATACGTGTAAAACCGGGCTCCGATGTCCTGGATGTCAAAGACCAACGTATCCAGGCCCTCCAGGCTGGCCGCTGTCGGAGTGCGGTTCTTGCCGTACAGGCTGAAGACCGGCAATCCCGTGCGGGCGTCCTGCATGTCGCCGATGGCGGCCTCCAGCTTGCCCTCCAGACCGTGCTCCGGGCTGAACAGCGCCTTCAACTGCACGCCCTCCGCCCGCTGCAGCAATTCGGCGTTGCTCACCCCCGTGCGATCGACGCCGGTCTGGTTGGTGATCAGGCCCACCCGCCGCCCCTGCAGCTGGCGGAAGCCATCGCGGACCAGGACGTCGATCCCCGTCAGCACCGTGGTCTCCCGCGCGGCCGCGCTGGCCGGCGGCGCGGCGGGGGCCTGTTCCATTGCCGCGACGGCAAGCGTGCCGATGCGGCCGATCATTGGGTTGACCGATCCTTTGCCGTCGGGATGCAGCCGGTTGCTGAGGAAGACGACGATCAACTCCAACTGCGGATCGATCCAGATTCCCGTGCCCGTGAATCCGCCGTGCCCGAAGGCCCGCGGCGAGTACAGATCGCCCCGGTTCGACGAGTACCCGGTGCGCATGTCCCAGCCTAAACCGCGCAGCCCGTCCCCAGCGCGCAGGGGCGTCGTCATCTGAGCCACCGTGGCCGACTGGAGGACCGTCACGCCGCCGTAGCGGCCACCTTGGATCAGCATCTGGCCGTACACGGCGAGGTCCTCGGCCGTCGAAAACAGTCCGGCGTGGCCAGCGATGCCACCCAGCAGATGCGCGCGGGGGTCGTGGACCTCGCCGCACATCCACCGCTGGTCGCGTTTCTCTGTCGCCGCCGCACGCTTTCGCAACGGCTCGTCGGGCAAGTAACCGGTTTCGCTCATCCCCAGCGGTCCGTAGATGTGTTGCCGGCTGAATTCGTGGACGTTGCGGCCGGAAACGCGTCGGACCAGTTCGCCGAGCACGAGGAAACCGACGTCGGAATACAGGAAGCGACTGCCCACCTCCGCGGTCAACGGCAGAGCCCAGATCCGATGCCAAGCCTTGTCCGGGCCTTCCTCGTAGTCCCGCAGCGAATTGTCGGGCGTCAAGCCGCTTTGATGAGTCAACAGTTGAAGGATGGTCACGTCCTGCTTGCCGTTCTGGGCGAATTCGGGCAGGTGCTTGGCCACGGGATCGTCCAGTTTGACCTGCCCCGCTTCGACGAGTTTCATCACGCTGGTCGCCGTCGCGATCGGCTTGGTCAGCGACGCCAGATCAAAGACGGTATCCGTGGTCATCGGCACTTCGACGGGTTCGCATTGGCGATGGCCGAAGGCGCGCAAATAGGCGATGTGGCCCTGGCGAGCCACCAGGACCACCGCGCCGGCCATCTCGCCGCGTTGGATGCCTTCCTGGACCACTTGATCGATCATCGCCAGCCGCGCCGCATGCAGGCCGACTTGTTGCGGTGCCGCGTGCGGCAGCTTCGACGGCGCCGGAGCAGCTACTTCCGCCGCTGCGGCGCTGCCCCCGAGCGACAACACGACCACCGCCGCCAGAACGCAGCAACACCTCCGAGCACATCGGGACTTGCGATTCGCGCACATCGTGATGGTTTCCTTTCGAGCAACGCATGGAACACTCGGACGACGCTGACGCGCCGAGTATAGCAGGAAAACCGAGAAAACCAAGGAAACGCCGGCACCAGACCGCAATCATGCACGCTTGTTCGTCCCAGCCTCCTTGCGCCGTGAGACTTGTCTTCGCGCCCCTGCCGTCGGCGGCGTCAAGGATGGCTGCCGCGCGCGGGAAACGAGCCGGCCCGCTTGTGAAATCGCTTGTCGTCCGCTCGAATAATTGGTCGTCAGACCGTTCTGGGCGGCCCCGGATTGGCGTCTCGAACGGCCGATGTGCCTCAAGATTCAGAGAGCCCCCAGTCGGCCCTTTCGGCTGGGTCGGAAGACATGCGCCGAACAAAAGTGCTGACCGCTGACCACTGACCACTGACCGCTGACCAATTCCCCAGCTTTCCGGAAGACGGAGCCACTTATGGGCTATACTTACGACCAGATCGCCAAGATGATCGACCACTCGCTGCTCAACCCGGCGTTAACCGACGCCGAGTTGGAGGAAGGTTGCCGGATCGGCTTGCAGTACCATGTCGCTTCGGTCTGCATCAAGCCGCACTACCTGCGACGTTGCGTGGAATTGCTGGCCGGCAGCACGGTCGCGCCGGGCACGGTGATTGGATTCCCGCATGGCAACAACACCACGACTGTCAAGGTGGCGGAGGCCGAACAGGCCTTGGCTGACGGCGGGATTGAGTTGGACATGGTTGCCAACGTGGGCAAGACGCTCAGCGGCGACTGGGATTATGTGCGTCGGGACATCGGGGCGGTGGTCGAGCGGGCGCATCAGGCTGGGGCCAAGGTGAAAGTGATCTTTGAGAACGGTTATCTGCGGGACGAGCACAAGATCCGTCTGTGTGAGATCTGCGGCGAAGTGAACGCCGATTGGGTCAAGACGGCGACGGGGTTCGGTCCCAGCGGAGCCACGGTAGAGGACGTGCGTCTGATGCGCAGGCACGCGCCGTCGCACGTTCAGGTCAAGGCGGCTGGCGGCATCCGCACGTTAGCCGGCCTGTTGGAAATCCGCGCGGCAGGCGCCACGCGGTGCGGCGCGACGCGGACCGTGGACATGCTGGACGAGTGCCAGCGGGTCCTGAGACAAGGATTCTTGGAAACAGCCGATTTCTGAGCGAGCGGTTATGAATCCGGGCCAATGGATACGAAATCAGTGGCAAAAACTGAAGCGATTCTGGCCGCAGGCGCCGTCGCTGGGCCGACGCGGCGAGGCGGCGGCGGCCCGGTTCCTGAAGAAGAAGGGGTACGTTATCGTCGCCCGCTCCGACCGCATGCGTCTGGGCGAGCTTGACCTCGTGGCCGTCGACGGCCGCACGGTCGTGTTTGTGGAAGTCAAGACCCGCCGGTCCCACGAGAGTGGTCATCCGGCCGAAGCGGTAGGCGACGACAAGCAGCGGCGATTG
Source organism: Candidatus Anammoximicrobium sp. (assembly GCA_012515235.1). Classification (GTDB taxonomy): domain Bacteria; phylum Planctomycetota; class Planctomycetia; order Pirellulales; family Pirellulaceae; genus Anammoximicrobium. Next base: position 51,556 of record JAAYYU010000035.1, read on the forward strand.
ACCCGTTTGGCCCTGACCTATCTCAAACGGCACAACCTGCTGGAATATCCCGCCCGCTTCGACGTGGTGGCCGTCACCTGGGCGGACGACCGCCGCGAACCCGTCATCGAGCATTTCCCGAACGCCTTCGAGGCCGTGGGCCAATGGCAGTTGTTCGGTTGAGATGCGAGCACCAAACGGTAGGAGGCTGCTTTTTCGCGTTGTTGATGAAATCACGGTCTCAGCGCTGGGTCTCGGCGCTGGGGTCAGGCTTACAGAATTCAATTTTGGCCAAGCAAGGTCGTTCCCTATCGCTGGGCTCACCATCGGCCAAAACTGAATTCTGTAAGCCTGACCCCCTGTCGTACCAGCGTGCGATCATGAACAGCAACACGACCTGCCCATTTCCCGCTTGGTGCTAGCACCCCGCGCGGCGAATTCGTATCGCTTTGAAACGGAAGGAACTGTAACCTTCCGCCATCTTGCCGGATCAGTGTTGGAAAAGCCCAATTGCTCGGAGCAAGACGTCCGAGTTCGACTTGGAAGGAGAAAACAATGTCCGGGAAGCTTTTTACGACGGGATTGGTTGTAGGTCTGGCAACGCTGCTCTCTGGGGCGGCTGGTTGCTCGAACTTGAATAAACCGGCCTTTGACGCGTCCGCGGCAGTGGTTTCCCCCACCGCGCCGCCGATGGTGGGGAATGACCAGTCGCCGTTCCGCCAACGCGACGAGAGGCCGCTTGCCGGCGTCTTGCCAGCTTCGGAACCCCGGCCCACCGACTTCGGTCTGGAGACTCGCCACGGCGATTCGGTTGCGTCGACGGCGGATGTGGCCAGTGGTTCCGACACGTTCATCGTATCGGACAAGATGATTTTGCCGCGGACGGTAGTCCATGTGAAGCAATCGAATTTTGACGCCGAAGTCCTGCAATCGGACGTGCCGGTGCTCGTCGATTTTTACGCCGACTGGTGCGGTCCGTGCAAAAAGCTATCGCCGCTGCTGGATCAACTGGCGCATCAAACCGAGGGCGCACGAATCGTTAAAGTCAATATCGACGACAGTCCGGAATTGGCGATCCGGTACGGCGTCAAGGGCATTCCTCATCTGCAGGTCTTCAAAGGCGGCAAGGCGGTCGCGCAGCACGTCGGGATGGCCAACAAGCAACAGTTGTCGGAAATGCTGGCGCTGTGAGGCGGAATCTTGCCTGAAGTCAGTCAACGAATCCGGGCCCGGATTCGCACAGCGGCCGGGTTCGGATTCTACTCAGCGACAAAACGGTAAGCAAAGATCTCGGGTTCGCATTCCAGGGCCAACGTTTCGCCGGCCGCCGTGCGACGCAGACAGCGGCCATCCTCCGCCAACGCTTCGATATGCGAGGGCTTGGCCAACTGCCACGGCAGACGATCCCAACGCAGTTCGAACCGCGTGCGGACCGAGCCGCTGTCAGGCAGCGGGATCAACAGCAGCGATTTTTCCTGCCGGACCAGACGTGCGCCGCCAGCGGTCCGCAAGGCTCCGAAATCGACCGGCTTGCCGTCCGGGTTCTGGCGGGCCAGGTGCGGATCGGCGACTGCGTTCAGCGGTTCCCAACGCACGCCCGTCACTTGATCGGTCTGGCCGGTCAGCTCGACGGTCCCCAGTCGGATGCGGCGTTCGCCGTCGTCGGTGCCCTGTAACGCCAGTCGCGGTCCGCCGCTGCCTGGCGAGTACAAACCGACACGCAATTCGAACTTTGCGCCGGGTTTCTGTGCGTCCGGCAGATAGGCCGTAGCCGGCATGGCAATCTGTCCGGTGCGCTGCTGGCCGAAACGGTTCCCGTCATACACGGCCTGGAACGCGATTTCGCCCTGGGTGTCGACAAAGTGCAGGAACGGCTGGTAGCCGTCCGGCACGGGGTCGTCGGCCGCCCAGTGGATGACGATTTCGAGCTTACGGCCATCGGCGGACGTGACAGACGCGGCGGATGGCCGGATGCGCGGCCCTCCGGCGACGAGTTGGCGAGCGTTGACATAGATTTGTTCGGGCGAACTGGCCGTTTCGACAATCAGACTGTCGCGGCGGCAGATCGCGGCGGTCACGAGACCGTCCGCAGTCGGTATCCGAGCCAGGAATCCGTACTGCGGCAGGGGCTGCGGGCAGCCCGGCACGCGCCAATCCTCCGCGCCGCGATTGACCCAGACCTCGCCGCCTCCCGACCAGCGAACGTGCTGGCGGTGCAAGTCGCCGTCTGCGAATTCAACGGCCTCGATCGTCCGCAGGGCGAGGGTCCGCATCAGATCCTGGGTCAGCCAGTACTTCCGCACCACATCGCGGCTGAACGGCTGGCTGACCATCGTCGGATGGCCGGTCAGCACTTCGGTCGCCAGGTAATCGTCGCTGTAAATGCCGTGCATACGGGCGTCGAGTCCGGCCTGATAACGGCCCGAGTAACCGGCTCCGTGCAGGATGAACCGATCGTGATGGGCAAAGTCGAACCACGGAATCCGCTCGGCGTCCTCGCAGGCAATATTCCACACGCTCCAGCCGTGATCGCCGGGCAGAGACGGGCCGACGCGCAGGTGGTTTGTTTGGGCGCCGTCCAGGGTGCCGATCAACTGGTCGTGACCGCTTTCGGAGATTTGCGGAGCCTGGTCGCCCAGGAGGTCTCGGATCCCGGCGAAGTGCCTGCCCCAGGCGTCACGGGTCGAGACGCAATCCAAGAACCGCCCATCGGCGGTCCAATAGTCGTACGGCCGAGCGCTTGACCAGACATCGATGAAGTATGCACTGGGCGCGAGGTTCTCCTGGATGGCCTTCAGGTTCGGCTCGAGATGGTTGGCGATTCGATCGGCGCGGTATCGGTACGACTGGGCACCCCGCCCCTTGTTCAGCCACGCTCGGACCGGCCGTCCGTCGGCGTGGAAGGCGATCTCTCGCTGGTAGGAAAAGCCTTCGGCGTCCGGGTACATGTCGATGTAGTTGTCGTGCAAGGCGAACAGGACACCGCTCTGGCGGCAAGCTTCGATCAGCCGTTTCAGTTCCTCCTCGGTACCCAAGTCCGGATTGGGCGGATAGATTTCCGGCAAGCGATAGTCGTAGCCCCAACGTTGCCAGTTGTGCCAGACTACGGCGGCGTCGGTCAGGCCGTAGCGGAACGCGCGCTGCAGCGCGTCGCCCGACGCTCCATACCGCCCCCCCCACAGATCGAATACGAATCGTCCGGCCAGTTTCCGCACGCCGTCTGCGGCCTGCAGGCCATTGACGTCCCGGTACTGTCGAGCCGCCTCCCAGACGCTGGCCCCCGGCACGAATGTGAAGGTGGCGTTGTGGGCGGTGTGCAGCGAGTAGTGCTTGGCCGCCGGGTCGACGTCCAAACGCGACGGCGGCAGGTCCACCGCTTGGACCAAGGACATCCCGTTGGCAAACGCCAACCCGACGTGCGACGTCGCAAGCCGGTGCCCGTCGAAACTCAACTGAAACGCGCCCGGCTGTTGAATCACATTGCCGTGGCCGGCGTAGAGACACTGGACGGCGTCACGGAACTGATCGACCGCCAGTTCCTCGAAATGCGGCGCGAACCAAGGCTGTGGCAACGGAGCGTTTTCCAGCCGGAAGCCGATCCGCAGGACGTTGTCTTTCAACGCCGCGCGGCCGACCACGTCGAACGCGCCGCGCGGACTCTCAAAACGATGTCGGATCTCGCAAGCTCCAGCCTGTCGCGGCGGAGACCTGGCTTCGACAAGCGTGGCCGGCGAGCACGGGTCGTCCACGCGCATTCCCAGCACGCGAACGCGAAAGCCGCGGAAAGAGAGCTGCCGCTGGCCGCCGAGAAAGCTGACGGTGGCGTCCAGCAGGCCCCGCTGGCCGGGCCAGAGGCGGACTTCGTACGACTCTGGACCCACCTGAATGCTGCCCAACCGCTCCTCGCCAAGGGGCGTGAGCGGCGGGTACGCGACGGCCGGCTGGGGCGGCTGGCCGATGACCAGCGTCGGCTCGGCCCAGTAGGATTGGTCGAAAGCCGTGTTCTTCTTCGGACCGGGGTGCGATTCCAGCTGCAGCCGGATCTTCCGCCCGGCAAACCGGCTCAGGTCCGCCTCGCCGTCTTCCCACTGCTTGGCCGCCGAATGACGCTCGAAGACCACCTCGCCCAACTCGCCTTCTGGAGCATCCCCTGCGGCGACTCGCACGCGGAAGGTCACTCCGTCGCCGTCGCCCGTCGGAGTCACGGCGGTAGCGTATCGCAGTTTGATTGGCGTCGCCTGCGGCAGCGCCAGCGGATACTCAACCCAAGCCATCCCCGCCTTGCCTTCAAACCACGGCGGATGAATCGCCAACACGTCACGCGCGGCGTCGCCGAGCCGTTGGGCGTTCTGAAAGCTGATCGAACTCCGATTCCCCTCGGCCGCTCCCGTCCAGCCCACCGGCATCGTCTGGGGCGGCTGGCCAAAGACCGCCACGACGGCGCGACGCACGGGAACTTGCAACAGAGCCAGCGTGCGATCTCCGGTCAGCCGCAGCGGCTGCCAGGCGAGCGCAGGTGCGGCCTGGGTCCGGGCCGGCAGCTTCGTCTCCAAGACCAGAATCGGATGCGCCGTCCGCGGCTGCCCCTGCCAAGCGAATGTTGCGTACGCGTGAATCGGGTAGTGGGCCGAGTACGCTTCCGGGGCCACCATCACGCGAAAGTCGCAGCCCGTCGTGGACTTGGCCGCCGCCGTGAACGCCGCCGGCCCCGCCGGCTGGCTTTGCCAACCGTCAATCAGCCCCAGTCGGATCGAACCGCTGACAGGTTGGTCGCCGCGGTTCTCCAACGTCACTCGGATGTCCACAGCGGTGTCGATTTGAGTAACCGTCTCCGGACCGATGATGCGCACCGTCAGCGGCCCGACTTGATCGACCGGCGGACTGTAGGCCCAAAGGCTGGCGGCGCACGCGGACGAGATTGCGGCCGCAACGAAAAACGAGCTGATGAGCCGACGGCAAACCGTGCGTGAGATCATGCTGAAACTCCGCTGGAAGACAGGGGCAGGAACGCTTCAGGTTGGGTTCAGAGTACGTGAACCGCAGCGAGGAATCAAGGCGTCCGCCGACCGTCCGACGATCGCGGGTCTCAGTACCGGCAGGGACGGTCCTTGGCAGTCACCTCGCAACGCCAGAGGGGCAGGAGCGGAGCCGTTCCCACTTCGTCATCTGGACGCTTGAGGGACTCGATCGCCGGGCAGGCCGCACAGTCACGCCGGAGAAGCCTGAAAAGAAGAGTCCTGACCGAGGTGACTCGCGAACAACACTCGCACGCTCCGCAGGCCACGACGACCGATGCACGGCCGGCTCCGCGCGGTTTGGCTCAAGCCGTCGATTCCCGCTCCAGGCGCTCGGCGAGGTCGCGCAGTTCATCGAGACTGCAAGCGGCCAGTTCGACAGCCTCGGACAGCGGTCGTCCCAGCAGTCGCTCGCAAAGCTGGATTTGCCGGACCAACATGCGTTTAGCGGCCTCACCTTCATACTTGGCGGCCTCGCGTTCACGGTCGGCGGCCTCGTAACGCTGCTGCCATTCGGCACGCTGTTTCTCCGCCGCCCGCCAGTGCGATTCCGCTGTTCGCCAGCGTTCCTCTGCGGCTCTCCGCTGTTCCTCTGCGGCTCTCCGCTGTTCCTCTGCCATTCGCCGTTCGGTTTCCAGCGTCTGCAAGTCTCGTTTGGCCTTCAAGCGGCCTTCGTACAACTCCCGCTCCATGTCGTTCTGTGCCAACATTTTCAAGACTCCCATCGCTTTGCGAACCTCCGGCCGGTCCAACTCGCGCGGCAATGCATCCGCGTCCAACACTTCTCCATTCTTGAAAAAGTACAGCCAGAAGTCCAGGGGCATCGTCAACTCGTCCAACGCTTTCCGGAACTTCGGCAGCTCGATGATGTGGATTTCCAAGTCTTCCGTCAGGCATAACTCGCCCGACGGGTCCAGCAGTTGAAAGCAGGTGTGGTAGTCCGGCCAGTCCCGAAACACCACCCCGTTCACGAAACAGATCGAAATCGTCCGCCGCAAGCGGGTGTAGTCCGCGCCCGCCGACAACTGCTCCGCATAGCTCTTGGCCCAGTAGTACAGCGCTCGCGGGCACAAAGCCGCCAAGGCCAGCATCTGCATTTCCAAATCGTAGATCCACTCGGATTGGTCCCGCGCCTTGATGTCCAGGATTGAAAGCTTATCGTCCAGCGTCATTCTTTCGCTGTACGGGTTCAAGATTTCGACCTCGACCACCCGGTGCTCCGGGGGCGGTGAACGCACGGCGTTGATCAATGCCGCCGTCAGGTCCCCCAAGCGTTCGCTGCCGAACACTTTCTTAAAAGCGATGTCGATCTTCGGGTCAATGCCGGGAATCATCCGATGGCCTCCGATTCGGATTTCGATCCGTGCGCCGACATGATTATACTCGCCGGGGCCGCGTTTCACGATCCCGGCGTCCCGTTCCGAGGCTTGCCGCGCCGGCGAAACGCGCCCTACGAACAAGACGTGTCTCCGCCTTTCCTCTAGCGTCAAACGGGATTTCGGCACTCTTTGCGCGTCGTTCATCAAGTCACGGTTTCGGTGCCGGGGTCAGGGCGCACAGAATTCAATTTTGACCGAGCAAAGTCGTACCCTCTGACTGACGCCATGATCGGCCAAAACTGAATTCTGCAAGCCTGACTCCATGTCGTTCGACCGCGCCATCATGGACGGCGTGCTTCCATGTCCGTTTCGCGTTTGGTGCCAGCAGCCTGTTAAAGAAAGGGAGGGCTGGCTCCAAGCTGCGTTGGAGAAACCCGTCCAGCGACGCGTACCGCGAGCTGCCGTCCTCTTTGCTCACCAGGCTGCTTAGATCAGCCGTTTGAAGCCGCTGTGCGCCACCGGACCGCGGAGGCGGGCAACTAAGTCGCCTTGCCGCAAAGCCGCGGCGATCTCGCCGAACACCTCGCCGACGGCGTCGGCGTATGCGCCGATGATCTCCGGCGTGTGGGACCAGCTGACATAGATCGCGGTGTGACCCAGGAATCCCCGGTCCAGCAGGCACTGGATGTAGAAGGTCTTGAGTTCGGCCGCTTGCGGGTGCTCGAACGCAAAGCGGGCCAGGGCCGGGTAGCCGTCGTCGACGCGCACCGGCAATTGGTGCGTTTCTGCGTGGTCGCGCCATGCAGCCTTCATGCGTTCGCCAATCTGCGCGCAATGCGCGGGAACGTCGATCCGCGACAGCTTGCCGATCGTAGCCAGCCCGGCCGCCGGACCGACGCCGTCCGTCCAGTAGGAACTGCTGATGAACGAACCCTGCGCGCCCTGCATCGCCTGGCCGGTCCCGATGATCGCGCCCAGCGGATGTCCGTTCGAGATCGTCTTGCCAAAGACGGCGATGTCGGGCGCGACGCCCAGCCGGAGATGGGCGCCGCCGAGGCACAACCGCCAGCCGATCGTGATCTCGTCGAAGATCAACACGGCTCCCACCTCGTGCGCCCGGTCGCGCACGTACTGGAGAAATCCCGGCTCCGGGTCGCGGCCGCGGCACGGTTCCATGACCACGGCGGCCAGTCGCTGGCCCTGCTGGTCCAGGATGCGATCGAATTGCTGCCGGTCGTTGTAGGCAAACGCGAAGCTGGTGCCGCGCAATTCACGCGGCACCCCCAGCGGCTCCAGGCCCGGCAGCAGATGGCCGTTGAGCGCATCGGTCTCGCCCAGGTTGGCCGCGAGGTACCAGTCGTGCCAGCCGTGATAGCCGCAGAACGCGACGGCGGAACGGTCGGTCGTCGCGCGGGCGATGCGCACCGCCACGGCCATCGCTTCGCCGCCGGTGCGTGTAAAGCGGGCCTGTTCGGCCCAGGGATGAATCGCGCACAACCGCTCGGCCAGCTCGACTTCCTCCGGCGGATTGAGCGTGCAGAGATTCCCCAAGGCGACCCGCCGCTGGACGGCCCGCGTCACGTCGGGATCGCGGAAGCCGAGCAGGGTCGCGCCGATGCCGTGCATGGAGCAATCGAAATAGTGCCGGCCATCGAGGTCCCAAACTTCGCACCCGCGCGCCTCGCGGAAGTAGGCCGGCCACTGGTTGGGCGCAGCCATCTCCGGACGCTTGGACAGCAGTTGCGTCCCGCCGGGGATGCGCGTTTTGGCTGTGCGGTACAAGTCCTGCGTCAGGGTGCCCGATTCGACAAGCAGGCCCGTCAGACGGGCGGCATTATCGTGGAAAATGTCTCGTAGGTCGGCCGCGTCGAGTCCCAATCGGTCGACGGCATCCAGCACTGCGCGCGTCGATTCCAGACCCACCAGCACGGGTCGGCCGAAGAAGGCCCGTTCGTTCCACTCCACCTGATCCGTCGTGATCCAAGCGAACCCCGTGCCCAGCGTCACGCACCGGCCACGCTGTTGCGACACGGGGAAGTCGCTGCCCCAGAGCACGCGGCGCGGCCCGAATTCGTCCAGGATCGCTGCGATCGGGTCGGCCTCGCAGACCGCCGCCGTGTCGAACCAGACGTTCGTGACGCCGCGCAGCGAGGCCACGCCGCGAGCCGTATTCGGCGCGTGAAAGCCGCGCGCCGCATGGGCCAGCACCAGCCTGGCCCGCGGATAGCGCTCGCAGTACCGGCGAATGTACTGCTGATTCTCGCGGTCGGCCAGGGCACCGTCCCGGACCAGGTGCAGCAGGATCAGCAGCCCGCGGGCGTCGGCTGCCTGCCAAATCCAATCCGGAATGTAGTCCGACGGCGGGCACTGGAACGTGTCCTCCTGCCGGGCCAGCAGATGATAGACCTTGAAGCCGACGATCTGCGGATCGGCATCCAGCAGCCGTTCGATCTCCGCGCGCGGCGTGGCGGGCCCGGCCAGCACCAGGGCACGCAGGTGCTTGCGCGGGCGAACCTCGTTCAACACGAAACGGTTGGCCGCAGCCGGGTCGCCGTGGCGAGAAGGAAACGGCAGGCACAAGGCGTGCCCCAATCGCGGCTCGCCGACCTGCTGCCCCAGGCAGCGGCGCCAGACGTCCGCGCCCGCCGCAGCCGGTCCGCTCTGGATCAACGCCTGGCCGGGAGCGATGTGCTCCTGTTCGTACAAATGCGCGTGGGCATCGAACAATTGCTCCGGCAGCCGTGCGGCCAGCGCGCGGGCTACGGTCTGATCCTCGGCCGCAAAGGACCACTGATTGGCGGGAAGCGTGATCGTTGACACGGGAACAATTCTCCTGGGTGGGTCCTGCTTGTTTCGTTCACGAAAGGCTGCGGCGGCGGGCGACCAAGGCGGAAGTTGACGCCCCACGGCTGTCTATACATCCACCCAACGGATGCCCAGCTTGCGGGCCGCGTAACGCGCGGCGGCCAGGTGGTTGCCGTAGGCCATCATCCAGTGCGAGTCGCGAACCTCGCGGAGCAGCTTGCGCCAATCCCCGTCGATCGCCACGTCTTGCTGTGTGCGGCAGATTTCGTGGCAGGGATTCCCGCGGATCACGCCCGTGAACCCCAGCCAGCGTCCCGTGGCGTACTCCGGATCCAGGAACGTCACTTGCTGGCCGACCGGCATCTCGACTTTCGGCGCTGCGCCGTAGTCGGATTCGTAGTGCGTCACGATCCTGGCTGGCTCGTACCGTTGGCCGTCCAAACGGCGCGGAGCCGTGCAGTGGGCACAGGTGACGAGGCCGCCGTGCGGAAACGTCGAATTGTGCAGAAAGACCGGACGCCCCGCGACGAAGTGCAGCAGCACGCCGGGGGGAATGATCACAAAGTCCGACTCGCAGAACGCCAGATAGCCCTCGTCGTTCAGCCAACTCAGGGCCAGACAGGCCGTCGTCCGCGACATGCGGATGATCGTCCCCATGCACTGGTTGATGGTGATCGACGTGGCGCCGTGCTCGCGCATCCAGTCCTTGAAGATCCGGTACAACGTGAACGAGCCAGCGACAAACGGCCGGCTGGTCTCCAGGGCGGTGCCCGGAATCGCCAGATACCGATCCGTCCATTTCTCCGCCAGGCTTTGGAAGTCCGCGTCGACTCGCAACGTCTCCAACCGCCTGGCCAGATCCTTGTACTCCACGTCGACGATTTGAAAGCGGTATCTGTCTCTGGCAACCTGCGGAGCCGTGGCGTCGTATTTGCCTTGAGCCCCGCCCAAGGCCACGAGGCGATGTCCGACGAAGTTCTTGATCGCGTACAACGCCCGCAGCCGCCAATGCACCTCGGCGTAATCGTCGATGACCACGTCGTCGACCGTCACGGGGCCGTGATTGTCGGCGCCGCACGCGGCGTAGTCCTCCGGGTCGCCCTTCTTCAGAAAGCTGGTGCTCAGGGCCTCGTACCAGTAGTAGAGCGGACCGGACTGGTGCCGGGCAAAGATCAGCGTGTGCCGGGACGGCTGAGGTGCAAAGTTGGCCAGCAAGACCTGTCGCGCGCCGGTCGCCGGATAGACCAGCACCACGTCGTAATCGACGGCGTGGACCTGCGCCGCTTCGTCCGTGGAGGTGACGGTCCGCAACGGCAGGATCTCCAGCGGAAAGTCACAGGCTCCGGCCAGGCTGGCCAACTCGTTCACAATTCTTTTCCGTTCCTCTGCCGCTGCCTCGGGGGTATTGATAGCGCTCCACGAACGCCAACTGGTGGCCTCGCGTTTCTGAAAGGTCGTGTGCATGAACACGGGCTGGACGCGAAGCTTGCGGCCCGTGACAAGCAGCGGGCGATCCGGATCAAAACCGTCCGCAACGGCCGCAGCGGCCAGGGACGGCGGCAGGCCCAGGGCCCCGCCCGCCAGCGTCCACAAACCGAGTCCGGCAAACTGTCGTCGATTGACTGGCAACATGGCGTTTCCTCCCGGAACAGGATCGAATTAGGAGTCCCTCTCACCCCCAGACTTCAGGGGCGACTCGCGGCCCATCATCACTTCGAACACGCGGCCGCGGCGGACCCGCCGCACGGTCAAGGTCGCGTCCCCAGCGCGGACAATGTCTCCCGGCTTGGGCGCGTCGGCCAGGCGGCCAGCCATCCAAGCGGACAACGTCTCGTGCTCGGACTCCAGGGCAGTGCCCAGGCGAGCGTTGACATCCGCGACTCGGACGCCGCCGCCCACCATCCAGGTGCCGCCCCGCAGCGCGTGCATCAGACGCGGCAGGCGGTCGAACTCGTCTTCGATCTCGCCCACCAGTTCCTCGACCAGGTCTTCCAGCGCGACGATCCCCAGGGTCCGGCCTTGGCTGTCCCGGACGACGGCAATGTGGACGTGCTGTTCGACAAACAGCCGCAGCAGATCCGCGGCGGAATCGTCCGGAGCTGCATAGTGCAGGGGCCGAATGACTCCCTCCAAGCGCGGATCGTTCGGGTTGGTTTGCATGAAGTAGATCAACTCTTTGAAGTTGACGTAACCGACCACCTGGTGCACGTCGCCGTCCCGGCAGACGGGAAAGCGGGTGTGGGCCTCCAGGTGCGCGACCACTAACGCTTGCCCCACATCCATGTCGGTCGACAGGAAGCCGACGTGCTCGACGGAAATCATCACCTCGCGGGCGCGCAGCCGAGACAGACGCGCGGCGCCCTGGATGATCCGTTCCTGGTGCCAGCTGATCTGGCGGGCGATGCGAGCCATGCTGGCCAGCGCGGTGATCTCGTCCACCGTGGCGCGTGGCTCGCTGGAAGCGGTCCGCCCCTCAAACGGCCGGTTGAGCCAGTGAATGACGGACAGAATGGGCTGGAACATACGCATCAACAGCGACAGGGGTTGAGCCACCCAGACGGCGATTTCGCGGTTGTACCGCACGCCCAGCGTCTTGGGCAGAATCTCGGTGAATTGCAGCATCAAGTAGGTGAACACCAGGGAAAAGACCAGGATCCACTCGTCGCCAAACAACTCGTCAAACTGGGCGCCCGCCACCGAGGCCCCGATCGTGTGCGCTGCCGTGTTCAAAATCAGGATGGCGGCAATCGGACGTTCGATATGCGATTTGAAACGCTGCCAGACAACTCCCACGCGGGGACGGCGCGTGGCGAGCTGGGCCACTTGGCTGGGAGTCAGACTGAGCAGGGTCGCCTCCATCAACGAACAGGTCGCAGAGACACTCAGCGCCACCGACACACTCAGAATCAATAACCACATGACATACCTGTCCTTCTTGGCAAAATCGACCGGCCCAACGCCTCCGGCGCGGCGTAGCCGCGACGCACCGCAAGTTGCCGCTGGCGCTGGCAACGCGGCAGCCAGCGCCGCGGGCTACCCGGCGGCGACGGAGACCGCCGCCAAACGGAGGCCCAGCGTCTCCAGCCAGGGCAGCGCGAAGTATAGCAGGAACGCTACGGCCGTACACCACAACAGCGGATGCACCTGCCTGCCGCGCCCTTCGCAGACCTGGATCGCGACATGGCTGATGAAACCGCAGCCGATGCCGTTGGTGATCGAGTAGGTGAGCGGCATCACGAGTATCGTGACCAGGGCCGGGAACCCTTCGCCAAGACTGCTCCAGTCGATCGCGCGCAAGCCGCGCGCCATGAGAAAGCCGACCAGGATCAACGCCGGCGCGGTCGCTTGCGGCGGGATGACGCCCGCCAGGGGCGCCAAGAACATCGCCAGTGCGAACAACAGGGCCGTGGTGACCGAGGTCAGACCGGTGCGCCCGCCGGCCGCGACTCCGGCTGCACTTTCGACGTACGTGGTCACCGACGAGGCTCCCACCGCCCCGCCCGCCACGGCCGCCAGGGAATCGATCAGCAGCATGGGCCGGAGCCGCTCGACCTCGCCGGCCGGTCCCACGTCGCCCAGCTGATGCGCCACGCCGAGGATGGTCCCCATCGTGTCGAAGAAATCGGTGAGCATCAGCGAAAACACGACCAGCATCCCGCTGAGCAAACCCAGCTTGGCGAACATCCCGGCCGTCCCCTGGACGCCCGGCAACGCCAGGAATCCCAAGTCGGGCAGCGCCCACAGCGATTCGGGCAACTGGGCCCCGACCGCCAGACTCGCGCCGCCGGTCAACGAGTTGACGGCGGTCGCCAGGACGGTCGTCAAGATCATGCCCAGCAGCAAAGCCGACTGCCAGCCCCGCGCAGAGAGCAGCACGGTGACTGCCAAACCAAACAGGGTCATGCAGACACTGACCGTGCCCAACGCCCCCAGGGCTAACGGCGTTGCCGGCTGGCCGCTCGCCACTCCGCCAACAACCGCGATGGTCTCCACCGGCACCCGCACCAGGCCGCCATTGATCAAACCGATGAAAAAGATGAAACAGCCGATGCCGACCGCAATCGAGTGTTTCAAGGACGCGGGGACCGCGCGCATGACTGCTTCGCGGAGCCCGACCAGCACCAGCAGGGTCACGACGAGCCCTTCCACCAGCACCACCCCCATCGCTTCCTGCCACGTCAGGCCCATGCCGATGATCAACTGGTACGCGACCACCGCATTCAGCCCCATGCCGGGAGCGAGGGCGAACGGCCGGTTGGAAACGAGCCCCATCAACAGCGTCATCAGCGCCGAGGCAAAACAAGTGGCCACCATGACTTGCGGAAACGGCGGCCCCTTGCTCTCCCAGTCCGTCATGCCGGCGAACGAGAGGATCGCCGGGTTGACGAAGATGATGTACGCCATGACCATAAAGGTCGTGACGCCGGCTCCGATCTCGCGCCGCACGGTGGTCTGCCGTTCGGACAACCGGAACAGGGAACGGAGGGGGCAACGGTCCGTCGGAATGGATGTGGTCATATCGGTACAGGCCCGGAACCAGTTTAGCCGGACTTCTTCGAGATCTCGTGGCGCCGCGCGGACCGCTTGGACGTCAGCCGGTCGACCGGCGCCGGCGACGCTCGCTGCAGCGCCGCGTCGCCCCCAGGCAAGCGGATCGTAACCGTCATCGGAGGCCCCCCTTTATCGCCCGGCGGCGTCTGCTTCGCCTCTTACGCCGGTACGCAGGAATTCTTCGTAGCGTCGGCGATACTCGCGCTGGTAGTCGTGGACGGCCCGCTGGTAGCTCCACGCGGGCGCATCCGGCTTGATCCGACCGGCGAGCGTGACTGTCCGCACGCTCGGCGCGAGCACGACGTGGCCGGACTCGACAGCGGCCGGCCTGCCGTCGGCCGTGGCAGTCGCGAGGTCGAAAAACCAGGGAATTCGCACCAGGACCTGACGCGGTGCGTTCCGTCCAGGCGGCTCCACCTCCAGCACGACCGAATCGGCAGCCGCCTTGACGGTGAACGTGAGCGGACCGAAATTTGTCGGCGCTCGGGTGGCCGCGATTTCCCGGCCCGGCCGCAGCCACTCGGGCGAAACGGCGGACAGCAAGTACAACGTATCGTCCGACTCGCGGATCAGCATGTTTCGCAGCAATTCGATCGTCTTGGCCGACGCGGCGCCGTCGGGCAACAGGTTGGTGCTGCCCACGCCGAAGTCGCGGCTGCCCCAGGGCACGCTGCCGAACTCCTGCGGGGCGTGGGTGGACGAGGTGTGAACCAGCAGCGCGTACAGGTCGGCGACCGCCGCCTGCTGGTCCTCGGCCGCACCGCGGACCAAGGCGTTCTGGGCGTTGTTGGGCGTCTGCCAGTAGTGAATGCTGCGCTCTGCGTTGAACAGCACGCCGTCCTGCTCCGTCGTCGCCAGCCCGGCCCGTTCCGTGTCCGGCCAGTCCGCAGCACCGCGCTTGCCCACCGCCCGCGGCAGCACGAAGGGCAGCAAGCCTTCGACGTAGGTCGCCCGCGATTGGCGGATCGTGGCCGTCACGCGCGGGTCGAAAGGCTCGAACAGCCGCTCCGGATACAGCATCAGCAGATTGTCCCAGTGGTTGCCCCACGAGTCGCCGTCCAAGGCCGATGTGATCACGTTGCCCGTGGTCGCCAGCTTGGCATTCAGGGCTTTCTCAAACGTCTTCCAGAAGTCGTCGAATTCCGCCTGGAACGCGCGGGCATCGTCAGGCTTGCCGGCCGCCTGAGCCAGCCGGATCGCCCCCTGCAGCCCGATCAGGTTCCACACTTGCTGCCCCGTCTGATGGATGCCGGCCAGCATCGCGTCGTCCACGATGTCCACCGGCGGGAGCAAGCCGGTTGGGTCGGAGCGGCGGGTGCGCTGGAGCCATTCCACGCCACTCACCACGCCGGGGTAGACATGGTCAAGAAAGTCGCGGTCATGAGTCAACTGCCAGTGCCGGCCCCAAGCCCAAAGCACGTAGCCGGTCATTTCCCACCACCATTGCTCCTTGCGTCCCGGCAGTCCGAAGTTGCCGTCGGGAAATTGCATCTTCCGGGCGTACAGGAGACAACGCCGCGCCGCCTCTTCCTGGCCGACCAGATCCAGCGCGATGTCCATGCTGGCCCCGTTGCCCACGTAGTAGCGGTGATATTGAAACTTGTTGACGTTCATTACCCAGTCGTCACCAAGTTGGTCGATGGCCAGCAGCTGGCTCGTCGTGTTGGCCAGCAGGTACTCCTGCACCTTGGTCTCGGGCAGCCGCAGCGGATTGCGCCGGCCGACCCGTTGCGACCATTGCGCGGCGACCTTGTCCAACTCCTTCTGACAGTCGGCCTCACGGACCAACTGCATCTGGGGACCGTCGGCCGGCAACGGCACGATCGGCAATTTGAAAACGAGTTGCCGGCGTTCGCCCGGCTGGAGCACCAGTCGGTACATGACCAGCCCCATCGGCTGCTGGGGACTGTGGCCCTGCGACGTGCTGGGATACTCCAGGACTTTGCCGGACAGGAATCGTACTGCCCGAATCCCCGTCTCGTTCAAAGCCAGCGCGGCCAGTTGCGGCGGGGGACGGGTGGGGAACTGATACAAGAGCCGTCCGTCGCGCATCAACGAGTCTTGCGTGAACGAGTAGATCCAGGCCTGGCGGAAACTGGCCTGGTCCTTGGTCAGCGGTTCGGGGATCAGATCGAACCGCTGCCGAAACCGGTAGTCGCCCACGGTCGTCATGCGGGTGCTGGGCGCCGAGAACCGGTAGGCCGTCGAGAAGAACGCCGCCCGCCGCTCGCTGGCTTCGTTGACCACCTGGACTTTGGCAAAGTTGAGCGGCAGGCCTGCCAGCGGTCCGCCCAGATCGGAGGCAAAGAGTGTGAAGCAATAGCGTACCCCGTGTCGGATCAAATCGAACTCTACCACCGGCAAATAACCGTCCCGCAGGGTCCTCGTCCGGACGTTGATCGGTTCGGGCGGATTTCCCACGAAGAACATCAACTCGCCGAACCCGGTGTAGAGGTAGCCTTCCGGCGTGACTTGGCTGGCCACAGGCGCCAGCCAAGCGCCGATCACGTCGGTCGGATGGGCAAAATAACAGAACGGTTCATCCGGCCGATCCATCGCCGGGTCGAGCATCCCGCCACTGATGTCCTGAGCCGGCGAAGAGGCCGCCAGCCAGAACGACAGAAAGACTGCCGTACCCATCGTACGTAGTGCCAACATGGTTTTATCCCCCAGCGTTCCCCGCAAAACGGAATTCCCCCGGTTTTCGCCAGCTGCCGTGACCACGGAGTCCGTATCCTTTTTACCACAATGATCCGCGGCGTTGCATCGGCAGGCCCAGCGACTCTGGGCTGCCAGCGAAACCTCGTTGCCGAGCGAGAACCCCGCCTGCCAGATGCTACGCTTCGTTTCGCCGAGCGGACTTCCAGGCCAAGGCCTACGACCGGCACAAACGGACCCGGCACAGGAGCTGGCGTGGGTGGGCAATGCGAACTGCAAGACTTTGGCAGAAAACCTGTTGCGGCGCGACTTGGCCCGCGGCAGTTGCGGTGCTACAATCGCCCTAAAGTCGCTATATTTCTTGTCTTTCCCACGCTGCCCTATTAATATCGCATAATAGAAAGGTCGGTCGGCGGCAACGCTTCCGGTTGCAGATCGGTTTTGCGCGACAGGTTGACGCAGGCCTGTTTCGGAGACTCTACCCCAGGCCAACTTAATCCAGCGGTTCCGAATAGCGAGGTGACGATAATGGCTCGGCGACGATTCCTGGTGTCCATGCTGTCCTTCTGTGCCGTGCTGGCGATTGCGACGCCCGGTGCGTATGCCCAGGGCGGCAACGGTGTCGTGGTGGATGCGGACGGCGTGCTTCGGACGCGCGTGTTCCCGGATCCCACCGGGATGTTAACCCGTCAGCGGTTGGCGGCGGCCCAGGCGGCGCTGGCTCCCGACTTGGCTCGGCCCAGCAAGCTTCGCAAGGTGTCGCTCAACCGGTTGGAAGCCGAGATCGCCAAGCGTCTGGCGTCGGGCCAGGGGATCACGGACGAGATGCGTTTTCTGGCTGGACTCACTCGAGTCCGGAACGTGTTCTTCTATCCGGAAACCAACGACCTCGTCATCGCGGGCACGGCCGAGGGCTTCATGACCAACACGGCCGGACGGCCCGTGGGGATCCAGACAGGCCGAGCGATCCTGGAACTGCAGGACCTGGTTGTCGCGCTGCGTGCGTTTCCGCCCAGCGGCCAACCGGCGGACGCGTTCGTGGTCTCCATCGATCCGACCCAGGAAGGCTTGGCGAAGATGCGGCAGTTCCTGGTGAACCTCTCCGGCCGCATCACCCCGGCGGACGATCAACGGATCGCGATGGGCCTGAAGGAAAACCTCGGACTGCAGAATGTGCGCATCGAAGGCATTCCGCGGACGACGCATTTCGCGCAAGTCATGCTGGAGGCGGATTACCGCATGAAGCTGATCGGGATCGGTTTGGAGATCCCGCCCGTCCGGATTCCCAGCTATGTCGCCAAGGCCAATCCGCGCAGCGTCGCCCGGAACGCACTACAACGGTGGTACTTTACGCCCGACTACGAGTGCGTCCGAGTGAGCGAAGACCAACTGGCAATGGCGCTGGAAGGCGAAGGCGTCCGGCTGATGAGCGAAGACGAGTTCGTGCAGGCCAACGGCCTGCGGGCCGCCGCCGGTTCCGTGGACCGTGCCAGCCACGAGTTTGTCAGCACCTTTACGATGAAATACGCCGAGTTGGCGGCCAAGGAGCCGGTCTACGCCCAACTCCGCAATCTGATCGACATGTCGATTGCCGCGGCTTTCATCCAGCAACAGGATTACTACGGCAAAGCCGCGTGGACCATGGAAGTGTTCGGCAGCGAAGAACGCTTTCCGGTGGAAACCTATGCGGAGCCCAAGCAAGTCGAAACGGCCGTCAACGCCGTGTGGAAGGGCAATACGCTGATGACGCCGGTGGGCGGCGGGGTCAGCATCCGGCCGATGCTGGCGCTGGCCTCCGACCGCGTCAAGCCCGACGAACAGGGCGAACTGAAAGAACTGCACTCGCAACTGGAGATCCAGACGCTGCCGAAAGATCGCTGGTGGTGGGACTGAGCGCTCCGGCCTCCCGCATCCGCGGGAAAGTTCCTGGTCCGATTGACTGAAGCGCCCGGCTTGCTCCGACAGGTCGGGTTTCTCTTTGCGCCCAGTGGCTGTATCCCAAGGACCGCGGCGTTACACTGTTGGCTGTCCCGCGCCGATTGCGCCCGCTGGCAGCGAGCCGTGGTGGGATGCCGGTTCGGCGCGTGACGGTGAGGATTCCCGGTCAGGAAATGAGACATGAAACTCAGTCTGTTTTCCGTCAGCTACGCGGGCTTGTGGGGTCAGCAGCGACTGGATCTGCCGAGTTTCATCGGGCGGGCTGCCGAACTTGGCTTTGAAGGCGTGATGCTGATGGGCAAACGGCCGCATTTGTCGCCGCTGGATGTCGGCGCCGAGACCCTGGCATCCCTCCGCGCGGCATTGAAGCAGCACGGCATCCAGTGTGCCGTGCTTGCGGGCTACACGGATCTGTCCGGTGCCGGGGCAGCGGAAGTGCCGTACCTGGAAATGCAGATCGCCTATGTGGAAGCCCTGGCACATCTGGCGCGGCAACTGGACGCCCGGATCGTCCGCCTCTTCACCGCGTACGAGATCGACGGCCAGAGCCCACAGACGGTCTGGGACCGCGTGGTGCGGGTGTTGCGCGAAATTTGCGACCGGGCAGCCGCCTGCGACGTGACGATCGCCGTCCAGAACCACCACGACACGGCCGTCCACAGCGAGGCCCTGCTGGAACTCCTGGGCGACGTCGCTCGGCCGAACTGCAAACTGGGATTCGACGCCTGGTCGCCGGGGTTGCGCGGCGAGAATCTGTACGAGGCCGCTCGCCGTCTGGCGCCGCACACGGCAATCACCACCAACGCCGACTACGTGCGGCTGCCGCGGTTCCGCTATCGGCCGGAGGTCGTCAACTACGAACGCGCGCAGCCCGACCTGGTGCGCGCCGTACGTTTCGGCGAGGGTTGCATCGACTATCGGGCCTTTTTCCAGGGCCTCCGCGACGGCGGCTTCGACGGCTGGGCCAGCTACGAAATGTGCTCGCCCATCCGCGGCGGCGGCGGGGCGGAGAACCTCGACGCCTCCGCCAGACACTATCTCCAGTGGATGCGGGAAAACGTGTTGCGGGCCTGACCGACGGTCAGGGACGCGCGAAGGCAGCGCTGACAACCAGGTCCCGGCAGATCAGGCCCGAGGCCCGCGCCTGGACGTGGTCCCAGCAGGCTTCGCCCATCATGCCGCTGTTCGCCGCGCCGAACGCGACGTCGTTGCTCGTAGATCCGCCGCGCGGCCCCATCGCGCCGGGCGCGTCGATCCGCAACTCGCCGTCCACGTAGACTTTCAGATCGGGGCCCTTCAGTTCCATTCGATACACGTGAAAGTCGTCGGTCGTGTCCATCTTGAATTGCCGTTGGCGGTTGTGAAACAGTTCGATGCGGTCGGGCCACAGGCCCAGCCGCTCGCCGCCGACGCCGTTGCTGACGATCAGGAAGCTCGAGCCCGAAATCACCTTCACGCGCGCCTCGGCGACGGTCTCGCCCTGAGGATCGGCGCCCCAAGCATAACGATAGTACAGATAGTCGCCCCCGCTTTCGCCGCGGTCCGCGATCCGCAGGGCTCCGTCGATCAGCTCCTCCTCGGTCCGGGGCGAACCCGGATCGCGGCTCCATTGACGCCCAGGCTTTGCACTGCCGTCGTAAGCGACACTCCACTCATCGGCTGCGAATCCCGAGGGCTCAACCGCGATCTGGACTTCGTTGGCGCCTCGCTTCACGCCGGCCGGCGGCAGCAGGTAATCGACCCAGCCGTCCTGCACTTTGCCGCCAGACAACTCGGCGCCGTTCCAGCGGACGTGCAACTGCTCTGCCTTGCCAATGGCGGGCGTCTCCAGATGCAACTTGAACGCCGGCTGGTAGCCGCGGCTCTGCACGGCCGGCACGTCGTCGCCGATCACGATGTCCACGTTCGCCGGCTGGCTGGCGGTGATCATCCGAGGCTGCGACGGGCCCAGGAGGGGCACCGTGCGATACTCGCGGCCGCCGGCCAGATAGCTCCGCGGATCGCCGTCGCGCACGCTGACAAAGTACAGCTTGTCCATCGTCGCCAAGGCTTCGGGATCGCCGATCTCGGCCCACATCGGAGCCTTGGGGTTGAAAAAGTTGAATACGTGCAGACCATCGGCGCCCGCCGCCCAGGCATTCATGGCCCGGCCCCGGTAGCTGGCGGGAGAAGCACGGCGAAAACGCGTCTCGCCCCGGACCCGCGAGTCGCTCAGGCAAGGATACACGGGCACGTCGTGCTTGTGGCCCAGCTGCACGCTGCATTCCCAGGGATTGAGCCGGAAGTAACAGGTGGTGATCAGCAGGTCGAAGAGCCGGTCGCCCAGCCAACGTTCCAGATCAAAGCCCATGTCGCGGCAGAACCCGACCGAATCCGGCACGCGCACTGCGACCAGGATCGGCCGGCCCCGCTGGCTGCCCACGTCCTCGGTCATCTTCCGGACGCGGGCCATCAGCTCGGTCAGCACCGCCCGCTCCTCGTCGCTCGCCACGCCGCCGCTGGCAGTGCTCTTGAAGTAGCACAGGTGACGGAAGAAATCGAGTTCGATGCCGTCGACGTCGTAATTGCGGCAGACTTCTTCGAGGTAGCGGAAGGCCAGATCGCGAATCTCCGGCCGCGCGTAATCGACGGAACTCCAGCGGCCGTGCGGCGTCCGCTTGACGGGCTCGCCAACGAGCCATTCCGGGTGCTCGTACTTCAGCGGCGGGAAGAGGAAATACGGCGTGTCGGGACGGTGTGCGGCGTCGTGCGTGTCGTTCATGCGCATCGACCAGAAGACTTCCATCTGGTGCTGGTGGCCGAAGTCGACGACCGCTTGCAAACAGTCGGTCCCCAGGTCGATCAGCTCTTGACTGATGTTCCGCGTGTCCGGCAGGATCCCGAACTCACGCCCGGAGCGCGCCAGCACGGTGCCGGCCTTGGTGTTGTGCGTAAAGTAACTGAAGCCCGAACTGATGCTGCAGTACGCGAGGGCATCGACCTGCGTGCCGGCCAGCGGCGTCGTGCGTTGGGCCAAAAACCCTTCGACCGTGGTCTTCTCTTTTTCCGAGAAGTACAGCACGTCGCACCCGTCGTTGTTCATGATGACGCGGCGTTGGCGGTGGGCCAGTTGGTGGCGCGCCTGCCGCAACTGTTCCAACGACATCGCTTCGGCAGCCCGGCCCACGGCTGCCTCCGTGCCGGCCAGCGTCAACAGGGCAGTGAGCATCAAGCAAATCAGTGAGCGATCCATGGTGTGGCTCCTCGATAGGTTTCGCGGCGGTTCTTCGCCGAGCCGCTCGTCGCGGACTGGCGTCTTGTGTCTGCGGTCGACGACCCGGCACCTGCAGCCTTCGCGGGCTGCGGACACCATGTATACCGCACGCGGTGTAGAATGGCAAATCGCGAGGCCTTTCCGCGGCACCCCGAATCGTCGGCCGGCCTTTGCGACGGTGGCGGCGAGTACGCCCGCGGGCCCGTTCTATCGAGCGGCCGTCGTAGTCGCAACGCGTGCGGAAATAACTTGCACCAGCTGGGGTCAGGCTTACAGATTTCAATTTTCGCGGTCGCAGGACTTAACACGTGGAAAACGCCTGCCCCGCGAAAATTGAAATCTGTAAGCCTGACCCCTTACTCGGCAGAAGTCCGCTTTACGGAAACCGCGGAGTTGATCTTGGACAGGTCCTAACCGCTTGCGCCCGGCGCCGCGGGCTTGGCGGGCGGAGTTGTCGGAGCGGCGGACGGCGCGGGAGTCGGGGGCTGGGCAGCCGAGCCCAGCAACAGTGCCAGTTTTTTCTCCAGCTTCTCGCCGCCGACGTGCAGCGCGTTGACCTTGCCGTCCCGGCCGATCAGGACAAGGAACGGGATGGCGTCCACGCCGCACTTGACGGCCAGCGGATGCTCGAAACCGCGGGCGTTTGCATCCGCGCTGACGACCGTCGTCCAAGGCAGCGGCTGCAGGGCCAGGAATCGTTGCACCGTTTGCGGATCTTCGTCCAGGTTGACGCCGACCACCTCGAAGCCCTGGTCGCGATAGTTCTCGTAGTTCTTCTTCAAGTTGGGTATTTCCTGCAGACACGGTCCGCACCAGGTGGCCCAGAAGTCGACCAGCACCACCTTGCCCTGATACGCGCCCCAATCGAACGGCGAGCCGTCCGCTTGCGTGCCGTCCACCGTTAACGGCTGGCCGATCAGCGCCGCGCGGCGGCGTCCGTTTGCGGCTCGCGTCGCCGCATGTTCCGCCAGTTCCTTGTTGGGCGAGCCCTGGAAAGCTTTTTCCAGCAAGGTGAAGGCCTCGCCCGCTTCTTTCATATTGCCGGAGATCTCCATCAATTGAGCCAGCTGTGCGGTCGCGTTCAACACGTAATCGCCGGGCGATTCGAGTGCCAGCAGCGCCTTGAGCACTTCCAGGACCGGCGGGGCGCTGTGGGGCTGATCGCTGAGCATGGCTTTCAGTTTGCCGTCCAGATCCAGCTCTGTTTCCAATGCCTGAGCTTTGGCCATTTCCTGGATGGTTCGGGCTTCGGCCGCGACTTGTGGATCCTGGTTGTTCGCGTAGGCTTCGCCGATGATCCGGCACGCTTCCCACGCGGCCTCTCGGTGCCTGAGTTGCTGGAGAACGATCGCCGCCTTTCTGGTGACCATGAACACGCCGGGAGCGTCCGGATTGTCGGCAATCAGTTTCTTGAGTTCCGCCAACAGGGGCTGCGTTTCCTTCGTTTCCCCGTTGGCCAGCGCATCCAGAGACATGTCGAACAGCATGAGTCGCCCGGTGTTCGCGATTTCGGGGTCCGGGTCCTTGGCAACCGCCCGGCCGAAACCGTTCAGGTCCTTTTCCGCTTGCCGGTCGCCGGTCCCCATCAGGCTGCGCAGCGCCTCCAGTTTGGACTGCGTGGCGACCAGGCGGACCTGTTTTTCCGGTGAGTCTTTCAGCAATTTGTCGGCTGCCTGAAGACGAGCCGTGTGAATCGCCCGGTAGTCCTCCAGCATCTCCACCTGGGTTTGTCCCTTCGGCTGCTGCCGCTGCAACTGTTGCAGGAACGCCAGCAAGGCTTCCTTGCCCTCCGGCACGGTGTAGCTCGCAGCGCCTCCGCCGGGCGCGCCGATCGAGGGCGTCGGCGGCGGGGCGGGGACGTCGGTTGCGGGAACGGAGGCAGCGCCCGGGGCAGCAGGCTGGCTCGTCGCCGCCGTTGGGTCAGGCGATTCCTGCGGCGCGGAATCCGCGCCCGCCGTCGAAGCGGCAGCCGGCGTGGCACCCGGGGCGGACGAGTCATCGTCGGCGACTTGATACTTGCTACTGGCTGCCGTCACTGGCCCTTCTTCCTTGGCGCCACATCCAGCCACGGCTGCGGCTGCGACCGTCAGCGCCAAGCCCGTCAACCAACGTCTTGTCGATCGTGAGTGAAAACCATTTGCCATGAACACGTGTTCCTTAAACTGGGAGCGGGAAGGCGAGCCTTGGCTGGCGTCGGCGGCCAGTCGGCTGCGGTAAGCTGGACGAATTGTAGGCCATTGTCCGGTTTTTGGCACCCCCGATTTTGCGGTTCTTGCCTGTGTTCCGCGTCACTCGCCACGGGCCCCGTAACGGCCCTTTCCGTTGCGCGGCTTGGCGGCGGGGACGGGGGCCGCGGTGATCAGTCGCAGGTGGCCGGGGCCCAACAGATCGTCCACGCGGCCCCGCAACTCGGGGGTGATGTCGATTCGCAACCGCTGCGACTTGAGCTGAATCCGGCTGCCGTCGCTCAGCGAGAAGTGGAAGTGCAATTCGCGCTGGCCGGGATAGCCGCGGACGATTTCGTGGATCTTCTTCAGCGTGTCGCCGTTGCTGCCGCCCTCGTCCAGGCTGATGATCAGACCGCTGGTGTAACGCGATTCCAGTTGATCCAGCGGGACCAATTCGTTGACGATCAAGTTGGCCTCGTCGCCGCCGCGGCGATCGATCGTGCCGCGGGCCATCAACACGGCCTCGGGCTGGACCAATTCCCCGTACTTGACGAAGTCCTCGGGCCAGACGATGCAGCGGATCGCGCCCGCTCGGTCTTCCAGATCGAAGTTGGCGTACTTGGTGGCCGTCGAACCAGGCCGAGGCTTCTTGGTATGGGCGAACTTGATCGCCGACAACATGCCGCCCAGGATCACTTCGGCCCGATCGGGAACCTGGGGGATGTCCGCCGTGGTGTGGGAACAGAATTGCGCCAGTTGGGCGGCGTACTCGGCCAGGGGATGGCTGGAGCGGTAGAAGCCCAGGACTTCCTTTTCCATCAGCAGCCGTTCTTTTTCCGGAAACTCCGGGATGTCCGGCAGGCTGACCGTCGGCGTTTCGCGTTCCTCCTCCAGTTCTCCGAACAGGCTCTTCTGGCCGCTCTTGCGATCGGCCAGGGCGGACGCCCCGGACTGCAGCGCCCGCTCGATCACGGCCGTCAGCTGCGCGCGCCGCACGCCGAACGAATCCATGCCTCCCGCCTTGATCAGGGTCTCGATCGCCGCTTTGTTGCAGTGCGAGACGTCGACGCGTTCGCAAAAGTCGAACAGGTCCTTGAACGGGCCGCCCTTCTGGCGTGCCGTCACGACCGCTTCGCCCGCCGAACCGCCGCAGCCTTTGATGGCCGAGAGCGCAAAGTAGATCTTGCCGTCGCGGACCGAGAAGTCGACATGGGAGGTGTTGACGTCCGGCGGCACGACCGTGATGCCCATCCGCTCGCAATCCTCCAGGTGCTCGACCAGCGAGTCTTTCTTCTTGAAGTTGCGTCCGGGAATGTCGCCCGACAGCAGCGCCGCCATGAACTCGACCGGGTAATGCGTCTTCAGATAGGCCGTCTGATACGCGATCAGGGCGTACGCGGTCGAATGACTCTTGTTGAATCCGTACCCCGCGAACTTCTCGATCAGGCCCCAGATTTCCTGGGCGTCGCTGCGGCCCAAGCCGTTGGCCACCGCGCCTTCAATGAACTTCTCATGGTTGGCCGCGATGTCCTTCTCTTTCTTCTTGCTGATGGCCTTGATGCAGGAATAGGCTTTGGCCAGCTCGATGCCGCCCAGCCGGTTCAGGATCCGCATCACCTGCTCCTGATAGACCATGACGCCGTTGGTCTCGCCTAACACGTCCTTCAGCACGGCGTGTTTGTACTCGGGCTGTTTGCGGCCGTGCTTGACGGCCACGTAGTCCTCCACCATGCCGCCTTCCAACGGTCCAGGACGGTACAGCGCGTTGGTGGCGATGATGTCGCCGAAATGGTCCGGCTTCATTTTCTGAAGCAAATCGCGGATGCCGCCGCTTTCCAGTTGGAACACGCCCTTCGTCTCGCCGCGCTGCAGCAGGGCGTAGGTTTCTTGATCGTCCAGCGGGAACTGCTGCGGGTCGATGCGCCGGCCCGTGGTCTGTTCGATCAGGTCGACCGTGGTGCGGAGGATGGTCAAGTTGCGAAGGCCCAGGAAGTCCATCTTCAGCAAGCCGGCCCGCTCCACGTCGCCCATCGACCATTGCGTGATCACGTCCTCTTTGCCGGACACCCGGCACAGCGGAACGTATTCCGTCAACGGCTGGTCGGCGATCACGACGGCCGCCGCGTGCGTGCCGATGTTCCGTGCCAGACCCTCAACCTTGCGCGCCAGATCGATGACTTCCCGGATTTCGCCGTCTGCTTCATAAACTTTGCGGAGGTCCTCGCTTTTCTGCAGCGCTTTGTCCAGCGTGATGTGCAATTCCTCCGGGACCATCGCCGAGATTTCGTTGACGCGAGCCAGCGGGATATTCAGCGCGCGGCCCACGTCCTTGATCGCCGCCCGCGCCGCCAACGTGCCGAAGGTGCCGATCTGAGCGACGTTCTCCTCGCCGTATTTTTCCTTGACATAACGGATGATCTCACCGCGGCGTTCCTTGCAGAAGTCGATGTCGATATCGGGCGCTTCTTTGCGGCTTTCGTCCAGAAACCGTTCGAACAGCAAATCGTACTTGATCGGGCACACGTGGCTCAGATACAGGGCGTACGAGACCAGTGCCCCCACGCCGCTGCCGCGGGCCGTGGCCGGCACGCCCATCTTGCGGGCCTGACGCACGAAGTCCCACACGATCAGGAAGTAGTTGGGGAAGCCGAGCTTGCCAATCACGCCCAGTTCGCGGTCCAAACGGTCGCGCACCACCTGGGACAACTGGCCGCCGGGACACATCTCCTCGTCGCCCGCGTAACGCTCGAACAGGCCCTGCAGGCACAGTTCGCGGAGGAATTCTTCGGCGGTTTGTCCCTCCGGCAGCGGGGCATAGATGGGGAAATGGCGTTTGCCCAACTCCAGGTCAAGGTCCACCAAGTCGGCGATCTGCTGGCTGCGAGCTACGGCGTCCTCCAAGCCGGGAAAGAAATCGTACATCTCCTGAGGGCTGCGGAGATAGTACTGATTGCCGTCCATCCGCATCCGTTTCGTGTCCGTCCGGAATCTGCCCGTGTTGATGCACAGCATGACATCCTGAGCTTCCGCGTCTTCCGGATCCACGTAGTGGCAGTCGCTGGTAGCGACCAGCGGAATGTCCAGGTTGTGGGCCAGTTCGACCGCGGCGTCCATCGCCAGTTTCTGGATGTCGACGCCGTTGTTCATGATCTCGATGAAGTACCGTTCCCCGAACAAGTCGCGGAACCAGCGGGCGATTTCCTGGGCCTCCTTCAACTGCTCCTCAGCCCCGTGCCCTCGCAGCAGCGCCCGGTTCAATTCGCTGGACACGCAACCGCTCAGACAGATAATGCCCTCGTGATGTCGTTGGAGCAATTCCTTGTCGATCCGGGGCTTGAAGTAGAAGCCCTCCAGGTAGGCCGCCGAGGCCATTTTGAGCAGGTTCTTGAACCCGGTGCGGTTCTGGCACAGCAACGTCAAGTGGTAGCTGGCCTCTTTCATGTTGCCCGCCGACTTTTCCCGCCGGCTGCCGGGGGCGATGTACGCTTCGTAGCCGATGATCGGCTTCACACCGGCGTCTTGGGCCTTCTTGTAGAATTCCAGCGCGCCGTG
Organism: Candidatus Anammoximicrobium sp.; assembly: GCA_012515235.1. GTDB lineage: Bacteria > Planctomycetota > Planctomycetia > Pirellulales > Pirellulaceae > Anammoximicrobium. The sequence goes on from JAAYYU010000035.1 coordinate 78,794, forward strand.
CAGATTGCCGTGGTCGGTCAAGGCCAGCGCGTTCATGCCGTGCTGCTTGGCGCGTTCCACCAGGCGATCGATGGAGCCGGCGCCGTCGAGCAGGCTGTAATGGCTGTGGCAGTGCAGATGAACGAAAGGCTTGTCGGTCATGGCTACGATCCGTCGTGCAGAAAGGGGATTCCTGTCAGGAGGCTTGCGCCGCATTCTTGCGACGCACCGAGGCGGTCATGAGCCGGCTCACGCCAACCGGATTGCCGGGCCTTCCAAGGGGCCGCCAAATCGCCTCCGCCAAAGCCTTGATTTTAGACCAGATCCGGGGCCTGCCAACCACCGAACTGAAAAACTCGCCGCCCGCCTTCCGACGGCCGACGCGGCCAACGGGAGCCCCCCGCCGGACTCAATAAATCCTGGAGGGGAAAATCGCGGGAACCTCTCCGACAGCCGGATTTCGTTGCCTGGCAAGTCCCCCAGGCAGACACCCCCAGGCGGCCAGGCGGACACTTGGTTGCCTTACTGCCGAGGATATGCGAAACTAAAAAGCAGGCGCCCGGTTAAGACGCTGCCAGTCATGCCTCCGGCGTGTCCGGCGCTTCTTGGCCCCCGGACGGTGATTGCTCAAAACCCATCCCTGTCATGGAGATCTGACCATGAGTGAGCGCAAGATTCTCTTCCCGACCGACTTTTCTCACACGGGCGATGCCGCTTTGGAATTGGCGACTTCGCTGGCGCGGGAGCGCGGCGCGAAACTGCTGATCGTCCACGTCGAAGAGCCTCCGGCGGCCTACGGGGCCGGCGAAATGTACTACGGAATGCCCGACCCCGTCACCGACGATTTACGGAAGATGCTCGACCAGGTTGGCCCGCCGGACCCGCGGGTGTCCTGCGAACGGCGTTTGCTCGCCGGAGATCCCGCCACGGCGATCGCGAATCTGGCCCAAGAGGAAGACGTGGAGTTGATCGTCATGGGGACGCACGGCCGCTCCGGACTGATGCGACTGTTGATGGGCAGCGTAGCGGAAGCCGTCGTCCGCCACGCTCCGTGCCCGGTGTTGACCTTGCGGCAACCGTCCCCGCCCGAACCCGCGCCCACGCCGATGCAGCCCGGCGAGGCGTGATGCGCCGGGTTGCCGAAGACGCTCGGCTCCTTCCACCAGGCGGGCTTCCGGCGCCTACATCCCGTACGATCGCAGCAGATACCGCAGCGCCGCCGCCGCCGGGCCCTGCGGCGGAACGCAGTCAACCAGAGGAAAACGGTTCCCGGCCGCGTGCAACTCGGCCAGCTTGCCGCCGACCCGCGGCAGTTCGGCATTGATCAGCGCGCCGTAAGCAGACGTCTTGTACCGCAACGGCCCGGTGCGGCCACTCACTTTGACGTTGGCGCTGGGCTGCAGCAGCTTGATGCCGGTGAAGAACACACCCTGGAAAAACAGCGACTGGCTCAGCCCGCCCGTCAACACGTAGGTATCGGCACTCGGCACGCCCGCCGCACGCACTTCGGCCAGCATCCGTTGGACGCGCAACAGCAGTTCCAACGCGATCGACAGTTGGGTGTCCGCCACCTTGACGCCCAACGGGCAATTGGCCCACGACGGCGGGAACTCCTCGACGTGAGCCGCGTCGTCGTGCAGCACGCGGCGCAGGGCGGTCAAGTCGCTCGACAGCGCAAGCATGTTCAACTCGTCCATCGTCTGCTTCAGTTCCGGGGCAAAGCGGTCCAGGAACCGGTTGTACCAAGCGCCGCAATCGGCCAGCATCAACAGCAGCAGCAGACTGTCTCGGTAGAACTCGAACTGCAGCGAGTGGCCGTCTTCCGGCAGCTTGGCGGATTTCGGGCACGACAAATTGATCGTCCCGCTGGTGCCGCCTGAGACGACCAGCTTCTGATAGTCGTCGGTCATGCCGCAGCCGACCGCCGAGGCATGGTTGTCGCCCAGGCCTGCCACGAATTGCCAGCCGGCAAGGGTCTGGCGGAGCGGCGTCCACGGATCCTCCTCCGCCGTTCCGACAGGCTGCACCGTACCCACGACCGAACCGCTCTGCGCCGCCTCCGGAAACCAGGCGATGTCAAATCCGGCCTTCTCCAACACCTTGTCCGCTCGCTTGCGGGTCTTCTGCTCCAGCAATCCGTTGCTGAGCGCGTCGGACGTGCTGAGCGACCGGTGGCCGGTCAGCCGCTGAGCGATCCAATCACCGGTCATGCACACCGTGCCCAACGTGTCTCGCAATTCAGGCTGCCGGTTCAGGACGCAGGCCAGCTTGGGCAACACGAATCGCGGTTCGATTTTTCCGACCGTTTTTTCCACGCCCGCTTTGCGCAGCGACCCGACTTCTTCGACCGCCGCGTTACACTGCCAACTGATCGCCGGCGCCAACGGTTGGCTCTCCTTGTCCAACAGCACCATGTCGTGCTGGCGACAAGCGACCGAAAGACAGCCGGGCACAGTCTCGCCGCGACGGTCGAACTGCCAGCCGCGAGCCTTCAGCATCCCCAATAAATCGCGGAGCATGCCCGGCACTTCCGCCAGCTCGAACGCGGGAAACGCAGGGTCACTCTGCCAGGCCGCTGCGCCGCGCATCGGCAGGGCCGCATAATCCTCGTTGCCCTGATCGTCCCGCACCGCCACCGCGAATTCGGTCGTCGTCACGTCCAACGCCAAAAGATCCGCCAATCCTGCCGCCATCGTTCGCGCCTCCGTTCAGCCCAAGGTTTCCTGTCCAGACTTTCGTCTTTGCTTCTCCAGCCATCAATCTGCCACAGAACGCGAGCACTGCCAAGCCGAGGCCCGTAAAGACTTGCGCGTCGGAGTCAAAAAAGCTGCCACGTAGCGATTGGCGGGACGGGGGACATTCTACTTCTCATGAACCGATCGCCGCTGCTGGAAAAGTAGAACGTCTCTTTCTTCACGCCTCCCATGCAAGTGGACAGAATCGATCGACTTCGACAAGAAATCCGACTGCTGAAGCAAGCAATTTGCATCCAGGCGGTTCGAATGGCGTTGATCGATTCACGACGCACGCCACACCAGCCGTAGTCCCTTTCCGCTTCCCCTTGAATCACGAGTTTTTCCCGCTTAGACTCAACCTTGTGGAAAATCTAGATTCTCTATCGCTATCCCCGCGGGCACGCGGCGGCTGATCGTCACCCTTGTTCATTCGCCATGCAAGCCAAGAAGATACTTACCGTTCTTGTCGTGTCGGTCATGGTCGCCCGGGAGGCATCGCTTGCCGCGGAGAAGGGTGATTTTCCCGGCCGTCCGGATTTCGTCGCGTCCCGAGACTTTTCCTGGGAGTCGTTGAGCGAGCCGGAAAACCTGTTCTGGCCGGCCTACTTTTGGTACTGGAACGGACCGCCCAAGCCCGACGTGCTGCGGGAGCAACTGGCCGACATGGCCGGGCACGAAGCGCGGAGTGTTTGCGTGGTCCCGATGCCACACGAATTCCGGCCCGTGACGATGAACACCTCGATGGATGTCGACTATCTCTCGCCTGAGTTCTTTCAACGGGTGAAGGTCGCCGTCGATGAGGCGGCGCGGCGGGGAATGAACTATTGGATCTACGACGAGGGCGGTTGGCCATCGGGACTGGCCGCCGGCCGCGTGGTTCGGACGCGGCCGGACGTGGCCGTTCGCGTGCTGCGGTGCAATGCCGACGGGACGTGGACTCCGGACATCGTCGCCAAGTGGGCTCCGGGTGAGATCGGCGTGGCCGACCTGCTCAATCCGGACAGCACGCGGACTTTCATCTCGCTGACGCACGAACGTTATGCGGCCGCGGTGGGGTCCCACTTTGGCACAGCCGTCAAGATGACGTTCACGGATGAGCCGAAGTACCAAGCCGCGGTGCCGGGCAGTGCTGTTCCTTGGCCCCTCGGTGCGGAAGACGTCTTTCGCCGCTGGTTTGGCTACGACGCAATGAAGCAACTCGATGCGTTCCGCGTCACCAATCGCAAGGACCTCACGACCGCCCAGAAACAGGTGCGCGTGGACCTGTTCGACTTCTGGTCGCGGCGGTTCCGCGACGCCTATTTCCTGCCGCTGCGCGATTGGGCGCGCCAGCACGGCTTGGCGTCGGGCGGGCACCTTGACAACGAGGATGACACCTTCGCGCCCGTCTCCCGCGGCTTCGGCAGCGTGATGCGGCCCCTGCGGGCGATGGACGTGCCCGGCGTCGACGTGATCTGGCGGCAGCTTTGGCCGGGCAAGGAGAACCACCACTTCCCCAAGTTCGCCTCCTCGGCCGCGCATCAGAACGGCACGGCGCTGGCGCTGACGGAATCGTTTGGCGTCTACGGCAACGGCTTGACGCCGGCACAGATGAAATGGCTCGTCGACTATCAGTACGTCCGCGGGCTGACGCTGCTGGTCTGCGGCGTTTATCCGCTTTCGACGCGCGACCACCTCATGCTCGGCGAGCGGCCGCACTTTGGCCCTGTCAATCCGCTCTGGGACTTCCTGCCCGACTTCCATCGCTACGTGGCCCGCCTGGGCTACCTGTTGTCGTGCGGCAAGCCGGCGATTGACATTGGCCTGTACTATCCGGTTCGCGACCTCTGGGCGTCCGCCAACCCGGCCGATGCGGCGTTGCACGACGCCCTGGCCCGGGCGTTGTTGCGCCGGCAGTGCGATTTTGACGTCGTCGACGACGACGTGCTTTCCGCTCAGCCCGCCCGTCTGGAAGATGGCGCTTTGACGGTCGGGGCGATGAGTTACCGGACGATTGTCGTAGGACCGGCGAATTGGATGACGCCGATCGTACAAGATCGGCTCCAGGCGCTGGAAGCGGCGGGCGGGCAAGTCATCCGCATCGACGATCTGAGCCAGATCGACGCTGCTCTGGCCAAGATCGCACCGACGATCAGCTGTGATCCACCTTCGCCGGATCTCCGCGTGCTGGTACGGCGCTGGCCTGGCGGCGGCGCGGCCTTCCTGTTCAACGAGGGACAACAGGCCTACAGCGGCGCGGCGGCGTTCACGCTCGGCAGCAACCTGCACGAGGTGGAGCCGGCCACCGGGGTGACTCGGCCGGTGCCTGTCGCCAAGTCATCCGATGGTCGCGGGACGATCCCGCTGACTCTCGCGGCGGGGGAGTCGCTGCTACTGGTTTCGAATTCGCGAGCCCAGCCCGCCGTCGCCGCACTGCCCGCAGCACGCAAGCTTGTCCAGTCGGTCGAATTGGCCGACGGCTGGACGGCACGCGTGGATCGGCAGTACGCGGTCGGAGAACACGACTACGAGGTTCGACCGTGGGACAAGGCCGATTTCAAACCGGTAAGCCTGGGCCGCTGGGCCGCAACCCTGGGCCTCGGGGAAGATTTTTCGGGACACGTGACCTATCGCCGGACGGTGAAGATCCCGGAAACCTTGCGCGGCGGACGTTTGGTCGTGGACTTGGGCCACGTGGAGTATGCAGCCCGCGTGCGTGTTGACGGTCAGCATGTAGGCTGCGTTCTGTGGAACCCGTGGCGTCTGGAGTTGCCATCGCTGACGGGGCGCAGCGAGTTCGAACTCGAAATCGCCGTCTCGAACACGCTGGCCAACGAACTGACTTCGCAGCGAGTCCGCGACGCCTGGAGCAAGCGCAAGGGGCCCGGTTGGCCCGGCCCCTATCACGAGAGAGAGTTAAAGTTCGAGACGGAATCTCGCGGCGGCGGTCTGCTCGGCCCCGTGCGTCTGCAACGGGCAGCGCCCTGTGTGGCGACGATCCGGAATTCGATGGAGGGATAACATGAAACTGGCAGTCTTGATCCATGTCATCGTGGCGATCACCTCGGCAGCCGCATTTGCCGGCTATTCTGTGGACGTTCGTCTCGACAAGCGCGACGGCTTCTACAAGGTTGGCGAAGAGACGGTCTGCACCGCCACACTGATGACCGACGGCAAGCCGGCCGTCGGTGAAAAGCTGCGCTGCACCGTGAAACGTGAACGCGACATCTTGCGCCAGGAGGAGTTCCTCTGCGACGGCAAGGCGGTGACCATCAGAGCGTCGATGGATCGTCCGGGCTGGCTCTTCTTCGGGTTTGAAATCATCGGCCCCGACGGCAATCCGCTTCAAGGCAAGGGGATTTTCAAACACCGGATGAAACCTACGATCGTGGGCGAGATTGGCGCCATGTACGATGCCGACAAGATCACAGCGCTCGATTCTCGTCCCGCGGACTTCGACGCCTACTGGGCTTCCTGCCGCTGTAAGCTCGACCAGGTGCCGCCGGACCCGAAGTTGACCGAGGTCGATGTCCCGCAGGCTTGGCGGGGCAAGGTCAACTGCTACAGCATCGAGGTCAAGTGCCAGGGCCGCACTCCGGTGACGGGCTATCTGGCCGTGCCCGTGAAGGCGAGGCCCCAGAGTCTGCCTGCCTGCGTCGATTACCTGAGCATGGTGTGGCAAGATGCCAGCCGTACGGTTCCCGTGGAAATGGCGTCCAAGGGGGTTCTCGCCTTGTATGTCAGTTGGCACGGTTTGCCGACCGGCAAAACCGCTGAGGAATACAAGAGGATCGCCCAGACCTGGTATGAAGAGGGAGGGAAAGCCGGCGATACGGACCGCGATGCCTGGTTCGGTCACGACATGTATCTGCGGGTGATGCGCGCGCTGGACTTCATCAAGAGCCGTCCGGAGTGGAACCGCAAGGAACTGGCGGTGCGCGGCGGCAGTCTGGGCGGGATCCAGTCGATCGCCGCAGCTGCCTTGGACCCTGATGTCACGCTGGCGATCGTGAGCGTACCCAGTGGTTGCGAATACAACGGCTACCAGCAGGGGCGTGACGCGGCGGCGCTGTACCGTGGCAAGGAAGCCGTCGCCCGCATCAAGGCCGATCCTCGCCGCGCAGTGACGCTGGCTTACCACGATGGCGTGAACTTTGCGCCGCGCATCAAGTGCGACATCTACGTCTGCACGGGCTTCGCCGATGAGCTGTGCACTCCCAGCAGCGTCTTCGCTTTCTACAATGCGCTGCCCGCCACGACCAAGAAGTTCATGAGCACCAATCCCAGCACCGGGCACTACGGAACCACGAAAAACACGGCCGGCGACAAGCGTCTTTCGGACATCTTCCGCTCGGTGACCGTACTTCACAATGACTGATCGCCCTAATGAAGATCAGATCCGCGACATCTTGGGGCTATTGGACTGGATGATGCACCTGCGGGTCGACCTGGAAAAACAACTCACGCGAGAAATCGCCGAGTTTGAGGTGACGCGAAAGATGCCGTACATGACATCTGTCGAGCGGTTTGGGGAGGCGCGTGGGGAGGCGCGTGGGGAGGCGCGTGGCAGGACCAGCGTCGTGTTGTCGCTGTTGGCCGAGGTTTGTGGCCCGCGGCCGCAGGACGGCGAGGACCACGTGTATGGCTTGCCCTCCGCGCCCTGGAGAAACTGGCCAAAGCGCTCCTGCGGTTCCAATCGCTCGACGCCCTGCGCGACTGGCTCGACCGGCGCGCCGCCGCCGACGTGCAAGGCCTTTCGGGGCGGCCTCCCCAGCACCGTCCTGCTGCGACGAGATGGTCCAGCAACGAGGCTTGGCAAGCACGCTTCGCCCCCTGCGTCGCCCCCTTCTCGAACCCCCCGCCGAGCTTGCTCGGTGGAAGCCATGATTGGCGGGCAAACGAGTGCCGGCCGAATCAGTCGCTCCACCGAGCGAGCTCGGCGGGGAGAGGGTTTCCAGCGTCTGCGGTTGCTGGTAGGCTGGAAGCGACGATTCCGCTTCGCTCGTTCGGAGATCCGCCGGAAGACGGGAGGTTGCTATGCTCGTTCGAATCGCGCGTTGTCCGTTTTCGATGTTGGTGGTCCTGCTGGCTGCTGGGCTGCAGGCCGCAGACGAAAAACCGTCGCCATCGTCGGCGGCCAAGCCGGCGAAAAACGCCCCGCCGCCTGCGGCGAGCAAGAGAGTGCCGCCGGCTCCGCCGCTGGACTGGAAAGCCGGAGCCGCTGCAGCCAAAATCACGCCGGACACGCTGATGTGGATGGCCGGGTATGCGGCTCGCAAACAGCCGGCCGAAGGCACGCTGCAGGAACTGTACGCCAAGGCCCTGGCGCTGGAAGACGAGGCGGGCCAGCGTGTGGTGATCGTCACGTTGGACCTGATCGGCGTGCTGGTCACGCTTCGCGAAAGCGTGGAGAAGCAGGTCCAGGAGCAGTACCAACTGCCGCCATCGGCGCTGGTGCTGAACGCCTCGCACACGCATTGCGGCCCAGAGTATCGCGAACGGAGCGGGCGGGAAGAAGAGGCCCGGAACTATCACGCGTTTCTGGCAACGACGCTGGTGCGGCTGGTCGGCGAAGCCTTGGCCGATTTGCGCCCGGCGCGGCTGACGTACAGCCACGCGCGGGCCGGGTTTGCCATGAATCGCCGGCGGAACTACGCCCTGCCCCCGGAGGACGTCAATGCCAACAAGGCACCTAACCCGGACGGACCCGTCGACCACGACGTGCCCGTGCTGTGCGTCCTGGACGCGGAGGGGAACCAGCGGGCCGTCCTGTTCGGCTACGCCTGCCACAATACGACGCTGGGGTTCTACCAGTTCTGCGGCGACTATGCCGGTTGGGCGCAGGAGTATCTCCAGGCCGACCATCCCGGCCTGACGGCCATGTTCGTGATGGGCTGTGGAGCCGATCAGAACCCGTACCCGCGGCGCGAGGTCGAGCTGGCGCAGCGGCACGGGCGCACCCTGGCTACGGCGGTCGAGGCGGCGCTGTTCGCCAATCCGCGGCCGCTGCACGGGACGCTGCGCTCCGCCTTGGAATACGTGGACCTGCCGTGGGCGGACGCGACGAAGGAGAAACGACGCTACCCCGTGCAAGTGCTGCGACTGGGCCATGACGTGACGCTGGTTACGCTGGCCAGCGAGGTGGTGGTCGATTACTCGTTGCGACTGAAACGCGAGCTGGCCCGCCCGCCCGCCCTAGTGTGGGTCGCCGGCTATACCAACGGCTACTTCGGCTACATTCCCAGCGAACGGGTCCTGGCCGAAGGAGGCTACGAATCGCCGGCCTATGCGCCGGGGATCGAAGCCTTGATCGTCGGCAAGGCCCTGGAACTCCACCGGCAATGGAATGCATCGGCGGGCAAGAGCGGTGGGGCGGACACGGCCAACGAGTAGGCCTCGCCACCGGGAAGGGGAACGGCCGGAGCCAAACAAAATGCGCTCGCGGCCGGTTCGAAAGACCGGCGGCCGGGGCCGTGCCGCTGTTTGCGACCGGACGGCGCAGCTATGGGCCAGTCTTCGGCAGCAGCACGACGGTGCCCGTCCAGCGGCACTGTTGCACGCATCCTTGTTCGCGGGCTTTGAACTCGCGCGAGTAGACTTGCATCGGGGTATCGCTCTTGTCCGTATAGCGGAACGTCAGGCCCTCGACGGGCTTCCATTTCAGCATGTCGTAGGCGCTGACGCCGCGCGCGGTGGCCGCGTACACGGTACAGTCGCGCTGGGCGCGAATGAAGATCCGCCCCCGCTCGCCGCCGCCAGTCCGGGTACACGCCTCGTAGCCTGCCAGCTGGTCCGGCACGTCCTTCCAGACGTATTCCCGGTTGCTGAAAGCTTGCGCGTCTTCGCCGAAGGGGGCCCGCTCGAAGCCGTAGCCGAGGGCGGTGAAGCCGTCCGCCTGGACCACCGTCTCCTCGATCCGCTCGACGGGGGCCGAGTCTTCCATCCTCAGGGTACGGAAGCCGGCGATCCGGTGGAACGTGATGAAATTCGCGTCGTGCTGGTTGTGGGCGCCGCCCAGTCCGTCGTCGCAGGCGGTGCGCGACAGGGCCGCGATGTCGTCGCCGTCGAACACCCAGTCGATGTACTGGAATCCGTGCTCCGCCAGATCCGGATGATACACGACGATCGTCTTGACGGTCCAATGCAGGAGGTCTTCCGAGCAGGAGAGGGCCATCGTGTTTCGAGTGCGCTCTGGATTGCCCCCTTGATCCCAGGGCGGAATCCAGTTCGAGACGTTCCAATACCGCTGCGACACGGGGTCGAACCGGATGTTCAGCTTCTTGCACCCGCCGGGGCAGTCGATGAACCCGGTGTCCGGATCAAAGCGGGATTGCTTCCCGTCGTCGCTGATCCGGACCACGGCCGCCTTGCCCCCGGTGGGAAGATAGTGGACGCGCAGGATATTGACGACCTGGCCGTCGGGCGCGGGCACCGCGTTCCCTTCCAGCCAGCCGCCGAATTCTCCGCCTAGCCAGTTCGGGTCGGACGGCAGCGGATCGGAGAAGGTCCAGGCGGCGGCGTCCAGCAGATCGGCATCGACGGGCACCGACATCATCAGCGTCCGGAAGGGATGTCCCCAGCCCTTGCCGACGACCGTCTCCATGCCGCGCCACAGGCGGCCGCGATGCTCGATCACCGGCGTGGGCGCACAGTGATGTTCGCCGTCGGCCCGCAGCCGGCCGGTCTTCTCGTCCACCGGCTCTGTCCAGGTGCGTCCGCCGTCGGTCGAACGGCGAACGACCGCCTCGCGTCCCGACCGGCCGCCGGTTCCCAGCAGATAGACCGCGCCGCGATGCGGGAAGATGCTGGCCCAGAACAGACGTTCCACGTCGCCCACGTGGGACCACGTCTGGCCGCGGTCGGTCGAGCGGAACACGCGCGTGATCGGACCCGCTTCGCGCGGTGCGCTGGGCCCGAACAGATCGCACTTCGCCAGGTAGGTCCCGTCGGGCAAAATGCAGATGCCGGGGGAGCCCAGATAGACCTTGGTCGACGCGGGAGAATGGGCCACGACGACGCCGGGGACGCGGGACCAATCCGGCTCGGCGCACCGGGCCGGTCCGGCCAGACCGGCAACGGCGATCATTCCCAAGACAAACTTCCTGCCTGAGCAACTGGACCGGCAAGTCATGGCGACTGTTCCCTTTCCGCTTCCTGCCGACGACGCGCGTCGACCACTTCCGGTGGACCCCACCCCCGGCCACGCCGCCGGGCGTCTCTGGGGATCATTGTAACGGCTCGACCGGTCCCGCCCAAGGACCGCTTTTGCGCCAGGCGCTTCTTGGTTGCCCGCAGCCAGACGCGCGCTCCAAACCAGCCGCCGGGCCGGTGCAAGGGGCAGCCGGTTTTGATATACTCGATGTGTGCCCCGCGGCCAAAACCGCCAGCCGGGCGGGGGCTGAACGCCGTTGCCCGGCTTCCCGGCGAACGCACTGCCGCCAGGCGGCGACCTTCGACGGTACCTGCAGGCACTCGTGTTTCCGTTTTTCCAGAGAGGATTCCAGACCATGTCCAAGCTTCCCCAGACAACACGTCGTCGATTTCTACAAAGTGCGGTCGCTGCAGGCGCCGCCAGCGTGATGCTGCCACGGACCCATCGCGCGCTGGGCTACCAGTCGCCCAATGATCGCCCCGTCTTGGCGACGATCGGCCTGCGCAATCAAGGCTGGGCCATCACCCAGAAGACGTTCAAGTTCGCCGATTTCGCCGCCCTGGCCGACGTCGACTCGAAGGTGCTGGCGGCCAACGTCGAAAAGACCCAGCAGAAGCAAGGCAAGAAGCCGGACGCCTACAAGGACTATCGGCAAGTGCTCGACCGCAAGGACATCGACGCCGTCATGGTCGCCACGCCCGACCACTGGCACACGAAAATTGTGATCGAAGCGATGCAGGCGGGCAAAGACGTCTACTGTGAGAAACCGCTTACGCTGACCATCGCCGAAGGGAAGCTGATCGAAAAGGCCGTGCAGGCGACCGGGCGCGTGTTTCAAGTTGGCACCATGCAGCGCACCGAATCCGGGCTGCGGTTCCTGCAGGCCGTCGCGCTGGTGAAACACGGACGCATCGGCACGGTCCAGAAGGTGACCTGCGGCATCGGCGGCATGCCGGCTTCGCCGGTCATTCCCGTGGCCCCTGTGCCCGAGGAACTCGATTGGGAATTCTGGCTCGGCCCCGCCCCGAAAGTCCCGTACCGGGCGTTGCCCGAGATGCGGACGGGCTACGGCGGCGGCGTGCCCCTGTACAGCAACGCCCACTACTCTTTCCGGAACTGGCACGAATACTCGGGCGGCAAACTGACGGACTGGGGCGCCCATCACGTGGACATCGCCTGCTGGGCGATCGGAGCCAGCGCCACGGGTCCCAGCAAGGTGACGCCGGTCGAATACACGTTGGCGTGCGAGTACAAAGACGGCTATCCCGTGGTCGACGACCGGTACAACGTCGCGACCAGCTTTACGATCCGGGCCGCGATGCCGAACAACGTCGAGATGCTGATCACCAGCGCCGGCGACAACGGCATTCTGTTCGAGGGGACGGAAGGCCGGTTCTTCGTCAACCGCGGCCGGATCGCCGGGAGTCCGGTGGACGCGCTGAAGGACAAGCCGCTGCCGGAGGGAGCGATCGAAGAGGTGTACGGCGGCCCGGTCAGCGAGAACCACAGCGCCAACTTCATCGAATGCATGAAGTCCCGGAAGCAACCGATTTCCGACGTTTGGACGCACAACCGGATGCTCGAAATCTGCCACCTGTCGAACATCGCCATGCGGCTGGGCCGGGAAATCACCTGGGATCCGGCCAAGCGCGAAATCGTCGGCGACGAGCGGGCAAACTCGTTCCTGGCACGGGAAAGCCGCCAGGGTTACGAGATCAAGGTGTAAGTCTCCGCTGGGAACGCGCCCCCGGACAGCCGCGGGGCGCGTTGCGGGGCGAGCCGGGCGCTACAGATGCCAGGGCGGACGCAGGGGCCGGGCGAGCACGGCGGCCGCCTGGTCGTCGCCGACGACTTGCTCCTTGTCCGGGTCCCAGCGGATCTTGCGTTTCAGGAGCATGGCCAGGTTGCCCAGGTGGCAGATCGTGGCCGTGCGATGGCCCACCTCGACCGGCTCGATCGGATCCTGGCGGCTTCGGACCGCGTCCAGGAAGTTGCGCACGTGGTCGGGGATCAGGTAGTTGATGCGTTTTTCCTTTCCCGAGCGGGCCGGATTGCTGACCGGGAGATGGATCTCGTCGGGGCCGATCTGCGAGTCGGCCAGCGACTCGGGCTGAGTCTTCACGCCGTTGCGTGCGAATTGCACCCAGCCTTCGGTGCCCTCGAAGCGGGTCTCAAACCGCGTCGGCGAGTCCGGGTTCTCGGTACGGCAGACCAATTCGACGCCGTCGGCGAATCGGCACCGGAAGGCCACCTTGAGCGCCGTGGTGAACAGGTCGCCCGGCGGAGGGAACTCGCCGCCCAAATCCTCCACTTCGACCGGGCCGGTCAGTTCCGTGCCGTGGCCCCATTGGGCGATGTCGTGGCGGTGCGCGCCGAAATTGGTTACCTGACCGCCCGAGTAATCCAGAATGAACCGGAACCGGTAGAAGCAGCGGTCCCGGTGATATTCGGCCTGGGGCGCCGGGCCGAGCCACATGTCGTAGTCGAAGCCCGGCGGCACGGGCATGGGCTGCCAACCGGGACCCGGACTAACGGCGTTGTTCGGCGGCAACGTGACAAGGATCCGCTCCAGTTTGCCGATCCGCCCGTTGCGCACCAGTTCGCAGGCATGGCGCACCCACGGATGCGAGCGCCAGTGACTGCCGGTCTGCAGAATCCGTCCGTGCCGGCGCACGGCCTGGACCATGGCCTGGCCCTCCGCCACGGTGAGCGAAAGCGGCTTCTCGCAATAGATGTCCTTGCCGGCCCGGGCCGCGGCAACGGCCATCACGGCGTGCCAGTGATCGGGCACCACGATCACCACCGCGTCGACGTCGCTGCGGGCCAGCACTTCGCGAAAGTCGCGGTAGGCCGCACAGCCCTGGTACTGGCCCCGACCCGTCTTGTCCGCATAGTACTTGTTCACCTGCTCCTGGGCCGGCTTGCGCCCCAGGAACTGCTGGGGAGTCTTGTAGCCGCCGCTGGCCGTATTGACGTCGCACACGGCGACCACCTGGACGTCGTCGTTCTGGAGAAAAGCGGGGATATCGATCGTGGCCTGATTGCCGTTGCCGATCACCGCCACGCCGATCCGTTCGCTCGGGGCGCGGGCTCCGAACACCGACGACGGGACGAAGGCGGGAGCGGTCCAGGCGGCGGCCGCCAGACCGCAGGTCTTGAGGAATTTTCGCCGGCCCCCGCGCCGGTCCGACCGATCATTGGTGCGTTTCATGAGCTTGCTCCAAGGATTTCAGGGTGCGAGTGATTGGGCAACTTCGGACGTAAGGTTCATTTCTCCAACTCGACGATCGCGTCGGCGATTTGACGGCGCAGGGCGTCGTAGTCTTCAAAACGCAGCCCGTTGGCCATTTTGTGATCGCCCGAGACGATCTTGTCGCCTTCCGGAGCGAGCTCGGTGCGGCCGGTCCAGTCGCCCTGGGCGGCGCTGCCGGTGGAGCCGCGGAAGTCGATGGCAGAGAGCCGCTCGCGGACCGCGCTCCAGAGCGTCTGGGCGCGGGCCGCCCGCGGGCCGCCGCGAGCCGAGGTTTCCTCGACGAGCCGCTCCAGCGTGCAGAGGTATCGATAGTCGTCCACGCCTTCCCGCGCCGCCTCCCAAGCGAGGGTTGGACCGCCCGTCTCGTCGCCGGCCGGCGGATACTGGTAGATAATCGTGTCGAGCTTGTCGTACACCTGCTGGGGACGCTCGGGCCGCAGCGCGGTCTGGTAGCTCCACTGAATCATCCCCGTGCCGCCGGCCTGGTACAGTCCGAACCCGTAGCCGAAGCGCAGCACTTCGGGATGCCAGCCGGTCAGGTCGATGTTGTAGAACCAGATCTCCTTGCCGTCCTTGCGCGTGCGGTCCAAAAAGGCTCGCCAGCCTTCGGCGTCGTACTCGCCGCGGCGGAGCGTGGGGCCGTCGTGGTACACAAGCACGTCGCACAGGGCATAGACGCGCTCCAAATTTTCCGGCCGGCCGTTCGGGCCGTCCTCCTCGGTCCGGACGCCGGGGATGGATTTCAGAATCCGCAGACACGTCTCGGTGTCGTCCATCTGCGAAGCGTGTTCAAAAGGCTCGTCCAGGGGCTGAAAGATGATCTCCGGCCACTGCCGGCGATTGCCATGCACGATGATCGCTTCGATGACCTGGCGATAGCAAGCAGAGAACCGGGCTTCCTCCCCGCCGGCCCGCTGCCGGCACCAGCGCAGCACGTCGGAGCCCATCAGCCAGGCGATCGGCATCGTAAAGCCGGCGGCACGGTATTCGTTCACCGCCCGCTCCAGGTCGCCGCTGCCGTCGAAGGTCACGCGAACCCGGTCCCCGTCGAGTTCCAGCTTGGCGCCCAGGTTGCAGCACAGGCCCACCGAGGTCATGCCGTGCTCGCGCATGTCGCGCCAGGCGGCGGCGCGAAATGCGTCGTCGCCCACCGGCCGATGATACATCCCAAAGTAGACGTGCTTCGGCTCGCGCAGGGTGACGGGCAGCACTTCCACCTCGATCGGCAGCCGTGTCGGGGCCAGGCCGTGTGCCGAGACGGAGACCGTGCCCCGATAGCGGCCGGGCGGCGCCGCGTCGGGCACGTGGACGGTGATCCAGAATGCTTGGGAACGGTCGGCGGCCAGGTCGATTCGCTCGCGCGACGCCAGGTACAGTGGAACCTCCATCACGTCCGAATGAAACATGCCCCAACGCGATTGCCCCTGCTTCTTGCCGTAGCGCACCGGGCGGACCGAGACCCGCTCGCCCCCGATCGCCGCGCCGCCTTCGGCCGTCAGCGGAGTACATGTCACGCTGAGCCCCTTCAAGTCGCGCCACGCGCGGACAGCCAACGCCAGCGGCTCGCGCTCCCCCGGCGCGGCGAAGCAGGCCAGCGGCCGGCCGATCTCCGCCTGGTCCGGCACCGACGTGGGGAAGATCAGCCGGAGGTAGTGGCGAGCGTACGCCACATAGCCGCTTTCCTTCTGCCGGGCAGTCAGTTCCGGCAGGCTCCGATCGTCCTCATAGCGCTGGATCGGCGTCTCGCAGCGGTCGACGGCCGTGAGCGTCAAGTGGTCGTACCAGACGGCCCCGGTGCCCGAGTAGCCCATGTTCAACCACAGGCGAATGCGCAGCGTGAGCGTGCCGGGGGGCGGCGCGAGACAGGCCGTGTACCGCGTCCAATCGCGATCGGCATTGACGGCGATGGCGCTGTAGTCGGCGCCCAGGTACTTGCGGCCTTCACCCTGAAAGACGGCCGAGACCAGGGCCTGGGTGCCCTTGATCTCGCGGGTCTTGATCCACGCCTGAAGCTTCAAGAACCGCGCATCCGGCGGCAAGGGGACGCCGTCCAAGGTCCAAACCCCGTCGTCTTGCGGGCGCTGGTTGGCGATGAACAGGCTGCGCCGTCCCGAGTGCGCGGTGGTGTCGTCCCACAGGAACTGCGGCGGCTGTTTGCGGACGCCGCGCTGTTTGTCGTTGCTGTGGGTGAATTCCCAGGCGAAGCTCCAGCCGTCGGGCCGGCCATCGTGGTTTTCGTCGAGTTCCAAGCCCGGATTGGGCAGGAGGTTGGACGCGTCTTCGGTCGGCGCAGCCGACGGGATCAGAAACACGACGGCGAGCCAGGCAAGGTAGGCCATGAGAAAGGCTCCAAGGTACCAGCGGCAAAGGACGATGGCTACACGCCCCGAAGCGTGCGGATCTCCCCAGCGCGTGCCACCCATCCACGGTGGATCGCGAGCCAGGGCGGGGGCGAAACAACTCTTGAACAGATCTTGGCCCCCCAGCGGGGCCCTGTCAATCGCCCGGCTCTGCCGAGGGCTCGCCTGCTTGTCTGGATTGTCCAACCGTCCAGATCTTCAACAGGGCCACGGTCGCACCGCCCGCCAGCGCCGTCAAAATCACGGCGGGAAGAATCTCGGCATAGATCCAGTACCCGGTGGCCAGCACCGCTGCGTAGACCGCCACGCAGCCAAGTGTCGCACAGAGGATTTCGGCAGGCACGCTCCACGGCGCCGCCGCAGTCGCCAGCGGTTCGCCATCCGCCGCCGCGCGGCGGAGCACCGCCGCCCAGCCCGGACCGCCGGGACGCACCCGCCGGCAAAACCGCCGCAGGGTCGCCTCGTCGGTGGGCCGAGTCAGCAGGGTCACGGCCAGCCAGGCCGCCGTCGTGATGCCGACGCCCAGCACGATTTTTTCCCAGGCCGCCAGCCCTGCCGGGCCCACCGTTTCAAAGTAAACCGCCACCGCAAACGAAACCACCATCGCGGCCATCTCGCTGAAGGCGTTGATCCGCCACCAGAACCAGCGGAGGAGAAACAGGAGTCCGGTTCCGGCCCCGATCTGCAGGATCAGGTGAAACGCCTGCAACGCGTTGCTCAACCACAAGCCCAGGATGCCGGCCACGATCATCATCAGCAGCGTCGAGACCCGACCGACGAAAACCTGCTCCCGCTGGCTCGCCGTGGGGCGGACAAAACGGTTATAGACGTCGTTGACGACGTAGGACGAACCCCAATTCAGATGCGTCGATAACGTGGACATGAAGGCCGCCATCAGCGAAGCCAGAACCAGGCCCTGCAGGCCGTGCGGCAGCAGCGTCAGCATGGCCGGATAGGCCAAATCGTGCTTCACCACGTCGGACCCGATCCGAGGAAACGCGGCTTGCAGCGATTCGAGGTCGGGGAAAACCACCAGGGACGCCAGCGCGACCAGGATCCACGGCCAGGGGCGCAGGGCATAGTGGCAGACGTTGAACAGCAGCGTTGCGCCCGTCGCATGCGTCTCGTTCTTGGCGGCCAGCATGCGTTGGGCAATGTAGCCCCCGCCCCCCGGCTCTGCGCCCGGATACCAGACGCTCCACCATTGCACCGTCAGCGGAATGATGAACACCGACAACAGCAGTTCGGGATCGTGCCAGTCGGGAAACAGCGACAGCTTGGCCTGGACCGTCTCGTGCGCCAGCAGGCCTGCCAAGCCTCCGACGCTGTCCAGTTGCACCAGGTACACCGCCGCCGCAATCGCTCCGCCCATGGCCACGGCAAACATCAAAAAGTCAGTCAGCAGCACGCCGGTCAACCCGCCCAACATGCTGTACGCTGCCGTGACGCCGCCTGCCACCACCACGGTCTGGACCGGGTCCGTGCCCAACATGACGCCGGCAAATTTGATTACCGCCAAGGTGGCCGAGGCCATCACCACAATGTTAAACAGCACGCCCAGATACAGGGCGCGGAAGCCTCGCAAGAAGGCGGCCGGACGCCCGCTGTAACGCAGCTCGTAAAACTCGACGTCCGTCATCGCGCCGGTGCGCCGCCAAAGCTTGGCGTAGATAAACACGGTCGTCATGCCGGTCAACAGGAACGACCACCAGATCCAGTTCCCGGCCACGCCGTTCTGCCGGACCAGATCGGTGACCAGATTCGGCGTACCGGCGGAAAACGTCGTAGCCACCATCGAGGTGCCCAGCAGCCACCAGGGCATGCCTCGGCCGCCCAGAAAGAACTCCGACGCGCTGCTGCCCGCCCGCTTGGTGACCGCCACTCCGACGCCAAGGCTAACCAGCAAGAAAGCCGCCACAATGGACCAGTCGCCCCAGTTCAATGTCATCGGCATCGTTCCTCCATTTGAGTGGCTCTGCAGCAGAATCGGCGGGGAGCCGGGGGCAAGAAGTCGAGGCTCCGGGAGTGCAATTCCAGACTATCCTCGATTCCACGAACCCTTTCAAGCCCTTTGTTTGCCGCTAGATCAGTTGCCAGACAAGGGGACGGTGTGATAGCATGACAGCCATCCTGAGCGGGAACCAACGGTGGGCTCAGCGTCGTTCGAGAGACAACTGCCGCATCCGCCCGAACTCGCCGGCGTCCGGTTCCGGGAGCCGACGGTCGAAGGCGGATTTGAAATGCGACAGGCGGATCTGGAACGTCGCTCAGGGCAAACCGGAATCCGACACCGACGGAAGCGATCGCCCTCGGCGGCCGACTTCAGCAAGGCGACCTTTGCATGGGACTGAACAGCATGAAAGCATTTCTTCTTTCGGCCCTGGTCCTCCTGGTCCTCGCAGGCCACGCCGCGGCGGCGGACACGGCGACGAACGTCTTTGAGAGTCCGGCGCCGCCCCAACCCGCGGGCGAGATCGATCGCCTGGTGTTCGCCAAGCTGTCGTCGCTGGGCATCCGGCCCGTGGGATGTTCCGACGCGGTGTTCGTCCGCCGCGCCTACTTGGATGTCATCGGCACGTTGCCTACGGCCGAAGAGGCCCGCGAGTTTCTGCAGGATCCGGATAAGAAAAACAAGCGGAACGCTTTGATCGACCGCCTGCTGGCGCGGAACGAATTCGCCGTTTACTGGGCGATGAAGTGGAGCGACATCCTGCGGATCAAAGCCGAATTCCCGGTCAATCTGTGGCCCAATGCGGCCCAGGCGTACCATCGCTGGGTGCTGGCCTCCCTGTCCGCCAACAAGCCGTACGATCAGCTCGTCCGGGAGATGCTCACTTCCAGCGGCAGCAACTTCCGCGTCGGCCCCGTGAATTTCTACCGCGCGGTCCAGAGCAAGACGCCGGAGACGATCGCCAGCGCCGTGGCCCTGACCTTGATGGGCACGCGGACCGACGCCTGGAACCCGGACCGCTTGCAGGGCATGGCCGTCTTCTTTTCGCAGATCGGTTTCAAGCCCACCAGCGAATGGAAGGAAGAAATCGTTTTCTGGGACCCCCTCCAGGCCAGTCGGGTTCCGACCAGCATCGCCCCCGGACGCGACGCCGTCATCGCCGTCGTACGAGGCCCCAGCGCCGAACCGGCGGCCGAACCGGCAACCAAACCGGCAACCGCGAGCGTGACTCCCGCCGAGGCGGGACCGCTGACGGCCGTGTTTCCCGACGGGACCAAGGTCCAGATTCCGCCTGACCAAGATCCGCGGGAAGTCTTTGCGGATTGGCTGATCACCGCCGAGAATCCCTGGTTCGCTCGCTGCATCGTGAATCGCGTCTGGGCGTGGCTGCTGGGGCGAGGGATCATCCACGAACCGGACGACATCCGCGAAGACAATCCACCCAGCAATCCCGCGCTGTTGGCGTACCTGGAAAAGGAATTCGTCGCCGGCGGCTACGACCTGCAACGACTTTACCGGTTGATTCTGAACTCCCGCACGTATCAGCTTTCCTCCACGCCCCGGTTCAACACGCCCGCAGCCGACGCGAATTTTGCCAGCTACCCCATCCGCCGCTTGGAGGCGGAAGTCTTGATCGACGCCGTGAACCAGATCACCGGCACGTCGGATTTTTACACCAGTCCCATTCCGGAACCGTTTACGAATATTCCACGGGACGTGCGCGCCATCGCGATCGCCGACGGCAGCATCTCCAGCTCCTTCCTGACGTTGTTCGGCCGTTCGGCGCGGGCCACCGGCATGGAAAACGAACGCGACAACAAGCCGGTCCCGGCCCAGTGGCTGCACATGTTGAATTCGAGCCAAATCCAGCAGAAGCTCGAACAGAGCCCCAAGCTGAGAGAACTCCTGGCGGCCCACGCGCGGAGCCCCAGAGAACTCGTCGAACAGCTTTATCTGACCGTCCTTTCGCGTCAGCCGACGGCCCAGGAAATGAGATTGGCCCTGGAGTACAACAGCAGTTCCGCAGCGCCGACTCGGACCGGCGGTTGGAAGCAGCGGAGCGATTGGCTGGATATCGCCTGGGCTCTGATCAACAACACTGAATTCCTTTACCGGCATTAGAGGTGAACCATGAGCGCAAACCGAACTTCAGACAGCGGACGAGGCATCACCCGGCGCGAGACGCTGCAGCGGGGGCTGTGTGGCGCGGCGGGGTTGGTGCTGGCACGAGGCCTGGGCGCGGCAGTCGGGGCCGCCGAGTCGTCGCCGGCTCGCGTCCCCCCACCGGCCCCACCCAAAGTCAAGGCCAGGGCCAAGTCGGTCATCCAGATTTTTCTCTGGGGCGGCATGTCGCACAACGACACCTGGGATCCCAAGCCGGATTCCGGCCGCGACTATTTGGGCGAGTTCTCGGCAGTCATCCCCACCAATGTGCCCGGTATCCAGCTCGGCGCGCTGTTCCCGAAACTTGCGGAGCAGGCCGACAAGTATGCCTTGATCCGCAGCATGACGCACGGCAACAACGGCCATGAAACGGCGGCCTACCTGATGCAGACCGGACACGCGCCCGGCGAACGGCTGGCGTATCCCAGCGTCGGAGCCGTGTTTGCGCTATTCAAAAGCCCCGGATACAAGGGTCTGATTCCGCCGTATGTCGTGCTGACGCGGGCGCAAGGCCGGTTCTCCGAAGAAGGCTTCCTGGGCCCGAAGTTCAAGCCTTTCGCCACCGGCGGCGACCCCAGCGCGGAGCGGTTTGAGGTCGAGGGCGTCGTCGCCCGGAGCATCAGCGACGAACGCCAAAAGGCGCGCCGCGCTTTGCGGGATGAAATGGACACGTTGGCCAAAGCGATGGCGGACAGCAGCCAGTTGGCCGCGGCGGCGGAAGCCAAGGAGCAGGCTTACGAGTTGATCCTGGGAGCCGGCAAAGAAGTCTTCGATCTGTCCAAAGAAAAGTCGGAGTTGCGGGACCGGTACGGCCGCCATACGTTTGGGCAAGAATGCCTGGTCGCCCGGCGACTGGTCGAAGCGGGCGTCCCCTACGTGACCATCAACTACCCCGGCGGCTGGGACACCCACAGCCGGCATTTCGAGACCATGCGCCGGCAATGCCCGCAATTGGACCAAGGGCTGGCCATGCTGCTGCAGGATCTGCACGATCACGGGCTGCTCGAGACCACCGTCGTCTGGTGCTGCGGCGAGTTCGGCCGGGGGCCCAAGGTGGACTGGCAGCCGCCCTGGAACGGCGGCCGCAACCACTACGGCAAGGTCTTTACCGTCCTGGTCGCCGGCGGCGGATTCAAGGGCGGTTGCATCGTCGGATCGTCGGACGAAAAAGGCGAGGTCGTCAAGGATCGGCCCGTCTATCCGGTGGACCTGCTGGGCAGCATCTACCAATTGGCCGGCATTGATCCCAACGCCAAGTTGCCTCACCCCATGGGCCTGGAGGCCCACGTGCTGCCCTCCGCCGCGGAAGGCGCCAAGTCGGGCGGATTGTTGACAGAGATCATGTAAAGGAAACGGAAAATGAATCACCTTCGATGGCTGCCGATCTGGGGATTGGCCGGAGTGCTGGCGGGCGCGTCCCTGGCCTGCGGACAGACCAAGCCGTACATCGGGTTCGCCTATCCTGCCGGAGGCCAGCAGGGCACGACCTTCCGGGTCAAGCTGGGCGGACAGGGACTGGACGGCGTCGACCAGGTGCTCGTCACGGGCGCAGGCGTTTCCGCCAAGGTCGCGGAGTACTACCGGAAGATCGGGCCCCAGGACACCTCGCTCCTGAGGGAGCAACTGAACGAATTGAAGCGGGCCTCGCGCACGGGGCCAAGAGCTAAATGGTCGTCCAAGCCGGGGAAGGCCAGGCCCAAGGCTCCGCCGCCGGACCCCGCGACGCTGAAAATGATCGAGAACCTGGAGAAGCGGCTCGCCGCCTACGTCAACCGGCCGGCCTGCGTTTCGATTGCCAGCCTGGCCTTCGTCGAAGTGACGATTGCTCCCCATGCCGAACCGGGCCCGCGGGAATTGCGGCTGGCAACGCCCCGCGGCGTCACGAACCCGCTGGTGTTTCACGTCGGCCAACTGCCCGAATTTTCTCGGAAGCCCATGCGGACGAGCGATTTTCAAGTCCTCGGCAAGGAAGAACTGGCCCTCCGCAAAAGGCCCGCCGAGGAAGTCGAACAGCGCCTGGTTCTGCCGTGCATCGCCAATGGCCAACTCGCCCCAGGTGAAGTGAACTGGTACCGGTTCGAGGCCCGCCGGGGACAGCGGCTGGTGATCTCCGTCGCGGCCCGGCAACTGGTCCCGTTCCTCGCCGACGCCGTTCCCGGCTGGTTTCAGCCGGTCGTCAGGGTCTGCGACGCCCGCGGTCAGGAACTGGCGTATAGCGACGACTTTCATTTCAAACCGGATCCGACCTTGCTGTTCGAAGTGCCCCGCGACGGCGAGTACCTGTTCAGCATCACCGATGCGCTCTATCGGGGTCGCGAGGATTTCGTGTACCGCGTGACCGTCGGCGAAGTGCCGCTGGTGACAAGCGTCTTCCCGTTGGGCGGCCAGGTCGGAAAGCCTCGCCAGATCGAAATGAAGGGCTGGAATCTGGAACTGGCCGACTTGATGCTGCCTCCGGCAGACGCCGGGCCCGGTGTGCAGATGCTCGCCGCAACCAAGGACGGGTTCGTTTCCAACCACGTGCCGTTCACGCTGGACGCGCTGCCGGAAGCTCTGGACAGGGAACCCAACAATACGGCGTCCGACGCCCAGCCCGTCCGCTTGCCGGTGATCGTCAACGGGCGACTCGGCCGCGCGGGGGATCAGGACGTGTTTCGGGTCGAAGGGCGTGCCGGCGATACGATCGTTGCCGAAGTCATGGCGCGGCGACTCGATTCCCCCTTGGACTCCATGCTCAAGATCACCGATTCCGCCGGCAAGCTGGTGGCCTTCAACGACGATCACGAGGACGCTGCGGCGGGGATCAACACGCACCACGCGGATTCCTACGTCATGGTCCAGTTGCCTGCGGATGGACCGTACTTCGTGCATCTGACGGACGCCGCCCGCCAAGGCGGCGAAGCGTACGGTTACCGCTTGCGGCTCAGCCCGCCACGGCCCGATTTTGCCCTCCGCGTGGCGCCGTCCAGCGGGGCACTTCGCGGCCGATCCACCGGCCCGCTCAGCGTGTATGCGCTCCGCAAAGACGGCTTCACCGGCGATATCCGACTGAGCCTGAAGGACCCGCCCGCGGGGTTCTTCGCCGCCCCCGTCGTGCTGACGGCCAAAGAGCCCGTCGCGCGGCTGGCCGTGCGCGCGACCGTGACCGAAATGAAACAACCGGTCAAGCTGTTCGTCCAGGGCCGCGCGACCATCCAGGGGCGCGAGATCGCCCGCCAGGCGGTGCCGTCAGAAGACAGAATGCAGGCGTTCTTGTGGCGGCATCTCGTGCCCGCCGAAGACCTGCTGGCTTGGGTCGACCGCCCCGCCTACCAAGCCCAGCCCAAGCGGCTCCTGCCTCCCGCGGTTGCCGAGGCCGCCAAAACGGCCCGGACGACGACCGAGGCTCCCAAGTTCACCCAGAAGCAAGTCGCCGGACGACTGCGGCAGCTCAAAGGCCTGTACGAAGAGTGGCTGCTGACCGACGAGTTCTACGCCCGCAAGCTTGCGGAATGCGAAGCCGTGCAGTAATCGCAGGCTTCGCTCGCCGCGGGCAGAGGATGCAACGGCCTTCTGAAACTCGACTTCTTGCCAACAGCCGGACTTTTTTGATGACAAGGAACTCAACCATGCAACGTCCTTCTCAACTCGCCCGGATTTGTGTCCGCTGGATCCTTGTCACTGCGACCGCGCTGTGGACGATCCAGCCAGTCTGGACGTCCAACTCGGTTGTCTCGGCTGGCGAACCTCCCACGCTGCGAGCCGGCGCCGCGGCGGTGGACATCTCGCCGCGGGAGTTTCCGATCAATATGCCGGGCGGCTTCAGCGCGAACATGGCCGAGGGCGTCCACGATCCGCTGCACGCCCGGGCCCTGGTGCTGGACGACGGCGCCACCACGCTGGCCCTGGTCGTGGTGGACAATCTGGGCGTGTCCCGCGAGGCGGCGGATGAAGCCCGAGCGCTGGCCAAGGAGCGTTGCGGCATCGCCCCGGACAAGATCCTCGTAGCCGCGACCCACAGCCACAGCGCACCGGCGTCGAACGTCAAGGCAGGACCTGCCCCCGCCGTGGCCTACCGCAAAGTCTTGATCGAGGGCATTGCGGAAGCCATCGTCCGCGCGCATCAGGCCCTGCGACCTGCCGCGGTCGGACATGCCGCGCAGCCGTTGCCGGAGGAGGTGTTCTGCCGCCGCTGGTACCTCAAGCCCGGCAAGATGCCGCCCAATCCGTTCGGCGAGATGGACCAGGTGAAGATGAATCCGGGCACCAGCCCCGACGTGCTCGACCGGCCCGCCGGTCCGACGGACCCGGACATCACGATTCTCTCCGTCCAGGAGGCCAAGTCCCGCAAGCCGCTCGCCTTGCTGGCCAACTACTCGTTGCACTACGTCGGCGCCACGCCTCGGGCGATGGTGTCGGCCGATTACTTCGGCGAGTTCGCGCGGCTGATGCCCTCCCGGCTGCGCGCGAGTGAAGGCTTCGTCGCCATGATGTCCAACGGCACGTCCGGCGACATCAACAACATTCCCTTTCTGGTCACCCGGCCGCCGCGCGAGCCGTTCGAGCAGATCCGGATCGTGGCTCAGAAAGCGGCGGACGCGGCGTGGTTCGCCTGGTCCGGCATCGGCGCCCACCGTGCGGACGCGAGGTTGGGGATGATCCAGCGCGAAGTGACGCTGCGCGTGCGGCGCCCGACCGCAGAGCAAATCGAACGTGCCAAAGCGGTCCTGGCCGTGAAGGACGACGCCGAACTCGCCAAACTGCCGCGCTTGGCCGACGCCTACGCCCGGCGAGTGCTGTCGCTCGCCCAGGCGGACGAAACGCTGACCGTGCTGCTGCAGGCCGTGCGGGTCGGCGACTTGGGGATCTGCGCCATGCCGTTTGAGGCTTTTGCCGAGATCGGTCTGGACCTCAAACGCCGCAGTCCCTTCCCGCGGACAATGGTCCTGGGCATCGCCAACGGCGCCAACGGCTATCTGCCGACGCCCGAGCAGCACAAACTGGGCGGCTACGAAACCTGGCTCGGCACGAACCGAGTCCAGGAAGACGCCTCCGTGATCCTCAACGATCAATTCCTCCAAATGCTCGCAGAACTGGCAAAGGAGGCTCAGTAGTAGATTTTCACGGCATACCAGCCGTCGGAACCGCGCACGACGGCTGATCCGGCCACGCGGCGCTGCCCGGTGAAGCAGCAGCTGTTCAAAGCGTGCTGGGCGGAAGAGGTGCTGAAGCCGACGCCTTCCGCATTTCCTCCTCCAAATCCGCCGCCCAGATGCCCTTTGACCCGCTGGGCCGCCGAGCGCGCCGCCTTGGCTTCCGCGACCGCCTGGGGACCTCCCGTGAAAATCGCTGTCGTGCCGGACGACCGGTTCGACCTCGACCGCCTCGGCCACGCATCCGCGTTCGAGACGCACACCACCAGCAACAACACGGCCATCGCTATCCGCACCATCAATCCGTTCTCCCTTCAGGCAACTGTTCGGGCCGCACCCGGGCGCCGTGCATCACGTGCCCCTGGTCGGCCAACGATCCATCCCTCGACATGTCTCACCGGCCCACCGAAACAGGCGCGCACGGTCCAATTGGCGGCAAAGTCTACCTAATCGTCACCGTTTGACAACCGCCAGCATGCTGTCGGGGGGGAATTCTGCCCGTGCCGGCTGGTCGTCGCCGCGAACGAGGGAGGTACTCAGTCCGCAGACGGCACGCCCAAAGTGACGGCCAAGGCTTCGCGTCGTGTCAGGGAACTGTGGTGCTGGATCGTGGGCGTTGGCGTCGTGGACTTCTCTTACGTGGTGGTGAAGCCAAGGTTACTTGCCGGCCTGGCCGTCGGGCCTGTCAGGTCCGCTTGAAACGCTTGTCCAGTTCTTCCCGCGTGAACACCAGCGCGGTGGGCCGGCCGTGGGGGCAGTGATGGGTGTCTCGATAGTGATGCCGCTGCTGGAGCAACGAGGCGATCTCGTCGGGCGTCAGCCGGTCGCCGGCCTTGATGGCGGCCTTGCAGGAGATCATGTGCAGCATTTCGTCCAGCAGATCGCGGCGTTCCGGGACACTGCCTCCGGTCATCAGCTGTTCCACGATTTGCCGCAAGATCTCGTGCGGGTCGAAATTGGCCAGCATCGCGGGATAGGTCGACACCAGGATGGTGTCGCCGCCGAAGGGCTCGATTTCGATTCCCAGCTGCGCCAGGATCTCCTTGGCCTCCAGGGCTGCGGCGGCTTCCGCCGGGGGCATGGAAACGGGCTCCGGCACCAGCAGGCGTTGTTTTTCCAGCGCCCCTGCCTGGATTTTTTCGCGCAGCTGCTCGTACAGAATCCGTTCGTGGAGGGCGTGCTGATCGATGATCACCACCCCGTCCTCGTTCTCCGTGATCAAGTAGCGGTTATGGACTTGAAGTCCTGCGGCGGGCTGGAATGCCGCGTGCAGGTGAGCGGCGGGCGGGCGGGCGGGCGGGCCAGCTTCCCCGTGCGCCGGCTCCCCGCGTTCCGCCGGTCCCAGTTCCGGTTGCGGCGCCGCGGCGGGCGTTCCCCTGGCGGCGAAGCCGCCGTCGGGAAACGGCCGGAAGGGCGGCGCTCGTCCCGCGGCGCGGTCAAAATCCAGCGGCAGACGAGTCGCCGTCGCGGGCGACGGCGCACCTGCGGGGTGCCACGGTTCCGCCCGGCTGCCGGCGTCCTGAATCGCCGGTCCGGCCGGCGCGGGCTTGCCCTGCAACTGGCCTTGCGCCCATTGAACGAGTTCGTCGCGGTGCTGGGCGGAGCGAGCGGGATCGAGCGCCCCGGCGGGATCGGCGTCGGCGGGCAGCGGAGTCGGCTTGACCCGCGCCGTCAGGTCCGTGCCGAGGAACTTTTGCCGCAGCGCGGACAGCAGTTGGCTGTAGATCCGCCCGCCGTCCTGGAACCGGACTTCCAGCTTGGTCGGGTGAACGTTCACGTCGACCAGATCGGCGGGCATCTCCAGCCGGAAGAAGGCGATCGGATAGCGGCCGGAAGTCAGCAGGCCGCGGTAGGCTTCGCCCAGGGCGTGCTGCAGCGAACGGTCCCGGATGTGCCGCCCGTTGAGGAAGAAATACTGCATGCGGTTGTTCGCCCGGCTATAGTTGGGATCCGCGACGTAGCCGGTCCAGCGGATTTGCCCGTCGTCGCTGGCCACGGGAATCAGCGACTGGCCGATCTCGCCGCCAAAGAACGTCACGATGCGTTCCCGCCAGCTGTCGACCGCGGGCAGATCGTACACCGAGCGGTCGTTGTGCTGCAGCGTAAAATGAACTTGCGGGTGGACCAGCGCGATGCGGATGAAGGCTTCGGTGACGTGTCCCATCTCCGTCTGCGTGGCCCGCAAGAACTTGCGCCGCACGGGCGTGTTGAAGAACAGTTGCCGCACCTCCAGGACCGTGCCGACCGGGCATCCGCAGGGCGTCACCTCCCCGGCCTGCCCGCCGCGGACCTCCAGTTGATACCCCGCCGGCTCGTCACGGTGCCGGCTGCGGAGCAGCAACTGGCTGATTTCCGCGATCGACGCCAGGGCCTCGCCGCGGAATCCCAGGGTCCGCACGTCGAACAGATCGTCCGCGCTGGCGATCTTGCTGGTCGCATGACTGGCCACCGCCAACGGCAGTTGGTCGGGCTTGATCCCGCCGCCGTCGTCGGCGACGCGGACGAGTTCCGAGCCGCCTTTCTCGACCGCCACGTCGATCCGCCGAGCCCCGGCGTCCACCGAGTTTTCCATCAACTCCTTGACGACGCTCGCCGGACGCTCGATGACCTCGCCGGCGGCAATCTTGTTGATGATGCTGGGTGACAGCAGGCGAATGTCGGTCATGGAATCCGTTCCCGTGTTGGGAGCAAGCGATTCGGAATTGTGGGATGTCGCCCCGTCACGCAAGCCCGGCGCTGTTTCGGAAAGCCGGGCTTCCGTCCAGCCGCAACGCCGGACACAGGACTACAGACACAGGACTACAAGTCGAACTTGTCCAGTTTGCGATACAAGGTCCGCGCTCCGATCCCCAAAATCCGCGCGGTCTCTTCCCGGTTCCCGTTGGTCAGTTTGAGCGTTTGCTCGATGGCCCAGCGTTCGATTTCCGACATCGGCTGCCCGATCAGACTTGTGGGACCTTCGCCGGGCACCGCCTGCGAATGGTCGGCCTCGGCCAACTCGGGCGGCAAGTCGTCTACGTCCAGCAGTCCGTCGGTATCCAGCACCACCATGGTCTCGACCGCGTTGCGCAACTGCCGCACGTTGCCGGGCCAGTCGTGGGAGAACAATTTGCGGCTGACCGCGGGCGAGATGTTCTTGACCGGGTTGCCGTGGCGTTTGGCGAATTGCTTGCGAAAATGGTCCACCAGCGGCATGATGTCCTCGCGGCGCTCGCGCAAAGGCGGCAACTGGACCGTCACGACCTTGATGCGGTAGTACAGGTCGCGGCGGAATTCGCCGCGTTCCACCGCCTCTTCCAGATTGCGATTGGTGGCCGACACCAGGCGGACGTTGACCTTGATGGGTTTGTTGTCGCCGACCCGAGTAATCTGGTGGTCCTCCAGAACGCGGAGCAGTTTGATCTGTGTCGACATGGGCATGTCGCCCACTTCGTCCAAGAACAGCGTGCCGCCGTTGGCGTATTCAAAGGCGCCGACGCGGTCGGTGACGGCGTCCGTGAACGCCCCTTTGACGTGTCCGAACAGTTCGCTCTCGACCAGGTTTTCGGCCACGGCGCGGGCGTTCAGCGGCACCATGCGTTTGTTCTTGCGGGGACTGTTCTGGTGAATCGCCTGGGCGATCAGCTCTTTGCCCGTGCCGCTCTCGCCCGCAATCAACACCGTCGCGTCGGTCGGCGCGATCCGCTTCAGCCGGTCGATCACCACCTGCATCTTGTCGCTGGCGTAGATGATCCCCTCGAAGCCGAACCGTTCGTCTAGCCGCTGGGTCAACTCCAGGTTCTGCCGCCGCAACCGCACGGCGTCCACCGCCCGCTCGAAGACCGCCCTCAGTCGGTTGGACGAAATGGGCTTCTCCAGAAAGTTGAACGCCCCCTGTTGCATCGCCTCGACCGCCTTGGGCACCGAGGCATGCCCGGTGACCATCACCACTTCGCAGTCCGGCAGCAACTGCTTGGTGCGGCTCAGGATCTCCATGCCGTCCACGTCGTTCATCACCAGATCCGTGACCACGACGTCGTAAACGTTTTCCTGAACCCGCTTTAACCCTTCGGGGCCGGATGTCGCAAGGTCGCACCTGTAGCCGATCCGCTCCAGGATCTCCTCGACGGCCAGCGCGTGCGCATGGTCGTTGTCGACGATTAACGTGCGAATCGCCAGGCCGGCCGGCTGTTCCGTTTCTGGTTCCTTGCTCGTCGTCATGGCCCTGATGATACACCAGCAGGCCGTCCAGTGCCAGAAGCCCGGCCGGTCGAAAAAGTCCGGCTTCTTCGCGGCGGGCGGCTTCTGAGCAGGCGTTGGCAACGATAGAATCACGAAGACCGAAAGCAGAGTCCGTGCGAATTCGCCGGCTCCCCAAACGTGCCTGATGACTTCCGCATCGTTCGAGAAACAACCGTCGCCTCGTCAAAGTCGCCATCCCACTCCGTGGGATGATCAGCCATAGACACGGGGCAGTAATTTCTCGAACGATGCTTGTCGTGTCCCGGCGTGAATCCCCAACTGGCTGCGGGACGTCCCGCGTGTCGCCGTGGTGCGACAGCTGATGTGCTCATGACGGCGAACCCGCGGCGATCGCGCCCACAAGGAAATCCAAAACATGCAATCCCAACTCCTCCGCGCGTCGGCAGTGCTGTTGTTGATGTGTTCCCCAAGCGTGTCGGGCGAAGCGCCGTCCGGAGCGCCGGCGTACCAAATCCGGCCGGAGGCGACGGTCGGCGCGTTCGGCGTGTTGTCGACGGATGCGAAGGTGTATCGGCCGCTCGATACGGTGACGATCGGCGTGCGCGGCCGGGCCGCCGGGGATGCGAAATGCCGCATTCGGGTCTGCGACCCGAACCAGCGGCCCTATTTCGAGACGGAATTGACGCTGACCGACAACCGAGCGGAAACCCAGTTCACGGCCGCCGGCCCGCTGGGGGCGCACTACATCTACCTGTTCTGGCCCAACCAGAAGCGGCACGCGCGGTATCTGAACTTCCAGCTGGAGGCCGAGACCCGCGTCGAGACGGGCGACCGGGATTTTGACGATCTGTACCCGTTCACGCGGGAGAGCATGCGTTTGGGCCGCCGGCAATACGAGACGCCCCAGGGGCGATTCGTGGGCTACATGTCCGCCGACACCAACCACTTCGACGGCATCTGGCTGCGCGACTGGATCTACGGCCTGCCAGCCTACAAGTTCTGGGAACTGGACATGACCTGCGGGCTGGACCGGTTCCTCGAAGCACAAACCGACAACGGCATGGTGCCGGACGGCATCGAACGCGACGGCCGCACCTGGCGCGTGGGCCTGGAATCGGACGTCGAGTACATCATCACGCTGGCCGTGTGGCAGACCTGGATGGCCACCGGCGACGATCGCTGGCTGGAACGCGCTCTGCCGAAACTCGAGGCGGCTTTGAACTATATCCGCAGCGACCCGAAGCACTGGGACGCGGAGCATCGGCTGATCAAACGCCAGCACAGCTGCGATACGTGGGACTTTGACATCGACGGGGCCAGCGACAAAGGGCAGAGCCGGCACGTGATCGCCACCTGCGATCAGAGCGGCTATTTCCTGGCGTTCCGCGCGATGAGCCGGATGTATGAGCATCTCGGCAAGCCGGCGGAGGCCGAGCGCTGGGCCAAGGAGGCCGACGAGTATCGCCAGCGGGCCGTCGAGTTGCTGTGGGACGGCGGCAAATTCCTGCATCACGTGCATCTGGAGCCCATCGACCACGGGAACTTCGATGAGCGGAACCAACTGGCCATGGGGAACACCTGGGCCATGACGCGCGGGCTGGCGACCGCCGAGCAATCCCGGCAGATCGTCGACGAGTATCGCCGCCGCCATCGGGAGACGGGCGACGCCTATCCCTGGTGGAGCCTCCAGCCCGGCTATCCCGACGAACTCGGCTACTTCGGCCGGGCGTACTGCAAGCAGGGCGGCTATGCCAACGGCGGACTGATGCCGTGGGTGGGCGGCGAACTGTGCCGTGGGGCGTTCTTCTGCGGCCGCGAGCGTTACGCGGTGGAACTGCTGCGGCAGTATGCCGACCACCTGCGGCGCACGGGTGGGGCCCAGGTCTGGTACTGGCCCAACGGCGAGCCGGGGCACCGTACGCCCAATGAAGTCCCCTACGCGTCCTGGGGGATGGCCGAGTGGACGTCCGCGCTGGTGGAAGGCCTGGCCGGTGTGCGGGACCAAAGCGGCCAGCTGCGGCGAGTAGAGTTAGCTCCCCGCTGGTCCGCCACGCCGCTGCGCGAGGCGCGTGTCACGGCCCGTTACGCCGCCTCCCAGGCCTACTTCGCCTATCGCTGGCGGAGGGACGAAGCGGACGGCACGATACGGCTGACGTGCAGCGGTTCCGGCGAACAGGCCGACCTCCGCATGCTTCTGCCCGAGGGCTGCGAGCCGGTCGCCGTCCGCGTGCAGGAGAAGCCCGTCCCGTTTGAAGTGGCCCATGTGGACCAGAGCCGCTACGCGGTCTTCTCGGTGCCGATCCAGGGGGGCGGCGAAGTCGTCATCACCTGCCAGCGATCGTCGCCAAAATGATTGGCTCGAGCGGGCACGAGACTCAGAACGCGGGCCATGATCACTCACCGCCCAAACACATCAAATGGCCGTCGAGCGTGGTCAGGTACAAGCGGCCCTCGGCGGCGATCAGGCCGTCCAGGACGGGGGGCGACGGGATCTTCGTTTCGGCCAGCTTCTGTCCGTCGCCGGCCGAGAACGCCCACAAATCGGCTCCTTTGCGGCCTTCCAAGGCCGCCCACGGATCGTCCTTTGGAACCACGTCCGGCGGACCGGCGGCAAACAGCGTGGCGCCGGCCAGGACCATTGCGCGGATCCGCACGGGGACCTGCTGGGTCCACCGTTGCTTGCCCGTTTGGCGGTTCATCGCGAACAGCTGGTAGCCTTTCTGGCCGGGCACGAACGTATCCCGCGCGTGACGCCCCGTGCCGCGGTACGCCCGGACGCCGTAGATGGTGTCCGCGTCGAACACCAGCAGTTGGCTGTGCCCCCGGCCATCCACCGTCCAGAAACTCTGGTTGTACCACGTGTCGTCGAGCAGCCCGGAGTTGGAGATCAACTGCGGGCCGAGACCCGGATGCACGCCGATGTAGTAGCGGTCTCTTGGGTCTTTGCGAGTCTGGATGTAACGCTGAGCCTTGGACAACAGTTCGGCGCCCGCGGCAAGTCGATACTGTGACAGGTCCTCCGGGTTGAACCGGAGGTGCCGCAGGTACACCGCCTCGCCGTCGGTGAGCATGATGTCCAAGAGCGCACCCGGCTTGTCCGGCGGCATGTCGTAGGGCAGCTCGCAATGGGCCATCTCGCCGGTATCGGGCTCCGGGCTGTAGATGCGCTCTTGCTGCAGCACCTTGCCGGTCGCCGGATCCAGGGCCAGCAGGTCAACTCCGCCGTCCAGAAACGACGACCTTCCGGCACAGACGTAGGCCGTGCCTTGGTGCACAAGCACGCTGCCGTGCAGCGGCCACGCGGAGGCCAACTGGCCGTGGTCGACCACCTGCCGCTCGGCCGGCGCCGCCCGCAATCGCCAGACCAACCGGCCATCGGAGGCCCGCAGGCAATAGACCCAGCCGTCCGCCGATCCGAACAGCACCAGCTCGCCGTAGACGGTCGGCGGCGTGTCGATCTTGCCGCCGGCCGTGTAGTCCCACACGGCATCGCCGCTTTGGGCATCCAAGGCATAGACGCAGTGCGTGTTGATGGAGGCAACGAAGACCTTTCCACCGGAGGCCACGGGGCTGCTCGGCTTCCCGCCAATTTCGGCCACCCACTTCGACTCCAGCACGGCCGGCACGCGGCACGGGGTCGTCCCGCTGCGTCGGTCGTCGTGCCGGTACGTCGGCCAATCAGTGGAAGGATGAGGGATGAAGGATGAAGGACGAGGGACAAGAGATGAGGGATGAAGGATGTCGTCAAATGCCGGGCCTCTTGCCAAACGGAACTGATCCTTCATCCTCCCGCATTCCGCCTTCATCCTTCCGCCTTCATCCTTTGTCGTTGTCTTTCTCTCCGCTGCCAGGGCATGGAGCCCGTTCAGTTTGGCCGTGATGTAGCACACGCAGGGGTGAGGCGGGGCGTACAGCAACCCGTTGGCCGGCATGATGCCCAGAAAACAGGTCCCGCGGACCCAATGATTCAAGATGTTCTCGCCGCTGCCCACGTCCAGGAACTCCGTGCCTCGCCGGGCCGCCAGAATGAACCGTTCGGTCGCCTTTTCCCGGTAGCAGCGGTGATGGTGCGTGCTCTCCATGGCTTCCGTGGTGGAGAACCGCTTCTGCTCCTTCCCGCTGGCCAACTCCACGCCGACCATCGCGTACGGCTTCGCGTCGTGGAGCCAGACGAGGCCGTCGATCACGAACAGGTCCGGCGGGAAGCCGTACGTCCAGCTGTAGCACTCGCGTTCCCAGAGCGTTTCGCCGCTGCTGGCCGCGAGCGCCAACAACTCGCACTGCAAGGCCGTGTAGGGGACGTGGTCTTTGCCCATCCGCGGCTGGGCCAGCAACACGACGCCGTCGCGGTAGACCAACTCGCAGCGATAGAGCGGCTGATGGTAATGGGTCCACAACTTGAGTTCGGGGTGCTGCGGGCGGGCCGCCCGCCAGCGCTCTTGGCCCGTCTTCAGGTCCAGCGCCACGACGTCGCCGCCGTCCAGGAAGAAGGCGTGCTCGTCCCCGATCGTCAGGGCCACGCGGGTGATCCGCCCGTTCTCGTCGCGCGTGCCGCTCACCGCAACGCAATCCCCCGTCTCCCAGAGGATTTCGCCCGTTTCGGCGCGCAGGGCCATGATGCGGCTCGTCATCGGCGTCAGCTTTTCGCCTGGGCCGTGGGCCAAGTGGCCCTGGTTGACCGCCAAGAACAGGACACCTTCCTTGTAGACGATCTCGGAGGCGTGCTCGGTGCGATCGTAGACCCGGACGGTCTCGCCCGTGGCGGCATTCAGGGCCGTGACCGGGGCGTTGAACCCCAGGGTGGCATAGACTCGCTCGCCGGCGGCAACCAGCCGGCGAGCGAGATGGCTCGGCGGCTCGGATCGGGCCACCATTTCACCGCGGCCCCACTGTTGCCAGCCCCACTCGGCCATCGGGAGCTTCCACAATAGGACCCCGTTGAAAGCGTCGCGTGCCACCAACTGCCACTGTCCGGGCAGCCCCAGGATGCCCGCGACCGCTTCGTTGACGATGTAGAACATCCGCCCGCCGGCAGAGACCATCGCGCTGAGGCTGGGGACCATGTCGTGATGAATCTGCCACTCCGGGCCGGCCACCCACTGCACTTGGCGAGGCGGCCCGACCACCCGGTCCGGCGTCACGGGGTTCGCGTCGGGCCCATGTCGCCAATGCGACCACTCGCCTAGATCCGCCGGCCACGGCTTGACCTGCTTGACCCACTGCCCCTCGCGTTTGAAGTACGCCACGCCGCGAGGCGCAAGGACGCGTGTGATCTCCTGCATTGGCACGTCGCCGAGGTCTTCGGCAACCACAAGGTTCACGAGGTTGTCAGCATACGGCAGACGCCGGCCGTCGAATTCGATCGCAGTGACTTCGCCGTACACCCCGCGCCGGCGGATGTGCTCGCGGGCTGTCCCGACGCTGCCCGCATCCGCGGACAGGCCCTGCACAATGTATCGCTCGCCCGCCCGCAAGGCCGCCGTCAACCGGCCGTCGCCGCAGCCCAGATGCACGATCAGCCCGCCGCGGACGCCCGTGGTTTCCAGAATCTGCCGGGCCAACGTCCCCTCGGCGTCTTGCTCGGACACGTCGGCGGCGTCCAGGATGCCGGTGGATAACAGCGCGGTCGCGATCCAGAAGAACCCTGCCCAAAGGCGACTTACTGCGTGCCTAGCTCGGAGCATCACTCAGTCTCCTTGTTGGGAGAGATCGTAAAGAGACGAAGGTCCGCCTTGCGGATCGGTCTTGCGAGGCGGGTACTCGTCCACGGATAGTTCTCAGGCAAAGACGAGCATACTCGAAAAACGATTGGGTCCGCAACAAGGGGCAAGGGTTGCGACGAAGAGCCCGCAGGCAAGTGCCCGATGCGCGCGGTCAATCCGTGTTGAGGTGAAAGTCGTGTTGATTGGGGCCGCTGGCGCTGACTTCAACGACACGTTCCCTTCGAGTGAGTTCAGAAGGCGACTTCCATCTCATTCGGCGCGGCGACGGGAGTCCCGGCCGCTTGCCAGACGCCCAGGCTGACGGACTCTGAGACGAACCGTACGTGTCCGTCGCCCATCAGCAAGTTGACGCCGCCAGGATGATAGCTGCGGGCAGTCATCGTCATGTACCGCGGAATCCAGGCGACGAAGGTGCCAACGCACGGCGCCCAAGGGTCGTTCACGCAATGGGCATGACGGATCTGGTCGGGAACCAAGCTGTTGGGGGTCTGATTATGGTGGTACAAGGGGCCTTCCGGGTAGTGCAACACGCCGCGGAAGTCCTGGCTGTGATCGACGAGCCGCAGTTCGGAGACGAATGCGGTGTTGCTGGTGCCGTCCAAGATGCGGGAGATGTTCAGCCAGCTGTTCAGGTAGAAGACACCGGCGGGGCGTTGCACGGGCGCGTGATAGATGTCGCTTTCGCGCATCGGCCCCGTCCCGTTATTGGCGGCGTAACTGCCACGGGTGTAGGCATCCAAAAACGCGCTTGGCCGACCGGCGGCGCTCGATGGGCAAAGCATCACGGGCGGCGTGTTGGCGTGGATTTCCGCGTTGTATAACGGAGAGTGGCCAAATCCGTGCTGCCAATCGATGCGATCCCAGAGCGCCTCTTGCTCCAGGAACGGCAGGAGCCACGTCACCCACGTCGATTCGGACCCGCCGTTGTTGCCACACCCCGCCTTGTCGCAGTAGTGTCCCGGGGGAAAGCGGCCTTTCGCATCGTGGTGCAGGTGCAGAGCCACACCGATCTGCCGAAGGTTGTTCAGGCACTGGCTGCGGCGGGCAGCCTCACGGGCGGCCTGAATGGCGGGCAGCAGCAAGGCCACAAGCAGGCCGATAATGGCGATCACGACGAGCAGTTCGACCAGTGTGAATGCATGGCGGCTGTTCCTTCCCAAGGCGACGAGCCAGTCCTGTTCGGGCAGAACTCTTGATCGCATGTTTGCCAGCCTCCGACCGGTTCGACTTGCCGCAAGGTGGACAGATGCCCGGCTTGAGTGCGAGCAATGGAATCCATCGCACCGTAGCGGAACGCGAACGTGGTCCGCGGCGGAGGCACGGCCGGGTTGCGTTCCGAGAAGATAATCGCGAGCCGAGCCCATATTGTAACATCAAAGTCCAGGATTCTGCGAGACAATCTTCCCGCAACATCCCTTGCGGATCCGAACGGTTGCAGAGCGGGATCCGCGAGACTATGATACGGGTGCTGCGGACGTCCCTGGAAGCAACGCGTTGCGGCAGTCATCGCGGCCCCGATACTCGGCCACCGTGGCAGCAGTTGTCCCTTTTCAAATTGGATGTCTCTTCGCGATGAACGATACCTTGGGGGCTACTGAACTCTACCACCGCTGGTGTGCGGGAGATGAGAGCGCCGCAACGCCACTTTTCGAATTGTTCGCGCAGCGGCTGGCCGCGCTGGCGGACAAGCAGTTGAGCGCGCGGTTGGCCCGCCGCGTGGAGGGCGAGGACATCGTCCAGTCGGTGTTCCGCACCTTTTTTCGCCGCAGTGCCCGCGGCGAGTTCCAGATCCAGCGGTCCGCGGAACTGTGGCAGTTGTTGGTCAAGATCACGTTGGCCAAGGTCCGCAGTCAGGCTCGCCGCCACACTTCGGGGAAACGGGATGTCGGCGCCGAGGTCAACGTGGGCGACGAAAACTGGCTTCTGGCGGCGGTGGCCAACGAGCCCGGACCGGAGGAGGCCGCGGTCCTCGTCGAACAAATCGAGGCGATCCTGGAAGGGCTGCCCGCCGGTTACGGTGAGATTCTCACGTTGCGTCTGGAGGGGCATGCGCGGTCGGAGATCGCTGATCGGCTGGGGATTTCGCGGATGACGGTGCATCGCGCCCTGAAACTGATGCAGCAACGCCTGGACCGGATCCTGCAGGAACTGGCGTAAATCGTTTTCAGGAAGCAGCGTACCGCCGCCTTGCCCCGGACGAACCCCACTCCCACTCGAAACGCCGAGAAGCCTTGCTCGAAAGACTGCGCCAAATGATCCCGCCGAGTTACGCGTAACCTGAAACGCCGGTCGAACGACACGGCGTTTCCCCTACCTACCCGTCGGGCGAGGTCTACTTCGTCTTACGCCGATCGTGCGGAACGACAATCTGGCAGGTTGCTTCCGCCACGTTGCCGGCTCTGTCTGCGACGAGTGCGGTAATGGCGTAGACTCGTCCTTCGCCGATTCCTGCGCGTTCCGCTCGCAATAAGATCGTGCCGGGAAACACGCGCCATTCGCTCCCTTCTTCGTCCGCATCGACGAACGAGTCGTCGGGGTCAAACGCCGCGGTCACATCTACCGGAACGCCCTCGCCATCGAGAACGAAGCCGTCCTGTCCGTTGACATCGCCCGGCGTGTCGCCATCGCCCAACCCGTCGTCCGGTTCGTTGCTTTCGGCAAACACCCCGACCAACTCCAGGTCCGCTGCATCCGTAACGGCATCTGTTGCCTCGACGGCAATCGTTACGGCCACCATTCTGTGGTTGGGGGGAAAAAGGCTCTGCGTATCAGCGGAGCATTCGACCGTCGGAGGCGTCGTGTCTGCTGCCGTCACGACACGAATCTGGTCGCGATAGCGTTTGATATGTGACTGCACGGTAATGGTGTGCCGGTCTTCGGAGAGAATGACCAAATCATCTCCTTGGTTCAGCTCCAACCCGCGGAAATCATCTTGGCCTCGGGCCGTCATGTAGACTGTGCCGGGAACCCCGAGAAGGTCGTCCGACTGGTTCAAGCGTTTTGGCAGGATCATGACTCCCAGGATTTCCGTGTCGAAGGTCATGGAACCAACAAACCGTTTGAACGATCCTTCTTGCGTCCGGTCGGCGTGCAGAAAATAGCTGTCGACGACGACGCCCGCACCGATCTTGCCACCTGTCAGCTCGCCCACCTGGTCGTATTCGCCCGGCCGGTTAATGTCTACATTCACGTGGTCCGGCAGCACAACTGCCTTTTGCTCGGCGACGGCGAAGAGGCCGACTTCGCTGGTGAGTTGACCTTCTGAAAAGCTCGGAGGTGGCTCGGCCAAGAACTGAATTTGGCCCGTGATCGCCACAACCTCTGCCCGGGCTTGGAGACCTCCTGCGCTCGAAGCAACCATCCCGACAAATGCCGACAGACACATGGACACACATCGTCTTGAAAACACCATGTTGCACCTCGTAATTGGGAAACAGAAAACAAGACTGACGCCTCGCAACTCACACGTCTGGAAGGACCGCCATGCGGTTCTCGGCGAAATCTCCACCCAGGTTAATCGCGGAATTCCGTCAATGTGTAACGCGCCAGGCACCAAGATTCCGTCTCGCAGCGCAACCGGCAGGGGGAAGGGACGCGGCCGAAAGAGAAGCACGCTGGATTTCCCCTTCTTGCCCACGTTGCGTTACACTGGCGCAGGATTCTGCGATTCTGCTTAACGCGGGGGAACTGCCTTCTTCCGAACCGTCGAACAGGAGTCTTGCCGTGACAGCCTCCCTTGATGCGCTGGTCGAGCTTTCCGAGGCAGACCGCCGTCGTCTCGAGTTCTTTCTGTTCGACTTTGACCGGGCTTGGTCGCCCCACGGCTTGGCCGCTTGCGCGAAGGAGTTGCCGCCGGATGACAGGGTGTACCGGCAGGCCGCGCTCGTCGAGCTGGTCAAGATCGACCTCGAGCGACAATGGCAGTCTGGCAGCCGATGCACCTTGGAAGACTACCTGCGTCAATTCCCCGAACTCGGCAGCCGGGAGACGGTTTCGACGGAAATCCTGCAGGCCGAGTACGAGGCTCGTCTTCGGTTTGGGACGCCGGACGAAGTGGAGGATTTCCAGCGGCGATTTCCCAATTTTTCCAGCGTTTCGGAGCCCGTGCCCCAACTGTCGACTGCCCCCAACGTTGTGGGCACACCCGCGGAGGCCAGCGTCGATACGAGCCGTGAGGGTCGGGACGCGGACACCGGCGTCCCAATTCCAGGCCAGCTTACGGCGCTGCCCGAACAATTCGGCCGATATCGGATCCTGAAACGGCTTAGCAGCGGGGGCATGGGAACCGTTTACTTGGCCCACGACGGGGAACTGGATCGCAAGGTCGCGCTGAAAGTGCCAAAATCGGACCAGGCCGGCGACCGTGAGTGGATCCGGCGATTCTACCAAGAGGCGCGCGCTGCGGCGGCACTGCACCACCGAAATATCTGCTCGATCTTCGACATTGGCGAGGTCGACGGTATGCACTACATCAGCATGGCCTGGATCGAAGGCGAGTCGCTGTCCGACTGGATTCGCAGCAAGAGGCCGATTTCCCAACGGGACGCGGCTGCGATCGTCTACAAGCTGGCCCTCGCCCTGCAGGAGGCCCACGCCCGCGGCGTCATTCACCGAGACCTGAAACCGGCCAACGTCATGATGGACCGCGAGCAGGAGCCGGTGATCACGGACTTTGGGCTGGCGCGACAACTGGACCGGCCCGAACAGTCCCGGCTGACGCACCCCGGCATGATCATGGGAACCCCCGCCTACATGTCGCCGGAGCAGATTTCCGGCGAGATCGAACGGGTCCAGACGCCCAGCGACATCTACAGCCTGGGCGTCATCTTGTACGAACTCCTGACAGGCGAGTTGCCGTTTTCCGGCACGGTGAGCGTTGTGATTGGCAAGAAACTGTCGCAGGATGCCCCGAGATCGGCTTCCTTGCGCGGAAATGTGGCTCCGCTCCTGGACTCGATCTGTGCGAAGATGCTGAACCGCAGAATCGAAGACCGCTACCAGTCGATGCGCCAAGTCGCGGACGACCTGAGACGATACCTGGACAGGGAGGAAATCCTCGATTCGGGGCGCCTACTGGCGTGGGGGAATCGCGCGGCGTTGCGACTGCGGCGACTTGTGGGGGCCGCGCGGCGATACCCGCAGCAGACGATCGCGGTCCTGGCCGGTGCGTTGGCCGTTCTGGCGGCAGTCATGGTGCTCCGCACACCCTACGGAACGCTGCAGATTGAAACGGACGACCCGAATCTGCGCGTGTTGCTGGATGGTCGGCAGCTGAGAATCGAGAACATCGAGGCCCCGCACCGCGTGCGCGCCGGGGAACACGAATTCAAAGTTTTGCTGGGCAACCAGACGATCCCCGTCGACATGCCGATCGAACTGAATCACGAAGAATACCGCGGCCAGTACACGTTGGCCGCAGAACTCGACGCGACCGTGCTCCTCAGCAACCGCTTCACGGTGCTCCGCAACAAAGAACGCGTCCTGACGATTCGCTTGGTGCCCCAGCTTTTGCCGCCGAAACCCTTGCCGATTGGCCCACGGTCGGCGGTCTCCGGCTGTTTCGTCTTCTCCGCCTTTGATGGACGGCAGTGGGACCTGTACACGTACACGCCGACGACGGACTCGTTGGCGAACGTGACTGGGACCAGGGACGGGAACGAATTTTATCCTCGCTTCAGCCCGGACGGACGGTCAATCGCGTTCCAATCGAATCAGCACGGTTTCGGGCTGGAGGACCGCGCCTACGACGTGTACGTCTTGGAGTCGAGCGGCTGTCGGCGGCTGACTACGGAAATTGGCTGGGCAGGCAGCGGGGTGGCGTGGTCATCAGATGGCACCGAATTGCTGGCTTCGGTCGAACAATGGAAGGACGGCGATCCGTTTCCGCCCTGGACGAACTGGCAGGAGATCTGGCGGATTCCGTTGACGGGGGGCAAACCAGCACTGGTGCCGAACTCGTCACAGCCCAAGACGTTCTACATCACGCCGGATTGGCATCGCAGTAGCGGCGTGGTGTTGGCAAAGTACGATGCCCCCTTCGTCTACCAAGACCTGTTCGTCGCTCAGTTGGAACGTAACCAGACGGAGAAGCAACTGACCGACACGCGGTCCCGCAAGGTCGGCAACATCGAGCCGCGCTGGTCCCCCGACGGACAGCGGATCTGGTTCGCGTCGGAACGGAACAGTCGCGGCATCTTCCGGCTGTATGTCGTCGGCGCCGATGGTACTTCGCTTGAGCCAAAACTCCACGACGCCGCGGAGGATCGGAGCCCGGTGCCGATTGAAAACGGGATTCGGGTCGCCTTTATCCGTCACCCGGCAACGGACCCGCGACTGATGATCGCCAGCACGGAGACGACAGCTGCCGAGACACTGAAAGACCTGAGCAGCCTCAGCGTCAAGGAGGTGCGGTCCCTGGACTGGACTGCCTCCGACGGCTTTGCAAGAGGCTCCCCCGGCTCGCCCTAGACCACCGTCAATCAGGGTGCCACGCGATCTGGCTCCAGACGCATGACCGAGACCCGCTCGGCCGATCGAAATCGAAGCGGTCCGCCAGGACCTCGAACAAGGACGCGAACCGGCCACGGTCTTCTGAGCTGTGCTCGATCGCCGGAGTCGATCCGCCGCCCGCCGATGGTGACAGTGGTGTTTCAGTTCTGCCGTATCCAGTACAGCCGCGTCTCCATCGGTTTGAACGTTTCGTTGAACTCCACAACGGGCTGGTCGCTCACCGTCCGCTCCTCGAACAACTCCGTCACGGTTCGCGGTTCGGGCAGACGAAACGTGCGCCGGCCGCCTGCGCCCGAGTGCAGGGCGATCAATTCATCGTTGGCGTAGAACGGGTCGCCCGCTTCGCAGTAGATGTGCACGCCCGCTTTCAGGAAAATGCCGCGCAACAGTTCCGGCGGCATCTGCGGCCGCGTCAGGAACACCGACGTCCACGTGCCTCGGTCTTGGTAGATCGCCTCTTGCGGTTGCGGCAGGCGGCTCACATCTTTGACTTTCACCCCCGTCAGGATCTCGATGTTCGCCGGATCGTACCGGCCGTCGGTGATGATGCCGGGGGCGAAGGGCAAGACGATCGTCTTGCCGTCGCGGAGGAGCTTCTCGTCGAGCAGCTTTCGTTTCTCGGGCGTGACGACGAACAGGTTCGGCAGAATGACCACTTTGTAGGGCGACATGTCGAGCCGGGGCAAGTCGGCCAGTGAATAGCACCGCCAGGGGACTCCTGCGCGGAACATCGAGAATTGCAGCCCGCGCAAGAGGGAATCGGCCAGCTGGCTGTGCCCGTCGACGTAGTACATCGAATCGGCGTCGGCCAGCACCGCGACCTCGGCCCGGCCCGGCCCGGTGTGGGCGAAACGCTCGCTGATGGCCGTCATGCGTTTCATGTTCGCCATGATCTCCGGGTCGTCGAACCAGCCGCCGAACATGTCGAACCACCACAGGTGCGAGCCGTGAATCAGGGCCATCGCAAACTCGCGCCGCAGCGCGCCGATGGCTTCGGCCTGCGAGGGCAAGTCGAACCGCGTTCCGTTGCCGGTCAGACGGCGTGTCCCGATGTTCTCGCTGTTCTTGAGGCAGTAGGTCCTGTGATCCACTTCGTGCCAGGCTCCCTTGCCGTTGGCCAGCAACGAATCGATGCAATACAGGAACCCGCCCGTGCCGCCGCCGCGCCGGTTCGCGTAATCGGCCGGTTCGGTGTTGTAGCCCAACAGGGGCGACTGGAAGACGCGGTCGTAATCGAGATGCCCCTCGTACAAGAGCCGATGCGCGCCGAGTTCCATGATGTAGCCGTGGAACGTCCCGAGCGGGACGCGGTCACCGATGGTCTGTCGGGCCTCGACCGCAAACTCGAGCATCATGTCGGCAATTAGCCGGTTATGGAACTTCCAGTACGCAATCTTGTCGGCGTCCTGCACCGGATCGTAGAACAGGTAATGCGTGGTCTTCTCCCGATCGGCTGGAACTTGCAGGCCGGGCCGCTGCATCCATTTGGCGAAGGCCGCGTGCTTGAGCGGGCCCGGATTTCCCTTCTGCCAGTCGTACCACTC
This sequence comes from Candidatus Anammoximicrobium sp., assembly GCA_012515235.1. GTDB lineage: Bacteria > Planctomycetota > Planctomycetia > Pirellulales > Pirellulaceae > Anammoximicrobium. Next base: position 122,457 of record JAAYYU010000035.1, read on the forward strand.
GCAGGTTCCGCCGCAGGAGAGTTGATAAGCCACAATCTTGTCCTGGTACTTCGCTTCCGTGTATTCGAGGAATCGCCGCAGGTACTCCTTGGCATCGCGTTTGAAATCGTCGCGCAGAACCACTTCGCCCAGGTGGCAGAAGCTGTCGGCCCCGCCCGAGCCCGCACAACGGCCCGGAAGATCCGAGGCCTCCGGCGTCGTCTCTGCCAGGTGCAGGAAACTGTCTTCCCCGCCGTGCGACCTGACCCACCACGCCGGCGTGTTCAAGTCCACCATGACCATCAGTTTGGCGGCGGGATTCCACCGCAGCACGTCGCCGATATGATCGTCGAGCGCTTTCCAGTTGTACTGGCCCGGCCCGGTCCAGATCTGCGGGTAGTTCGAATACGGCACGTTCAGGCTGCAAATCGTATTCGCCGGAAAGATGAAGACGAGCTTGACCCCGGCTTCGGCAAACTGCCGGTTGTACCGCTCCTGGGGCCAGAACGAGCGATAGGCAATCCGCGGAAGGTGGCTCATCCTGGTGTTCTGCCCTACATCGCCGCTGACCGGCTCCTCCGCTCGCAAACCCGCTGCGATCGTCGCGCCCAGCGCGATCGAGGCAACCACGTAGCGTGTCCACATCATCGAATGTTCCTCCCGCTGCGATGTTCCAGGCCCGGCCGTACCGCACAGCCCTTGCCAACGGTGCAGCCCTGACTGTAGCCGAGTTCGACGCCCGTGCAACACGTCTAGCCGCCTGTTGCCGAAAGGGACAGACTCCGAGCGGACCGCTGTTGGATGCAGCGCGGCTTATCCGCACCGAACGGTTTTCAGCACGCGCGACCTCAACATTGGCAAGTGACACGGCGCTAGACCTGGGGTCAGGCGTACAGAATTCAGTTTTCGCGGCCTATCGTCCAGCTAAATGGAAAACGCCATCCCCGCGAAAATTGAATTCTGTACGCCTGACCCCCGATCCGGAAACCATTGCGTCTCAGCCTGTACACCGACGTCTTCCCGAACCGTTTGGTGCTCCTTAGCCCTGCGCCCCCCACTGCCAAATCCTTGACGGTCAACGAGTAGGAGACTATGAATACGGACGCTTGCTGCGGAGAAAGACATTGAGACGCAGGAGCCTAATTCAGGAGGTTGGGGGGAGTTCGCCATGTGGGAATCGTTCCTGTCGCTGGCCGCCGCGGCCGGGCTGATCCTCGCCGGGCCGGCGGCCGCCGTGCCGATCCAGGCCGGGGGAGAGAAGCAGTTGTTCCTGGGCCCCTGGGCCGACGACGGGCGCGACGACTACCTCGTCGAGTCGATGCGGCACGTCACGATGACGATGCACGAGGCGCGCGTCACGGGCGAGCGGATGATCCAGCACGACCGGCCTTGGGACCGGTCGGACTGCTGGCTGAGCGTACTCCAGGACGGCGACGTCTTCCGCATGTACTACGGCTCGCGGAAGAGCACGGAGGCGCTCCGCCGGGGCGAGCCCTACAGCATCATCCTGCTGTACGCCGAATCGCGCGACGGCGTCCACTGGGAGCGGCCCAACCTCGGACGGTGGGAATGGGAGGGCAGCCGCGACAACAACATTCTCTTCCCCAACGACGATTTCCCGTACACGTTCAAGAGCGTGGTCGTGGACCAGGTCTTCCTGGACCCGAACGCGAAGAGCCCCGCCGAGAAGTACAAGATGGTGCTGGGCCATCTCACGCCGCCTACGATGCCGGAGGAGGATGACCCGGACGCTCCGCCGCCGCAGCCGTCCGGCTTCCTCGTCCCGCGGAAGGGCAGCGAGGCCAAGCCGCTGCGCCCCGGCCACCACGTCTTCGCCTCGCCCGACGGCATCCATTGGAAACTGATGAGCCAGGAGAGCATCGCCACCGGCGCGGGCGACGCCAAGTACTCGGTGGCGTGGGACGCGCGCCTGGGCAAGTACGTGCAATTCTCGCGCATCAAGCCGCGCGACCCGGAGGGCGTGGCTTTCTACCGCGAGCGGTTCGGCGTGGATTGCCCGGACCTGAACGTGCGCATGATCGGGCGGGCCGAGTCGGACGATCTGCTGAACTGGAGCCAGGGCGAGATCGTCATCCGTCCCGACGCGCTGGACAAGGCCGACTCGCCTGCCGGCCTGACGCGGCTGGATTTCTACGGCCCCAACGTCCGCCAGTACGGCGAAGGCGCCAGCGCGTACATCGCCCTGCCCACGTGCCACAGTCATTGGAAGTACACCTACGTGCGCGAGGGCAAGAGCCACAGCTTTCCGCAGACGATCGACGTCCAACTGGCGACCAGCCGCGACGGGATTCACTGGAGCCGCGCGCCGGGCCGCCGGCCGTTCATCCGCCACGGCGTCGAGGGCACCTTCTGGAGCAAGATGATCATGCCCAGCGGCGATATCATCCCGGTTGGCGACGAGCTGTGGTTCTACTTCGGCGGCCTCTCGGTACCGCACGGCGCCGGTTCCGGCCCGGAGTTGACGGGCATCGGCCGGGCCGTGTTGCGCCGGGACGGCTTCATCTCCGCCGACGCCGCCTACACCGGCGGCGAATTGACCACCCGGCCGCTCGTCTTCGCGGGGAGCAAGCTGCTGTTGAACCTGGACACCGGCGCAGGCGGCACCGTGCGGGTGGAGATCCAGGACCAGGCGGGCAACCCGATCCCCGGTTTCGCTCTGGAGGACGCCGACGAGATCAACGGGAATTATCTCCAGGTGCCGGCCCGCTGGCGGGCGGAGGCGGTGGGCAAGCTGCGCCGCGCCGAGGGCGATCCGGACGTGAGCGCCCTGGCCGGCCGCCCGGTGCGGCTGCGCTTCGTCATGCGCGACGCGCGCCTGTATTCGTTCCAGTTCGTGCCGTGAGGGGCCGCTCAGGGAAGAGGGGCCACGGAGACTTTCTAACACGCTAACACACGGTAACATGGGCGTCACCAGTTTCAAGACGGTAGGAGGACCGCAGCCAAGTAGGTTGGGACTCTGTCCCGACCTGGTCGGGACGGAGTCCCAACCTACGAAAACGCGTGCTGGAGAAGGGCATGACCGACGCAGAAAGACCCAACGAAGGCGAACTCATCCTGTACCAGACCCCGGAGGGGACGGTCCGGATCGAGGTGCTCTATGAATCCGAGAGCGACGTCTCGATTGCCAAAAACTACTTGATCGAACGGGAGATCAAGGAACTGGAACGGATCGTCACCATGTACCTGGACTACGCCGAGAACCAGGCGGCCCGCCAGATTTCGATGGGCATGACCGACTGGGTCGCCAAGCTGGATGCGTTCCTCCAGTTCAACGAATACGAAGTGCTGACCAACGCCGAGTCCGTCTCGACCGAGGTCGCCCGGCGCTTGGCGGAGGAGCAGTACGCCACGTTTCGCGTCCAGCAAGACCAGCGCTTCGAGAGCGACTTTGAGAAGGAGGTCAAACGCATCGCGGAGCAGAAGGACCTGGGGGCCGCTTGAAGAACCGTTCGTGGACGAGTACGGTGAACCCGATCGAAGCGGACCCTGGAGCCCGGCACGAGGTACTACCGGCGGGTCAAAGCCAAAAACGCGGTGACCGGCAGAGAGGGACGATTCTCCGAAATCAACGAACTGCTGAATCCGGAGTAGCGCGATGGCGAAATCCGCATTCTACAAACTGGTGGGGGTACTATTCGCGGCGATGCCGGCGGCAATGGCCTCGGAACCCGTGGCCCCGGCGCTGAAGTCGGCCGAACTGACTCGCTGCAATGGGTTCAATGACCCGAAGGCCGCGTGGGAGGCCGTGGCGGCGGGAGCCGAGCAGCCGTTGCCACTCCGCAGCCTGACGCCGCCCGTGCTGCTGCCGGACGGTCGCGAGTTTCGGACCTGGGAGCAGTCGGCCGAGCACGGCCGCACGTTCTTCGTGGCCCAGCGGCACCCGCAGGCTTCCGACGATAACCCCGGCAGCGAGGCCCGCCCCTGGAAGACCATCGGCCGGGCGGTCGCGGCCTTGGAGCCGGGCGATCGGGTGGTTGTACGGCAGGGACTCTATCGCGAGTGGGTCCGCCCGGCTCGCGGCGGCACAGGCCCGAACGCGATGATCACCTACCAGGCAGCACCGGGCGAGGAGGTAATCGTGTCGGGGAGCGAACCGTTGGCCGGCCGCTGGACGCCCTCCACGCCGAGCGGCCAGTCGCCGCTGGCCAGCGCCTGGATGATCGAACTGCCCGCGCCGCTGCTGGACGGCTACAACCCGTTCGCCGAGCGGAACATCTCCGACGCCATGTCGGACAACCCTTACAATCGCGGGGGCTGGGACAAGCCTCCGTACACCTTGCCGCGTGGCCTCGTGTTCCAGGACGGTCGACGATTGTTGCAGGTGGCGGAATACGCCGAACTGGCCCAAGCGGACGGCGCGTATTGGGTAGAACCGGGCGGGCGGCGGCTGCACGTTCGGCCCTGCCAGGACCAACCGCCCGCGAAAGCGGCCTTCGACGTCACGACGCGCCCGTTCGCCTTCGCCCCGGAACAGGCCGGGCTGGGCTTCATCCGCGTGGACGGGTTCGTCGTCGAGCGCGTGGCCAACTGCGTCCCCGTGCCGCAGTTGGGCGCCATTTCGACCATGCAGGGGCACCATTGGATCGTGGAAAACAACGTGGTCCGCCAGGTCAACGGTTTGGGGTTGGACTACGGCCGGCGTCAAACGTTTATTCCTTACGAGGTTCCGGCGGACACGCCCTATCTGGCCGGTGTGGGAACGATTGTCCGCGGTAACACATTCTTGGAATGCGGAGTCTCCGCGCTGTCCGGGTTGGGACTCATCGGCGGACTGGTCGAAGACAACTATTCACGGGATTGCGGCTGGCGCCGCGTGCAAGGTTTGGCCGAATCGGGCGGCATCAAGTTGCACTATCTGAAACACACTCTCGTGCGGCGAAACGCGGTCCAGGGGACGACCAGCGCAGCCGGACTGTGGGTCGACCACAGCAACCACAATTCGCGGATCACGCAGAACATCGTCTTCGGAGCCGAGGGCAACGCCTTTTTCTTGGAAGCCTCGTACGGCCCCAATCTCGTCGATCACAACATCTTCTGGGGCAGCAGCGGCGACGGCATGCTCCTGACGCACACCGGCCACGCCACCATCGCGCACAACCTCGTCGGCTGCTGCCGGGGTCTGCCCGTGCGGATCGCGCCGGCTCGTCCGCTGCCGACGGGCCGCATGATCGACCTCGAAACCAAGCGGTTCTCCGCCTCGGACCACAACCGCCTGATCGGCAACGTGTTTTACGGCTTTGAATCGCGTACTCCTCTGGTGCCCGCTGACATGGACAACGTCTCGGACTGGAACGTCTTCGTCAATCCGCCCGACGGCAAACCGTTTGATCTGGCTGCCTGGCACCAGAAGACCGGCTACGAGACGCACAGCCAAGCGGCCACGTCCAGCCTGGAGTTCCTTCCCGCTGAATGGAAGCTACGCGGCCTGCTGCCGACGCTGGCATGTCCCCGCATCCCCGCGGTCACGTCCGACTACTTCGCCGCCGTGCGGTCCGACGAAACGACCGAGGCGGGTCCGTTCGTCAAGTTGAACCTGAAGCCCGAAACGGTGCCGTTCACCGCCGGGGCTGGCACCAGGAAGTTGGACGGTGCCGTCACCGACTAGCACATCGAGGCGGCCGCAACCGCCGACCGAAGGTCAACGCCTCCGTTACCTTCGGTTCATCGCTTGTGCCACATCTGGCTTCTTCAGAGCCAGCGCGCAGATCACTTGCGGCGCGGCCGACTCCACGTTCTTCGCCACGCGGCACAAGCGGGCGTCGCGGCGCAGGGCAATCACCAGTTCGGCCAACTCTGGGTCGCTGACGCCGCTCTTGAGTTGGCGGTTCAGCGCGTCGGTTCCCCTGCCTTACGGCCTGGGCTGTTCTCTCGACGCCGCTACGGCGGCTGATGCAGTGCCCCTTGCGGAGCCCGGAAATTCGGCAAGAATGTAACGATCCAAGCCGGCAGCGGCAGCGACTTGGTGTACGGCACGTTCGAAGCCAACGGCTGCTTGTTGGCCTTGACCGCTCGCCGTCCCGTACTTCGCGCGCGGCCTGCGGCGTCGACAGGCCGCAGCCGCGCGAGCCAGACTGGGGCGATGGCGGAACGTTGCCGAGTGCGAGCTGAGTTGCCTGACGAGCCAATGTCTGCGGTCAGAAATCAGATCTCCTGTGACGCATGTCATTCATGGCCCCCAAGCGTTGCGTGCGCTGCATGGTTCCTTCCACCCTCCGCACGGCCGACAAAGTAGGCCGTGCCACACATTCCGAGCGTTGCGTGTGCTGCATGGTTCCTTCCATCCGCTGGCTTCGTGCGCGGACCGTGCGTTGGCTGGCCTTGGCGGCGATCTTCCTGGTCCTGGCGCTCGCGTCGATCTGGCCCGCTCCGCGTTCCCCCTACGAAGTGTTGCCGACCGGATGGTCGGCCCCCGGCACGGTGCCCATGCTCAACGCGTGGACGATCTGGTGGAATGCAGATCGGTTGACGCATGGCCTCGCCGGCTACTGGAATGCTCCGATTTTCCATCCCGAGCCGGGCACGTTTGCCTTTTCCGAGCCGCAGCCGGCCACCTGGATTGTGGCTCCGATGGTGTGGCTGGCCGGGTCACCGCTGCCGGCCTACCAGGCCTACCTCGTGGCGACGCTGGTGCTCAACGCCTTGTTTGCAGTCCGACTGCTCCGGACGCTGCGCGCGGGTTGGATGGCGACAGTGGCCGGCGGTGTTGCCGTGCTGCTGCTTCCGTTGGTGCACCAGGATCGCGAGACAGTGCAGTTGATGGCCCTGTGGGGCGTTCTCTGGACGCTCGACTCCCTCGTCCGGCTTCGCCGGCAGCCCTCGTGGCCGCGCGGCCTGGTGCTGGGCCTTGCTTTCTCGTCGGTGTTCCTGGCCTGCATCCACCATGGGCTTTTCTTGGCACTGCTGCTGGGCTTGAACGCCTGGTTGACGGTCCCGCGGCGGCGATGGAAGCCGTGGCTGGCCGCGGTCGTCGTTGCCGGCCTCACAGCGTCGTTGCTTCTGACGCCCCTGTTGCTGCCCCTGCGCCACCTCCTGGCTCGGCGCGGCTTTACGCGCTCCGCGGTCGAGGTCCAGTCACTCTCGGCAACGGCGTCGGACTGGTTTCAAGCCATGCCCGGTGCCGCCGTCAATTTCACCGCCGCGCAGAGTCGCTCCGCTCGTCCGTTGTCACCGGGATGGATCCGGACCGGCCTGGCGCTGACCTGCGTGCTGCTGGCCATGCGCCGCCGGAGGGACCGTAGGGCGGTGCTGTTTCTCGCGGCTTTGGGCTGCTGGTCCCTTTTCTGGTCGTTCGGGGCGAACCTCAGGATCGGAGCATGGCAGCCTTGGCACATCTTGGCGGAGTGGGCACCGGGATTCTCCCAAGTCCGCAGCGCCTACCGGTTCGCCTACTTCGGTCAACTGGCCGTGGTGCTGCTGGCCGCAGTGGGGCTCGACCGGCTTTCACGTAGCCGGGCTGTGCGTCCCGGCGCGAACCGTGCCGGCCGGCTGGTCTCAGGCCTGTTCGTTCTTTCCTGCGCCCTTGTTGCTTTCGAAGTTCCGCCAGCCCCGCTGGGTCTGGTGAGCGTTCCGGACGTCGCCAAGGAACCGGCGTGGGCTGTTTTCGTGCGCCGTCATACACCCGCGCACCGGGCGATTGTGTGCTTGCCTTTCATGGAGGCGTATTCCGCTGACGATTACGAGCGCTCGGCCAAGTGGATGCTGTTTGGCACCTGGCACGGGGTCGCAATGGTGAACGGCTATTCCGGGTTCTTCCCGGACTCCTGGGTCCGCATGGTCGAGGCGTTGAAACCCGACCCGTTTTCCGAGTGCGCCCTGGATGTGTTGGCAGCGGCAGGCGTCGAGTATGTTGTCATCGAGCCACGGTTGATGCCGAAAAATCAAGCTCCTTCGACGGTTTCCAAGCGGCATCACCTCGTCCGGGTCTTCCGCGACGAATCGGGCGTAGAAATCTGGCGGCTTCAAGAGCGGGGATAAATGGCCACGGTCGGCCCCGTGCCAGCGACCACCTCCGCGGGCACGGCAGGGGTCAGGCGTCCAGAATTCAATTTTCGCGGGGATGGCGTTTTTGATGGAGTTGGACGATGGGCCGCGAAAACTGAATTCTGGACGCCTGACCCCAGGGCTAGCACGCCGCGCGGGCGGCTGTCGGGCGGCCGATTGACACAGCCCGCTCCGGCAACAAAACTGAGCCTAGTCCAGCGATCGTTGCGGGGGCCGGGTGGCCGCGACGCAACGGTCGAAGCCCCGTGAACCGGAACGTACGACCGAAGGAAGCACCAGATGAAAACTCTCCCTGCCGTTCTTGTCGCCTGCTGCGGGTTGATCGTCGCCTCCGCCGCTGAGGCGGCTAAGCCGAAGCCCAACGTCCTGTTCATCATCTCCGACGACCTGACCGCCACGGCGCTGTCCTGCTATGGCAACACGATCTGCCGCACGCCGAACATCGATCGGCTCGCCGCCCAGGGCGTGCGGTTTACCCGCGCGATGTGCCAAGGCACCTACTGCGGTCCTTCCCGCGCCTCGTTCCTGTCGGGCTACTATCCGCACGCCACGGGCGTGCTCGGCTACACCAGCCCGCGTCCGGCGATCGGCCAGCGCGCCACCTGGCCCCAGCATTTCAAGAACGCCGGCTACTACACCGCGCGGGTCAGCAAGATCTATCACATGGGGGTTCCGGGCGGCATCGAAGACGGCGGCGACGGCGCGGACGATCCGGCCTCGTGGACCGAACGGTTCAACAGCCCCGGCCCCGAATGGAAGGCAACGGGCGATGGCGAGACGCTGGAAGGCAATCCCGACGGGACGCGGCCGGTCGTGGGCGGAAACACGTTTGTCGTCGTCGAGGCGGACGGGGACGACCTGGTGCACTCGGACGGCAAGACTGCGGCCAAAGCCGTGGAATTGATCCGGCAGCACGCGGATCGGCCGTTCTTCCTGGCCGTCGGCTTCGTGCGCCCCCACGTGCCCTTCGTGGCGCCGAAGAAATATTTCCAGCCGTTCAAGCCCTACGACCAACTGCCGCTGCCGCCCAAGATCCCCGGCGATTGGGACGACATCCCCAAGGCGGGCATCAACTACAAGACCAGCGTCAACATGAAGATGGATGTTCGCCGCCAGAAGAAGGCGCTGGGTGGCTACTACGCGTGCGTGACTTACATGGACGCGATGGTGGGCCAGGTGCTCGACGCGCTGGACAAGTCCGGACAGGCGGACAACACGATTGTGATCTTTACCAGCGACCACGGCTATCATTTGGGCGAGCACGACTTCTGGGCCAAAGTCAGCTTGCGAGACGAGTCGGCCCTGGTGCCGCTGATCGTCCGCGTGCCGGGCAAGAAGCCGGCCGTCTGCCATTCGCTCGTCGAACTGCTCGACCTGTATCCGACTGTAGCCAGCCTGTGCCGTTTGGACGTGCCCGCGCGCCTGCAGGGCAAGGACATTTCCGCCCTGTTCGACGATCCGTCGCGCGTCGTGCGCGAGGCCGCTTTCTCCGTCGCGCCGTCGCGCAAAGGCTTCCTCCTGCGCGGGGATCGATGGGCCTACATCCAATACGCGGAAGATGCCTCCCAGGGCGTCGAACTGTTCGACCTGTTCAAGGACCCGAAGCAGTACACGAATCTTGCTGGAAAGCCCGAGTGGGCCTACGTGATCGAGGATTTCCAAGCCCAGCTTGCCGCCAGGCTCCGCGCCGTGCGTGACAACGATCTCGCAACTGACTGAGAGCGTCGCGAAAAAGGTCGAGAAAAGGAATCCGAAAAGGGGCGCGGAAAGAGAGGCGGGACTCTCGTCTGTGAAACGTCCCTTGGGCCGTTCCCTCCAAAAATCCTGTCCGCTTCTCCGGAGAAGCCGTTTCGCCGCCGCCGACTGGCGATCCGCAATCTCGGAGGCGGGCCGTTGTCGTTCATTCGGACGGATGTTAGAATACGGCACGGCGATGGGGTTCGCCATGAACTGCCGCGTCTGTTTGCGGACGACGGCTGATGACTCCTACCTGGGCGCGAAAGGTCCGGTGGGAGTCCCGTCTCACGCCGAACCTAGACTTTAAGCTCCCAGGATCACTCCTTCGGGAGCTTTTTTTCTGGACCTGGGGCGGCCTTTTTCCGCGGGAACAACTGGCAAAGGAGTTTGGCGTGAGACACAGAATTACCTCCGTCCGGGCCCTGGAGATTCTCGATTCGCGTGGAAATCCCACGGTGCGCGTCCACGTGGCGCTGGAAAACGGCGTGCAGGCTTCGGCCTCCGTGCCCTCGGGCGCTTCGACGGGCGAGCACGAAGCCCTGGAGCTTCGCGACGGGGACAAGAAACGCTACGGGGGCAAGGGCGTTGTCAAGGCGGTCGCCAACGTCAACGACGCGATCGCCCCCAAGCTGATCGGCCGGGACCCGGCACATCAAGCCGAACTCGACCGGCTGATGATCGACCTGGACGGGACTCCGACCAAGAGCCAGTTGGGCGCCAACGCGATCCTGGGCGTCTCGATGGCGGTCGCGCGGGCAGCGGCCCGAGACGCGGAGCTGCCCTTGTACGCGTATCTGGGCGGCACCGGCGCGGTGCGGTTGCCCGTGCCCATGATGAACATCCTGAACGGCGGCAAACATGCGGACAACAGCGTCGACCTCCAGGAGTTCATGGTGATGCCGATCGGGGCGCCGAACTTTGCCGAAGCGTTGCGGTACGGCACCGAGACGTTCCACGCCCTGAAGAAGATTCTGCACGGCCGTGGGTACGCCACGAGCGTCGGGGACGAAGGCGGATTTGCCCCCAACCTGAAGAGCAACGACGAGGCCTGCGAGGTGATCATCGAGGCGATCCAGGCGGCAGGCTACAAGCCCGGCACGGACATCGCCCTCGCCCTCGATCCGGCAGCCAGCTCGTTCTACGAAGACGGGGCCTACAATCTGGCCAAATCGGGACAGGGCAAGAAGACGGCGGCCCAGATGACTGAACTGTACCAGTCGTGGGTCGCCAAGTACCACGTCATCTCGATCGAAGACGGGCTGGCGGAAAACGACTGGGACGGTTTCCGCGCGCACACGGCCGCGCTGGGCGACAAGATCCAGATCGTCGGCGACGACCTGTACGTGACCAATACGCGGTTCATTGCCCGCGGCATCCAGGAGAAATCCACCAATGCGGTGCTGATCAAGCTGAACCAGATCGGCTCGGTTACCGAGACCATCGAAGCGATCCAGATGTGCCAGAAGGCGGGTTGGGGCTACGTGGTGTCGCACCGTTCCGGCGAGACCGAGGACGCCTTCCTGGCCGACTTTGCCGTAGCCCTGGGCGGCGGTCAGATCAAAACCGGCTCCGCCTGCCGCAGCGAGCGGATCGCCAAGTACAACCGGCTGCTGGAGATCGAAGCCGAACTGGGCAAGGCGGCCGTGTTCGGGTGGAAGTGAAGCGGTCAGCGCCGGCCGGATTCTCGCGGCGCGGAGCGACTGGGGGCAAGGACCCGGGTTCGTAGGGCGGAGTCCATTCCGCCCGAGCGGACTGCCTTTCTCCGAGCGGACCAAGGTCCGCTCTACGACGCGAGAGGAGAGCTGTTTCTTGAGAGACGCTGACGGGCGCGCACCCACGGAGTCGAACATGAGCTATCCGGGTTGCCGCCTCGCCGGAACACGCTACCGCGCCCCGGCGGGTGGTGCCTCACGTCGTTCCCCGCAGAAGATGCCTCTGGAAGGTTCCAGCGGCCGAATCGTCGCGGGTCTGAAGGTCCTTGATTCACCCCTTCACGAGGACCTGTGATCCGATTTCGGCCACCACGCTGCTTGCCAGCGTGGGGCCATGTTCAGAACCAGACATCGCCCCGGTGCAAGTCACACCGCCCAGCCTTCACGGTAAACAGGCCGAAGGAACTGGTCGGCCTCGGGACAGTTGCGAGCCCTGAGGTTCACCGAGTCCCACTCCAGCTTCTTATTGACCCGGAAGGCGACCGTGCCCAGCAAGTTGTTCTCGATCAGGGCGCCTGAGTAGTCGAAGTTGCAGAGCGTCGGCGAGCCGGTCTTGCAGGCTTGAATCCACTCCTCGTGCTGGCCTGGCGACGGAGGGATGGAAGGCGGCGGAGGCTGGAAGTCCTTGAAATCGGCTTCCGGCAGCAACATCCGCTTGCCGTAGTCCGCCAGGAGCGTGCCCTTGTCGCCGACGAACATAATCCCCAAGTGCCATTTGCTCAGGTCGATGCCTTCCGGCGCCTGGGGCCGGTTGTGCCGGTCGTACCAGGCGAGTTTCACCGGCGGCCGGTTTCCCCGAGCCGGGTGCTCCCAACGCACGGTCAGGTGGTCGGGATACGTCTCGGCACGCACCGGCAAAGGGCCCGACGCCTCGACCGTGCTGGGCGCCTGCAACTCCAGGGCCCAGAAAGCCAGATCGATGGTGTGGCTGCCCATGTCGCCCAGCGCCCCGTTGCCGAAATCCCACCAGTTTTGCCAGGACAGTGAACGCTTGGTGAAGTAACAAGGATGATAGGGCCGCGCCGGCGCGGGACCCAGCCAGAGATCCCAGTGCAAGTTCGGAGGAACCGGGACCGTCTCCTGGGGCCGCTCGACCGGTCCTTCGATGCCCTGATCCACCCAGACGTGCGCTTCGCGCACCGGTCCGATCGCTCCCGTTTGAATCAGCTCGACCACGCGGCGATAGTTGTCGGTGGCGTGAATCTGCGTGCCCATCTGAGTCGCCACCTTCATCTGCTTGGCCGTCTCCCGCATTTGGCGCGCTTCGTACACCGAATGCGCCAGCGGCTTCTCGCAATACACATGCTTGCCCCGCTTCATGGCGGAAAGGCTGATCAGCGCGTGGGTATGCTCCGTCGTGCTGACGACCACCGCATCGAGGTCTTTCTGGTCCAGCAGCTTGCGCCAGTCGATGTAGGTCTTGGCCTGGGGATACCGCTGAAGGGCCTGGACCAGATGTTCTTCGTTCACGTCGCACAACGCGACGATGTTCTCTGTGGCGACCGCCCGCGCGTTGGCCGCCCCGCGACTGGCGACCCCAACGATGCCGATGTTCAGTTTTTCATTTGGCGAGCGGCTCTGCGCTGTCGCGCAGTTGCCGGCCACCCAGAATCCGGCTGCAGCCAGAGCCGAACGGTTAAGAAACTCGCGACGCGTGGCACATCTGTTCATGTCGACTCCTCGGGATATGGGGCGTGGTTGTCAGGCAGGATTCGTTCAAGCCTTGCGGGAATCAGCCTAGTCCTGCGGCACGGCCCAGTCAAGCGGCGGCACGACCTGGCGATTACGAGACCTTGAGAGAGTCGCCCCATCCGCTATACTTTCTGCTGCGCGTAGAGTGCTCCGTCCTTGCCCGCGGCCTCGGCTGCCCCGTAGGCGGCATGGTTTTGCGGTCCGCGAGTTCGCTGCCGCGTTTCGAGCCGGAGTTGAACCAGATTCTGCCTTCGATTCCCTCGTCCGTTCACCAGGAGTCCACTAAAAAAATCGCCGTGACGGCGGATGCGCCGTCCCTGGAGGTGGCCGGGGAGGGGGACGGAGGCGAGGTTGCCGTGGCGATGTCACGGCACCGCCTGCGGGGAGGAATGATCCAATGAGAGCAAGTCAGACCGCGGTCGTCGCCATGTTCGTGTTAGGGTTCCAGTGGTCCTTTGCGTTCGCGCAAAGGGGCGAGGGAGGTCAACGGGGGGTGGCCGCAAAACCAGCTGCACCAAAAACCATTTCGCTTTCCGGCAAACTGATGGAGGTCAAGACGGAACCGTTCCAGATGACGACCGGACCCTCGTTGCCGGGCACATATTTGGCGATCAGGACGCCGGCAGGCAAGACGGTCAGCATCCACCTGGGGCCATCGAACGAAATCGAACCGCTGACCAAAGGCCTGTCGCCCGGCACGGAAATCAAGGCCGAGGTCTTTCGAACCGAGACGACGCGGGAAGGCCGATACATCGCTCGGACCTTGACCTTTGGCGACCGGACCATCGTCCTGCGGGACATGTCGCTGCGGCCGGTTTGGGCCGGCCGAGGAGCAAGCGGCGAACCGCCCTTCAAGATTGCCGTCACCGCGGCCGGGCCGACGCTGGGCGCGGCCGTCGATCCGCAATTCGGACGCTGCCCGTATTTCGTCGTCATCGATCCGAAAACGGGCGAGTTTGAGGCGTTGAAGAACACGTTCACGCAGGGCCGCCAGGCCGGCGTCCAGTCAGCCCGGATGATCGCATCGAAGGGAGCGAAATGGCTGCTGACCGGCAAGTGCGGGCCCAGCGCTCTGCGCGCCCTGTCGTCCGAAGGGATCGAGATTGTCTCAAACTGCTCGGGCACCATCCGCGAGGTGCTGGAAGAATACAAGGCCGGACAGTTGCCGGCCGCAAACCAGAATCACGCCCGTTCGCCGCAGCCTGCCCACGATCCACCGCAGCCGTGACGGACGTGGCCGTCTGCCGCGCGCCTCGTAGCAGGCTAAAGAGGTTCTGTTCGCTTCGTAGGCCTTGGACCTGATCTTTTGACCATGATTACAGGGCAAGATGCCTGCCGCATCACGGATTTGGCGACGCTGCCGCTCAACACGCACATCAGTCCCGTGCGACCGTGTGTGCCGATGACGATCACTTCCACGTTTTCCTGCTTGGCCAACTGGACGATCAGGTCAGCTGGATGCACGCTTTCCGAGGAGGGCGGAGGACAGATCATGCGGTGCTCGTACGGCACCTCGGCGTCATCGGGAACAATCGTTTGTAGACGCTGCACGTCTCCTGGACTCGGCTCCGGATCCTCGTCGAACAGCATGTCCGCGTCTCCCGGCAACGCCGAAGCAGCAAACAGCGCGCCCGGCAATCCGATCCTGGGGTTTATCGAAACGGGAAACACCGAAACGGGGAAGCATCGGGGAAGCCGCTGAGCCCACACCGGGACACGCCTTCGTCCGGCACGGCATCTGCTAGAATTGCAATCCATCGATATGGCTACTGCAATGACCGATATTTCACAAAAGCAGGAAGTGCGATTGCAGGGAATCTCGATCTGTCCCGGGATCGGAATGGGGCGCGTCCACAAAATGGACTTGGACATCCTCATTCCGCAGGACGAAATCGACATTTCCCAGGTCGCCGCCGAATTGGATCGTTATTCCCGCGCGGTCGAAACGGCGCGGCGTCGTCTGCCGGAACACGTTGCCGCGGTTCACGGCGAACTGTCGATCGAGGCCCAAGCCATCTTTCAGGTCCATGAGGCGATCTTGTCGGATGAGTCGTTCCACACCAGAGTGCGGAACCGGATCGCCGCGGAGCAGAAGCGCGCGGAATTCTGTCTCGACAAGGAGGCTGCCGCGCTGGTGGCCGCGTTCGAGGCGATGCGGGATCCCTATCTCAAAGCGCGCAACGAAGACATCCGGGATATGGCCGACAACCTGCTTGGAATCCTATCCAATCGCGACCGCAGCCTCTATCGGCCGATGGCAAGGGGCGACGCGATCATCTCCCGCCATCTGCATTCTTCGAGCGTCATCCTGGCCCAACGGGTCGGTGCCGGCGGGTTTGCCAGCGAGAGCCGCGCGCTGTCTTCGCACGCCGCCATTCTGCTCAAAGGATTCGGCCTTCCTTCCGTGGGAGCCGTTTCGGGGCTGCTGGATGTAGCGCAGGAAGGTGACCGGATCATCGTCGAGGGCACCCGCGGCCTGGTCATTGTGCGGCCGTCACTGCATACAGAGGAAGAGTATCGGCAGCAGAAACGGGGCGAACAGGTGCCCGTTTTCTTTCCGGAGGTGATGCCCTGCAGGACGGCCGACGGCATCGCGGTTTCGTTGAGGGCCAACATGGAGAATCCGGAACAGATTCATCTCATGTTCGCCAACGGCTTGGATGGAATCGGGCTGTTCCGAACCGAGTTCATGATTGCCCAAGACGGTCGTTTGCCTTCAGAAGACGAACAATACGAGGTCTACCAGCGGGTGATCCACGAAGCGGCGGGCCGTTTCGTCATCTTTCGGACCTTCGATATCGGCGCGGACAAGCAGTGGGGCGCGACACGCGGTTGCGCGGGATCGAATCCTGCCTTGGGGATCCGGGGTATCCGCCGGCATTTCCTGGACGAGATGGGAGAACTCCGCTCACAGTTGCGGGCCTTACTGCGGGCCGGCGGCGATCGCCAGATCGGAATTCTGATTCCGCTGGTGACGACGATCGACGACGTCCAGCGGGCGAAGTGCATTCTCGACGAAGTCGGTGGTGAATTGAAGTCGCAAGGCCAACAGCTGGCACACCGAATCAGGATGGGAGCCATGATCGAGGTTCCCGCCGCAGCGATTTCCGTCCAGGACATCCTCAAGGAGGTCGATTTCATCAGTTTGGGAACGAACGATCTGCTGCAGTACTTTATGGCTGCGGACCGCGATAACGAACGGGTCGTCCAGTACAACGAACCGACCCACTCCGCCTTTCTTTGGCTGTTGGAGTACATCATGCGGCAGGCGAGCCAGATTGGCCGGGCGGCGGATGTCGCCGTGTGCGGCGAAATCGCCTCGGATCCGCGCATGGTGCCCCATCTTTTGCGCCTGGGTTATCGTGCCTTCAGCATCACCCCCGTTGCGACACAGGCCGTTCGAGAAGTCATCGCAGCCACGCGAACGGACCACGGTCCGGGCAGCGCCCCGTAACAGCGCGGGTCCAAACCGGTTTTTCCCCGCAACCGCGCAGGCGTGTTTTTGCGAAGAAACCGCGAGGGGCTGGCGGAATGGTCCGAAACGTGCATCTTTAGGAGTGTCACGTGCTACCTGCCCATGTGCGGTGGAGGTGGGCCCATCGATTACAGAATCTACCGGGACTAGGCTGAAACCCAATGAGGAGAGAAGCCATGAACCAGGAAACCGTCAGTTTTGCAGGCATCCAGGCCGATCATCGCCAGTGGACTAGCGTCCATTCGGCCTGGCGGGATGACGTCGAGCGTTGGCAGCGCGAACACCAGTCCGCTTTGTCGGAGTTGGCAAAGCTGCAGGGGATGATCCGCGAACACGGTGAAGCGCTCGAATCTCACGCGCAAGCCATCGAACTTCACCAGCAGGCTCTCCGGGACCACGGCCGAGCGATGTCCGAGTATGAGCACCAGGGCATCGGCGAAGGCGTCCAAGAAGCGATGGCCGGACAGCACCGGGAATTAGCCGAGCGGCACCGCAAGCAACGCGACGCGCACGAACGGATCGAAAAGCATCATCGGACGGTGATAGACCGCTTGACGAGGGTCAAAGCCGCGTTGGAAGCCGCGATGTGATGATCCCAAACGTTGCCCCAAATCCGGCGGACGCCAGTCCGCCGGTGTGCCGCCAGATCCCCGCAGAACCAGCAGGCTGACGCCCGCCGTTCGCTTTGCGGCCAGCGAACGGCTCCGCTTCTTATTCCTGGTGGATCGCGCGGAAGTAGGGTTTGCCCTCGCCGGGGACGCACTCGACCAACCCGGAGACTCGCAACTCTTCCAGGTGCTTGATGACCTCATTTTCGTGCCTGGCGAGTCCGCCCGCAATGTCGGCGACGCTGCAGGGTCTGCGCTGAAGCATGTCGAGAACCTCGTTGCGGGAGGCGACAAATTCGGCTTCTTGATGGATGCCCCGGAAATCGGCGATCACCTCGGCGCGAGGCTGGAAAAACGAACAGAACTGGTCCAGCCGCTTCGGCGAAACCGCGGCGGCTGTTTTTTCCGCGGGAGGCCGGGTGACCGTGTTGAGTTGGACGCGGTCCGGTCGAATTCGGGCGACGGCCGCGGCCAACTTCTCGATCTGGGCCACCGTGTCCGTGCATCCGCCGACCACCATGACCTCCAACCAATAGGCCCCACGGAATTCCTGCCGCAGCGCCACGAGTCCGTCCAGCATTTTTTCAAAGGCGATCTGCCCGTGCGGGCGGTTTACCGTTTGAAACACGGTTTCCTCGCCGGCGTCCAACGAGGGAATCACCAGGTCGGCTCCGAGCAATTGTCGGCGCACCTCCTCAATCCACAACAGCGAGCCGTTGGTGAGCACCGCGACGGGGATGTCGGTCAGCGTTTTGATGTTGGCAATCATCTCGCCCACTTGCGAATTCAACGTCGGCTCGCCGGACCCACTGAGCGTAATGTAGTCGGGCTTGCTCGACAGCCGCTCCTGCAACTGGGCTACGACGGCATCCAGGGGCACCCAGGCTTTGCGTTCGATCGTCTTGCACGTCGTTGGCCCCAGCTGGCAGTAGATGCAGTCGTACGAACAAGTCTTGAAGGGCACCAGATCGACGCCCAGGGACCGCCCCAAACGGCGCGAAGGCACGGGACCGAACAGATAACGAGTCATGGAATCCTCTTTTCAAAGCAAAGCCCTAGTTTCTTTTCCACCCGATCGATGTGCTGGGCCATGATGCGTGCGTAAACTGAGGTTGCAGGGAGCCTGGCCCCGGTTTTTTGCGCACCGGGCAAAGGCTCCGTTTCCCGTCAGAAAGGACGCACCGTTGCTGGCGCGAGCTGCAGCGGACACGCCCGCCGGAGAATTGACCGTCCAGCATGGCCCCCCGGCAACGGCCCACCGCTTGCCTCCTCATCGTTCCCTCGATTCTATCCACTTGTTTCCCGTACAGCCATCATTCTGTCCAGGGCACGGCGAGCATTGACTCGCACCGCCTCTTCCACCGTAATCCCAGGCTCCATCGTCTCCAGCGACCGCAGGACATCTTCCAGCGTCGTCAGTTTCATGGTCGGGCAGACGAGATAGTCGGTGGCCGGGAAAAATGCCTTGTCCGGGTTTTCCTTGCGCAGGCGATGGATCACGCCGAGATCCGTGGCGACGAGCACGGCCGTACCTGGCGGCTGTTCGGCAGCGTAGGCCAGCATCCCGGCGGTACCCGCCACGTGGTCCGCCAAGTCCAATACTTCGGGGCGGCATTCGGGATGCGCGATCACTTGCGCTTCCGGGTGCTTGCTTTTGGCTCGCCGGATATCGGCGGCCGACACCGCGGCGTGCGTAGGGCATGAGCCCTCCCACAAGATGACATGACGCCCAGTCATCCGCGCTGCATACTGCCCCAAATTCCGGTCGGACACGAAGATGACGGGATGTCCCGGCTCAACCGATCGGACCACCTCGACGGCATTGCCCGAGGTGCAGCAAAGATCGCTTTCGGCCTTCACGGCGGCGGACGTGTTCACGTAGGCGACCACCACCGCAAGCGGGTGCAGCTGTCTCATGCGCCAAACCTGCATCGCGGTGGCGGTGTCGGCCAACGCGCAGCCTGCCTCCAGGACCGGGAGCAAAACGCGTTTCTCCGGACACAGGATCGCCGCAGTTTCCGCCATGAAGCGGACTCCACAAAAGACGATCACGTCTTGCTTGGCGCTCGCTGCAAGACGGCTTAACTCCAGCGAGTCGCCGGTAAAGTCGGCAACATCCTGCACCTCCGGCCTTTGGTAGTTGTGTGCTAGGATGACGGCGTTGCGATCTCGCTTCAGTTCCACGATCCGTCGAACCACATCAACTGCGTGTCCTGTCACGGTCTGAATCCCTTAGTGTCATCATGTTCTCGGACTGTCCCTCGACTGGCGGAAGATGGTGTTCGTAGAGCAGACTCCGTCCGCTCGGGCCAAATGGTTTCTGCCCTGCCAACGTTTCCCGCACAGCTACCTACGGCCCGGGCTTCGTGCGCGCCTCGATCTGAAAGATGCCCGTCAAGACGTCGTCGACGTTCCCGGTTCTCCGGGCATAGACTTCGATTCCGGCCGATCGCAGCAATTCAGCGGATCGACGGTCGACACCGCCGCAAACCACCGCCTGTATCCCGAGCGCGACAAGACGGTTGATTCGTTCGTTGGTCCCCCAACCGCTCGCGAACAACTCCTGACGGCTCGAAAACCGGCCCTCGTCGACCGTCGCAACCAGAAAAGTCTGGGCACAGTCGAAACGCGGCGAAACCCGTTCCCCGAACGTGGCGACGGCTACCTTCACGGCGAACATCCTTTCCGTCCCAGTGAACTGCAAGAACTGCGCCCTGCCGTCCGCGGCCTGCGTCGCCGGTTCAACGGCCACACTTCGCTACGCGGCAGGCGCTAGCCGAATGCCGCGTGCTTTGAGCGGAAGGTCGCTGGCCGCCGGTGAAGTGTGGGCGTGTTTCCCTGGAGAAACCCGTCCGTACTTCCCGCGGCGAGCGTCTTGCGCGTCATCACGTCCAGCGGCAAAGCGAGCGACATCGGGCGTTTGCCAAGATCGTTAGAGCGGGATGGACGATTCTTGTATGGCCGCAGGAAGTCTTGTTTTAGAAACGCAATGCGTGGCATTGCACCGTTGCGAATGTGCAATGGCCGGATCGACTCACGGACACGTCAAGGCGTACTTTTTGATTTTCCGCCAAAGCGTGCTTTTGTCGATTCCCAGGGCCGCTGCGGTCTTGCCTCGATGACCTTCGTATTGGCGAAGCGTGCGCAGGATGATTTCGGCCTCGGCCTCACCCAGCGGATTGCTCGGCGGCCTGGCCGCAGGGCCGCCGAGGCCGGGGCTGACGTCCCCCAAATAAGATGGCAGGCAGTCCGCCTGGACCCGGTCACTGTGACACAGCACGACGGCGTATTCGATGACGTTTTGCAATTCACGGACGTTGCCGGGGAAGGAGTGCCGCAGCAGGACGAGCATCGCCTCTTCTGTGATCCCGTCCAGGCGTTTGCCTTGCTGGGCGCTGAACTGCCTCAGGAAATGGTGGGCCAGCAGCGGGATGTCTTCACGGCGCTCGCACAGGGGCGGCAGCACAAGCTTGACGACGTTCAGCCGATAGAGAAGGTCTTCCCGGAAGGCACCGCGCGCGACTCGCTCGGTCAACGACTGGTTGCTGGCGGCGATCACGCGCACGTCCGCCTTGACCGTCGCGGTGTCGCCCAGCGGTTCGTATTCCTTCTCCTGCAGGACGCGAAGCAACTTGACCTGCAGCGCGGGGGAAATGTCGCTGATTTCATCCAGGAACAGGGTTCCGCCTTTGGCCAGGGCGAACCGCCCCGGCTTGTCTTTCTTGGCGTCAGTGAAGGCGCCTTTCTTGTAGCCGAACAACTCCGATTCCAGCAACGTGTCGGGCAAGGCACCGCAGTTTACCGCGACATATTTCTGCTTGGCTCGCCGGCTCAGATTGTGGATCGCCTTGGCCACCAACTCCTTGCCGGTACCCGTTGGCCCCTCGATCAGCACCGTCGTATCACTTGCGGCGATGTCCGGAAGAATGTCCAGGATGCGACGCAGTGGATGACTTTTGGTAATGATGTCGTGAAACGTGTAGCGGTCTTCCACTTGCTTGCGGAGCAGTTCGATGGCCGACAGATCGCGGAACGTCTCGACGCCCCCCACCGCCCGCCCCTTCTCGTCCCGCAAGATGGACGTGCTGATGCTGACCGGGATTTCTTCCCCTTGGCTGTTCAAAACATTGATTCGGCGATCCACCCATTGGCGTCCCGAGCGAATCGTGTCGCGCAAGGCACAGTTCGTCTGGCAGATACTGGATTGAAAAACGTCGAAGCATTTTTTGCCAAGCGCCTGGGTCCGGGGAACCCCCGTGATCCGTTCGGCGGCCCGGTTGAAGGAGGTGATCTTCCAGTCCTCATCGACGGTGAAGACGCCGTCGGCAATCGAGTCCAGGATCACCTCCCGGACGTGCTGCTCTAACGATCCGGCCATGACGGTTTCAAGTTCAACCCACGCGGTATCTCGATCAACGAAGCTTCATTGTTGCAGAAATGCAATGGCGATGCAAGCACTGGCAAATTTAAGGCAGTCAACAGATAACGTGCAGTTGACGCAAAGCCATGCGTTCATGTACGTTGATGGAAGTGCTGTTTTCAATTTGTGACGAAGCGGCCGCCCTCTGTTAGTTCCTCCCGCCAGCAAGCCTGCCATGTCTACACACTCCCGCCGCCTGACGACTTGGATTCTAGCGGCGTGGTTCGCAGCCGTGGCGGGTATCGGCGAGGGATGGCATGCGGTCCCCGGCAACGGTCATTGGGCGGAATTTCCCAGCGGCTTGAGCGTGTACGTTGGGAGGCTGCCGCAGTCCAGTCTAGACAGCTTGGGTCTGGACCGCCAAGCGACGTTGGATCATGGGCAGCGGGGCCCGATGTCGCTGAAGGGCGAAGCGAACTGCGCCATTTGCCGCATTTCCGGACAGGACCGGGACCAGGATACGTCTCCGGCGGTTTTAGCCGCCGGGGCGATCGTGCAAGATACCCTGGTCTTGGTCAGTCGTTTTGTCGGCACTTCCGTCTTGCGCGCGTTTTGCGCGCGAGGTCCTCCTCTGGCCTGATCCCATCCTTTGTCCGGTAACTCTACGCGGCCGTCACGGGATGCTGCGGCTCCCTCGTTTTGCGCAGGCCGCGCCAGCGATGCGCGAGTCTGGCCTCACCGCAGATCGACATCGATGATCACGCTGATCGGTCAAGATGTTTGGACAGAATTCATCGGAGGCGGTTATGAACGCGACACGACGAAATCGCGGATTTACCTTAGTGGAACTGCTGGTGGTCATCGCGATCATCGGCATTTTGGTCGCCCTGTTGTTGCCGGCGATCCAGGCGGCGCGCGAGGCATCCCGCCGCACCAGCTGCACGAACAACCTCAAGCAATGCGGACTGGCCTTGCACCACTACCACGACACGTATGACGTGTTTCCGCTCGTGGGATTGAAACCTTTCGAATGTCCCTGGCAGTTTTCGGTCCAGGCGCGAATTTTGCCGCTGGCGGAGCAGGAAAACCTGCAAGACTTGCTCAATCTCGAAGAGCCGCTTTTCGTGGGCTCGGGGCCGGCACAAATGCTCAACCCCCTGCAGGCGCCTGCGGCAGGAACGGTCGTCCCCATGTTCCGCTGTCCCAGCGACGGTACGAACGAGCGATTTACGGAGTACTTTACCACTGCGGACAGCCCCTTCGCCGGCGGGAACTACGTGGTCTGCACCGGCTCGGGCACCGGGACCAATTATGATCTCCGCTACCCCACCGACGGCCTGTTCTATTTTGTCTCGGCGTGCCGATTCCGCGACATGCTGGACGGCAGCACGAACACCCTGGCGATGGCCGAAACGCTCTTGGGCTCGCACCACGAGACGGCAGGTCCCAGCCCGGGCGATCCACAGCGGCAGATGGCCCACATGCAGAACCTAAGCCTTGCCCCGAACGCTCCGGGAATTCCCGGCGTCGTTAATCCCGACATCGCGTCGCTCCTTGCCGGAGCGACGAAGTGGACGGGCCAGCGCGCTCATGCCTGGATCTCCGGCAAGCAGTTTGCCAGCACGTTTTGCACGTACTTGCCGCCCAACGCGCCGACTCCCGACCTGTGGGCGAAAGGGGCGGGGTTTATCGCGGCCCGCAGCAATCACCCGGGCGGTGTCAATGCGCTGCTCGGAGACGGCAGCGTTCGTTTTGTCAGCGACTCGATCGACTTGCCGACGTGGCGGGCGCTCAGCACGTGTGCGCAGGGTGAAGTTGTCGGCGCGTACTGATTCCCGTCCGGGCGCGGCGGAGGACGCCCCTGGCAGGAAGGAATTGCGGGCGCTTACAATGGTCACGGCTGGAATGTTCACGGCTGGTTTGCTGCAAGGCTGGCCGCGTTTTCGTAGGTTGGGTCGCTGACCCGCCCCGGTCGGGACGGAGTCCCAACCTACTCGGCGGTGGCTTGGGCAAGTGGATTTCTCAGCGAACGAGGAGAACCGACGATGGGTTACTGGTCAAAGCTCTCTCGGACTCAGTACGCTTGGCTGGCGGGGACGGCGGTTGCGATGTGTGCCGTCGTGGCGATCGGCTGGGCTTTGCAGCCCCGATCCAAGGAGGCGATACCCGAAGGAATTACGACGGCGATGAGCCTGCGGGAGATCGCGCCCCGGCTGAAAACGACCGGCAAGGCGCTGGCCAGGGAACTCGAACTGCCCCTGAGCACGTCGATGCGCACCCCCGTGAGTGAACTGGGCATCAGCGAGCAGACGCTGAACGAAACGGTCGTCCATCTGGCCTCCCACCACGGCACGGGCCTCAAGTACTTCGTCTTTGCCGCACTGGTCCTTGGCGGTCTGGTGTTTTTGACGCAGTTAGGCCGGCCGGCAGACTCGCCCAGCAGCGAGCGCCGCCGTTGGTATCCGCGGACGCCTTATATCCTGGCGTTGCTGGTGGCCGCGGGAGTGTGCGGGTTCGCCTTGGGCAAGTCGCCAAACCCCATGGAGGGCGCGGTCAAGCTGTTCAAGGCAATGGTCGGCCTCCAGCCCTCCGTGCCGGCCGTGGTGCTCGCGTTCATGTTCTTCGCGGCGTTAGCGGTGGTCGGGAACAAGCTTGTCTGCGGTTGGGCTTGTCCCTTTGGGGCCCTGCAGGAACTGGTCTACAGCTTGCCCCTGCTGCGAAGCCTCAAGCGCCGCAAGGTGCCCTTTGTCTTGTCGAATTCGATCCGCGCCGGGTTGTTTGTCTTGATGCTGCTCCTGCTGTTTGGCGTGGTGGGCGGCCGAAGGGGATTCGTCCTGTACCACGGAATCAATCCTTTCAACTTGTTCAACCTGGAATTTGAAAGCCTTTCGATGCTCCTTACGGTGGTCGCCGCCCTGGTGCTGTCGCTGGGCGTGTACCGGCCTTTCTGCCAGTTCATTTGCCCGTTTGGGCTGATTTCGTGGGTTCTGGAACGTGTCAGCCTGAACCGAATCAAAGTGGATCACTCGCGGTGTAACCAGTGCGGGTCCTGCATCCGGGCTTGCCCGCTGGAGGCTGCCAAACACCTCGTCGCGGGCAAGTTGCTGGCGGCGGACTGTTACAGTTGCGCCCGTTGCCTGACCGTCTGCCCCAGCGATGCGATCAGCTACGGCAGCGTGTTTTCCTCCAGACCCCCTTCCCTCACGCAACCACCACGGGAGGGGGTTCCCGAGACGTAAAGCGGTCGGTTCGGCACCGTATTTGCCCCACGGCAGGCAGGATAGAACGGCCGGGGTCAGGCGAAATCGGGAAGTTGTTTCGGCCATCATGGCCACAGCGAGCGCGGCTGGATGACGACGAAAGCCAAAATCAGCGCCGGCATTTGCGGGTTCGCGACGACGGTGACGGTCAGCGGCGACGTCTCGGACTGCGCGATGTCGCTGGAGAGCGATTGCCCCGCGGTGCAGCAATTGGCCCTGGAATTAAGTCAACTCGATCCGCTGCGCGAAGTCTTGCGACGCGATGCTTCGGCGGCGGTTTGGGAGTTGGCGGTCAGGCACTGTCTTCACGCGGCCTGCCCGGTTCCCGTCGGCATCCTGAAAGCCGTCGAAGTCGAGGCGGGCTTGGCGCTGCCGGCAGACGTGACCATCGAAATCCGGCAAGAGCCCGGCGAGGGAGGCGGATGATGCAGAATTGCGAGAACCCCATGTCCACGGACCGCTTGTGTGCTTGCCCCCGTTATCTGGCCACATTCCAACCCAAACAGGTCCCGCATTTCTTTACGGACGTGCTCGTCGTTGGCAGCGGCCTGGCGGGACTGCGGGCCGCGTTGGAGGTGGATCCTAAGCTGTCGGTCCTGGTCGTCACGAAGGCCGAACTGCAACTCTCCAACAGCGCTTACGCCCAGGGCGGCATCGCCGCCGTTCTTGGTGCCGACGACTGTTTTGACGACCATGTCGCCGATACCCTGATTGCCGGAGGCGTGCTCTGTGACCAGGAGGTCGTCCGGCACGTCATCGAGGAGGCTCCCCGGCGGATCTTCGAGTTGATCGAGTGGGGCACGAAATTCGATCAGGAGGGCAGTCGGTTGGCGCTGACGCGCGAGGGGGGCCACCGCCGCAACCGCGTTGTGCATGCGGACGGCGACGCCACGGGCCGCGAGGTCATGCGGGCTTTGGCCCAACGCGTCCAACAGACTCCGCACGTCGGCGTCTGGGAAAACACGTTCACGATCGATCTGCTGACTCACGCGGGCCAGTGCTGCGGGGCGCTGGTTTGGAACCGCCAGCACGGCAAGACCTTGATCTGGGCCAAACAGACGATCCTGGCCACCGGCGGCGCGGGGCAGATCTATCGCGAGACGACGAACCCGGAGGTTGCCACGGGGGACGGCCTGGCCCTGGCCTACCGTGCGGGCGCCGAGGTGCGGGACCTGGAGTTCATGCAGTTTCATCCGACCGTGCTGTACGTCGCCGGCAGCAGCCGGAATTTGATCACCGAAGCCATCCGTGGCGAAGGCGCCTACCTGGTGGACCGCGAAGGACGCCGTTTTATGCCCGAATGCGATGAGCGCGCCGAACTGGCGCCGCGCGACGTTGTCAGTCGGGCGATCGTGATGCAGATGGAAAAGACGCGGCATCCGAACGTCTATCTCGACCTGTCCCACCTCGATCCGCAACACGTCCGCCGCCGGTTCCCCGGCATCGCCGCCCTGTGCGCTCAGTTCGGTCTGGACATCACCTGCGACCGCATCCCCGTCCGTCCCGGCGCGCACTACATGATGGGCGGCGTGACCGTGGACCGTGACGGCCGCACCACGCTGCCGCGTCTGTGGGCAGCGGGCGAAGTCGCTTCCACGGGCCTGCACGGCGCCAACCGACTGGCCTCGAACAGCCTCAGCGAAGCGGCGGTCTACGGGGCCCATGCGGGGCGGGAAGCGTCCTTGGAAGCAATCCGCCACAACGACACCTTCCGCGCGTTGCCGTTGGAGAACCCGCCGGTCAACTCCAGCGGCGAACCGCTCGATGTCTCCGATATCCGCAACTCGCTAAAAAGCCTCATGTGGCGTGCCTGCGGCGTCCGCCGCGACGCGGCCGGTCTGGCCGAGGCGGCCGAGAGCATCGGCCGTTGGTGCCGCTACGTTTTATCCCGCCAGTTTTCCAACCCTGTCGCCTGGGAGTTGCAAGACATGCTGCTGGTGGCCGGGCTGATGATCGAGGCTGCCGCGCTTCGCACCGAATCCCGAGGCGGTCACGTTCGCAGCGACTACCCCGAGCCGGATGACGAACACTGGACTCGGCATATCACCTTTGAGAAGGACGCGCGGCGGCTGGATGAGTTTCGGCCGTCAGGCGGCGAGTCGCGGTCGCGGGCATGGCTCGGCAGGTCGGTCGCCCTGCAATTCACGGGCGGCTACTGGGATGGGAGATCTCTACACACGGATTCGGACGACGAAGAGGAAGCACTGCTGGCCACGGCTTGCTACGAGATGACTCATCACGGGGCGATCGGCGCGGA
The DNA here is from genome assembly GCA_012515235.1 of Candidatus Anammoximicrobium sp. Classification (GTDB taxonomy): domain Bacteria; phylum Planctomycetota; class Planctomycetia; order Pirellulales; family Pirellulaceae; genus Anammoximicrobium. The sequence goes on from JAAYYU010000035.1 coordinate 149,559, forward strand.
ATGTGGCGGCATGTCCGACGACGCCGTTACGTTTGCCCGTCTGCACGGCTGGGCGGGGGCCAAAGAAGCCGGCCTGCAAGGCGTCCATCGTTACCGCGTCATCGAGCGTCGCGAAACCGAGCGGGAGACTATCGTCGTATTCCGGCACGAACCGGCGTCCGACATGTCACCCGTGCCGGGCGACGACAAAGGCAAGGCCCCTTCCTAGTGTTCCGGCCAACCTGGCTGGACGCTCGCTGAAGGCGTAAGGCTTCCGGCTTCCGGATGCTCCCGAGTTCGGCTGCTCGACCAGGCCTTGCGATTCAGCGTTTGGCACAACGCTCATGGACCTGCGAACGGCCGGTTTCCGCGTCTTGGAGGTCCGCGCTCAGCGGGCGATTGCTGCGGGCAATCTGTTGCCCCAAACACAACAGGCATTTGCCGATTTCTATCGCCGGCAAACGGCGGATCGACTTGGCACATCCGCAGCGGGACAGACGTTCAGCGTTTGGGACGCCCCTCGCTCAGGCTGCCCGTAGGCGGTCGGCTGTACTCGCTCCCGTTGAGGCCGCTGTTGCCGCTGTTTTTTGTGCCAGCGGCGTCGAGGTCGGGATCGGCGAGGGAACAAGTTCCCGTCGCAGAAACCGACCCCAGCTTGGCATCCCGATTGCATCGGTCTGGAAACGGCAAGACCGGAGTCCGGGGCTTGCCAACCGTTGCGAGCGTTGCCTTGGAGGCGCCCCAGTCGCTCGCAGGCGGTGATTTGCAGGGGGCTTTTCCCGCGAGTCCTTCTTCCCACACGCCGACATGTCGGCAGAAGAGAGAACGGGACTGCAACGAAGTGTCGGGAGGGCCTGAAACCGTGTGCAATTTTTGCAGGGCGCCTCGCGTTCAGACCGGACGGCTTGGCACGGAGATTTCGCAGCCCGGCCGTCAGGCACGAAGGAGGGAAGAAAGATGAGAACGACATTCGTACTGAGTATCGCGTCGGCGATGGTTCTGGCCGCAGCCGCGAGCGCCGAAGCCCAACCGACGGCAGCGCAGCCGGCTCAAGGCCGAGGCGGCACTGCCCCGTGGATGTGCCCCTACTACGGCTTGGAAATGGGTCCCCGCGACGGTACCGGATGGGGCCCGGGTTATGGCATGGCGACCGGACTTCGCAACGGCATGGGGCGCGGACCCGGCTACGGAATGGCGATGGGGCCGCGCGGAGGCCGTGGCCGCGGCATGGGACGCGGCATGGCAATCGGACCGCGCAACGGTACTGGACGTGGCCCAGGCTATGGCATGGCTCGCGGCCCAGGCTTCCAAAGCGGTGCCGGTTGGGGTGCCGCCTACGGCCAGCCCGGCCGAGGCTTTACGGATCAGGACGGGGACGGTGTCTGCGATCGTTTTCAGACCAATTCCACGCCGTAATCAGGCCGGCGGGTCGATCCGCGCCCTGCGTCCGGGGCTGGAAGCAGGGCGTCCGCCAGAGGAACATGGAACCACGCGCCGGGCACGGGCTGGCCAACTAGTCCCGACGCACACGGGATCACACCGATGTCGAGAAAACGCGTTCCACGGGGTCTCGCTCGGATCGAGTTAGCGGCCAGGCACTGTCTTCACACGGCCTGCCCGGTTCCCGTCGGCATCTTGAAGGCGGTCTAAGTCGAGACGGGCTTGGTGCTGGCGGCGGACGTGTCCATCGAAACCCGGCAAGAGCCTGACGCAGGAGGCGGAGGTCCGTCTGGCTCCTCAGGGCCAGCTTGCTGTCAGCACCAAGGCGATGAATCCCCTGGATGATCCGTCCAGTCCTGGACTCGGCCCGCTTGGCGAACAACGACGAGGCTTGACCCCGTTTCGTCACTGACCCCGTTTCGTCACTGACCCCGTTTCGTCACTTGCGCAGCACCTCCCGCAAGGCGTCGCGCAGGATGCCCAGCACTTCGTCTGCTTCGTGGGGTTGGAGGATCAGCGGCGGTTTGATTTTCAGTAGGTTCTTGCGCACGCCAGCCAGGCCGAAGATCGCGCCGCGGGCCAGGGCCGCGTCGCGGATGTTGCGCGTCTGTTCGTTCAACGGCTTCTTGGTTTCCGGATCCTCGACCAGTTCCACGCCGACGTGCAAGCCCACTTGGCGTACGTCGCCAATTTCGGGGAATTCGTTTTGCAGGCCGAGCAGTCCCTGCCGCAGATACTCGCCCATGCGGTTGGCATGCTCCAGTAACCGGTCCCGCTGGACGATCTCGATCAGGCGGACGGCCCCGACCATCGACAGCGTGTTGGCGGCAAAGGTGTGCAGTTCTTCGGCGTCGGGCTCGAAGCCGGCCAAGCCGTCGCGGATCAGGGTCGCGCCCAGCGGCAGTCCGCCGCCGACGGCCTTGCCCAGCGCGATGATGTCGGGCGTCACGCCGTAGTGCTGCGCCGCAAAAAAAGCGCCGATGCGGATGTAAGTCTGGATCTCGTCGAAGATCAGCGGCACGTCGTGCCGGTCGCAGATCTCCCGCACTCGCTGCAGGTAGCGCTGCGGGCAAGGGATCATCCCGGCGCTGGCCTGCAGCGGTTCGACAATCACGCCCGCGGGCGGCCCGTTGACGCCCCGCTCCAGGGTCAATTCGAGCATCCGGGCGCACATCAGATCGCACGTGTCCGGCTGCTGGCCAAAGTAGCAGCGGTAGCAATAAGGGTTCGGCGCGCGGACGGAGTGGTGCAGCAGGGGCAGGAAGCGGCTGCCGCCGGCGTACTTGCCCGCGGATTTGGTCGCGATCCAGCTGGCGCCCATCGTGCCCAGCGTGGTGCCGTGGTAGCCGTCCCAGAGCGTTACGAACTGGGCCGCCCCCGGCCGGTTCTTGAGGGCGATCTTCATGCCGCCCTCCAACGCCAAACCGCTCGACGGGCAGAACGACACGCGGTTAATCCCCTCGGGAGCGATATCGGTCAACAGCCTGGCCAGGTAAAACCTCGGCAGCGTATCGAAACCCTGGTGGACGTGCGTCAGGTACTGGGCCTGCTGGTTGACCGCCTCCCAGATTTCGTCATGGCAGTAGCCCAGGTACAAGGCCCAGCTTTGCGCGGTGCAGTCGATGTAGGACTTGCCCGCCGTGTCCCAGACGCGGCAGCCCTGGCCGTGATGCAGCACCGGCCCGCCGCGCGTGCCGCCGCCGATCATCAGCCGCCGAGTACACTCCTGAATCTCTTCCGGGGTGAGCGAAAGGATGCGTTGAATGGTGTTGTCGTTCACGGGTCGGATTCTACTCCTTCCTCTTCGCAACATGGCTCTCCGAGCCGTGCCGTTCCGTCCAGAACCGTGAGGCCGTCCGCACGGCTCGGAGAACAATGGAGTTTACCGAAGGCAAAAAAGTCTAAGCGCATTTTCGCGGAGGATACAAACCTTGTCGAAATCGGAGAGTTCCGCGTCCAGCACCATGCCCAGCTGTGTGCGCGGGTCGATCCACGTCAGGTCGGAACCGAACAAGATCCGATCGGCCCCCGCCTGGGCCACCAGATACTCGACCAGGCCGAGACTGTAGCAGTCGCCTGCCAGATCGAGAAACACGTTGGCGTGCTGGCGAGCCAGCGCCGCGGCGGCCACGTGCCCTTCGTAGCGCCCGCCGCTGTGGCCGAGAATCAGCGAGACCTTGGGAAACTCACGCACATAGCGGGCAAACAGGGCCGGTTGAGAGTATTTCTGAACCGGATTGTAGTCGGAGATACTCCAGCTGTGCGAGAGGATCGGGACCCGTCTGTCCGCCGCCAACTCCCAAACCGGACGCCAGCGGTCGTCGTCGGCTGGACACTGAGCCAGCGACGGATGGATCTTGATTCCGACCGCTGCCGGCTCGCCCAGCGAACGTCGCACAAAATCCAGGCTGGCCGGCGCCAGCGGATCGAAGACCGCATACAGCAGGATGCGGCCGCCCGATTCGCCGTACGCTTGCAAGCCCTCGCGCCAGCCCCATTCCGCTTGCCCAGACAGCGACGCCATCGGCGCAGCAATCGCCCGCTCGATCCCGAGCCGATCCATCACGCGCAGCATGGTGCCCACCGAGGCATCGGGAAGGAAGAACTGCGGCGATACGCCCAAATGGCAATGCGCGTCGATAATCATAGCCCGGTGGGTCGTCCTGTGGTCATTGGTCATTCGTCACTGGTCATTCGTCATTGGTCATTCGTCACTGGTCATTCGTCACTGGTCAGTGGTCAGTGGTCAGTGGTCAGTGGCGTCCGATCGCTGGTCGCTCTGGATTACTTCTGTCATCAGCCGCAGCATGTTGCCGCCCGCGATGTTCGCCTGGTCGGCGACGCTCAGTTCACCGTGCGTGACGAGCATCATGGGGACGTTCGGATCCTGGTGGGGGAAGTACGTGCCGAAGATCAGTCGATTCGAGCCAAACCGGCGGACCAGATCGTCCAGTCCCAGGTATCCGACCAGGTTGTGGATCTCCAGGTGGAAGTTGGGGAACCGCTCGAACAGCTGGTAGTACGTTCGATTGTGGTACAGCAGCTTACGGTTCGGGCCCTCGACGATCACGGGCAGCCGGGGATGGCTTTGACATACGGCCGCCACGTCGGCCCAGGTCGTTTCGGTATGCCAGACAGCCAGAGGCAACTGCAGTTCCTCCAAGGCGTCCAGCCAGGGCCCGAAACCCCAATCCGACAGCGACCAATTGTGGGATCGGGGAAAGATCCGCACCATCCGGACCTTGCCGGCGATCAGCGACTTCAACCTCTTGCCCAGGCTCACCTGGTCTTCGTCATCCGGCGTCAGTACGGCCGCGCCCCAGAGCGATTCCCGGTCGGCAATCGCTGCCAGCAGCAGGCGGTTTCCGGTCGTCGGATCGTAGTCGCGGGCCAGCGCGTGCGCGACGACCGCCCGGCGGATTCCGTAGCGGGCCAGTTGCTGCACAGTCTGCTCCCATGTCGTCACCGGGCGCAGCGAACTTCGCGGTCCGACGCCAATCCAGCAATGGGCGTCGAACCATTCGGTAGCCGTCTTGCGGCGACGATACGACTCGATCTGCTCTTGAACCCACATGGTTACATCCGTTGGTGCAGCGACCGCAGGCTGGGATACACGTCGCGGTACAGGGCCAAACGCTCCTCGTACTGTGCCGCATGATCGCCGCGCGGCTCGAATCGCCGCTGGCAGCGGACGGCGGCGGCCAGCGTCTCGGCCAGCGGAAAGGCTGGATTGACACCGCACGCGGCCAACGCGGCGGCCCCCAGGCAACCCGTTTCGACCACCGACAGTTGCTCGACCGCCAGCCCCAGGATGTCGGACTTGATCTGCAGCAATCGATCGCACGACGAGCCCTTTCCGTAGGCCCGCAGGCAGTCGAACGCAATCCCGTTGCGGCGCCAAATCTCCAGGTTCAACCGCATCTCGTAGTTCTGGCCGTCGACGATCCCGCGCAGGATTTCAAGGCGGTCGGTGGCCAGCGACAGGCCCAGCACCGCGCCTTTGGAGCGGGCGTCAAGCGTGGGCGTGCCGCTGCCCGCGAAATGCGGCAGGACCAGCACCTCGGCCGGCCGATCGGGCAACTCCAGGAACAGCTCGTCGAGCGAGGCCGCATCGGGCTGAAACAGGTCGCGGTACCAGCGGATCAGGTCCCCGGAGGAGAAGTTGTAGGCCAGCGACGCAATCTTCCCGCCGGCCACGTGCAACAGGTTGCTGAAGTTGTTTTCCAGCAAATCGTCCGCCAGACGCGGCGCATCGAACAGCGTCGTGATGCATTCGACCGTGCCCAGCGAATCGGTCGCCTGCCCTGACGCCAGCAGTCCGGCTCCCAAGGCGCACACCTGCTGGTCGTGCCCGCCGGCCACCACGACGCAACCACGGGCCAATCCGAGATGCTCGCATACGTCCGCGGGAAGCTCGGCCAGGACGTTTCCCGAAGGAACGACTGGCGGCAACATCTCAGGCGACAAGTCGGCGGCTTCGAGAATCTCCCTGGACCACTGCCGGGCACGGATGTCCAGCAGCATCGTCGTGGATGCCGTAGCCCAATCCATCGAGCTTGGCGCACCCAGCGCCGCCGTGGCCAACTCGGCCGCGGTGACGAATCGCGCGATGCGGCCGGGTTCCGCCAGGTGCTTGCGGATCCAAAGGATCTTCGGCAGCATCAGGCTCGAATGAGTCGTCGTGCCCGTGATCCCGTAGGTGCGTTGGCGCCCGAACTGTTCGGCCCAGGCTTGGGCTTCGCCTTGGGCCCGGTTGTCCGTCGTGCTCAGGATCGGCAACAGCGGCGCGCCATGCACATCAACCGCGCACACCCCGCCGCCGAACACCGAGCACGCGGCGGCTCGGACGCGGTCTGATCCGCATCGGGCCGCACACTGTCCGACGACCGTGCGCACCGCGTCGGCCAGGCCGCGCGGGTCCAGTTCGCACCAGCCCGGCTGCGGGTACGTCCGCTCGTAAGCGGCGCTCGCCTGGGCCAGTGGCCGCAGCCGTTGGTCGAAGGCGATGGCCTTCGTCTGACTCGTGCCGACATCGATGCCGAGGTAGGACATGGGAGGCGAATTCTCGATCTTCGATTCACGATCTGAAATCCAGGATTTCAGAACCCGATTTGTCGTCTCGTCTACTGCAGCACCTCCACGTGCCACAGCCGCGCCAGGGCCTGCATCTCGGCGAGCCAATCGCCGGGGGCGATGCACATGTGGTGGGCCCGCAGGTTCCGCACGAAACGCTCCATGTCTTGGTGGATCTTCACATAGGCAAACGGCCACACCGCCGCGATCCCCAGCAGGCTCGTCGGGTCGTGCGGATAGGCGAACGACTCGCCGCGGCACAGGTGCAGCACGTACTCGCCTTGGATGCGGCCGAAGCGGGCCAGCGTCACCGGCCCCGGCGGGAGCACAAAGTGCGGACATGCTCCGCCCTTGCACAGGTGTTTGCCCGTCTGCGGATCCAGCGTCCCCTGGACCTCCGGACAATTCCGCAGGGCCACGTTCTGCTTGCCGCCCGCCAAGGTTGTGGCGGCCGTGCCGCAGTTCAGGAACCGCGCCCAGCCTTCCGCCCGATTCAGATACTGGATGTCGCAGAACATCACTGGCCGGCCGCTCAGGTGCGCCAGGGCGAACATCGTGAGCGCGGCGTTCATGTCCGCTTCACAGGCCGCGATCAGGCCTTCGTCGTTCCAAAGGGCGATGGGCAGGCAAGGGGCAAGGTAGTTGTCCAGCAACTCGAACTGGCACTTGACGCCCACAAAATCCCAGCGGTTGCGGGCGAACATCCGCTTGCCCGCCAGGTACAGCCGGGCCGATTTCCGCAGCACGTCGTCCGACACGTCGATCGAAGCGAACTCCGACTTCCACTGCGCGACCAGCGGCCGCACTTCCTCGTCCGCGACCGCCTCCGCCTCGTGGATCAGCGTCCACTGCTCGGCGTGATCCACGTCGATGCCGAACTGCGTGCGCCACTGGTTGGCGTCGGCATCCGCGGTCATCATGCTCAGGCACTTGCCGCCGAGGTGGCCGTAGCGGGCTTGGGCCGCCGCCTGCTTGACCCGGCAGGCGCGGATCCAGGCCAGCAGTTTCCGCTGCGAGTCCTCGTTCCAGGCGTCGCAGACCAGCTCGTGTTCGAGCCCGACTTCGTCCAGCGAGCCGTGCGTCACGCCGAAGCCGATCAGCGACGTGTCGTCGAGGTTGGGGATGGCCCAGACCAGCGCGGGCAAATGGCTGTGCTGGCACGCGCCGACGATCACGTTGGCCCGCAGAAACCAGCCGGTGAAGTACACGATCCCGCAGACCCCAGCCGCCCGCAGGCGTTCGACCTGCTCGACGGCGTCTTCCTCGCTTGTCACGACGCGGCCGGGCCACACCACCTCGACGCCCAAGCCCTGCAGTTTTTCCTCTAAATCCAGATAACCCAGGATCCGCTGCTGCAACTCCAGATCGATCCGCGGATCCATCACCGGCAGCAGACCGACCTTGATCTCTTGCGTTTCGCTTGCCTGAGGCATTCCCGCCATCTCCCTTCTGGTCTTTTGCCGACGAGCGTTGCTACCCGTCATTTCCGCTCCGCCGCTGGATAGTCTCCGCCGTTCACGCTGTGGACGACCGCCTTTTGCCACTTCTCCAGTTCGGCTTTCATCTTTTCGACGCGGCCCGAATTCTGTGCGGCGATGTCCTGCGCTTCGTTCGGGTCTGCCGCCAGGTCGTACAGTTCGTAGGTGAAACCGGTCTTCTTCTGCGGGAGCCGGTGCAGCTTGAATTGCCCGTCCAGCCAGGCGGCGTGGCCGGGGAGGTCGGTTTCGGGGACCTTCTCTGTCCAGGGCCCCGATTCCCACTCGGCCTGCGCAGCGGCCAGTTTCCCGTCTTGCTCCTCGTCGCGCATCCGCTTCAGCCATTCCGCGCTGGGCGTGCCGTGTCCGCCGACGGGGTAGACCCAGAAGCCCAGCGGCTTGGCGCGTGTGGCCATCGTCCCGTCCAACAGCGGCAGCAGGCTCAGGCCGTCCAGCGGCGGCTGTTGCGGAACGCTTGCGCGGGCGAGGTCCAGGACGGTCGGATAGATGTCCACGGTCCCGCACACGACGTCGCTTCGTCGCGGGGTCTTGATCCGCGCGGGCCACTCGATGACGCACGGCACTCGCAGGCCGCCTTCCCACAGGCTGCCTTTCTTGCCGCGCAAACCGCCGGTCGATCCGGGGCCTTGAGCCCCGTTGTCGCTGGTGTACCACAGCAGCGTGTTCTGCCGGATGTCCAGCGCTTCCAACTCGCGGCGCAAGCGTCCCATGGCCCGGTCGATGCCGGTGATCTCGGCCAGGTAGTTGCGTTGAGCCTTCGGCTGGTCGGCGTACAACTCGGCCAGTTCCGGCACCGGCACGTGCGGACTGTGCGGGTTGCCGAACCAGATCACCGCCAGAAACGGCTGGCCTGCGCGGGCCGCCCGGCGTACAAACGGCAACGCCGCCTCGACGGTCGCCAGGCTGCTTTCGCCCTGCAACTGGATGACCTTGCCCCGGTGGCTCATCAGCGGATCGTTCTCATAGAAATTGGGGCTGGAGATCCACTCGTCGAAGCCGCTTTGGCCCGGGCAGACTGGGTTGTCCGCCCGGACCGGTCCCAGGTGCCACTTGCCAAAGTGGCCCGTCGTGTAGCCGGCGCGCTGGATGGCTTCGGCCAGCGTCACTTCCTCCGGCCGCAGCGTCCGGCCCCAGCTGAAGCACCCATAGCGGTTCGGGTGGCGTCCGGTCATCACGCTGCCGCGCGTCGGCGAGCAAACCGGCGCCGCCGCGTAGAACCGGTCCAGCCGCAGGCCGGAAGCGGCCATTTCGTCCAGCACGGGCGTCTGCAGGTGCGGATGCCCGTTGTAGCCCACGTCGCCCCAGCCCTGGTCGTCGGCCATGCACAGGATCACGTTCGGCGGCGAGGCCTCGGCGCTGAACGCAACCGCTGACTGCATCGCGCACGCGGCCAGGATGGCGGCCCAGACGGGCACCGCCGTGCGCCGCGCGGCGCCCGGTCGCCGGCACGTGAGAAGCCCGGCGGGCTTAAAACAACCGCGGTTTTGGCGGTGGCAGCGGCAGGATCTCGGATTCAAAACGTCACGCATCGTCGGTGTCTCCTTGCAGCAAAGGAACTGTCGCGGCTGGACGTCGTGCCACGCGGCGGCGGCGAAATCCGAAGATAGGTTCCAATCGCCGTCGATGCAACGTGTCATCCTCCTAATTCGTTGCGTCCCGACCGACGGAACCTGCGGCCATTCACATCGAGGCGGCGTCCAGCGATCTCCAGCCCGCAGTGGCGGAACGAATTGCCGCCGCTCGCGGCCGACCGGCCGCGCGTTCCCCCCGCCCTGCGGCGACTCTCCACGCGGACGCTCCGCTTCCATCCCTTGCCGACAAGACTCGCCGGCCCCGCCGCCCTCTTGATTTGCAGAGTCAAGCTCGTATGCTGCGATTTCAGGGGCGGCCCCGCCGGTGTGGGAACAGACGCCCCGCATGGCTCGCATTCGGCGACCGGCGCGGCGTCGCCGCCGCGTTGACGGCTAGCTAAGGAGAAACCTCATGTCAGGACCGTTGACAAGTGCTTTGTGGATCGCCCTGTCTCTGGCCGGCGCCGCGCCGGCCGAAAAAACGTTCACGCTGGCGACGATGCCCCGGATCGACGTGCATACGCACATCGGCAACAGCTGGGAAATCCTGGACGACGTCATGGCCTTGCGGCAAGCAATCCAGGACCAGCTGCACGTGGACCTGGCCATGTGGTTCAGCCTGGGCTCGGCCGAGCCGCCCGACATGGCCGAACTGCGAAAACGTTATCAGGGCCGAATCCAGTTCTGCATCAGCGACTACAAAATTCAAGACGGACTCCGCTTCTCGCCGCAGGAACTGGTCGACTGGCAGAAACAGGGCGTGATGGGCTTCAAGTTCTATCCCGGCTGGCAGCCCGGCGTGCAGATCGACCAACCGGCCTTCGCAGCGACCTTCGCCAAGATGGAAGAAATCGGGATGGTGGCGGCGTCGCCTCACGTGACCAACCCCTGCGGCACCTTTGGCCGGCGCACGGAATGGTTTGCGGAGCCGGTGGAATTCTGGCGGCAGCAGAGGGCATGGGAGAACGTGCTGAAGAAGCACCCGCGGCTGGTGGTGGTCAACGCCCATATGCTGTGGCTGTGTTACTCCGACGAGCAGTTGGACTGCCTGCGGTACATGCTGAAAACGTATCCCCATCTGCACGTCGATCTGGCCACAACGCCCGTTTTTCTGCACGCCATCGGGCGGGAAAATCTGCGCGACTTCATGATCGAGTACGCCGACCGCATCCTGTTCGGAACCGATATGGCCAGTCAGTGGTTCGTGCCGGTGCTGGACAAGAAGCTGCCGAAAATCCGGGACAAGGTGCCGCAGTACCAGCGGTATTTCGAGTTCCTGGAGACGGACAAGGAATTGCCCAGCGGCATCCAGGACGAGCAGAAGATGCGCGGCTTGGCGCTGCCGTTGGACGTGCTCGAGAAGATCTATTTCCGCAACGCGATGCGAGTCTACCCGCACGTGGCCGGTGCGTTGACGCAACTGGGATACTTCGCCGCCGCGGACGCGGCAACGGGCGGCGCAGCGCGCTAGCATGATGGCGTTCCGCACTTCGGCGTCAAGGAGCACAATCCGGGACATGCAGAGACAACCTTCGATTCTGTGGCGGGCGGCGGGGCTGATCGCGGTGGGGCTGAGCCTGGGCGCGCAGGGGCCGCCGGCCCTTGCGGCACAGGCCGCGGCGGCGCGGTTCTGCACCGGCCGCGGCGTCGCTGGCTCCTCCGGCGACAGCCACTCGCTGCAACTGGCCCGCCGCTGGCAACCGGTGGTGGAATGGCGTTTCGAGCGCGGTCTGGGCGACTGGGAGGTCAAGAACCACCAGGCGGCGTTAAAGATCGAGAGCGCCGACGTCCCGGACGGCGGCCGCGCCTTGCTGGTCCACCGCGACGATGCGGAGACCGACACGGCGTTCGAGTTGGCCAGTCGTCCCCTCCCGGTGGCCGAGGGAGCGCTCTGCCGGCTGACGATCGCCGTCGCGCACACGCTGGACCTGAACATGGCCCAGGGGCACAACGAGTCCTTCCTGAATCAGGTCCGCTGGCTGGACCGCGAAGGCCGGACGGTGGAGGCCACGCCCTTTCGCTTCACCGGCGCCGGCGATGCGGTGGGATATGACGTGACCGTCGAAACACGAGCGCCGCGGGGCGCCGTGGCGGCCATCGTGCAGATCGGATTCGACTCGCCGAACCTCTTTGGCCAACGGCAGTTCCAGCTGCGGGGCGTGGCCTGGGCGACTCAGCCCGATCCGCCGCTGTTTGTCGCCGACGGGGAACTGGTCTCGCGGCCGCAACGCCTGGCCGGTCCCGACGGGCCGGTGCAGATTTCCTGGCAGGCCGCCGCGCCCGCAGGGACGAGCGTCAAATTCCAAGTCCGCTCGGCGGCCGATGCCGCGGGCGGACCGCGCGACTGGACGCCGTTTGCCGGACCCGACGCAGCGCTGGGTTCGTACTTCACGGCCAGCGGCGGAGCCTTGCCGGACATCCACGCCGGACACGCCTGGTTTCAGTATCGACTGGTGCTGGGCACCACCCGGCCCGCCGTCACGCCCGAGGTCCGGCAAGTGCGACTCGGTGACCAAGGGCGGTGGATCGAGGATCGCGGCTGGCTTGGCCCCGACACCGAGCCGCCGCGATTGGTGGACTGTGCCCCACGGCGGACGGACGACGCCGGTCAGCCGCTGGTGTTTTCGCTGTCCGATGGGCCGGACGGGGTGGGAGTGGACGGCGGTGCAGTGCAAGTGCTGTTGGACGGCCAGCCGATCACGGCGCCCTGGAAGCGGGACGGAGCAGCGTTTCGGTGCGAGTTGCCCGAGCCGCTCAAGCCGGTCTGTGGCCTGGCGGCAATCGAGGACTGGTCGATCAGCAACTATAATTCGGCGCTGACCATCCGCAGCGGCCCGCCGCGCGAGCCGGGCGGCGGCAACTCGATCGTGGTCCGGCGGCAAGGGGCGCAAACCGATACGGCCCTGGCGCTGGTGTCCCCGGCGGTCTCGGTGCAAGAGGGCGCGACGTATCAGATCTCCGTCTGGTCGCGGCACACGATGGACCTGCGGCGCGCGGGCGGGAGAGGCGATTCGAGCAGCGCGGTTTGCTGGCGAAATGCCGCGGGAAATCCGCTGGGCGCTCCGTTGCCTCTGGATCTGGGCGGGCCCAGTCCGGAGTGGCGGCAAGTGCAGTTGCAGGCGACCGCGCCGCCCGGCGCCGCGGCGGCGGTGATGCGGCTGGGCTGGGACTATCCCGACATCGTGAGCGGCGACGAGGCAGCTTTTGCGGATCCGGTCTTTGCCGGCCCGCACCCGGAATCCGGGGTGCAGCCCAACTTGCACCGGGTGCTGGTCAAAGCGCGAGATTTCGCCGGCAACACCTGCGAGCAACCCTGGTGGATCCTGGTTCAACCGCCGCCGACGGCAGGCATCACGACGATTCGCGACGACGGCGTCGTCCTGGTCGACGGCCGGCCACTGTTTCCCATTGGACTGTATTCCGTGTGGAAGCGGGAACACAACGGCCACGATTTCGACCGCTGCATGACGGAGCTTCGCGACGCGGGATTCAACACCATCCACACCTACCACGCGCAGCGCGATGCGGAGTTGCAGGAGTTCTACGCTGCGGCGGACCGGCATGGGTTGCGGGTGATCATCGCGCCCCGCGGCGGCGCCAACAACTGCGACCCGCAGACCGCGGTCGGCACGGTAGTGGAAGAGTGCTGCCAGCCGGCCCTGCTGGCCTGGTATCTGGCCGACGACACGGCCAGTCACATCAGCGCCGACGACTTGCGGCGCGTGCATCGCGCCGTCCGCGACGTCGATCCCTTCCACGTCACAGTTCAGGCGGACGGCGTCTTTGCCGGAAGCCGCGGGCCGACCCGATCGCGGTACTCCGATTATGTGGACTCCACGGATGCCTTCTTGCCCGAACTCTATCCGATCCGATCCGACGACGATTGCGAAGTCGCCGACGTGACCCGCGACATGAAGCTGATTGGCGAGGACCTGCGGGATGCCGGCCGCCGGGCGCCGGTCTGGGCGATCATCCAGGATTTTGAAGGCTGGGGTTGGAAACGCTATCCCACGGAGGCCGAGACCCGCGTGATGACGTATCTGGCCGTGATTCACGGGGCGACCGGGATCACGTACTACACCTACGGCGGAACCGGCCTGAACCACGGCGTGACGCACGATCCGCAGGTGTGGGCCGGCCTGAAACGGATCTCGCGCCAACTGGCCCGCCTCCACGACGTGCTGGTCCAGCGCGCTCCGGAGCAATCGCAACAGGTCGAAATCCTCAGCGGCCCGCGCGTCGCCGGCCACGGATTCGCGTCCCTCAGCACGCTGCTGAAACAGCACCAGGGCCGCCATTATCTACTGGCCGCCAACGCCGCTCGGTCTGCGGTGCGGGCGCGGATCACCGCGGGCGCCGCGAGCGGGCCGGTGGAGGCGCTGTTCGAGGACCGCCAAGTGTCGGCGCAGGCGGGTGTCTGGGAAGACGACTTCGCCCCCTACGCCGTTCACGTGTATTGTTGGTGAACGCGTTGTCCCGCCCTTCCAGGAAGGTGCTCCGATGAAAGACCAAAAGATGCTGTGGGCCGTGCTTGCGCTCCTGTCCGGCGCGGGCTTCCTGACGCCGCTGCCGGCGCGTGGCGGGGAGGACGCGGAGGAACTGCTCAAGAATCCGGGCTTCGACGAGGAGCGCGACGGCCAGGGCCTGCCGCGCGACTGGTCCACGTCGCGCGACCGCGTCCTGTGGCGCGAAGGCGTCTATCTGAGCAAGAATTACGAGCTGGTTTCGCAGCAAGACGCCTATGTGCTGGCCACCCAGGCCGTTCGCCTGAAACCGGGCCAACGGTATACGATCCGCCTGACACTCAAGGGCGACGGCGGAGCGCTTGGCGGCGCCTTGATCGTGCATGGCGAACAGAAACCCACGCGGGAAATGGCCCTGTTGTGGAATCTCCAGCCATCGGCAGATTACGAGACCTACGTGGGCACCTTTGTCGCTCCCAATCCGGTGGCCCAACTGCTGATCTACAACGTCGCCCGCAAAGGCACGATCGCGTACGACCGGGTCTCGCTGCGCGCAGGCGAGCCGGACGAGCCGATCATCAGCCAACTGTCGCTGCGCGAGATCGATCGGCCGCTGGGCCCAGTGCCCGAAACGCGGCACATCGACTGGGCCTCGCCGCTGGCCGGCGGACCCGTGCGGACCTGCTTCACGCTGCGGACCTTTCTCCTGCTGCGCGACGCGGCCGACCTGGCCCAGCGGATCGATCTCGATTACGACGTGCTCCACACCGGCTACGACGGAGACGAATGCGTTTCCGACACGGCCCGCCGCGCGACGAAGCGGCTGGGCGAAGGCGGCTACGAAGTGTACGTCGTGGCCAGCCGGATGTCGGACGTTCTGACGAAGACCATCCGGCAGCGCGTCGAGGCGGGAGCCGGACTGGTCGTGCTGGAAGGCTTTGGCCAAGGAAGCAAGCTCCTGCCCGCCGCGGAATGGAAAACCGTGGACGACGCCCACTACCTCCGCTCGGGAATCCCCTGGGACCTGATGCCGGAGAAGATCCTCTCCTCCGTCCAGACCGGCGAGATCGGCAAAGGCCGCGCGGTGCGACTGGTCGTTCCCACGGCCACCGGTCGCGTCTGGGGCCTGTTGCCCAGCGAGAACTCCGCGGACGCCTACAAGTCGCGGCAGTTTGAATACTGGGAATGGTGGGAATCGCTGCTGGCCCGAACCATTGTCTGGGCCGCCCGGCGGGAAGGTCCGACGGCGTTTGCGGTCGGATCGGACAACGGCGACGGGTGGACCGTGCAGGCCGCGCACGCGCCGCCCGGCGCCCGGATGCGCGTGGGCTGGCGAAGCGGGCGAGAGATTCGTTTCGACGGACCGCTGCTCCGCAAGCCGCCGCAGGAGTTTCCGCTGGCAGCCGACGACCGAATTGCGCTCTCCATCCCGCCCGATCTGCCGGCCGGCCCGGTCATCGCCGACTTGACGCTGTTGGACGGCCAGGGCCAAGCGTTGAACTGGTGCAGCGTGGTCAGGCCGGTGGCACAGCAAGCCCGCCTCGTCGCCTTGCAGACCGACCGCGAAGCCTACGCCCCCGGCGAGGAAGTCAAGCTGGCCGTCAAGCTCTCCGCGGCGCGCTCCGCCGAAACGACCGTCGAGGCCCGGCTGATCGATGCCTTCGGGCGCGTCGTGGCCGCGACGGCTCGAACCGCTCGCCTGGCGGCCGGGGAAACGGACCAGGAGTTAACCTTGCCGATTCGCAGTCCAGTGTGCGTCCATCATCGCGCCGTGGTGCGGTTGCTGTGCGACGGCCGCGAGCAGGACAGCGTCTGGCGAGACGTGCTAGTTCCGTCCGTCGGTCCAGGTCAGGCGGCGGCGGATTTCACCGCCACGACCTGGGCGCCCGGCATGACGCACCCGCCGCTGCTGGCCGAGTTTTCCAAGCGCACGCAGCAATTGGGTCTGAACTCCGAGTTCGGGACCAACCTGTACGCCATGTCGGAACATGGCCTGCCGTGCGCCGCCTACATCGGCGTCCGCTCCAACGCGTTCCGTTGCGAGAAGCACACCGGCAACGGCGTGCGCCCGGACTGTCTGAGCGATCCGCAGGTCGTGGCTCACTTCACCGAAGCGGCCCGCGAGGCGGCCCAGCGGCAGCAGCCCCACGGGATCTTTGCCGTGGGCATCACCGATGAAGCCTTCCTGGCGTCTCGCCATAAACGCGATGAAGTTTGTTTCTGCGACCATTGCCAGCGGCGTTTTTGCAAGTGGCTGCAGGCTCGCTACGAAACGCTGACCGCGCTCAACGCCCAATGGGGCAGCTCGTACGCCAGCTGGGACGAAGTCCGCGGCGGGCGGACGGAGGACGTTCGCGGCAAGGCCAACTTCGCACCCTTCGTCGATTTCCGCACGTTCATGACCGACGTCTGGATCGACGGGTGCAAGGCGATCACCGATGCCTATCACGAAGTCGCGCCGCAGACGCCGGTGGGCCACACGAACACCTTCGGCGCCGATCCCTTCAACGGCAACGATTACTGGAAACTGTGTACCCAAGTCGGCTTCGGCTGGGGCCAGGAATACGCGGAAGCGATCAAGTCCAGCGGCCAGAAGGCGATCTTCGACATCTGGCGAAGCTTCGTCGAGACGCCCGAATCGCGCGCGGCCCGCGGCGCAAAGTCGCCAGCCGGACCGGACGACCTGTTTTTCAACTACGGCTGGATCGGCTACGACCACCGCGTGGCCGCCGCCCAGTACGAGCCCTGGTGGCTGGCACTGCACGGCTCGCGCGGCGTGAGCTACTATGCGACGAACTCGATGGACGTCACCCGCGGGACTTCGTGGTCGCTGGTCTATCCCAGCTTGCAGTGCACGGCCTACTCCAACGCTGTAGCCGAAGCGCTGCGCGATCTGCGGGCCGGCTGCGGCAAGCTGTTCCTGGAATACCAGCGCGAGCAACCGAAGATTGCCCTGCTGTGGTCCTATCCCTCGATGCTCGTCTCCTGGTGCGAATCCACCAGCGACGAACCCGAGCCCAGCGAGCAGCCGGGCAGCGACAGCTTCGTTACGCACTATGTGAGCGCCTTGCATTTCCGCCAGCATGTGAACGAACTGCAACTGGACTACGTCTACCTGGCCCCCGACCAGATCCTGGGCTCCGACATCCTGCGGCAATACCCCGTGCTGTTTCTCCCGTTCACGGTCGCCGGCTCGCAGCCGTTGGTGGAAAAGCTCCAAGCGTACGTCCAGGAGGGAGGCATTCTGATCGGCGATCTGCGCTGCTTGCGCACCGACGAGCACGGGACGCCGTTTGCGGGACCGCAACCGCTGGAGCAGTTGTTCGGCGTCGCCCGCGGCGAAGGCCGGATGCATTACGGCCGCACGCAGGTGACGTTCACGACGGCCGGCGAGGGGCTCGACCTGCGCGGGCGGCAGGTGGAGCTGTACGGCCGGGAAACGGTAGCGGGCAAGGGGGCTCTGGCCTTGGCCGCCCATGCCACGGGCGAGCCGGCCGTGCTCGTGCGCCGGCAAGGCCAAGGACTGTCCATTTACCTGAACTTCTGCTTCCCGCCCTACGACGTGGTCACGCGCGAACTGGTCGCCCAGATTGCCAAGCGGGCCGGCGTCGCGCCGAGCGTCCGGGTCGAGCCGCTTGCGGGCGATCAGCCGCCGCGGTGCTACGAGCGAAATACCTTCACCCGCGGCCCGCTCGCCGTCCACGCCCTGATTCGCGATCACCGTCGCTGTACCGACACCGATCCCGTGCGGGTCTGCTTTTCGCAAACGGGCCACGTGTACGACGTTCGCGCGCGGAAGTACCACGGCCAGACCGACACGCTCACCGCCACGCTGGCTCCCGGCGACACGGCCCTGTACGCCAGCTTGCCCTACCGCGTGACCGGACTCGAAGTGCAAGTTCCCGAGCGTGCCACGGCCGGGGCCAGCGTCGAACTCGGCTGCGCCGTCCGCGCCGACGGCCAGCAACTGGGCGATCACGTCTTCCACGTGGAACTGTGCGACGCCGCCGGCCGGACCGTGCCGCACTACGCGCAGAACGTCCTTGCGCCCGCCGGCCGCAGCACGCTGCAGATCCCGCTGGCCCTGAACGAAGTCCCCGGCGCGTGGACGATCCGCCTTGGCGACATGTTGACCGGCAGCACCGCGGAAAGGCCGCTTCAGGTGGACGCTCCGTAACGGCCCGATCGGGCGGCTGCCGTGTTGCGATGTGCCTGTCCGCGTCAGCCCAGCGGATTTGTTCCCGCGAACAGCAGCGATTGGAAATCGTCGCTGGTTTGCAGCAGCTTGGGCGTCTGGCCGTCCAGGCCCAAGTCGGCCAGATTCCGCGCCATGCGGTGCGGCGAGTCGCCAAGGTGGAGTTGGAGCGAGCCGCCGCCGCTGGTGGCGCACGTCGCGCGCGTCTCGACGCGGGTGCGGAGCAGTTGCCCGTGATGCATCGAGTAGGTGACCAGGGCCATGTCCGGCAAGGATTCCGGCACGACGCTCCCGCGCTCGCCGGACAATTCCAGGATCAGCCGCCCGTCGGGGTCGAATACCCGGCCGCAAAACTGGGCGCCGGACAGCTCGATCGGCAACCGGCCGACGAACTTGGGATATCCCCAGATCTCGCACCCGGCAGCCCTGGCCCGCGGGGTGCTGACCGGCAAATCCAGCACGAACGAGCCCCACGATTCGTCGCGCGTCTGCTGCAGCAGGTCCGTCAAGGAGCGGAGAACCTGCCCGTGGCCCCGCAGCGTCGCCAGGAGAGCCAGACCCACTTCGTCGTACGGACCCAGCGAGGTCTCGCGGTACTTGAAGAAACTCAAAATGGCCACCGCCTTGCCCGAAACGAGGACCGGTTCCAGCGGCACGTCCCGCAACTTGGCCGCAGCCTTGGCCGCGTCGACGCGGAACAAGGCCATGTAGTGCGAGGCGTCAAAGTAGCTGATTGGCAACTGGACTTCGCCCTCGGTCGTGGCAGCGACGGTCTTCGGGACGTCAAAGAAAGGATCGTTGCGCGGGTTCATGGGTTCAACAAATGCTCCTGAAAATCCTCGATGACGGCCAGCCGATTGATCTGGTTGGTGCCCTCGTAGATCGGCGTCAGCCGGACATCGCGAAAGTGTTTCTCGACGTAGTTTCGATGCAGCACGCCGTGCTGGCTGAGCAACTCCAGCGCCGTCTCGCAGACCCGCACGGCGGCCTCGCTGCAACGGAATTTGCTCATCGCCGCGTTGGCCTGAGTCACCGGCAAGCGGCTGGCGTGCTGCCAAATCATGGACCGCATGGCGCTGGTCTCGGCGATCATGTCGGCGACCCGCAACTGGACCTCTTGCCGGTCAATCAGCGGCGGGCCGCCGCAATGGAAGCGGCAGACGAAATCGATCGCGGCGTCCATCGCCCCCCGCGCGATGCCCAGGGCAATCGCGGCCACCGGCAGGCGGGAACACGTGAGCGTCGCGCGATTAAGCGCCCAACCCGTGCGCAGCCCGCCAATCACGTGATCGTCGGGAACGAAGACGTCGTGCAGTTCCAGTTCCGCCGCGCCGGACGCGCGCTGGCCCATCTTTCGCTCGTTCCGCAGGCACCGGAATCCCGGCGCGCCGCGCTCCACCAGAAAGCAGGTCCAGGACGCCAGGCCTTCGCCAGCCAGCGCCGCGAACACGGTCACCGCATCTGCAATGTCGCCGCCCGAAATGTATTGCTTGCGGCCGTTCAGGACCCAGCCGCCCTCGGCGCGTCGCGCCACGGTGGCGGGCCGGTACCGCGATGCCCCGTATCCGGCCTCAACATCGGAACCCGCGTTCGGTTCGGTGATCGCGAAGGCAAACAGGCAGGGCCTGCCGGCTTGGGTCCGCTGGTTGGCAGGGATCAAGAATCGCTTCCAGGCCCTCTTGTCGCCGGAAAGCAACAGCGGCAACAGGCCCAGTGCGTGCGCGGCCAGCATCAGCCCCCACCCGCCGCAGGCCGCGCACAGCTCTTCCACCTTGACCGCGGCCGCCCAGGGCAGCGGATAGTCCGCCAGCGCCACATGCCCCGTGCCCAGCGGCGGCGGCAGGTGGCTGAACAGCACGCCGGCAGCGGCCGCCGTTCGCACGACGGCAGAGTCCGCTTCGGGATCGTGCGGGTGCAAGTCGCACTCCAACGCCCGCGGCCGCAACTCGCGTTCGGCAAACTCCCGCGTCCGGCGGCGGAGTTCGGCCAGCGGCGGCGGCAGCGCCGCCGTGTCCTGGTCCCAAATCCAGGCCGGCTCGTAGCTGACGATGCGACTGGTCAAAGGGGGAAAGCAACGAAACGCCTGGCGCGGCGACAAGGGGTGGTCGGCCGCGACATGGCCGGCCAGCGACTGCCGCGGCGACGGGGCCGACGCCAGCGGCACTCCGCAGCCCGCAGACGACGTTCCGGATTCAACGCCGACCGTGCCTGCCGGCGCGTCGCCCTCCCACTCCGACAGGAACATCAGCAACTCGTCCGGTGTGCCGCACAGCAGCCGCAGATGATTACAGTCCCGCACGACCTTCTCCAATCCGGCGTCACGCGTGTAGCCGGCGCCGCCCAGCGTCTGCAGCGACTCGTTGGCCGCGGTGCAGAGCAGGTGGTGCGCCTCCGCCCGCGCGGCCACAACGGCTCCCAGGTGGCTGAACCCGACCGGCGAACAGGCCACTTGCTGACACGACAATTCCACGATCCGCAACACGCTGGCCGTCCGCGCCAGCATTTGCCGTACGGCGGCATGCCGCCCGATCGGCGCGCCGCCTTGACGCCGCAAGGCCGCGTATTCCCGCGCGCGTTCGTATCCCCGCCGCACGGCGCCGCAAGCGATCGCCACCAGCGCCTGGGCGTTCAACTGGAACGCCTCGGCGTACACCGCCAACGCCCGCTCCGCAGCGGCGGGGATCAGGCGGGACATCGACTCCGTCGGCTGCCACTGCCAAGTAACCGTTTCGTCCAGTCCATGACTGTGAAGCAAGGGCGTCAACGGCAAATCCTGACGCGCGAGGACGGACCAGCCGAGCCGCCCTTCCCGGTCCAGGCAGGGAACGAGCAACTGCCGCCAATCGTCGCCCGCCTGGAACAGCCACGGTTTCGGCTCCGCAACTTCCGCAGCGAGGAAGAAATCCTGCAAGAGCGCGAGATCGTCCGCATCGAGCGGCTGGCGTTTTAGCAGCCGCGCCAGACTGCAGCGAGCCAGCCCGAAGCGGCCTTGCAGACAGACCACGCTCGGCTCGCCGACGTCCAATCCCAGGCGGCGACGCACATAGGCGCCCAACGCAAGTTGATGGAAATGGAACGCTACGCCGGCATTGCTCCGGGCAATCTGGCGCAGGGCCGCGGAGCTGAATTTCAGCCAGCCGACGCCACCCGTGCCCTCCCAAAGTCCGGCACCGGGCTCCGCGCCGAGATTCAGCAAGCCAAATTGCGACGCCAGCCCCGTCAGCTGCGTCAACTGCCCCGCCGCGATCACCCCGTCCGGACGCTCTCCCAGCGGCTCGATCGACTTGTGGCAAAACCGCTGGACTTCGGCCAGCAGCACCCGGATATCGTCGTCACTCAGTTCGTGATCCATCTGTCCGTCACGGCTCCAGGACCGCCCGAAACTGCACTTTGTTCTGCCGCAATCGCTGCTGCACCTCGTTGACTCGCTCCAACGGATACTTCTCCAGCACCGGACGAATCCCGTGCAGAACGGCCAGCTTCAACAGTTCCCCCAACTGCGACCGCGACCCCAGGAACGTGCCCATCACGCGCTGCTGCGCCAAGATCATCGTCCGCGGATCGATCGGCAGACGGCCGGCCGTCAAACTGGCCAGCACCAGCGTGCCCTGCGGCCGCAGGCCGTCCAGCACGTCGCGGATCGCCTGGAAGTCCATCGTGGTCGAGACGACGACGTCCGCCCCGCCCAGTTCCCGGAGTTGCTTGCCGAACTCACGACCCGCCGCCGGAAGCACATGGTGCGCGCCCAACCGCCGGGCAATCTCCCGCTTCGCTTCGGAAGACGTGAGGGCGATGACCTCCGCGCCCATCGCCCGGGCAATCTGCAGTCCGAAGTGCCCCAAGCCGCCGATGCCCAAGATGGCCGCCCGCTGCCCCGGCCGCAGCCCGGCATTCCGGAGCCCCGCGTACACCGTCAGCCCGGCGCAGCTGAACGGCGCGGCCTCCGCAAACTCGATCTCCGCCGGCAACGGAACCAGACTCTCGGCGGGCACGCTGACGAATTCCGCATAGCCCCCGTGGCGAGTCAGGCCCGTGGCATTCATCCGGCTCAGCCCCTCCAAGCACGACTCCTCCTCGCCGGCCAGACAGCAGCGGCAGCGCCCGCAACTGTGCCACCAATACACCACCACGGGATCGCCGCATCGGACGTGCGTCACGTCCGATCCCACCTCGTCGACCACCCCCGCGATCTCGTGCCCCGGCACCAGAGGAAAGGGATCGTAGCCAAACGTTTTGAACAGCCCCTCGCCCAGATGCAGATCGGTATGGCAGACTCCGCAAGCGCGCACCCGCACCCGCACCTCGCGCGGCCCGACGCCGGGCACCGGCACATCCTGCAAAACCAAAGGCGCTTGCGCGCATTCCTGAACGGCTGCTTTCATGGCTCTGTGCCCGGAAAATGTAGCGAGCGAACCCGTCGCGGCCAAGGCCCGTCCCTGCCCGCCCGTCCCTGCCCGCCCGTCCCTGCCCGCCACGCCGGCCGCGGGCAAACCGTCGCCCCAGCTCGCAGGTCTCAAGAGAACAACTGCGGCACGACGCCGCTGCAAAACTTCGCCAACCGCGAGGAGGCCTTCTCCGCCTCCTCCTGAAGCCGAAACCAGTCCTTCACCCAGGCGGGACGATTCAACATCGCGCCCGTGACCGCCCCCAGCTTGCCGGCCCACGATTTCTGCTCCGCCAGGGCCGCGATCTCCACGGGCCAGCGGTCGTCGATCGCATCGCTGATCACCCGCACCGAAAGAAACCGCACCTTGCCGCGGCTGCACGCCTCCGCGACGGCCTTCGTCTCCATGTCGCACGCCAACGCGTCATACTTGCGCCGCAATTCGCGTTTCTGATCCGGCTGATTCACCATGTGGTCGACCGTCAGCAGCCGGCCGAAGTGCAGGCCCGGCGTCGCCGCTACGGCGCGGCGATCCAACTGCAGGCCAATCGTCAACTCGTGATGCTGCAAATCCACGACGCGATCCGCCATCAGGATGTCCCCGCGCCGCAGATTGTCGGCCAGCGCGGCGGAGAAACCGGCCGAGACGATCCACGCCGGATGGTGCATCGCGATCACGTCCGCAGTCGCCCGCTCGGCCGCTTCCGCTCCGACGCCACATTCCGCGATGATCACCTGCCGACCGCACCAACGCCCCATGTGCTCGACAAAAGCAGGGCAGCGAGTCGTCACTTTGTCCTCCAAGTGCTTCGCCAACCCCTCGGCTTCCACTTCCGTGCCGAAGACAAACGCCACGTCGCAGGGCGGCAAGTCCGTCGGCGGAGCACCGGCTTCCCCGGAAATCCGCTGCAGCGTCTGGACCACGGCCGCTTGAATCTGCTGCCGAGCCGCCTGTCGGGCGTAATTCGTAATTAACCAACGCAACATCATGATCTGTAACTCTCCCGTGACCGGCAAGCCGCATGTCGAGTGCCTCACCTCGACTATTGAACCACCAGATACCGTTCCTGTCCAGTGTCGGACCGCCCCACTCGGAACGTCGGAAGCGGCTGAAACAAGGGCAACCCGACCGCCCGTGCGCCGGGCTCACGAAGTCTTGTCCGCAGCAGGCAGAACCGGCCAGGGATCGGCCACGACTTGGGCCATGATCGTCCGCACGTGCGGCTCCGCACGCTCGGCATCCCGGACCACGTCCTCGGCGCGGACCACTTCCGGGCAGTCCGGCCGGGCGACGTTGGTGACGATCGACAGGGCCAGCGTCCGCAGGCCGCAACGGGCGGCAGCGACGGCCTCCGGGACCGTGGACATGCCGACCACGTCCGCACCGATCTGCCGAAGAAAGCGATATTCCGCGCGGGTCTCGTAGTTGGGACCGGTCACGCCGACGTACACGCCGCGATGGGCGGCGAAGCCTTCCCGGCGGGACACGTCCAGGGCTTGGCTGACCAGGGCCGGGTCGTACACGGGTGCGCCTGGCTGCCGATCGCAGACAACGGCCCCGCTGGGAACGCCGCGAGGCCCGGCCGGAGGCCACGGCGGAGGTTTCCAAAACATCAAATTGAGATGGTCGGACACGACCACGACGTCGCCCGAAGCGAAACTCGGGTTCAATCCGCCGCTGGCGTTCGAGAGGATCAAGACTTCCGCGCCCAATTCCCGCATGGTCAAGACCGGCAACATGAGCGTTGCCGCCGAATAGCCTTCGTAGCCGTGGCAGCGGCCGTCCAGGGCCACGATCGTTTTGCCCGCGAACCGCCCACAGACCAAGCGCCCGGAGTGTCCCGGGGCAGTGGAACGAGGGAAGTGGGGCACCGCTGCGTAAGGAATCTCGGCCTCGGTGCGGATCCAGCCGGAAAGCCGGTGCAGTCCCGTGCCCAGCACAAGCGCGGCCTCGGGCCGGGTGTCCCAGCAGCGGCGGACCGCGGCGGCCGCCGCCGAAGTTTCCGAGGACGCGGTGCCAGGATCAAGACAGGCGCTCATCGAATGCCTCAGGAGACCTTTTCGCCCGCCAGAACGCCCATCACCAGGGCGCACAGCTTGGGCTCCGCTTCGTTCGCCACGGCAATGATCTTCTCGACGTTGGCCGGTTCCAGTTCGTCCGGCAAGCACATGTCCGTGACGATCGAGAACCCCACGACGCGCAGGCCGCAGTGGACGGCCACGATGACCTCCGGCACGGTGGACATGCCCACCACGTCCGCCCCGATCCCGCGCAGAAACCGGTACTCGGCCCGCGTCTCCAGATTCGGGCCCGGCACGGCGACGAAGACGCCCCGATGCGCCCGGATGCCTTCCCGCCGGGCTACTTCCAGAGCGCGGGCGACCAGCTTCTGTTCGTACGGCTCGCTCATGTCCGGAAACCGCGGCCCCAGACGATCGTCGTTGACGCCGATCAGCGGATTGTCGCCCATCAGGTTGATGTGATCCTCGATCACCATGATGTCGCCGCAGCGATAACTGGGATTCATGCCGCCGCAGGCGTTCGAGACCACCAGCAGCCGCGCGCCCAGGGCCCGCATCACGCGGACCGGCAGGGAGATCTCTTTCAGCGAGTAGCCTTCGTAGAAATGGAAGCGGCCCTCCATCGCCATGACGGGCAAGCCGTCCAAGTGCCCGCAGACAAGCCGGCCGCGATGGGTCGGCGTCGTCGAGCGGGGAAAGTGCGGGATGGCTTCGTAGTCGAAGGCCGCTTCCACGGCGATCTTCTGCGCCAAGCCGCCCAGGCCCGTGCCCAGGATGATGCCGGCGTGCGGCTGTGTCGCCCAACGCGACCGGATCGCCGCGACCGCGGCTTGGATTCTGTCGTACAGTTCGAGCATGAGACGTCCTTTCCAGATTAGCGGCGAGCGTAACCATTCGCGGGGCGAGTCTGCGGCCATGTCAGCGCCGGCGACTCACCTCGACCAACTCGGCCAACAGGCGTTTTGCGGCGCCGCTGTCCAACGCTTCCGCCGCCCGTTCGGCGCCTTCGCGCAGCGACTCCGTGCGCCGCGCTGTCCACAGCGCGGCGGCGGCATTCATGACCACAATGTCGCGGGCCAGCCCGGCTTGCCCGTCGAGCACCTGTCGAATCAACGCGGCGCTCGCTTCCGGACCGTCCACCCGCAGAGCCGCCATCTCTCCCCGCGGCAGGCCGAAGTCCGTCGGCGACCAGACGGTCTCCCGCACACCCTCCGGCGTGACATCCGAGACGACCGTCTCGTCTGCCAGGGTCACTTCATCCAGGCCGTCCCTCCCGCAGACGAGTACGGCTCGGAGCGAGCCCAACCGTCGCATCGCCGCGGCTAGCAACGGCCGCAACGGCGGCCGGCCGACGCCCAGCAACTGGTACGGCGCCTCCGCCGGATTGCAGAGCGGCCCCAGCAGATTAAAGATCGTCGATACGCCCAGACGCTT
Source organism: Candidatus Anammoximicrobium sp. (assembly GCA_012515235.1). Classification (GTDB taxonomy): domain Bacteria; phylum Planctomycetota; class Planctomycetia; order Pirellulales; family Pirellulaceae; genus Anammoximicrobium. The sequence continues at coordinate 175,616 of JAAYYU010000035.1, forward strand.
GCGGACCGCAGCCATGTGCCGCATGGACGGGTGCAGCAGGGGAGCGAAGCAGAAGCACATCCCCACCTGTTCCAGACAGCGTTCGACCACTTCGACCGGGGCCTGGATGTCCACGCCCAGGACCGCCAGCACGTCCGCCGAGCCCGATTTGCTGGTCACGCTCCGGTTGCCGTGCTTGGCGACGGGCAGTCCCGCCGCTGCGGCCACCAGAGCGGCTCCGGTGCTGATATTAAACGTACCTGAGGCGTCGCCCCCTGTCCCGCAGGTGTCGATCACGCCGCTCCGCGACGTGCGGATGCGGATCATGTGCTTGCGCAGGGCCAGAGCGGCGCCGGCAATCTCCTGGCCGGTCTCGCCTTTGGCCCGCAGCGCCAGCAGCAGGTCCGCAGCCTCCTGCTCGCTGCAGCGGCCTTGCATCATCAGGTCGATCACGGAAGACATTTCGTCCGCGGCCAGATGCTGCCCGTGGCGGAGCCGTTCGATAAAGTCCGAGACGTTCATCCGCTTGGTCTTTCGTGTGAAACCTGCTGACGCGCTGAATGGACCGGGGTTCGCAAGAACGGGACAGGCCACCCTCCGTGGTCCCTCTTCGCGCGAAGCACCAGCCGGGTATTGTGCCGGACGCGTCGGCTGGCCGCAAGCGTAGGGCCGGGTCCGCGAGCCGAATGCGCTGTTCGCAACCGGCTTGTCTGCCAAGGGGTTAGGAAGCGTCCCGAGAATGACTTACCCGCAAAGGCATCGTTGTTCACCGCGTTTCCTGGGCGGGCGGTGATTTTTTTCGGA
>JAAYYU010000337.1 GCA_012515235.1 Candidatus Anammoximicrobium sp.
ATTGGCCGTGGTCCACGTTCCACCGGTTCGTCGAGCTTGGCTACTACGAGCCTGATTGGGGACGGAGCGACTCCTTTCCTGGCAACGACGAGCCCGAATGGGGCGAGTGACCAGCGACGTAGGGTGGCCCAAAGCGGACGATCTTGTCGGCCGTTGGAACCGTTGAGACGGTCACGGTCCGGCAAGAAGCATGCACCGTTGCGCAGCAGCGGCGGCCCACCGGGAGACGGTCACCATCAGCAACCAAGCCACATCGCGACACGGATCACGGCCGTCGTGGGGGGATGCGGCGTCGGCGGGATGGACGCCGTGTTCCGGTGGGCCGACGCAGGGTGGGCCGACGCGCACCGCCCAGACGCCAAATCCGCCCAACCGCCGCGTCAGGACTTGGCCCGAGGTTAGACGATCAAGTAGCATTGCAGCATGAGGGAGTGCCGATTCGGGAACGTGGGAACAGTCGGAACACGCTCAGGGCCGGCTGCCGCGGGCTGTCCCGGCGAAGCTTCGCACGACGTGCCCAAGCCCCGCGTTTCGCACGCGCCTCGCCGCGCCGTCGCCCGGTGCCGCCAAGCCCGTCAGGGGCTGACCTGTTTCACCAGTTTGTGAACCGAGGCGACGATGCGGTCTTCGACGTCGCCGGACCAGCGGAAGGCGGGACGGCCGTATTCGTACAAGCTGGAGCCGCCTTCGTAGCCGCCTTCTTCCCAGACCCGCCGCGAGGGAATGTAAGCGATCTGGTCGTCGGCATAGCCGCAGACCCAGGTGCCGGGGCCGAATTCGCGTTTGAACCGCAAGGCGTAATCGACCACCGCTTCGGCTCCCAGGCCGAGGACCAGCAGTTCGTCCCCCAACCGCCAGGCATGGACCGGATACGGATACGCGGACTCGAACTTCTTGCCGGCATCGAGTTCTTTCAGCAGCCGGGCGGCCCAGCGGGCGCGGAGCGCATTGGTATCTTTCAGCAGGCCGCTCAACTCGTCGCGCGTGACGACGGACAAGTACGGCAGTTCGATCAACTCGAACGCGGTCTGCAGGCCCGGCGAGACCGGTTTAAGCGGCTGCCTCAAGGCCTCCTCGACGGCGACCGCCAGCATATGGCCGTAGCGCTGGCACAACTCGACGCTGCGACGCGGGATCGGATTCTGGTCGCCGCCGCACGTGTTGACAAACATCGCCGCCGCCCCCGGATGGTTCCGCTCGATTTCCAACTGGGCAAAGCCCGGATAATCCCCGCACCACGTCGTGAAGGCCAACGTCGTCGGGTGGCAGGCATAGCCGAAGAGCACCGCGGCCAGCGTTCCGTCCGGCCGGGTCACGCTCAGCACGGGCACCGCGTGATCGACCACGCCCTTCAGCGGCACGCCTTGGGCCAGCAACTGCGGCACCTCCGCCTCGCGATTGTCGCGGCGGTTGACGGCGAACGTCGTCTTTCCCTCGCCCATTTGCAGCGCGGCGGGCGCCAGGTGCGCCAGCGCCTCGCCCACCAACGCGACAGTCCTGGCGACCATCAAGTCCGTGTACTCGTTCACCAGCCGGACCTGTTCTTCATCGACGGGATAGTAGTCCACCAGGTCGTCGCCCAACCGCGGGCCGCAGTGGTTGTGCGAAAAGGTCAACATCACGTCTTGCCGCGCCAGCTTGTACTGCTTCTCCAACTGCTCGAACACGCGGTCGCTCATCGACCGCGGCACGCCTTCCCAGTCGCTGGTGATCAGCACGACGCGGCGTCCCTCGGCCTCTTCCAGGGCCAGGGCCTTCATCCACAAATCGTGCAGCTTGCCGTCCGGCTCACGCTTGCTCCCGTAACCGGCCAGCCACACCGATTTCTCCGGCGTGATGACCGCCTTGGCGACACCCGCTTTCCAGCCAGCCGCTGCGGCGCAAACGCCGTCTGCCAGCGCGGCCGCGGCGATGGCCAGAACGCAAAAGCACCAGCCACGAAGCCGGCTGGAAAAGACCGGCTGCCCGTGCTGCAACAACTTCGTCGATCGCATCGTTCGTCCTTTCTCCGCTGTGCCCGCACCGCCCGCTCGAAATCAACAGCCCGCCGGGATACAGAACAGTTGACCGCAGCCTGCGCCAAGCGTCTCGCTGCCACCTTTTGCGCGAGGGCAACTGGCCGAAAGACGCTGCGATTGAGGCTCCTCAAGTTCCCCCAGAACCGTCCTGCGCGCCCACGCCGCACGGCTGTCCGGCCAGAGGCGATGCGCGACCGGGCTCAGGCAGCGTGGACCGGCTGCATTCTATGCGGATGGGCCCAAGGTTGGCAATTCCACGTCAGGAGCCCGTTCACACATCGCCATCCGAATCCCGCCAGGCGTTTCGCGTGATGATCACGGCTCCCGTTCCGTCGTTATGTTTACGACGAAAGAGATCGGTCAGGTTTTCCGGAGTGAAGGACCGGATGGTGGACGACTCGGCTTTCTCGCACCGCTCGCTTTCCGGATCTCGACCGGCGTGGTGTTGGGCTGCTGGGGGCCCGGCGTGCTGCGGCCCGTGGCGACGTACTTTTCCAGAAGTGCGGTCAAGCGTTGGACGATCTCCGGGTGCTGGGCCTGGACGTTGGTCGTCTCGCCGACGTCGGTCTCCAGGTTGTACAGTTGCAGCGGCGGAAGGCCGCGTTCGGCGGGGCTGCCGGGACGCGGAGCGCTCCACCCGCCGGAACCGGGACAGAGCGCGAGCTTCCAAGGGCCTTGGCGGATCGCGAACGAGCCGTTGATCGAATGGTGGACGACCGCTTCGCGGAGCGACCCCTGGGCCGCATCCAGCAGCGCGGGCAGGATGCTCACGCTGTCCTCGCCGGCGTCGCCCGGCAGCGGAACGTCCAGGATGTCGGCGCACGTGGCCAGCAGGTCGGTCAGGCAGATCGCTTGGCCGCACGTCGTGCCGGGCCGGACTTTGCCGGGCCAGCGGACCAGGAACGGAATCCGATGGCCGCCTTCGAAGATATCGGCTTTGTGGCCGCGGAAGCGGTAGCTGGGATGATGGCCGCCTTGGCCCAGCGCCGCGAAATCGGCCTGTGGCGAACATCCGTTATCGCTGGTGAAGATGACCAGCGTATTATCTGTCAAGCCGTGCTGGTCGAGCGTCTCCAGCACGCGGCCCACGCTGGCGTCGGTCTGCAGCACGAAGTCGCCGTAGGCGTTCAGGCCGCTCTTGCCCTGCCACGATGGGGCCGGCAGCGTCGGCGTGTGCGGCGAGTTCAGCGGCAGATACAGGAAGAACGGCTGGCCTTGCCGGGCGCTTGCCGCCCGCTGGGAAAGGTACTCCACGGCTTTCTCCGTCAATCGCGGCAGCACGTCCACGGCGTCGAAGTCCGGTGCGCGCGGCCCATGCCGCGTGCGGCCCGGTTTGCCGGGCATCATCTCAAAGTCGCCGTCCTCCGTCGGCAGCGACGTGACGCGATCGTTCTCGATGAACGTGTACGGAACCATGTCCAGCGACGCACTGATGCCGAAGTAGTAGTCGAATCCGACGCTGTTCGGACCGTTCAGAATGGGTTGGGAAAAGTCGACGTTCCGCACTTGCTGGGCGGATTCGATGTTCAATTCCGCCACGTCGCGGCCTTGGCGTTTGACCCAATCCATGCCCAAGTGCCATTTGCCGATCGCCGCCGTGTGGTAGCCCTGCTGCCGAAGAAATGCCGCGACCGTCAGCCGGTCCTGCTCGATCAGCCGCGGACTGAGGCCCCCCAGCACGCCGTGCTTCAAGCGGGACCGCCAACTGTAGCGGCCCGTGAGGATGCCGTAGCGCGTCGGCGAACAGACGCTGGACCCCGAATGCGCGTCGGTAAACGTCATGCCCGCCGCGGCCAGCCGATCCACGTTCGGCGTGGCAATCTTGCCGCCCGGATTCAGGCACCCGACGTCCCCGTAGCCCAGGTCGTCGCAGAGGATGTACACCAGGTTCGGCCTGCGCGGCGCGTCTGCGGCGGATCGCGGCGCGTCCGCCAGCCACGCGAGACAGGCGGCCAGCAACGGCCAAGTCAGGCAAAGACGGTTCATCGAGGCCTCCGTTTGTCAGTGTCAGCGGCACGTCCGGGCAACCCCGCGGCAGCACCTGGGCGTCGCCGCCTGGGAAAGCGAGTCCTGCTTCCCATTGTGACAATCGCCCCTCCCCGCCGATACGCCCCCAGGGGCCGATTTCCGCGCCGGGCGGCAGACGGTGGAAACCCACTTGCGGTCCCGGCGAGCGTCGCGACAATGCGGCCAACGCAAGTTGGGTTCCGTTCCCAGGAGTGAAGACCATGATCAATCGACTCCGCTGCCCTGCCGTCTGGATGCTGGTTCTGCTCGCCGAATTTGCACAGGCCGACGACTGGCCGCAGTGGCGCGGCCCTCAGCGTGACGGGGTGTGGCGAGAGACGGGGATCGTCGCACGCTTCCCGGCCCCGGAAATCGCCGTCAAGTGGCGCGTGCCGGTCGCCAGCGGCTACAGCGGTCCGACCGTGGCCGATGGCCGAGTGTACGTGACCGATCGGCTGACCGATCCGGGGGAAATGGAGCGCGTTCATTGCCTGGACTGGAAAACCGGCGCGACACTCTGGACCTACCGCTACGACTGCAAGTACGGCGGCATCGGCTATCAAGCCGGACCGCGAGCCTCGGTGCTCGTCGATTCGGGCCGCGCCTACAGCTTGGGAACCGCCGGACACCTGTTCTGCTTCGAGGCGGCCACGGGACAGGTCTTGTGGAGCCACGATCTGCGAGAAGCGTACCGGGCCCGGATTCCCACCTGGGGCATCGCGGCCTCGCCGCTCGTCGAGGACGATCTGCTCATCGTCCAATTCGCCGGAGCCGACGACGCCTGCGTCTGTGCGTTCGACAAGGTCACCGGCAAGGAACGGTGGCGGGCCCTCCCGGACGTCGCGTCCTATTCCACCCCCGTCGTCAGCGCCCAAGCCGCCGGACGAGTGGCCGTGTGCTGGACCGGCGAGCGAATCGTCGGCCTGGACCCTGCCAGCGGCCGCCGGATCTGGGAATACCCGTTCCCGTGGGAAAAGTGGCCCATTGCCATCGCCACGCCGGTGCTGCATCGCGACCTGCTGCTGTTCTCCGAAGCCCACCAGGGGACCCTGCTGTTGCAGCTCTCGCAAACGGAACCCGGAGTCGAGAAGCGCTGGCATCGCCGCAAAGAGAATCTGGCGGACGGCAAGGCCTTGCACTGCCTGATCTCCACGCCGGTGATCCAGGACGAACACGTCTACGGCGTGGACAGCGGCGGGGTCTTGCGCTGTCTGCGCCTGGCCACGGGCGAACACGTCTGGGAAGACCGGACGGCCGTTCCGCCCAACCGTTTCGCCACGATCCACCTGATCCGCCACGGGGAGCAGACCTGGCTGTTCAACGAACGCGGCGAGCTGATCATCGCCCGGCTGACGCCCGAAGGCTTTCGGGAACTCAGCCGCGCCAAGCTGATCGAGCCCACCACGGACCAGCTGCGCCGTCGCGACGGAGTCACCTGGTCGCATCCGGCCTTTGCCTACCGGCACGTGTTTGCACGAAACGACAAGGCGCTGGTCTGTGCCGACCTCTCCGCCCCGCCACCGTAATCGCTGGCGAGGCCCGCACAAAAGCTGCCCTGTGGTGATTGGCGGTTCGCGGGGACATTCTGCTTCTGGCAACGCTCACGAAACAACTTCCTCTTCCAGCCAGCCCGCCGCTGGTCACTGGCCGAAGCGGGCGGCTGTCCGCGCTGGATGCCGCGATGCACCGGCCGGGGACGGTTCCCGCTCAGCGCGCACAAGGGGACTCCCGCAGCGACAATTCCAGGTTGTCGACGTACCACACGGTCTTGGCGGAGGCCAAACTGACCAGCCCAAGCCATGCCACGCGGTTGAACTCCGGGTGGCCGCAGGCAAGGGACCGGAACGCCTGGGGTGGCTGACCCGGAAGCGTCAGCACCAGATCCCAAGCTCCCGATGCCTGCCGGCCCAGACCGCAGGTGATTTCCACGTGGACCCAAGTTTCGGTCGGGATGTCCGTCAGCGGCTTGCCGCCCACCGACAGCTTGCCCGAGTCAATCCGGAGCGACGGGCCGACCCGATAGGGCCGCGCCGAGTCGCGCCATTCGTGGCCCAATACAGCGCCGGGTTCCAGCCGCACGTCGAAGCTCAACACGGCCTGTCCCTGTCGGAAGCCGGGCGTGTAGAACAAGTGCGGGTTGAAGACGTGCTCCAGGCCGGCCGCGTCCGTGAACTTCAGGCAGTGCTTGCCGGCCGCCGCCAGCTCGTCGGTGACGCGGATCCCGTCGCCGCGGTTCTCCTCATGCACCTGGGCCAACGCCGGACGCTCGCCCGCCGACGTCTGCTCGAAACCGTCGTCCACCGAAATCGGCTGTGGCGGAGGCGGCAGCACGCTAGCGGGGAACGTCGCCTGCTTGGGCAACGCCACCCATTCCGGCGGTCCAAACAGCCCGTTCTGGCTCGTGTCGATGGGCTGGAAACCCAGCTGGATCGCAGGCGATTCGGGCTTGACGCGGAAATCGAACCGGGCGGGATCGACAAACTGCGGGTCCGCGACCAGCGAATGTTGGTCCACTCCCTTGGCCTGCCAAGCCTGGAACGGCTCGCCGTAGAAGAGAAGCGGCTCGCCATCGGCGCGCCAGTACAGGTTGTCGTCCCAGCGGGTGCGGAAATCGCTGGCCCCGCCGTCTTCGTGGAACAGTTCGCCTTGCGTCAGGTAGAAGATGTTGCGTTCGACTACGCTGGGCGGCTCCTTGGTCCAGTTGTAGCGCCAGACGGCCTCTTGACCGCTCAGGGCAAAGACGTTGTTGCGGATGACGTTTCCGGTCATCCCCGTGTTCATGAGCCCGCCGGTCAGCGTGTGGTACACGAGATTGTTTTCCACCAGCAGTCCGCTGGCCCCGGAGTCGAAGTAGATCCCCCAAGCCATCGCCGGTTTGCCCGCGTACGGAAACACGTCGTGGAAGATATTGTGACGGACCACGGTGCCCGTCTGGATGCCCAGCATATAGATCCCGCCTGCGTCGCTGAGCACGCCGCGGACCACGTGGTGGACGTGGTTGTGCTCGATGCGGTTGTGGTGCGTGCGGTTTGGCTGAAAGCCCCAGTTCCAGCCGAGCGATATGCCGGAATAGTCGAAGCTGTGAATCTCGTTGTGCGAGATCTCGTTGTGGCTGCTCTGAGCCAGCCACACGCCGACCGCGCCGGCGTAGACGCAGCCACCGTCGTGGAGATAGTTGTTGGAAATCAGGTTGTTGCTCGACTCGGCAACGTCGCTGGCGGCCATCGCCGGCTCCCCGATCCGCACGCCACCGGCGCCCAGATCGTACAGGTGGTTCTGCACAATCCGGTTCTCCTTGCAGCCGCGGCTGAACCAGACGCCGTACGTGCCGACGTGGGCGATCTCGCACTGTTCGAGGGCGCAGAACCTGGCCCCCTTGGCCGACACCACGGCGGGCACCGTCACCGCCGCTTGCGGGTCGCCGTAGCCTTGCTCGGACAGCGTCCAGTCGGCATGTTGCAACGACAGGCCGACCAGCCGCACATGATCGACGAACCGGCCCGCATCGGGATCGCCGTCCAGACGGACCAGTTCCGTGAGCACCGGCGCGACGACCTCGGCCGTCCGCAAATCCTCGCCGGCCAGCGGCCAGTACGACAGCACGCCCGTTTCCCGGTCCAGGTACCATTCGCCGGGCGAGTCCAACAGTTCCCGCGCATTCTCGACGTAGTAGCGTTGCTCCGGGTCCCAGGCCAGCGGCCGAAAGATCGTCGGCCCGGTGAACGAGACGATCGCCTGCGCCTTGTCGACCGAGGCGATGCGCACTCGCGACGTGTTCCACGAGTGAAATACGACCACCTCGACGTGGTTCAGGTCGTGATAGGCGTCGATGTCAGAGGCTCGAAAGCGGAATCGGTCCACGCCTTTGTTCCACGGCGCGTCCGGCTTCGGGTCCACCAGGCCGACGACGCGAAAGTAGCCGTCGTTCGGACTACGTGCCCGCCGCGCCCGGCGGCCGTTGACGAACAGCTGGCGAAAACACCAGCGGCCGGACTTGGCCTCCGGCACCTCGGCCGTCCAAATCTCGGCGGGACCCTGACGCCAGCCGGTAATGCGCCGGCCGCCGGACAGCACCGGCTGTTCGCCCGGCGCGGCCGCGTAGGTCACCGGCGCGTCTTTCGTTCCCGAGTCTTCCGGGGTCAGGACGAACGGCGCCGGCAACCGATGGACGCCGCGAATCAATACCGTCACCGGTCCGCGCGGCCCGCCTCCCGTGCGCCACTCCCGCACAGCCCGTTGGGCTCGATCCAGGGAAGCAAACGGCCCGTCGCTGCCCGCCGGATTCGGCTCGGCGAACCGGCCGGACCAGGAGTCATCACCGCCGGGCGCGACGTGCACGGTGAGCGATTCGGCCCAAGTCGGCGTTGCCGCCAGCGAGGCCAGTCCAAGGAACAGAAGTGTCTTGGCAAGATCCAGCCGATTGGCAAGCAAGATCAAGGTCATCTTTCGCACACTCCTTGGCGATCGCAGTGCGCCGCCGTTCTGAGTTGTTCCGACAAAGCCCATTCTCTAGAGCCTATCTTAACGCGGGCTCACGTCGGCAACCAAGCAGAAGCCTCGAAATCCAAAATTTGAACTTGGATTCGCCTTCGGGAGTCCTTCTTGCTGAGCGTCTCCTTGGCTTCAACGTCGTTCGCGCCCACCGATCTGGAAGCACGCGCACGTCGGACGTCGTCTTGGTTGCAGTCGCGCTGCGCCGTAGACCTCGCTGGCGACCCGACGGCGACTCGGCGATGTCATGGCTGCCGCCTGCCAAGAATGCTCAAAAGACAGACAATCTCTGCCATGCGTGCGGCGATCTCAGACAGCAGACAGTCTGATGCGAATAGCAGTTGCGCCGCGTCTGCGGCGGCCAGGCGTCTTCGTAACCCCCGTTTTCTACAGCATTTGGCTCTTATGCGTTACCCATCCCGGCATCTCGTGCCGATCGTTTTCATGGATTGGCATTCGACGTGCATCCTCGCGGATTCGTTGCTGCACCGACGTGAACTTCGAATGGCATTGAACGTCTAACAACCGTGGCGGCAGCGATGCTGCGAGCGGTGACACAGCGAGGCAAGGAGAACATGATGGAGATGAGAAACGATCACGGCACTTTGCCGATCGTCGAGTTGTTGGGGGTGGAAGCAGCCACATTGACGGATCCCGAGCAAACCGCTACGGCCCCGGTCGTCTTTCTCACTTTTCGGCCGGAGCCGCACGAAAGCTGGCGGTCGTTCAGTTTTCCCGTGAGTCTGCAGCACGCAATCCGGCTGCGAAATGATCTGACGGCAGCGCTGCAGCGATATCAGGCGGCGACGCAGGCCAAGTAACCCTGGATCGATGAAATCGATAAAGAGGGTCGATTCCGTTTTCTGTTGAAACAGCGGCTCAGGCATCCCGAGCCCGGCTGAAGAAGACGCCTGCTTGAGTTGGGAAGCGACGGGGCTGGTGATTTCACCCAACCAGGCGCTCCGATCCAAACCGCAGACCGCTGTCCATACCACGCGAGCTTGATGGTCGGGCTCCAACAGTTGATCCAGCGAAGCTCACTCAATCCCTTTCCACTTGGTCCCGGTGCGGAATCCGCAGACGCGGCTTGCCGGCAGTTGCCGATTCCTCCGAACATCCAGCGGCCACTTCGACTGGCGACGGCAGATCCTGCTGGCCTCGCTCAAGAAGGAACCCATCCATGACCAAGCTTCTGACTTCCGCGCCTCTTACAACGAATCACCCTTGTTGGCGGTAGTTGTATAGCAGTTATCTTATTCCTGGAAGTGCTGAACCGAAAAAGTCACCGCCTCGGAGTGTGACGGCTACGGTGACCTCGGAGTGTGACGGCTAGGGTGACGAAGCGTGCTGCCCCTTTCGCTCCGCCGTGGTCGCCCGTTCCGCGAAGGCGCGCCCGGCGTGAACCGCCGTTTCGTTCCGCGTCGCCGACCGCGGCCTCACGGCGACTCGACCGGCTCCGTCCGCGTGTAGGCCCCCAGGACTTCCAGGCGTTTCGTTTTTCGCCGCAGGGCTTCTAACGCGCGTTTGACTTTCGAGTCTTCGTAGTGCCCTTCCAGTTCGACGAAGAACAGGTACTCGCTCTCGGTGTTCAGCATCGGAAAGGACTCGATCCAGGTCAGATTGAGCCGGTTGCGTTTGAAGATCGCCGTGGCGTCCGCCAAGGAGCCGGGTACGTGGGCGATCTCGAACATCAGCGCCGTCTTGTCCCGCCCGGTCCGCCGGCCGTCGTGATCGCTGATGACAGCGAACCGCGTGAGATTGTTCTTGTTATCCTCAATTCGCTCGGCGATCGTATTCAACCCATAGTTTGTCGCCGCCTGCAAACTGGCGATTGCCGCCGCCCCCGGTTTCTCTGCCGCCAGTTGCGCCGCGGCCGCCGTGCTGGTCATCTCGATGGTCCGCGCCAGCGGCAGGTGTCTGGCCAGCCAGTCGCGGCACTGCGACAGGGCCTGCGGCTTGCTGTACACCTCCTTGACTTCGCTCCGTTCACAGCGGCCCAGCAGGTAATGATGGATCCGCAACTGGACTTCGCCGCAGATTCTGGCCGGCAAGCGGGTGAACATCCCCAGCGTATCGACGATGCGGCCGTCGGTCGAGTTTTCGATGGGGACGATGCCGAAATCGACGTGTTTGCGGCTGAGTTCCTCGAACACGGTCGCGATCGTCGCCACCGGGACCAGTTCGGCGCCGTTGCCAAACCGCTCGATAGCCGCCAAGTGGCTGTAGCTGTACGTCGGGCCCAGGTAGGCGACTCGCACCGGCTTGATCAGCGAGCGGACGCCGCTCAGAAGCTCCCGCAGGATGGCCCGCACTGTCCGTTCCGGCAGCCGGCCCCGGTGCGACTCCAAGGCCTGCTGCACCACGCGCGGTTCGCTCTCCAGGTCGTACAGCGGTCCGCCTTGTTCATGCCGCAGCCGAGTCAGTTTCTCGCTGCACTGGGCGTATTCGTGCAGTTGTTTGACCAAGTCCCGACCGAGCTTGTCGACCTTGCGCCGCAGCAGGTTTGCGGTCGCCTGCGAATCCGTCTTCTTCTCGGATGTGCGTTTCTGCATCGTCGAGCGATCCCCCATCAGATCGGCGTTTGAGTGGTTCGTCCTCACCTCGCAGTCGAAGCAGTTTGGGCACGATAATAACGATCCTCCACTGCTTGGGAAAGCTGCCGCAGGCGGAAACTGGCCTTGTCTGGGCCGTCGTCCGCCGCCTTGGACGCCCGTGGCGGGCCGAGGCTCGGTCACCGGTTGTCCAACGCAGACCGTAGACGTCTGGGGTTCGAATAGGCCTTCGCGGCTGCTGGGCGTCTGGCGACAGGTGCCAAAATGGCAGACACGCCAGGAATGCTGGGGGTTTGCAGTCGGGTTGAGAATTCAGAAAACTGCGTAAGCCTCTGTTTAACAACGTCTTGCGCGCCTTTACTCAATGCATGGCACGAACTTTGCTTCCAGGTTTGTGCGGCAAGTTCTGTGATTAAGGGCCTGTCGAGAAATGCACAACTACCGTGACGCGGCCAAAGCGGCACGATCGTGAATCGAGTGTTCGATACGGGGAGAAAGGAGCATCTTTCATGGCTCAAGGCGAAAAAATCATTGGGATCGATCTGGGCACCACCAACTCCGTGGTAGCCCTCATGGAGGGTTCGGAAGTCAAAGTGATCCCCAATGCGGAAGGCAACCGTCTGACGCCCAGCGTGGTGGCGTTTACGGATCGCGGCGAGACGCTGGTCGGCGAACCGGCGCGTCGCCAGGCGGTAACAAATCCGCACCGCACCGTGTATTCGATCAAGCGGTTCATGGGGCGGCGGCACAACGAGGTGGAAGCCGAAGAGAAGATCGTTCCCTACAAGATCGTCGGAAAAGCGACTGATTACGTGCAGGTGGAAATCGACGGCAAGGCACACACGCCGCAGGAGATTTCGGCCAAGACGCTGCGCAAGCTGAAGGAGGCCGCCGAGTCCTATTTGGGGCACAAGGTCAACAAAGCGGTCATCACGGTCCCGGCCTACTTTAACGACGCGCAACGTCAGGCGACCAAAGACGCTGGGCAGATCGCTGGCTTGGAAGTGGCTCGGATCATCAACGAACCGACCGCCGCGGCGATGGCCTACGGTCTGGACAAGAAGGGCAGTGAAAAAATCGTCGTGTTCGATCTCGGCGGCGGCACGTTCGACGTTTCCGTGCTTCGTGTCGACGAGGAAGAGGGCCACAAGGTGTTCGAGGTGGTCAGCACCAGCGGCGATACGCATCTGGGCGGCGACGACTTTGACCAGCGCTTGATCAACCATGTGGCGGACGTGTTCCAGCGTGAAAACGGCATCGATCTGCGCAAGGACGTCATGGCCCTGCAGCGTCTGCTGGAGGCGTGCGAGAAAGCGAAGAAGGAACTCAGCAGCGTGCCGCAGACGGACATCAATCTGCCCTTTATCACGGCGGATGCGTCGGGACCCAAGCACCTGCAGATCAGCATCACTCGGTCGAAGTTCGAGGAACTCATCGACGACCTGATCGAACGTTGCCGGGGCCCGGTCAATCGGGCTCTGAAGGACGCCAAGTTCACCCCGCGCGATATTGACGAGGTCGTGTTGGTCGGCGGCTCGACGCGCGTGCCCAAGGTCCAGGCGATGGTCCGCGAAGTTTTCGGCAAGGAACCGCACAAGGGCGTCAATCCGGACGAGGTGGTGGCGGTCGGCGCGGCGATTCAAGGCAGCGTGCTGGCCGGCGACCGCCGGGACGTGCTGCTGCTGGACGTCACGCCCCTGACGTTGGGCATCGAGACCGAGGGCGGTGTGATGACTCCGCTGGTGGAACGCAACACGACGATTCCGACGGAAAAGAAACAGGTGTTCAGCACGGCCGCGGACAGCCAGACGGCGGTGACGGTCAAGGTCTACCAGGGCGAACGCAAGATGGCCGCCGACAACCGCTTGCTGGGCGAGTTCAACTTGGAAGGCATCCCGCCGGCGCCGCGAGGCGTGCCGCAGATCGAGGTCAAGTTCGATATCGACCAAAACGGCATTCTGAACGTGGGGGCGCGGGACCTGGGCACTGGCAAGGAGGCTTCGGTTCGCATCGAGCAATCGTCGGGCCTGTCGGAGGCGGAGATCGAACGCATCCGCAAGGCCGCGGAGGAGCACGCGGAAGAAGACCGCCGCAAGTTCGACTTAGTCGAGGCCCGCAACCACGCCGATCAGATGTGTTACCAGCTGGAAAAGCTGATCAAGGAGCACGCGGACAAGATCGGCGGCAAAGACCGGGAGCCGTTGGAGAAAGCCATCGAGAAAGTCCGCTCGGTGTCCAAAGGCGAGGACGTGGCCGCGATCAAGTCCGCCGTCAGCGATCTGGAGCAGGCTTCGCACGCGTTCAGTAAAATGCTGTACCAGAAGCAGACGGCCGGCGGGGCGGACGCGGGCGGCGCGGAAAAGCCGCCCGGCGGAGCCCAGGACGACGCGATCGACGCAGAGTTCGAAGTGAAGGAATAACGGTCGTCGCAACCACGCAGCGCGCAGCGGGAGGGCGAGCCCCCTGCCGAGTTGCCGTCAGGGGCTCGGTCGTGGTCTCGCCCTGTTTCTTTCGCGGCGTGCGCCCGCAACCGGTGTGACTGCGAGCCAAGGGGAACGCAGTACGGTCCCCCCGCGCTTCGCGCTCCCGTTGGGTCGCGGTGAAACGAATCCGAACTACGCAACCAGAACACCGAGTGAATCCCATGAACTTCCGTTTCGACAAATTGACCGTCAAGGCCCAGGAAGCGGTGGCCGAGGCGCAAAATCTGGCTCAGGAACGCGCGCATCCAGAGTTGGACTCGCTGCACCTGCTGTTCACCCTGGTCGCTCAGCGCGACGGCGTCGTCAAGCCGATCCTCGACAAGATCGGCGTCAACGCGGGGCAGCTGACAGGATTGCTGGAGTCCGAACTGGCGCGTCTGCCCAAGGTCACCGGCGGCGCCGCGCCCCAGCCGAATCAGGCTCTGCAACAAGTCCTGCCGGCCTCCCTCCGCGAAGCCGAGGCCATGAAGGACGACTTTGTGTCCACCGAGCACCTGCTGCTGGCGCTGACCAAGACGCCCTGCAAGGCCCAAAACCTGCTGCAAATCAACGGCGTGCGTGAAGCCGATGTCCTGGCCGCCCTGCGGACGGTCCGCGGCAGCAGCCGAGTAACAGATCAAAATCCCGAGGACAAGTTCCAGGCGTTGCAGCGGTATGGCATCGACCTCGTGGAGCGCGCCGGCCAAGGCAAGCTGGATCCAGTGATCGGCCGCGACAACGAGATCCGACGCGTGATCCAGGTCCTGTCCCGCCGCACCAAGAACAATCCTGTCCTGATCGGCGAGCCCGGGGTGGGCAAGACCGCGATCGCGGAAGGCTTGGCGCTGCGGATCGTCCAGGGCGACGTGCCGCAGAGTCTGAAGAACAAACGCGTCGTCGCGCTGGACATGGGCGCCATGATCGCCGGCACCAAGTTCCGCGGCGAATTCGAGGACCGGCTGAAGGCCGTGCTGCGCGAGGTTCAGGACGCGGGCGGCAACGTAATCATGTTCATCGACGAACTGCACACGGTCGTCGGGGCGGGCCGTGCCGAGGGCGGCACAGACGCGGCGAATCTGCTGAAGCCGGCGCTGGCCCGCGGCGAGCTGCGCTGCATCGGGGCCACGACGCTGGACGAGTATCGCCAGTACATCGAGAAGGACGCCGCCTTGGAACGTCGCTTCCAACCGGTGTACATCGGCGAGCCGACGGTTGAGGACACGATCGCCATCCTCCGCGGCCTGAAGCCGCGGTACGAAACGCACCACGGCGTCAAGATCAAGGACTCGGCGCTGGTCGCGGCCGCCGAGCTGTCCCACCGCTACATTAGCGACCGGTTCCTGCCCGACAAGGCCATCGACCTGGTGGACGAAGCCGCCAGCCGGCTGGCGATGGAATTGGAAAGCGTCCCCACGGCGATCGACGAGGTCCAGCGCCGGCTGCGGCAGTTGCAGCTGGCCGCACGGCAGCTGTCCGAGGAGACGGAGGACACGGCCCAGGATCGGCTGACGGAAATTGAGGAGGAGATCGAACAGCTCAAACGCAAGGAAACCAGTCTGCGCGAGCAGTGGGAGGCGGAAAAGCTGGGCTTGGGCGACGTCCAGAAGATCCGCCAGGAGGCCGCCCAGGCCGAACTGGCTTTCTCGCAGCTGGATGCGGCCATCAAGGAAAAGCAAACGGCCGGCGTGCCGGTCAGCGAAGGCGATTACCAGAAACTGTACGAGTTGGACGTCAACCGCCGTCAGCTGCGGCAACGCATCGAGGCCGCCGAGGAGGAGGGCGAAGTCAAACAGGTGTCCCAACGCCGGCTGCTGCGCCAGGAAGTCACCGAAGAAGAGATCGCCGAAGTCGTCAGCGTTTGGACCGGCGTCCCGGTCAGCCGTATGATGGAGACCGAACGCGCCAAGCTGCTGGTGATGGAGGACCGCATTCACCAGCGTTTGGTCGGCCAGCACGAGGCCGTCGAGGCGGTCTCGAACGCCGTCCGACGCAGCCGCAGCGGGCTGGGCGACCCGCAACGACCGATCGGCTCGTTCCTGTTCCTGGGTCCGACCGGCGTCGGCAAGACCGAACTCTGTAAGGCGCTGGCCGAAGTGCTGTTCGACGACGAAAACGCGATGGTTCGGCTGGACATGAGCGAATTCATGGAACGTCACACGGTCAGCCGCCTGATCGGCGCCCCGCCGGGTTATATCGGCTACGAGGAAGGCGGCAAGCTGACCGAAGCCGTCCGCCGACGGCCCTACTGCGTCGTGCTGCTGGACGAGATGGAAAAGGCCCACCACGACGTATTCAATATCCTGCTGCAGGTGCTGGACGACGGCCGATTGAGCGACAATCAAGGCCACACCGTCAACTTTGCCAACACGATCGTGGTCATGACAAGCAACATCGGCAGCCAGCTGATCCAGCAGATCTCGCAGGAGGGCGGCGATGAAGAGGAGATTCGCAACGCCGTCATGGAGGCCGTCCGCGCCCAGTTCTTGCCGGAGTTCCTGAACCGGATCGACGAGACGATTATCTTCCACCCGCTGGACCGCCGCGAGATCCGCAAGATTGTCGACCTGCAACTGGAACTGCTCTGCAAAAAATTGGAACAGCAAGGCATCTCGCTGACTGTCACGGAGCCGGCGCGGAACCTGCTGGCGGCGGCGGGCTTCGATCCGACCTACGGAGCGCGGCCGCTGCGGCGCGTGATCCAACAGCGGATTCAGAATCCGTTGGCCACCGAGTTGCTCAAGGGCGCGATTCGCGAAGGCGGCGGCGTTCAAGTCGACTGCCAGAACAACGAATTCGTGTTCGCCTGCAACGGACCGGGGCAGTCCGTGGTCGAGACGGTGGCCGTAGAGTAAGCTCAATTGCGGCAAAACACTCGGCGTTCGCCGTTGTGTTGGCAGCTGGCAACGGTGGCCGAAATGACTTCCCGGATTTTGGCCACCACGCTCACTGGCCAGCGTGGTGGCGAGGCGACCGATTTCTTCGTGGACGGCTCTGGTGTTGAACACCGCTCCACGCTGGCGAGCAGCGTGGTGGCGAGGCGACCGATTTCTTCGTGGACAGCTCTGGTGTTGAACACCGCTCCACGCTGGCGAGCAGCGTGGTGGCGAGGCGACCGATTTCTTTGTGGACAGCTCTGGTGTTGAACACCGCTCCACGCTGGCGAGCAGCGAGGTGGGTGCTATCGCAAAGTCGTTGCGGACTCCAGCCTGCGACTTGGCGAATATGTTGTCTTGCCGCCAAGTCTCGCCGAAACGGGAGCTTGTTTCAACCTCCGTTGCGACGGGGTGAACTCGGTGCCGCCGGGCGCGCGTTCGTCGGCGGGCAGGCTCGCGCCCGGTGGATTCCCGCCGCGGAGCGGGTAGAATGGTCTGCGCTATTGGGTCAAGGCCCAGGCGGCTTTGGCAAACTGCCCGAATCCTTTCGAGGAGCTGACATCATGAAGCGAGTCGTGTCCTTTCTGGTCCTGCTGTTCGTCGCGCAGCTGAGCGTTGCCGATGAGCCCAAGCAACTTCTGAACGTGCCCTACGGGACCCATCCGCGCCAGGTGCTCGATTTCTACCAGGCGAAGTCCGACAAGCCGACGCCGGTCGTGTTTTACATCCATGGCGGCGGCTGGCAGGGTGGCGACAAGAAGACGAATCCGAAGGCCTATCTCGACAAGGGCATTTCGGTCGTGGCGATCAACTACCGCTACGTCAAGAATGGCGTCGAAGAGAAAGTCGAGCCGCCGGTGAAGGTTTCGCTGCACGACGCCGCCCGGGCGTTGCAGTTCATCCGCTCCAAGGCGGCCGAGTGGAACCTGGACAAGAAACGGATCGGCGCCACCGGAGGTTCGGCCGGCGCGTGCAGCTCGCTGTGGCTGGCCTTTCACGACGATCTGGCTGAGCCCAAGAGCGACGACCCCGTAGCCCGCGAATCGTCGCGACTGTACTGCGCCGCCGTCAACGGGGCCCAAGTGTCGCTCGATCCCAAGGAATTGCGCCAGTGGATGCCCAACTACGGCTACGGCGCTCACGCTTTTGGTCTGGCCGGTTTTCAGAGCCTGATCGACAACCGCGAAAAGGTCCTGCCGTGGATCAAGGAGTACTCGCCCATCGAGCACGTCTCCAAAGACGATCCGCCGATCGCCATGTTCTATGGCGGCGAAGTCCCGGTCGTGGGCGCATCGCCCAAAGACCCCACGCACTCGGGCATCATGGGCCTCAAGCTGGCGGAACGGCTGAAAGCCCTGGACATCGACGTGGTTCTGGTCCATCCGGGACAGCCGCATCCCCAGTACAAGAGCGCCGCCGATTACCTGATCGACCGGCTGAGCAATTGACGGTGCGTTGGGAGCAAGGCGCGGGTCAGTCGAAAACCACCAGGTAGTACGGCGTTTGGTCCGCGGCGCCGTCGAGGACGAACCGGCCGTCCGCAACGGGCAGCGTTCGTTCCGTCGGTGCCCCCTCCTGGTCGAGCACGAGCACCCGCGCCGGACCGCGGCGGCGGAGCGTCACGGCCGCTTTCACGGGCTCCATCAGCAGGGGCCCTTCTCCGGCCGCCAGCAGCCGCTTGCCGTCCGGCGAGAACTTCATGCCCGTATTGCGGGCTCGCGCCATGGCGACTACCAGCAACTGCGACGCCGCGGCCAGGGTCTCGTGGGGTCCCCGCGCGGTCACGTAGATGGCAGCGAAACGGGTTTGCGGTTCGATCGTCGCTGCGCCCAGCTCGCACGTCCGGCCGGCGGCGAAGCCCACGACGGCGTTGGTTCCCGGCGTGTCCATCGTGATGAAGCCGCCCGAGCCATCGGTCTGTTCGAACCAGTGCAGCTGCCCGTGGGCCGAGGCAAGTTGCCCCGGCCGCTGGTACGGGGACAAGTCGAAGGCGGGCGTGTCCCTGTAACGGTCGGTAAACGCAACCACGCTGCGCGCCACCGCCAGGGAGCGGGCGGAAACTTGTTGGCTGTCCAACTCCTTGTCGTCATAGCCCTGGGTCACCGTGTCGTCGAAACTCAATCGGGCCTCGAACAACGACGGGACGTGAACGTTCCGCGTCACCGTCAAGTCGGCTTGCCGGACGTCCACGCGGTGGACCTGACGGGCCACGGCGGGAAAGACGCCCAGCACCTGCGGCGCGGTCACGTCCCACCGCTCGCGGCCGATCCGGCGGCTGAAGGCGCCGTCGTCCCGGTTCTGGAACATGAACGACACGTCCCAGCCCTGCAGTCCCATCCCGTACGCGCCGAGGATCGCGGGACCTTCCACGCCCAGCTCGTTGGGGAACACGTGAATCCACTCCGACAGCATGAACGGCCGGTCGGCGACCTGCTGCAGGCCGCTGCTGAGCATGCCCGACCCGGCGCGAGCCAGCATCGAGGCGTCGGCCCGCTCGCCGCCGAAATAGTTGTGCCGGTCGATGGTGCCGGCGAGATAGTCCGCGTGCAGGTTGGCAAAGTGGCTGTACGCCCGGCCGGCCTGCCAGTTGGAACCGACGATCTCGCCTTCGTAACCGGCCTCCCGCACGGCCTGCACGTAGCGCTGGTAGAACTCGCACTGCAGCTGGTACAGGAATTGGAGCGAGTCCAGCAGCCGCTGTTTGCGAAAGGCTTGCGAGCCGTTCAGCTGCGCCGGATCCCAGAACCAGGGGTTGCCCAGCGGCAGAATGTTGTCTTTGTCCAGTTGTTCGCCGTCGGCCGGGAATCCCTCGTTGGCAAAGCAGTCGAACGCCGGCCGGCCGCCCCAGGCCGTTTCCAGGTTGGCCTGGCTGCCGTATTTCTGGCGGAGCCAGTCGCAGAATCGCCGGGCCGTTTGCCGGCGCAGCGTGGCGCTGGCCTTCAGCGGCGCCATCGACGAATAGAACAGAATGCTCTGCTCGTTGATGATCTCGATGAAGGCGACCGCCGGATCCTCGGCGTAGGTCAGCCCGGTGTGCGGGTTGCGGTGCTTCAGCAGATTGACCATCTGCAGGATCTGGAGCTGTTGCAGTTCGGGCGAGTAGTGAACCGCGCTGTGGGGCGTCTCGATCCGCGCCTCCCGGCCGCGCGGCGTGCCGAACTCTTCCAGGTAGGGCACGTACTGTCGGTCGCCCGGCCCCAGCTTCTGCGAGCCGAAGTGGGCGGACAATTTGACGTAGATGCCGGCCTGTTTGAATTGGGCGACCTGGTAATCCATCCGCGCCAGACCTTCCGCATCGAACTCGACGAAGCTGTCCTCCGCCTGAATGCCGGCCCAGCCGGGTCCGTCCGCGTACTTGTGCAGCCGAACCGCGTTGATGCCGTACCGGGCGTAGAACGCGGCCCGTTTTTCGGCTAGCGACTTGTCCGGTGCGCACGCTTGGTAGCACAGGTTCAGCCCCCACAGCTTGATCGGCCGGCCGTCGTAGATCAGTTGGCCCTCGCGGCGGACGATGCGCCCGCGCTTGCCCGCCGGCCGTTCGAGCCAGTCCTGCATCCCGATCACGCTTCCAGTTCCAGCGCCTGACGCTGTCCAGGCATACCACGTGTCGATGCCGGGCTCGTCGGGCATCTCGGCCACGCTCGGGTACCACTGGATCGTCTCCGGCAGTTCGACCGTCATGGCCAATCGCGGCGGTCGGCCGCCGCGGAGACGGTCCTTCGCCAAGACGATGCGGGCCGGGCCGTCCGAGCCGATTTCACAGGGCGGATCGAAACGCAGGAGCGTGACGCCGCCGCGAGCGTCCGTCATCCGCACCGCGTCCACCTGGCTGCCCAGCCCCCGGCGCTCGAAAGGACAACGTACTGCCGCCTGACGCCCTTCCGTGCGGACCAGCACGTCGCGGCCGTGAAACGTCTTGCCGGGAGTCAGCTCCACAACGACGCAAGTCAAGTCGGTATCTGCCTCGGCCTGCAATTCGTACTGGAACATCAGTTGCCGGGGAGCCGGACGCTCGGCTCGAAAGCCGACGCGGAACGGCACGCCAGTGCCGCCCATTTTGGCCGACAACTGGCCGACCGCGGCTGCTCCTTCGCTCCGCGTCTCGCCGTGAAGCCCGGTCCAACTCCATTTCGGCCCCCAGGCAATCACGTTGAATTTCAAGTAGTCCTCGCCTTGGCGGCTCACGATCACCTCCGCTCCGCCACTGGCGAAGGCGGCAAACGGCATCGGCTCGGCGGCCGCAGAAATCGAAGGAACGAGCAGGATCGCGATGGCCACCAGCGCGGCACGCGTGCCCGTCGACGCCGACGCCCTGGGCGTCACGGCAGTGCCTCGGTGCAACGGGACTCTGTTCATGGTTCTGCCAGTGGAAATGGAGTTGGAAACAGGTTGCGCGTTTTGGGAGCCGGTCGCGCATTTCGGGAACCGGTTGCGTGTTTGGACGGCGCTGCGCACGACTCGATTGTGATGATCGTGATGGTTCCAAGTGTAGTCGGTCACGGCGCGGCTGGCGAGGGTGTGGGCGGCACGAGCGTTTGCCTTGTCCGTCGTCCTGAGCGACCGGTCCGGCGGGTTTGCGGCCACGCGGTGACGACGCAGTTTCTGTGACCCTCTTGCTTCCCGAATTTGCGACGTTCGTACGAGAGCGGTCACGTACCGTCTGGGCGGCTCGGCCGACGAGCCCGCGACCGCGGGTGATCGCCAGGCCGTTCAGGCGGACTTCACCCGTCGTCGGCCCCGGCATTCTGATCCAATGTCGGCCGTCGTCTTGATCCGGCCGCCGGGCTGAGGATAATGGGGCGTCTTGCGACGTTTTCCGCTGAGGAGCGGTCGCCGGAAAAGACCCCGCGTTTTCGCAGACACCGGCTTCTTGCGATGTCCGCAGCGTGCGTGCATCGCGCAGGGAAGGGGCTCGAAAACCGACGTTCCGGACACGGGACACTGAAACCTAATTCCAAGGGAGAAGATCTGCATGGCCCACGAAGTAACGCTGATCACGGGTGACGGAACGGGACCGGAATTGGCCGAGGCGGCGCGGCGCTGCATCGACGCCACGGGAGTCGCCATCGACTGGGACGTCCAGGAGGCGGGCATCGACGTCATGGAGCGTACGGGGAGCCCCATCCCGGACGGCGTGCTGGAGAGTGTCCGACGCACCAAGTGCGCCCTGAAAGCCCCCATCACGACTCCGATCGGAACGGGTTTCCGCAGCATCAACGTGTTCCTGCGGCAGGAATTGGGGCTGTTTGCCTGCATCCGTCCCTGCAAGCACTATCCGGGCGTGCGCACGTTCTTCGAGCATCTGGGCGTGGACCTTGTCATCGTGCGAGAGAACACGGAGGACTTGTACGCGGGCGTCGAATTCCAAGCCGGCCAGGAGGAGACGGCCCGGCTGATCGAGTTCATCAACGGCTTGCCGTCGGACCGCAAGATCAAAACGCCTGCGAATCTGACCGGCGTTTCCATCAAGCCGATCAGTGTGCCGGGCACGGAACGCATCGTCCGCTGCGCGTTCGACTATGCCCGCGCCAACGGCCGCAAGAAAGTCACCGCGGTCCACAAAGCGAACATCATGAAGCACACCGACGGCCTGTTCCTGGCGACCTCGCGACAGGTCGCCAAGGACTATCCGGACATCGAATTCGAAGACCGGATTGTGGACAACATGTGCATGCAGCTGACGCAGAAACCGGAATTGTACGACGTGCTCGTGCTGCCCAACTTGTACGGCGACATCCTCAGCGACCTGGGCGCCGGCCTGGTGGGCGGCTTGGGGGTCGCGCCCGGCGCGAACGTCGGGCCGAACGGCGCGGTTTTCGAGGCCACGCACGGCAGCGCGCCCAAGTACAAGGGGCAGAACAAGGTCAATCCGACCGCCGTGATCTTGTCCGGCATGTTGATGCTGCGTCATCTGGGCGAGGTGGAGGCGGCGAACCGTTTGGAGCAGGCCGTCGCCGCGGTGATCGCCGAAGGCAAGTCCGTGACGTACGACCTGAAACCGCACCGCGACGATCCGACCGCCGTAGGAACCCGCGAAATGGCCGAGGCGATCTGTGCGCGTCTGGCGTGACGGGGCCTGTCGGCGTTCTGGAGTGCGGCGCCTTGTCGCCGCTTTGGCGGAACACCAGCGGCGTTGCGGACCCAGACCCGTTGGACAGGCGGAACTCCAAGTGCCCGATGCGACGTCGCGTCGGTTCCAAAGCGGCGACAGGGCGCCGCACTCCAAAAGAAATGGAGCTTTCAGGTGAACTCGGCGGGTTTTCGAGAACTGGTCAGCGGACGGCGGCACGGGTGGCTGCCCAGCCTGTTGCGCGGGGTGCTGGCGGTCGCCGCCTGGCTGTACGCACTGGTCGTCGCAGCCCGGAACGCCTGCTATGACTGGCCAGTGGCGAAGGTCGAACGGGTTGCCGTGCCGGTGGTGAGCGTCGGCAATCTGACGCTGGGCGGGACCGGCAAGACGCCGCTGGTCGCTTGGCTGGTGCGTTGGTACCAGTCGCGCGGCGTCGCCGCGGCGATCGTCAGCCGCGGCTACAAAGCGGCCGCCGGGATGCCGAACGACGAAGCCGTGGAACTGGGCAGCATGCTTCCGGACACGCCGCACGTCCAGAACCCGCGGCGAGTCGTGGCGGCGGGACAGGCGATCCGCGAGCACGGCGCCCAGTTGATCGTGCTGGACGACGCGTTCCAGCATCGCCGACTCCAGCGCGACTTGGACATCGTGCTGCTGGACGCCCTGGAGCCGTTTGGGTACGAGCGTGTTTTTCCTCGCGGCATGTTGCGCGAGCCGATCTCCGGTTTGCAGCGGGCCGATGTGGTGGTTCTGTCGCGCAGCGAGGCCATCGACGATTCGCAGCGGGAGGCGATTCGGGAGCGGGTCCGGCGACTTGCGCCGCGGGCGATTTGGCTGGAAATCGCACAACGGCCCAGCGGGTTGTTGTCGGCCGAGGACGTGCGCGGCGACGCGCGTCAACTGGCAGGCCGGCGGGTGGCCGCCTTCTGCGGGATCGGCAACCCGGCAGGCTTTCGCCATACGCTGCACCGCCTTGGATGCCAGCTGATCGGCTTCCGAGAATTTCCGGACCACCACCGGTACACGTGGGCGGACATCGCCTCGCTGTGCCGTTGGGTGGAGGAACTGGACGACCCGGCAGCCGTGTTGTGTACGCACAAGGATTTGGTCAAAATCAACATCGACCAACTGGAGTCCGTGCCCCTGTGGGCATTGACGATCGATTTGGAAATCACCGTCGGCCGGGAGGCGTTCGAGCAACAGTTAGGTAGACTGATCGCCGGCTGACGACCGCAGTAACTCGAAAACAATCTTTCCGAGGCAACTTATGTCACGACCACGCGTTTCTGGAATCGAATTGATCGAGACGCCCCAATTGGCGATGGAGTACGACTCGCTGGACCGCACGGAGGACGTCCACGGTTTCGTGGCCGATCTGCTCGCCGCAGGCGGAGGCGGCGATCTGCTGGATCTGGGCACGGGCACGGCGCAAATCCCCGTCGAACTGTGTCGGCAGGGCTACGAGGGGCGGATCATGGCGGCCGATCTGTCCGTGAGCATGTTGGAGATGGCCCGCTTGAACATCGAGATCGCCAGTGTGATCGACCGCGTCCAACTGGCCCAGGCGGACGCCACGGATATGCTGTTTGCCGACGCCTACTTCGACTGTGTCGCATGCCACGACACGCTGCACCAGTTCGCGGATCCCCTGCCCGTTCTGCAGGGCTGTCTGCGCGTGCTGCGGCCTGGCGGCCTGTTGTTCTGCCGCGATTGGCTGCGGCCGGACAGCGAGGAAGCGTTCGAGCAGGCCGTCCAGGCCTGTGCGGACTCGGCCAACGAAGCGCAGCGTCAGCTGTTCGAGGCGTCCCTCCGCGCGGCGTTCACGCTGGACGAAGTCCGCCAATTCGTCGCGCAACTGGGCTACCCGGCCGACACGGTCCAGGCGACCGACGAGCGGCGTTGGACGTGGAGCGTCCGGAAGCCGGCCGCGGCGGACGAGCAAACAGACGTGACGACGGCCCCCTGACGCGGCCGACGTCGGCAAACAAGGCCCGGCGGAGCACGCGACAGGTTTTCGCAGTCCAACCGGCGGTTAGAACTGAGGTAGTCCTGCCATGAGAGCTTTGACCCTGTCTTTCTACGTCGCGCTCGTCGCACTCGTCGGCGCCGTCCAGGTCCAGGCGGCCGAGAAGCCCAACATCGTCCTGGTCATCACCGACGACCAGGGCTACGGCGATCTGGGCTGCACGGGCAACCCGGTCATCCAGACGCCGAATTTGGACGCCCTGGCGGCCGAGTCGTCGCAATTGACCGACTATCACGTCGCCCCGACCTGTTCGCCCACGCGAGCGGCCCTGCAGACCGGGCACTGGACGGACCGGACGGGCGTCTGGCACACGGTCAACGGACGCTCGATGCTCCGCGAGAATGAGATCACCTTGGGACAACTCTTGAAGGACCACGGCTACGCGACCGGCATGTTTGGCAAGTGGCATCTGGGCGACAATTTTCCCTACCGCGCCGAGGACCGCGGCTTTACCGAAGTCTACCGTCACGGCGGCGGCGGCGTGGGGCAGACGCCCGACCTGTGGGACAACGCCTACTTCGACGGCCATTACTTTCACAACGGCCAGGTCGTTGCCGCCCGCGGCTTCTGCACGGACGTGTTCTTTGAACAGGCGCGGCGGTTCATTCGGCAGTGCGTCCGGCAGCGGCAGCCCTTCCTGGCGTACATCGCCCCCAACGCACCGCACGGTCCGTTGCACGCGCCGCAGGAGTATCTGGACTTGTACGCCGGGCAGGACAAGCCGATCGCTGCGTTTTACGCCATGATCACCAATATCGACCGCAACGTGGGCAAGACCCGCGACTTGCTGCGGGAATTGGGGATCGCCCGCAATACGGTTTTCATCTTCACCACCGACAACGGCACGGCGACCGGGGCGCGGGTCTTCAACGCGGGGATGCGCGGCGCGAAGGGCAGCGAGTACGACGGCGGCCACCGCGTGCCGTTTTTCTGCCACTGGCCGGAGGCAGGCTGGGACCAAAAGCACGTCAACGATACGCTTTGCCACGCCGTCGACCTCGTGCCCACGCTGCTGGACATCACGGGAGCCAGGCTTCCCGACGGAGTAAAACTCGATGGCTTCTCGATTCGCCCCCTGTTGGCCCCCGGCGTTGACGCCGACTGGCCCGACCGCTTTCTGGTCACCGATTCGCAGCGCGTCCGCGATCCGATCAAGTGGAAACAGACGGCGGTCATGTCTCAGCAGTGGCGACTGGTCAACGGCAAAGAACTGTACGCGATCAAGACCGATCCGGGCCAGCAGCACGACGTGGCGGACCAGCATCCGGAGCAGGTCGCAAAAATGCGAGCCTTTTACGACGCCTGGTGGGCGGAATTGGAGCCGACCTTTGCCCAGACCACCGAGATCTACCTGGGCCATCCCGATCATCCGCTGGTGTATCTGACCGGTCACGATTGGATCCAGGAGGCGCTTCCGCCGTGGAACCAGCAGCACATCCGGCGGGCGTACGGCCTGCCCGGCATGATGCCGAAATCGCCCCGAGCAAAGGCCAAGGCAAACGTTCCGACGCAGGGCGCGGCAGTCAAGGCGGTGCATCAAGGCCATTGGGCCGTTCAGGTCGTGCGGGCGGGGCGCTACGAAATCAGTCTCCGCCGCTGGCCGGTTGAGGCGGATCAACCGATCACGGCGGGGCTGCCGGCAGGGGCGGACGTGCCCGGCGCGGATCGGGCCTTCCGGGCTCACGAGGGCGTCGCCATCGACGTAGTCCGCGCCGCGCTGCGGGTGGACGGCCGGGAGTTGGCGAGCCAACCGGTGTCCGCCGGCGACGTCCAGATTACGTTCGCGGCGGAGTTGACCGCCGGCTCGCACCAGCTCGCGCCGGTCTTCATCACCGCCGGCGGCGATGAACTGGGAGCGTACTACGCCATCGTCGAGTCCGGGCGTTAACCGTTTGTTGAAAGAAGGCGCGGTGCATCGCCCAGACCGTTTTACGGAGCCCCGATGTTGACGCTCGAACAGGAAACGCCGGAAACCGCTTTGTGGGAGTTCGTGCCGCTGGCCAGCTACGGCGTGCCGGCCCTGCCCGCTCGCAGTGCCGCGCGAAACGCCTGGATTTCGTTCAAGCGGGTTTTTTGGCGTACGGACCAGGGAACTGAGGCGCCAATCAAACAGGAGGCAAACCTGCGCGCCCTGTCGCAGGTGCGTCTGCAGCACCTGTTTCGGCCTCTGGATTGGCACGCTGCCGCGGCGGCGCTGGACCAGTTGCTGGGCGATTGGTGGGCGGCCGATGAGCCCGAACCGCCGGTGAAGTTCATCATCGGCCAGCCTCACGGCGGTCATCGTGAGATCGTCCGACGGTGGGGAGAACGCCGTCAGGCGGCGCAGATCGCGACACCTTCCTGCGAGCAGATTCTGGCCCGCGACCAGCACTGGTTCGACGACGGCCCGCCAACTGGCGAACGCTGGGTCCTGCCGGGCCTGGAACACTGCTACCTGCGCCATGCCAACGGCCTGGACCTGGTGCGTCGACTGTTCCAACGCGCGGAGAGCGGGCGGTTGGGCAGGGGGGTGATCGGCTGCGACAGCTGGGCCTGGGCCTACCTGCAACGCGTCTGGCCGGTGCCTCGTCCCGACGCGTTGACGCTGCAGGCCTTTGACGGTCCCCGCCTGGCCCGGCTCCTTTCCCGCCTGACCGTCTCGCCGGCTGGCGGCCGCGTCCGTTTTCGCCATGCCGTCACCGGCAACGACATCCTCATCGTGCCTGCGGAGCAGGAGCGGTTCGGACCGGAGATCGTCCAGTTGGCCGCACATTGCCGTGGCAACGTGGGCGTGGCCCTGCGGCACTGGCGCGAGCGTCTGTGCTGCGAACCCGATGCCGACGCGTCCAAACCGAACGGCCGCGAGGCGCTGCCCCGCACCGACGAGCAAACCGGGGAGCAAACCGGGGAGCAAGCGGAGGAAAGCGTCTGGGTGGCAGCCGAGTTGACGGCTCCCGTTTTGCCGCTTGGGAGCGAAGACGATTTTGCCCTCGTGTTGCACGCCTTGCTGTTGCACGGCGGCCTCCCCGAAGCGTTGCTGCCCGACTTGCTGCCCCTCTCGCCGCCGCTTTGCGCAGCGCTTCTGTACAGGCTGCGCAACGCCGGATTCGTCGAATTTGGGGAAGGCCGGTGGCACGTCGCGGTACTGGCCTATGCGGCGGTGCGCGATCTGCTGCGTCGGCGCGACTATCTGGTGGACGGTTTCTGAAACACGCGGAGGCCCGAGCATGGCGCCGGAGACCCAAGTAACGCAGATCTTCAAACGCCTGGATTCCGCGGCGGCCTTGGAACTTGTCGCCATCGTCGCGGGGGCGACCCTGATGATCATCGTCGTTCAGCGTCTGATGCGCTGGATTGGCAATCGTCTGCAGGGGTCGAAACGGCTCACCCTGCTGGCCCTCGTGCCCCTGATCCGCCTAGTCATCATTTTGGCGGCTGCGGCGGTCATCGTCCCGCTGCTGATCGAACCGTCGCTCCAGAACATGGTGGCCCTGCTCAGCATCGTTGGCGTGGCGTTGGGCTTTGCGTTGAAGGACTATGCCAGCAGCCTGATCGCCGGCATCGTGGCGATAGGCGAACGAGACTATCGGAACGGCGATTGGGTCAAGTTGGAAGACGTCTATGGCGAGGTGCGGCACGTGGGTTTGCGGACGCTCGAAGTCGTGACGCCCGACGACGACCGGGTGTTGATTCCGCACGCCCTGTTGTGGAGCCAGGCTGTCTCCAATTCCAACAACGGCGACGCCCGGCTGCAATGCACGGCCGACTTTTTCGTGCATCCACAACACGACAGCCACGCGGCGCGGCAGGCGCTGGAAGACGTCGCGTTGACCAGTCCCTACCTGTACTTCGACAAGCCCGTTGCCGTGGTCGTGAACGAAAAACCCTGGGGGACACACTACCGGCTGAAGGCTTATCCGGTCGACGCGTCCCAGCAGTTCCGCTTCCTCACCGATCTGACCGTCCGAGGAAAGACCGCTTTAAGCGAGTTAGGCGTCCCCTTTGCTGTGGCCCCGGCCGTGCAATTCGGCGACTGAGGGAGATGCGCACATCGTGCAACCAGAGACGTTATACTAGGGGTTCAAGTCTACGGGCAGCCGGCAGCCACGGCGTGCCAAGTGGCGCAACCGGGCCGCTGCTTCCGAGGCGAAACGACAACCTGGACCGTACCGCACTTTGATCCGGAGAACCATCCCATGCTCGCCTGCCCCCGCAACCGCCAACTCGCGTTCGTCTTCCCGGCCCTTGCGATCCTTGTTGCCGGCCAAGGCAACTTGGCGCTGGCTGGCCCGGCGTCTCGCCCCAACATCCTGTTTATCCTGGTGGACGACCAGTCACCCTTCGATCTGAAAGTCTACGATCCGAAGTCGCCGTTGCAGACGCCGAACCTGGACCGGCTGGCGGCGGAGGGCATGGTCTTGGACGGCGCCTATCACATGGGGTCGTTCTCCGGCGCCGTCTGTTCGCCGTCGCGGCACATGATCATGAGCGGCCGCACGGTGTGGCGACTGCCCAACGCACCCGGCGCGCTGCGTCAGGGCAAATGCCCCGCGGATCTGGAGCGGAACACGCTGGCCGCCGTCTTCAACCGGGCCGGCTATGCGACGATGCGCACCTGCAAGGTCGGCAACAGCTACGAGGCGGCGAACAAACAGTTCCAGGTCCGCCACGATGCGACAAAACGCGGCGGCGACGACGAGTCGGGCAGCGCGTGGCACGCCGCACAGGTGCTGAATTACCTCCGGGACCGCGAGGCGGCGAAGGACACGCGTCCGTTCCTGATCTACTACGGCTTCTCCCATCCCCACGACACGCGCGACGGCAAGCCCGAACTGCTGGCCAAGTACGGCGCAGTCAATCACGCGGACCGTCAAACGCTGCCGCCGGCCCACCCCAAGCAACCGCCGCTGCCGCCGAACTACCTGCCCGCCCACCCCTTTCGGCACGGCCACGATGACGTGCGTGACGAAGTCGCGGTCAGCGGCGTGTGGGACCGCCGCGACGAGGTGACGATCCGCAACGAGTTGGGACGCGAGTTCGCCTGCAGCGAGAACATCGACATCCAGATCGGCCGCGTGCTCGACCGCCTGCGGGCGATGGGCGAGTTGGACAACACCTATGTCCTCTACACCGCCGACCACGGCATCGCGATCGGCCGGCACGGGTTGCAGGGCAAGCAGAACCTGTACCAGCACACGTGGCGCGTGCCGTTGCTGGCCAAGGGCCCCGGCATCCGGCCCGGTTCGCGCGCCGAGGGCAACGTCTACCTGCTGGACGTGCTCGCCACGCTCTGCGACCTGGCGGGAATTCAACCGCCCGCGACCAACGACGGGCTCAGTTTCAAGCCCGTGTTGGAGGGCCAGCGGCAAACGGTCCGCGACGTAATGTACGGTGTGTACAGCGGCGGTTCCAAGCCCGGCATGCGGTCCGTCAAGCGGGGCGACTGGAAACTCCTGCTGTACGACGCTTACGTCGGCCAATCGCGCCACGTGCAACTGTTTAACCTCGCCGACAACCCGGAGGAATTCCTCATCGAGCATCAAGCTCCAAAGGTGACCGCGCTGACCGGCGTCACGCCCGCCCGGCACCAGGTCAATCTGGCGGGCGATCCGGCGTATGCGGGAAAGTTGAAGGAGATGCAGGACCTGCTGCTGGCCGAGATGCGCCGCCAGGAGGATCCGTGGCGTCTGTGGAACCAGCCCGACGACGGACTGCCCCCGGTCCCGCCTCCGGTGCCGCCCAAGAGCAAGGCCAAGAAGGCGAAACCGCAGGCTACGATCAACCTCAGCCCGAAAAGGTGACCGTGATGAAGGACTTCCTGTTTGCTGCGGTGCTTCTGGCTGCCGGCAGCGGTTCGGCGGCTGCGGCCGACAGGCCGAACTTTCTGCTGATTTTCACCGACGACCACGGCTACGGCGACGTGTCGACGTACCACAAGTCGGACGTGCGCACGCCGAACATTGACCGCCTGGCCGCCGACGGGATGCTGTTCACCACGATGCGGGCCAACTGCACCGTCTGCTCGCCGTCACGGGCTGCGCTGCTGACCGGGCGCTATCCGGACCGGGTCGGTGTGCCGGGCGTCATCCGCACGCACGCGGAGAACTCCTGGGGCTACCTCGCTCCCGGCGTGCCGACGCTCGCCGATGAATTGAAGCGGGCCGGCTATCACACGGCGATCGTCGGCAAATGGCATTTGGGCCTCAAATCGCCCAACACGCCGAACGAGCGGGGCTTCGATTTCTTTCACGGCTTCCTCGGCGATATGATGGACAGCTACACCACGCACCTGCGGCACGGGAACAACTACCTCCGTCGCAACGGAGAGACGATCGAGGCACAGGGCCATGCCACCGACTTGTTCACCGCCTGGGCGGCGGAGTACCTGCGCGAACGCGCCCAGGACAAGCGTCAGCCGTTCTTCCTGTACTTGGCCTACAACGCGCCGCATTTTCCGATCGAGCCGCCGCAGGAGTGGCTGGCGAAGGTCCGGGCGCGGGCGCCGCAGTTGGACGACAAGCGGACCAAGAACGTCGCCTTGGTCGAGCATCTGGACGATAGCATCGGCCGCGTGCTGGCCGCGCTGCGCGACGCGGGCCTGGAGCAGAACACGCTGGTCGCATTCAGCGCCGACAACGGCGGCTCGCTGCCCCATGCCCAGAACAACGATCCGTGGCGAGGCGGCAAACAAAGCCACCACGACGGCGGCCTGCGCGTGCCCTTCATGGTCCGCTGGCCAGGCCACATCCAGCCCGGCTCGCGCAGCGATTACGCCGGACTGAACTTCGACCTGTTCCCGACTTTCTTGGAACTGGCCGGCGTCAGGCCCGCCGCGGACCTCGACGCGGTCAGCCTCGTGCCGGTGCTGAAAGGCGGCACAATCACGGCCGATTCGCGTCTGCTGTACTTTGTGCGCCGCGAAGGCGGACTGGCCTACGGCGGCAAGAGCTACGAGGCGATCATCCGCGGGGAGTGGAAGTTGCTGCAGAACGATCCCTACAGTCCGCTGGAACTGTACAATCTCAAAAACGATCCGCAGGAGCAGGAAGACCTCGCGGCGAAGCAAAGAAAGGTCTTTGCTGAACTCGCCGCCGCCCTGCGGGCGCACATCCAGCGCGGCGGCGGGACGCCCTGGCAAGACGCATCTTTGCGCGACGGGAGCAGACCGACGCAAGGAGGCGGCGGATGACGCTCGGAGCTAGTCAAGGGCGGTTCCAAATCCAAGAGGAACCCTGAACGGCCAGAAAACGGCAAATCTTACCGGTCAGCGTCAATCGATGGTGCTCGCCGAGAACCCGATGACAGCACCATTCCGGACTGCGTCCTGTTCTTTGCCGGCGGAGCACGCTATAATCCGCCGACGAGGATAGGGAGGCGGCGACGTTGGCGCAAAAAAAATGAGGACTCTTGCTCGCCGCTGCAAGAGTCCTCGATGGTTGGCTGACCGGACCTGATGTGTATCAGTGTCCGGAGACCCACAGCCGTGTATGGGTATCGGGCGGCACCGCCCAGAGACTTGAGACCAGCCTGACCGGCGTCGCGAAATCACTGTTCCCCGGACACATTCCATTCGCGTCTTAACACCCGTGACGGATTTAACCGGACAATCATGACCCAAACCGCCAAATTAGCTCTGGAAGACGGAACCGTATTCGTCGGGCAAGCGTTCGGCGCTTGCGGCGAAATGGATGGTGAGGTGGTGTTCAACACCTCGATGACCGGGTATCAGGAGATTCTGACTGACCCCAGCTACCGCGGCCAGATCGTTACGATGACGTACCCGGAAATTGGGAACTACGGCGTCAACGAGGCGGACGTCGAGAGCCACAAGCCGCATCTGGCCGGTTTCATCGTACGGGAAAGCAGTCGGATCGCGAGCAACTTTCGCGCTCAGGGCGAGTTGAACGACTATCTCGAAAGACACGGCGTCGTCGGCTTGGCCGGCATCGATACGCGTTCGCTGGTACGACGCATCCGCACGTTCGGCGCGATGAAGGGGGTTCTGTCCACGACGGATCTGGACGCCGACAGTCTCGTGGCCAAGGCGAAAGCGAGCCCGGGGTTGGTGGGGCGGGACCTGGTCCGGGAAGTAGTGCCCGCGGAAGCCAGGGTTTGGGACGAACCGCTGAGCGACTGGGCGCGGCTGCAACCCCAAGATCACGGCGAGCGTACCGGCTGCAACGAAAAGCACGTCGTCGCGCTGGATTACGGGATGAAGTGGAACATCGCTCGGCATCTCCGCGACTTGGGCTGCCGCGTGACTATTCTGCCGGGCACCGCGACGGCTCAGGACGTGTTGGCGCGGGCTCCCGACGGCGTATTTCTATCCAACGGTCCCGGCGATCCGGAACCGTTGCAGTATGCCATCGAAACAATCCGGGGACTGCTGGGCAAGAAGCCGATCTTCGGGATCTGCCTGGGCCATCAGCTGTTCGGACTGGCCTGCGGCGTGAAGACGTTCAAGCTCAAGTTCGGTCACCGCGGAGCCAACCAACCGGTGCTGAATGTCTTGTCGGGCAACGTGGAAATCACCGCTCAGAATCACGGATTTGCCGTGCAGGAAGAGTCCCTTCCTGCCGACCTGGAAATCACGCACCGCAACTTGAACGACAATACCGTGGCCGGGATGCGGCACCGGCGTCTGCCGGCGTTCAGCGTCCAGTACCACCCCGAGGCGTCTGCTGGGCCGCACGACAGCCGGTATCTGTTCGAGCAGTTCCGGGCGATGCTCTGACGGCCCTCCCGTTACGGCTGGGGCTTGTCCTGATTGAGGAACTCGCTCACGGTCCTGGGCCTGGCAGGCTTTTCTTCTTCGCCGGAAAACCAGCTGGAAAAGAACGACTTCTTCTCTTCTTCCTTCTTTTTGACGCCGAATCGGCTCCGGACACTGTCGTAGCCCTGCGGTTTGTCGGTGGCCTTGTCGTTGTCCCAGAACGTGAGGGTATCCGTGGTTTTCTCGAACATCGACTTCGTTTCCCGAGAGAACTTTTCCCAGGCCGATGGCTCCGTGGTCCGCTTCTTCTTTGTCTCCCCCGAGGTCGGCCACAGCGAAGGCAGCTTAAATCCGCTCGGCGATTTCGACGAACTCGCCGCCGGCTTCGAGGCCACCGTCTTGGCGAACGGATTCCAGTTGAATCCCGACTTGGTTTCGCCCCAGGCATGAACCGAAGTCAGGGCATACGCCAAACACGCGACAACGAGGGTCCAACGAGTCTGGTTCACGCTAGCAGCTCCTTGACTTAAGACCAGATTGCAGCGCACTTGATCGGACAGGCCGAAGACTAAAGCCCCCGGCGAAAGGGCGGGGAGTGTCGCAGATCGCGGCGAGAACGTCCAGATCACTTCTCTCGTCCCCCGTCACGCAGAGACCACTGCTGCCAAGTGCTCACGCAAAGCGACGGAGGGCAGAATGCCGGTTTGGCGATGGGACGAGGTTAGACGTGGGAGGCGGGCTCGCCAGAATCGCGAGTTTTCTTGTCTTGGGGGAAGATTTCTTCCGACTGAGGCCCGTCTGGGCAGGGCAGCGTGTACGACTTTGCGACCCTTCCCGTGAGACCGTGTGGCAAGAAACGACCAGAGCGAGCGTCTGAAACCCGGAAGGCCAGGAATCGTCAACTCGCTCTGGACGCTCTGCGGACCCGTGGTTTTCAGCGAAAAAGTGCCTCTCTTCTCCGTTACGGCCCAAGTAGGTCACTGCCTCAGAATTGTAAGCCTATGCTATGTAGACATTTACAACTTCGGTTCCGAAAGGGGCGGCTGACCATCACAAGCAAACGTTGCCTCTTGCTCCGTGCCGGCCCCAGCACCTTTCAAGCCCTCAGAGGCGAGTGACCGACCAACCTATGTGCAATCGTCGTGCCGTCTGTTACGATGATGCATCCTGAACTTCGTCAGATTGGGTTAGCTTGGCAAAAGAAGGAAAAATTTGCTCCTAAACCGCACTGCTAGGTATACTTAAGAGTTGGATTCCGAAAGCGGGTTGGCATCGGAGCGCCGATGCGCATGCCACCCGCTCAGTTCGCCCGACAACTAGGACAGGGTTCCCTGCCTGTCGCTTCAGGGAGGCACACGTCGCTTGCCATGTTCCACCACCGAACGTTCTTACTCGTCGTTTTCGCAGTCGGGGTCCTGACTGGACAGCAAACGGACGTCCGAGCACAGACCATAAGGAAGTTGGCGAGCGGCATCTTGACCGTCATCCCGCCGGAACCGCACGAGCACGAGACTTTCCAGGGGCCTCTGCCGCTGTCGAACGTCTCAAAGCTCGATTGGACTCCGCATTTTACGCCCAAGACGGAAACGCTTCGGCAGAAGTCCGCTCAGGTCGTCCTTCGGCACAACATCTGGAACTTGGAGTTGGCCTTCAAGCCGTTGCGGATGGTCTATGTGGACATCCCTCAGCCCACAGGAAAGATGCAGCGGAAGCTGATTTGGTACATGGTTTATCGTGTGCGGAACCTGGGCGGCCACCTGACGCCCGCACGAGCCGAGGACAAGACCTACAAGCCGGAACCCGTGGACGAAGTGCTGAATTTCGGTGGTGCCGAACCGGCCAATTCGGTCCGCTTTTTTCCGCATTTTGTGTTGGAAAGCACAGAAGTCGGCAAGGCATATTTGGATCGAATTATCCCGGCTGCAGTTCCGGTGATTCAGTTGCGAGAGATGCGTGGCGCGAGGCTCTTGAATTCGGTGGAAATCACCCAAGTATCGATCCCCGTCGTGGCCCGTGAAGATGGGCCCGGCGTGTGGGGCGTGGTGACCTGGGAAGACGTGGATCCGGGGATCGACTTCTTCTCGATCTTCGTTCAGGGTCTGACGAACGCCTTCCGCCTGGAACCGGCGACGACGGGAGGCGTGACGCAGCGGCTGAAGACGCTGCAATTGAACTTCTGGCGCCCGGGCGACACAGAGGATGAGCATGAGGGCGAAATCAAGTACGGCGTGCCTGCCGTGACCGATCCTGCGGAACAAGCTGCGATTTGTACCCGCTACAACATTCCGCGACGGGTTGATTATCTTTGGATTTACCGTTAGAACTACGGCTTCCTGAAGCAACGAGAGTTCGATGGTTCTAGCTAAGTGGGTGCGCAATGGCTCATAAAAAAGGTCAAGGTTCAACTCGAAACGGCCGCGATTCCAACGCCCAACGGCGCGGGGTAAAGCGTTTTGGTGGCCAGACAGTAAGGTCCGGCAATATCCTGGTCCGTCAAGTCGGCACACGGTTTCGTGCTGGGCGCGGGGTCGGCATGGGGAATGACTACACCCTGTTTGCCCTGGTGGACGGCGTCGTCCAGTTCGATTGCGAGGGGCGGCGAGTGAACGTCGTGCCCAGCAACTGAGCCTGCCGTCGGTTCGCGGTGGAAAGAGCGTTTTCGAGGACGCCCGGTTGGGCGTCCTTTTTTTTCCAGGACCGGACTGCGAGTTCTCCATGTTCGTCGACCGCGTCGAGATTGAGGTTCAGGCGGGTGACGGCGGCTCAGGCTGCATGAGTTTTCGTCGCGAGAAGTACGTTCCGCATGGGGGGCCCGATGGCGGCGACGGGGGCGATGGGGGCAGCGTCGTGGTGATCGCTCGCGAAGGTGTGGACAGCCTCACCAAGCTGGCGCATCGCAGATCGTGGAGGGCCGAACGGGGCGGCCGCGGCGAGGGGGCAAACCGGCACGGCCGCAGCGGTCAGGATTTGACGATCCTCGTTCCGCCCGGAACCATCGTGATCGATGCGGAAAACCAGTTCGTGCTCAAAGACTTGACCCGAAACGAGGAACGCTTTGTGGCCGCGCGCGGCGGCAAGGGAGGCTGGGGCAACGCGCATTTCAAGTCGTCCACCAATCAGGCGCCGCGCGAATTCACGGAAGGCGAAAAGGGCGAGCGGCGCCGGCTGATCTTCGAGCTGAAAGTGATTGCCGACGTGGGCCTGCTGGGCAAGCCGAACGCGGGCAAGAGCACGCTGCTCAGTCGGTTGTCGAAAGCTCGGCCAGCCATCGCCGCTTATCCGTTCACCACCAAGCATCCGAACTTGGGACGCGTCCAAATCGATCTCGACCGATCGTTTGTCATGGCCGACATTCCGGGCCTGATCGAGGGCGCCCACACGGGCGTCGGCCTGGGCCTGGAGTTTCTGCGGCACGTGGAACGAGCCGGGATTCTGGTCCACCTGATCGAACCCTGTCCGTCGGACGGCACCGACGCGCTCGACAATTATCGAACGATCCGCAACGAGTTGCGACAGTACAACGAACGGCTATGCACACGTCCCGAGCTCGTCGTGGTCACCAAGTGCGAATTGCCTGGAGCGGCCGAAGTCCGCCAGCGCTTGGTCGAGGAACTTCAGCGAGAAGTCCTCCTGATCTCAGCCGTGACCGGCCAAGGACTGAACCAGTTGACGGCGGCAATCGTCCGTCGCATGGCGGGCGGCGAGGAGGAGAACGATACAGCCCCGGCGTTGGCGCACCCGCCGGGCTCTTGAATCCGGCCTTTGCCGTCGCGTTTTGCCGCCAGGATTGCGGCCGGCGCGGCGATCCGGGCGGCGACGCACGTCAGGGAGCCGGTTCTTTTTTCCCGGGCTTGCTGCTGAAGTCCGCGTCCGCGGCGAGGCCGGCGATGGGCTTGCCGTCCAGACCGACGAGGCGGGCGCAAGCCTGCCAGCCGCCTTGGCCTTGGGTGACTTTCAGCATCAGCAGGTTGGCACCCTTTCGGAGGTGAATCGAAGCGGTGTCCTGGTTGGGAACCGCGCCGCGGTCCGTGTTGTTTGCGTGGACGACGACGCCGTTCAGCCAGGCCTTGACACCGTCGTCGCTGCCGAGCAAGAGGAGGGCATCGCCATCCTGCGGCGCGAGGACGTGGGTCTTCAAATAGGCGACGCAATCGGTTTGTCCGGGAAAGACGATCCACAGATTGACCATGTCGGCAGGCGGCACGGGCTGCCAGGACACTGCTTGGCCTTGTTTTTCGGGGCCGAATTCGATCGCGAAGAGATTCTCTGCACCGCTCACTCCGGTTTGGCGGTAAGGACCGCACACGAGCCAGTCGCGGAGGAACGGGCCGGGCTGGGGCTTGCCCCGCAGGGCCGCCGCTCGTCCGACGATGTCGGCCGAGTGGCAGTTGGCCAGGATTGCGGCCGCGGCGTCTGCCGCGGCTTGAGGGTGCGATTCGGCCAGTTTCTCGCCAATGCCGATCGCCGCGACTGCCGCTTCGTGGACCAGGCCGGCGTCGGTCAGGTGTGGCAAGACCGACTCCAGCGCGGATTGCGTAGGGATCTGGCCAAGTTGGCTCAGGGCCTGACGTTTCTCTTCGACGCGGCGGGCCGCGGTCAAGGCCTGAGCGAGCAGTGCGACGCGCCGGGCGGGATCCGCTTCGTGTCCGATCAGCTTGACAAAGCCGCGCAGGGCCAGGACGTGCAGATTGGCGTCGGGGGTGGTGCGGGCCAAATCCAACAGTGGTGTCGCGGGCGCCGCGTCCGGCCAATCCGCCAGCACGCGTGCGGCTTCCTTTGCCAGTTCGAGGTCTGTGTCTTGGGCCGAAGCCAGTGCCAGGTTCAGCGCGTCGGGCGTGCCCAGGGCGGTCAACAACGGGAGCCACTGACGTCGTTGGCTGGCCGAGCCGCCGTTGATTGCGCCGATCACGCGGCGGGTGGCCTGCCCCTTGTCGCGGCTGGCTTGGCACACGGCGTAGAGGGTCTTCTGCAGCGGCTCGCGATCGGCCTGGGATCGCTGTTTGCCGGCCAGGTCCAGCAGCGCTTCGAGCGTTTCCTCCGCAGCCAGTTCGCGGAGGGATTCCAACGCGGCGAGGCGGACCGGTTCCGCGTCGGCAGACGCGTTTCGCAGCAGTACGTTCGCGAAGCCGGTGTCGCCACGCTGGCCCAACACGCGCAGCAGTTCGGTTTTTGCCGGAGTCTGTGATGTTTCGATCTCGCGGAGCAGAGCTTCGTCCACGCCGGGGCCGTGGATTCGAGCCAGCGTGTCACGGGCGGCACGGCGCTCGGCCCCTTGGCCGTTCGCGGCCGCCTGGGCCAGTGCGGGGATGGCCGCCGGGGCGTTCAGTTCAGCCAGTGCGCGCCAAGCGGCCACTCGTACCGCCAGATGCGGGCTTTCGGCCGCCGCGAGCACGGTGGGCAGCGATTCGGCGCCGCATCGGAGATGTGCGTCCAGGACGGCCAACTGCGATCCAGCGGGCAGCGACGCCCACTGGGCGCGGCAGGCCGCGATGACTTGCGGATCCGCCAATTCGCGGATCAGTTGGAGCGCGGCGGTCCGGATGGGGACGTCGTCGCCGGAGAGGGCTTGGGTCATCAACGCCCCACGCTGACCGGCCTCGGCCAGAACAAGTCCCCGCCACGCCGCGGCCCGGAACGGAGACGGAAGCGGTCCGGCAAGCAGGCGGCGATACAGGGCGGCTGCGCCCGGCGCGTCTCCGTCTGCCTGCGCGTGTTCGGCGCATCGCAGCAGGCTTTCAAGCACCGCATGGCGAAGGGCGGGTGGCATCTTCTCCCGCGCGGCGGACAGCGCAGCGATCGCATCCTGGCCGCCGATTCTCCCCAGCGCGGAGGCTGCGGTGGCGGCGAGCGTCGGGTCCGCAGCGGCCAGCAGCGGCACCAGCCACGGCACCGCCTGCCGATCGCGGCGCCAGCCCAGCGAGTCGATCAGGCCCGCCTGGATCGAGCCGGAACTCTTGCCCGTTGCCTCGCGCAAAGCCGCGCACGCTTCGGGACAGGGCATCCCTTCCAGAGCGTACCGTGCCGCGTGCGACGTACGCTCCTCCAGGAGTAGTGCAGCCAGCGCGGGCACGGCGCGCTGGCTGCCGATGATCCTCAGCTTCTGGCAAGCGGCACACTTCTGCGGCGCGCCGGCCGCTGACTGCAGCGTGGCAATCAGGTCCCGCTCCTCGTCCGCCCGAACGGTTGCGGTGATCAAAATGATCAGGCTGACGGCAAGCGTCGTTCGTGACCGCAGCTTGGGGCTGCGTCCCAATTGAGGCGGGACGGAGTCCCTGCCTGATTGGGCTGCGGCCGCAGGCGACGTTCCGACCGGATGCGAGGGTTGTGCGTTCATGGGGGACATCTCCGTGGCGTGACCGAGTGTGTGCTCCGTGCTCGGGCGATCCAACTCACAGCCGCCAGGGTGGACGCGGCGTGTAGGCCAGCAGGCGATTGGCCTGATTGTCGCCGGGGAATTCCTCTGCGACCGGATCCCACTGGACTCGCCGCCCTAGCGCCAGGGCGATGCCGCCGACGAGGATCAAGGTCATGCTGGCGACGGAGGTCTGCGGTTCGCCGATCGTCGGCCGTCGCGTGCGGATGCAGTCGAGGAAATTGCCGGAATGGCTGGTGCTGTGATACACGCGGAAGTCGCCGGGGCGCAACGGTTCCCGCAGGATACTGGCCGGGTGGGAAACAAGGTTGCTGCGATCGACCGCGATCCGTCCCTCGCTGCCCACGAAGCACGCGCCGCCCTCGGCGCCGACACTCTCGCCGGGGTATCCGGTGGAGTGAATCATGACGCCGTTGGCGTAGCGATAGTGGACGGCCCCGTTGTCCGGCCAGGCTTCCACGATCTCGGCGGGATCGGGGTTGATGGTCCAGCGGACGATGTCGTAGTGATGCGGACTCCAATTCAAATCCCCGACGAAGAGTCCGGAGATTGCATGGCCGGCCTGGCCGGAGTAAGGCCGCCACGGCAGCGGGCCCAGCCAGAGGTCCCAATCGAAGCCGTCCGGCACCGGTTGCGACTCGTCGGAGGTCCAGTTGGCGGGAACAAACGCGCCGGGCGAGCGGTAGGCATAGACCTCTTTCAGGCGGCCGATCCGCCCGTTGCGCACCAGATCGCAGGCCAGCCGAAACTTGCCGTCGTACTCCGACCGCTGTTGCATGCCCGCCTGATAGACACGGCCGAAGCGCTGGCAGGTCTCTACCAGGTTGCGTCCCTCGCGCACGGTGGTGCAAATGGGCTTCTCGCAGTACACGTCTTTCCCCGATCTGGCCGCCATCGTGGCCATCAGGGCTGCCCAGTGATAAGGCAAGGCCAGCAGCACGGCATCGATGTCAGGCCGGGCGAGGATTTCGCGGAAATCGTTGTAGGCCTGGACGCCGTGGTAGCCGGCCTGGCCGAACTTCTCGGCGTAGATCTGGTTACATCGCTGGTGCGCCCGTTGGCGGCGTTCCTTCCGCACGTCGCAGACGGCCAGCACCTGGACATCGTCGCGCGCGATGTAGCCGCCGGGCACGTAGGTCCACGCGCCGCCCAGCAAGTGCCCCGTGCCTTGGCCGCCCAGCCCGATGAAGCTCATCCCGATCCGCTCGCTGGGCGGTGTGTGGCCGTCGCGGCCCAGCGCGGCAGCCGGGATCAGACTCGGCGCGGCCAGCGCCGTCGCGGCGCCGGCGGCCAAGAATCGCCGCCGATTCAGGAATCGGGAACGGCCAGTTCGCAGATTGCCTTCGGTCCTCATCGCGTTACTCCCGTCCAGACCAAATTGCCGTCCGCATTTCGCCAGCGCCACGTTTGCTACAATATCCGACAGCTACGCCGCGCTCAACGCCCACCTGACACGTCCGAGGAGGATTCTCATGCGCCCGACCCTTCGCTTTCTGAGCGACAAACTAATCAAGCGGGTGCTGCAGTCCGCTCCGCCAACGCTTCCGCAGCAGGAAAAGAACTCACCAACCGGATGGAGTTCGAGGCGCGCCGGTACGGACAGGAACATCTTTCGCCCCGTGAAACGCCCCCAGAGCGGACGAGCCGGCTTGACGGCGAGAAATCAGATGATAAGTTCCGGTCACACGTGCAGAGGTGCGGTGGTGCGTTGCTGAGAATCCGGCAGTCTCCAGAAATGCTTGCCCACAATCCCCTCGTCAGTTCGCGGACGAATCCGCCGGTGCAGGTGACGCACGGCAACGGGCCGTACGTCAACACGCGCCGGGCCCTGGAATCCGTTGATCTCTCGCCAGTCCGTGGGAAA
The DNA here is from genome assembly GCA_012515235.1 of Candidatus Anammoximicrobium sp. Classification (GTDB taxonomy): domain Bacteria; phylum Planctomycetota; class Planctomycetia; order Pirellulales; family Pirellulaceae; genus Anammoximicrobium. Next base: position 41,429 of record JAAYYU010000337.1, read on the forward strand.
CGGGTGCTGCTGAAGCCGAACGTGGGCCGAGTGGCGACTGCGGGCTCCGGGATCGTCACGCACCCGGAGGTAGTCGCGGCCGCGATCGACGCCTTTCGAGAAGCCGGGGCGGAGGTGGCCGTGGGCGAGAGCCCGATCGCGGGCGTCCGCGTCCCGGAGGCCTTTGCAGCGTCTGGAATGGCGGCCATCGCGGCCCCACGCAATTGTCCCTTGATCGACATGGACCGCCGTCGTTTTGTGCCTGTACCCGTACCGGACGGGCTTGTCATCCAGGCATTGAAGGTCTGCCCGGAGGTCCTGGAATTCGACTTCCTGGTATCCGTGCCGGTGATGAAGATGCACATGCACACGGGCGTGTCGCTGTCTGTAAAGAACATGAAAGGCTGCCTTTGGCGGCGGAGCAAAGTCGAGTTTCACATGCTGCCGCCGGCCGCGGGCAGCCGGCACAAGCCCATCGACCTGGCCATCGCGGACATGGCCTCCGTGCTCCGGCCTCACCTGGCCATCGTCGACGGCACGGTGGGCATGGAGGGCCTGGGTCCGAGCGCGGGCCAGCCGAAGCCGCTGGACGCGGTGGTGGTCAGCGCCGATGCCTTCGCCGCCGACGCCGTGGCTTGTGCACTGATGGGGACGGCGGCGGAACAGATCCCGCATTTGAGCCTCGGCGCCGAGCGCGGCCACGGGGTCGTCGATCTGCAGCGACTGTGCGTGACGTCGGAGCATTGGCGCGACTGGATTTCGCCCTTCGCCCAGCCGCCGGAAAACCTGACGATCGAGTTTCCCAACATCACCGTCCACGACCAGCAATCGTGCAGCGCCTGCCAGTCCACGCTACTGCTGTTTCTGACTCGCTACAAGGACCGCCTGTTCGATTACTTCCCCGCCGAAACCACGGTGCAGATCGCCATTGGCAAAGGTTGCGGGGAAATGCCGCAGGGCTCGCTCTTGATCGGCAATTGCACCGCGCACCAGCGGGACAAGGGCATCTTTGTCCCCGGCTGCCCGCCCGTCGGCAGTCAGATCCTGGCCGCCCTCGCTGGCCAACGCTCGGCAACGTCACCACGCTGTTCGTCAACGCAGGACGATGTTCCAGACCAGCCATGACTCCCCTGGAAGACGGCCGCTTCGCCACCACGCTGGCAAGCAGCGTGGTGGCCGAACGCGACGCGGGGCGGGGCGACCTCTGGTCTTGAACATGGCTCCACGCTGGCAAGCACCGTGGTGGCCGAACGCGGCGCGGGGCGGGGCGACGCCTGGTCTTGAACATGGCACCACGCTGGCAAGCAGCGTGGTGGCCTACCTGCTACCTGCTAGATTGATTCGTTCAAAGAGCCCCCGATTACGTCCAGTAGGGCGCCCAAGATCAGCGCCGTCGCGCCCCAGATGTGCCGGCCTTGGAACGTGATGCACGGCGCTCGGAACGACAGACTGCCTCGGGTAATCGTGCAAGTCTCGTAGTTTCGCTCGTTCATCAAATGCGGCAGGGGCACTTCCAGTAATTCGGCGACCTCGCGGGCATCCGGGCAAAACTTCGGCCGCTGCGGCGTTACGGCCACCAGCGGATGGACCAAGAAGTTGCTGGGGTAGACGAACAACGGCGGCAAGGCTCCGAGGACCGTGACTTCGTTCGGGGCGACGCCCAATTCCTCGTGCAACTCGCGCAAGGCGCACGCTTCCGCCGTTTCGCCCGGTTCCGCCCCGCCGCCGGGCAAACTGATTTGTCCCGCGTGATAGATCATGGACATCGGCCGCAGAATCAGCGGAAGATGCCATTGCCCGCCCGCCAAATAGAACAGCGCGGTCACCGCCGCCGGTTTCGCATCCGCCCCCGCCGGCCCGCGGTGCCGGCCGAAGCTCAACTCCGGGGCAAACCGCCGATAGCACGAGGCGGGCCAAGCATCGGCGGCAAGCCGCCCCCGCCATGCTTCCGTCATTCGAGCGAATTCTTCCTTGGCTTTTGCCATCGGTCCATCACCGGTCATCGGGCACTTGGTTCTGTTGCAAGGCGTACCACAATCCGTCGGCCGAAGCAACGCTACAGACACCCCAAACCGGATCGTGGCGCTGCTGGAGATCGTCTCGCCGAGGGATCAGGATCGGAAACTCTCCCTGGCTCCGTTTGTGGACCTGGCGACATCGGCGTTGCGGAAAGGCCACCCGTTGCTGATTGCCGTCGTATTTCCGCCGGGGCCGCACGATCGTCAGGAGATCCCCGGCGCGGTCTGGGCTGAGTTCGACGGGATCGAAGCGGCGCAGTACCGTCAGTCGTGCGAGAAGCCCCTGACCCTGGTAGCCTACGCGACCAAGCCTGCCCCTGAGCGCTTACGTGCCGCCGATCGCCGTGCGAGCCACGCTGCCGAACATGCCGCTGTTCCTTATCGCCACCTGGGTATGTCGACGTCCCGCTGGAAGACCCTGCGTGCAAGCTTGGCGCGACGTTCCGGACCGCTGGCGCCGAGTGATCGAGGCGGATTGACGGGTCGCTCCCCGCAGGATAAACTCCAAGGCAAGGAACGGGAAATCTTCGCCGGTCGCGATTCCAAGCTGGCCGAAATTCGCAAACGCCGCCGCTGCCAACGCCAAGCCTGCCACGGCAACCGCCAAGCCGCTTCGACGACCACTCCCTCTCGCCGTCCCATCGACTTCGTCGCCCTGCGGGCCCTGATCGCAATCGCCAGCGGGCGGGAACTGCTCGGCTTGCGCCACCCTCGTTCTGGCCAGCGATTGCCTGCAGGCCGGCTGCGTCCCCCATGATTGCCTGTCGCTGTAGGACGAAGCCGACGAGTTACGTGAGGCGTTGCCGAGTTGACCGCCTGTTGAAGAAGGCGACAGGCACCTCGCGGTAGTCGCTCTTCGTTCCGTCTTTTTTCACGCAGCTCGGAGCCCATGCAGTTCGGAGCAAGCCTTCCCTTTTTCAACGGGCGGCCAGGTCCGCAGGCCTCGAAATGCTCCGCACCAGCCGTGTGGCGGGCTTCCGCCTTCGCTACGCTTTTTCGAGCGGGCGCACGTCAATCTGTTCGAACACGACTTCGCCGCCCTGGGCGAAGAAGAACAGGCGCTGGCCTCCCGGATCGGCGCGGCGGGCAATGAACGTGCGCCGGTTGCCGATGCACACGTCCAAGATGCGGTCCTTAATGAGGATGTCGAGGGTGAACGGTTCGTCCAGCCCCTCGACGGGCGGCAGCGCCCCAAGATCGCTTGCCATCACGGTGACGACTGGCTGCTTTTGTCCCAAGCCGCCCTCGTGGGGATGGGCGAACTGCACGTGGTTTGCGGCCGGGCGGAAGGCCAGTTCGCTGCCGGCTTGGTAGTCGCCGGCGCCACACAGGCAGACTCCGAACGCCTCGACGCCCCGCCCTGGCCGGACCGTGAAGCGGATGCGGCTGTCGTGGGGCACTTTATCCACGGCCGCGTACGCCAGCTTCTGACCGGCGCAAACGCGGAGCGCTGCAAAATCGCCCCGCACGTCGCCGCGCCGGGCCGCCATCTTCAGCGTCAGGGGGGGGCCGCAGGCGGGCATCATTTCCGGCACGAACTTCAGCCCGAGATCTCCGTTGGGCGACTGCACCAGTTCGCGGACGACGATGTTCCCGCCCCAGCCGGGAAACGCGACCCAACCCGCGGCCAGTGCCCGGTGGTCCTTGAACTCGTGCATCTTGGTGTAAAACAGGCCGTCGAAGGTGTTCTTTGGGATCTCGTTCCACGGTCCCCACGGTTGCCGCGACTTGTAGATCCGGCTGGAGCCGGTTGTGAAGTAGTGCCAGCCGTTCCAGGCGAGCGTGTCGGGGCAGATGCGGCTGAGGTTGTCGCGCTGGGCCGTCTTGCGGAACTCGCTGTCCGGGACCTCGGTCCATCGCTCCAGGTCGCCGGACTGGTAGTGCGTCCGGCCTCCCTCGGCGATCAAGTGGAATGTCCGCGTCTGGGGCACGTAGAAGATGTCGCTGTCGAAACCGGGCAACACCGGCTTGAAGTCCTTCGTGAAGTGAATCCCGTCGGCGCTGACCGAGCGAAACAGCCAGGCTCCGCGCTGCGGCTTGTCGACGAACTGAATCCGGCTGCCGCAATCGGTGTAGAACGCATACCACTTCTGATCGTTCTCGTTGTAGATCACATTCCCCGTGCCCATGGCGCATTCCCATTGCCGGTCGAGGGGAACCGCCAGCGGATGATGCGTCCAGTGCTTCAAATCGGTCGACGAGAAGTGACCGTACTGATGTGCGCCCAGGCCCCATTTGGCGCCGTGGTGCTGCCGGTCGTACAGATAGAACACATGGAACTCCCCGTCCTTGCAGGTCACCATGCAGTCGCCGGCGTACGCCTTGCCGCGGGGCTTCCAGTATTGCAGGCTATGGGACGGGGGGCCGAGAATCTCCAAGTCGCGCCGGGCGACGTGTTCCGCGCCGCCGGACAGGGCCGCGATTTCTGTCGGCGTCAGGGCGCGGTCCCAGAGGGCCACGTGGTCGATCTGGCCCGCAAACGGGGTCTGCAGGCGGCCTTCGGCACGATGGCCCGTGCCGATCAGGAAGGGACTTTGGAAACGATCCAGCGCGCCGTGCGGCCAATCTTCGTCGATCAACACGCCGTCGACGTACAGTTCGACGATTGTCTCTGCAAAGCGGACGATCACATCGTGCCAGCCGTCGCGCCCGACCCAGTCCAGCGGCGCGCTGACCGGCAACACGCCGTCGTTGAAGTTCCCGCGTGCGCCGTGTGGCGTCTGGCCGCCCTGTGCCAACAGCGCCGCGCGGCGCCCCGTCTGTTTGCCGGGCGCGTTCTGCTCGCAGATCACCTGCGAGCCGTTCAGATGCTCGCGGCGCCAAACGGCCACGATCGTCAAGCTGTCGTCTCCTTCGGCCAGTACGGGTGGGCCCTGCAGAAACTGCCCCTGGCGAAAACAGATTGCGGGCAGTCCGCCGAGAGCGGCGTCCAGGCGTTGGGGCATCCGGTCGGCGACAACCTGGCTCACGTCGTGCAAGTGGCCCGAAAGATCGTTCCACAGCGCGATCTTGCCGCTCGTATCGGCTTTCGCCTGGGCGGCATCCAGGTGCAGCACCAGTCCCTGGGCCGCGTCACTGGCGTCGGCCGCTTTGCGCGTCGGTCCCAGACGCCACTTGGCCTGCAACCTGCCCAGCGTTTGCCGGGTCTCCGCATCGGTCAGCGGCCGGTTGTAGACGCGGATCTCGGCAATGTCTCCGTCCAGGAATTCGGCCAGGCCGGCCTTGGCGCCGACGTAGAAAGCATGGCCGCTGACCGACTGCCGGCCGACGTCGATCGTTCGCTCCGCCTGGCCGTCGGCGTCGGTGACGACGACGCGCCCGTCGTCGTGTACGCGAACGGCCGAGCAGATCCACTGCCGCGCCGGATACTGGAGCAGATCGTGCGCATCGTTCGACTCGCCGTTGAATCCGTAGCTTCCCCGCGGAACTGCGCGCCGGTTTTCTTGGGCCGGCTCCTTCATCCCCTCCACGCGCTGCCAGAGCGGCGTCGTTTGCCAGCGATAGACCAATTCCTTTCCATCGGCAACGATCCAGTTCGCCAGCCGGTCCTGCGGCTCGGCGGACGCCAGCAGTCCGCCGAGCCATTGGCCGGACGGATCGCGCACCCGCACACAGAGCGACGCTTGTTTGCCGGACAAGCGGATCGGTTGCCGGGGGCTGGCGGTCAGATAGCCGCCCTGCAGCCACACGGCGCAGCCGTCGCCGCCGCGGGCCAGCGATGCCTCGCGCTCCGCGCCCGTCAGTCGCACCACCTGCACCTTGCCCACCGCCGCCAAGTCGTCGCTCCCGTCGGCCGGTCCCGCCAGGCGGTCCATCTGCCAGACCGCGACAGCGTCGTCGAAAGGAGCGCGGGCCTGACCCAAGGCGACCGTGGCAACCGCGGCGAGGGAGATCCCCGTGAGGAAGACCGTCACGAACGCGCGCCATCCCTTGGTCCTGCCGCAGAGACTCGTTTCGTACATCATCCGTCGCTCCCGCCCGTTGGGGCTCGTTGACCGCCGATCGCAAGGCCCGGTTTTCGAACGAAGGCCGGCACGTTCGCGGAGAATTGGCGCAGTTCCAATCAGCCGCTGGGCCCTTGCCGCCTGTTGAAAAAGAAGAACAGGCGTCTCGCGGTGGTCGTTCTTCCTGGGGTGTCTCCGGCGCAACTCGGAGCCCGTCCCCTTTGTCAACAGGCTGTTCGTCCCCGGCTTTCCGAACCGGACACGAGCGCATTCCGGCCGAACACGGAACCGGCCTTGGTTCTTGGAACAGCGCTCAGCTGGTGAAAACCGACGGGGCCGATTATAGTGGGTCGGCAAAGACTTGGCCACGCATGTTGAGAACCGTGCTCGCGACCTGGCAGCGGGCCGCAGCGTCAAACAGGAAAGGAATGGATGATGTTCGTCAGAGGTCGATTATTTCGAGCGGCGACGCTGTTGTGGGTGGGAATGTTCTGGCTGGGAGGGTCGTCGGAGGCGGCGGAACGGGCGTGGGACGCGTTCCCGGTCAGCGACCTTGTCCGCGTGTTCGAGGATGGCTACGCAGCGCCTACCGAACGTCCGTCCGAAATCTGCGTCGGCGGGCTGGGCAACGAGACCGTGTCGGCTCAATTCGTGATCCAGGCCCACACGGAGGTCAAGGATCTAACGGTGGCGGTCAGTCCGCTGAAAGCGGTCGCCGGGTCCGCGGTGATTCCGGCGGACAACGTCCATTGGAACTTCGTGGGGAGCATCTTCATTGCCGAGAACACGCGGAAACAACTCGCGAGCGATCTGCTCCGGGCAGCCCCGGCGTGGTTTCCGGACTACCTGGCCGAAGACCGCCAGTGCTCCGTCGCCGGGGGCGGTTGGAAGGCGGTCTACCTGACCGTGTCGATTCCGCGGGACGCGGAGCCAGGCGAGTATCGAGCCGAGGTGACGGTGGCGGCCGGCGACGCAAGCGTTGTGCTGCCGCTTCGGTTGACTGTCTCGCCGCTGGTCCTGCCGGACGACCGGCATCTGCTGGTCACGGAATGGTATTCCACAAGCCGCTTCAAGCAGCATCACGGGATCGAATCGGCGGACTCCGAGCCGTTTTGGGAAATGTTGCGCGTCTATGCCCAGAACATGGCCGAGCACCGGCAGAATGTCTTTCAAGTAAGCATGGAGTTGATCACGGCCAGCCGGAATGCCGATGGAAAACTGCGTTTTGATTTCTCCCAGTTCGACCGCTGGGCCGACGTCTTCTGGGCGACGGGGCGAATGGACCGGCTGGAGACCGGGTTCGTCGCGCGCTTTGGCGAAGGCGGTTGGTCCAGCCGCGAAGTCGTCCTGCGCGATTTCAGCGTGCGGGACGAGGCCGCCGGAAAGACGATCCGGATGCCGGGGGCGGAGTTCCTGCCGGTCTTCCTGCCCGCTTTGGTCGAGCACCTGCGCGAGAAAGGATGGCTGGACAAGACGCTGTTTCACATCGCGGACGAGCCGTCGAACCACAATCTGCTGCCTTGGCGCGAGGCTTCCGATTTCGTCCACCGTCACGCTTCTGAATTGCGCCGGATGGACGCCATCGAAACGCCGCACTGCACCGACCGGCTAGAGGTCTGGTGCCCCAAGCTCGACCATCTGGCCGCGTGGCAGGAAGCGTACGAAGACGCGCAGCGGCAGGGCAACGAAATGTGGTTCTACACCGTGGGGATCTTCCAGGGCGGAGCCGTCCCGAACAAGACCGTGGACGTGCCGCTGATCGAATCGCGGGTCATGCATTGGCTGAACTACCGGTACAGCCTCCGAGGCTACCTGCATTGGGGCTACAATGCCTGGACGGACGATCCGGTGAACGAGCCGGGCAAGCACCGGGGCGATGGCTGGCACGTGTATCCGAAGAAGGACGGGCTGCTGAATTCGCTGCGGTGGGAGCAGATGCGCAACGGAATCCAGGACTACGAATGTCTGTGGCTGCTGGAAGACAAGATCTCCCAGATCCGGGCAACGCTCAGCCCGCGCGTGGCCGAACTGATCCAGCCCCAACGGCGGAGTGTGGAGATCGCTTCCCAGGTCGTGAGGACCTACAGCGACTATACACGGGACCCTGCCGTCCTGTACGCCGCCCGGCAGCAGGTCATCCAGGAAGCGATCGAGTTGGACAAGCCGCCGCGCGTGATCTTTCAAACCAATCCGCCGGAGCATACCGCCGTCGCCGGCGACTGGGCCGTCGATGTCCACGGCTGGGCTGAGCCCGGCACGCAGATCAAGGTGAACGGCCAAGCGGCGACGGTGGAAGCTGACGGCCTGTTTCTGATCCAGACATCGCCTTCGCGCAAAGGCACGTTGACGCTGGAAGCCGCCGGCGAGCAAGGCCGCAAGACGCTCGTTCGCCGCTTTCAGATCTTGCCGGATCGACACGCAGCGGCCGCCGCGCCGGCGCCGTGAAGTTCGGCTTCGGCCAAGCCCGGCTGGGGTCGGCCGGCTGGCGGCAGCGTTGTCCGGACCGCCGCGCTACTCGCGCGGCGTGTGGGCCGGTTCCGTGCGGACTGCCGGCCGGCACGGCTGGCATTGCCTGCCGGATGTTGCAGCACGGGCTTGGGCGGCTAGAATACAAACAATGCAGCTCGAATGTCCGAGTGCTGAGATCCATCCCATTTTGTGAGGAAGAACCATGCAGAAGTCCCACATAACCCTGTCCCGAAGAATGTTCCTTGGCGGAACCGCCGCCGTGGCCGCATCCGCCGTCCTGCGGGAACCCCTCCGCGCGGCAGACAAGACGCGACCCAACTCCAAATTCAACGGCGTCCAGATCGGAGTCATCACGTACAGCTACCGTTCGCTCCCCAGCAGCGCCGAGGATTTGCTCAAGTACATTCTTCAGTGCGGCATCAGTTCCGTCGAGTTGATGGGTGGGCCGGCCGAGCAATTCGCCCGCGCCTACCTGGAGAAGCAGGGCGGCCAGGCCGCGGGCGACCGGCGGTCTGCGGCGTCCCTGGAGGGGTTCAAGGCCCTGCGAAAAATGTACAACGACGCCGGCGTCAACATCCACATTGTCAAGTTCGGCAACATCGGCGATGCCAACATGAGCGACGAGCAGATCGAATACTACTTTGCCGTCGCCAAAGCCCTGGGCGCCAGAGGCATCACCCGCGAGATCTCCGAAGCGGCCGCCGAGCGGCTGGGGCCGTTGGCCGACAAGCACCAGATCACGATCGGGTTCCACAATCACACGCAACTGACGCCCACCACCTACGACGGCAAGATCCTGTCGTACGGCAAGTATCTCGGCATCAATCTGGACATCGGCCACTACGTCGCCGGCACGAACCAATCGCCCCTCCCGCTGATCGAAAAACACCGCGACCGGATCCTGAGCCTGCACCTCAAGGACCGCAAACGGGACAACGGGGCGAACCTGCCCTTCGGCCAGGGCGAAACGCCGGTGGTCGAGGTGCTCCAGTACCTGAAGAAGAACCAGCTGACCTTCCCCGCCGATATCGAGTTGGAATACAAGATTCCCGAGGGTTCCGACGCCGTGCGGGAAGTGGCCAAGTGCGTCCAGTTTTGCAAGCAAGCCTTGGCGTAGGCCGGCCCAGACTCGAGGCGCAAGCGGCCAAGCTGGCTTCGTTATACCGCGTGGGCGGCGACCCACGCGTCGGCAGCGTGCTCAGACGCGACCGGGTCCCAGGCCTGGCCGGGGTACCGCGCGGGACCCTAGCAACGGTGACCGAAGCAACGTCGCGGTTTCCGCGTTGCAAGGGGTCGGGCTTACAGATTTCAATTTTCGCGGTCCCAGGACTTCCCACTTGGCAAGCGACTGCCCCGCGAAAACTGAAATCCGTAAGCCTGACCCCAGACGGTGAATCCTTGCGACCCATCTCCTTCGACGCGACGTCGGCTGGTTCTGAACATGGCTCCACGCTGGCAAGCAGCGTGGTGGCCCGAACAGGGCGCGGGGCGCGACGTCGGCTGGTTCTGAACATGGCTCCACGCTGGCAAGCAGCGTGGTGGCTGAAATCCGGGAAGTTATTTCGGGCGTCGTAGCTACGGGACGGCCGGCGGCGGCGCGACGGACGCGGGAATCAGCTGCTGGGCGGCCAGCCATGCCAACGATCTGGTTTGCCAGGCGTCCCACATCGGGCCCCGGTAGCCGTTCAGACCGTGGCCGCCGCTGGGCAGTCGCAGGTACTCCGCCGCCACGTTGTGGGCGCGGAGTGCCTCGTACAGCATCCGGCTGTTGTCCGGCGTGACCGCTTTGTCGTCCTGGGCATGCGCCAGGAACATCGGCGGGGTTTGGCGAGTGACTTGTTTTTCGTTGGAGAACAGTTCCGCCAACTCAGGTTTCGGATTGCGTCCCAACAGGTTGACCTTGGACCCGCCGTGCGTGCCCTGGCTCATCGTCACCACCGGATAGATCAGGATCACGAAATCCGGGCGGGAACTGGCGCGATCGATCGGGTCGGACGCTTGCGGATCGCCGGCGTCGAAGTGGGTTCCTGCCGTGGAAGCCAGGTGTCCGCCCGCGGAGAATCCGATGATGCCGATCCGGTGCGGGTTGATCTTCCACGCCTGGGCATTGGACCGAACCGTGCGGATGGCCCGCTGGGCATCCAGCAGCGGCACGAACGGCCGGCCTTTGGGCAGCCGGTACTGCAACACGACCCCTGCGATGCCGTGTCCGTTCAGCCACATCGCGATGCCATGCCCTTCGGCTCCGGTCACCAGGCCGCCGTAGCCGCCGCCCGGACAAATCACCACCGCTGTCCCGTTGACGATGTCGGGAGCCGGACGATGCACCGTGATGGTGGCGTTGGCTGCCTCGAACTGGCCGTCACTCACAGGCGCTTGGCCGGGCCAGAGTGGCCAGTCGAAGCGGTCGTTCGCCAGCTTGGACGCCGGCGTGCCGGCCGCCTCGGGGGACGATTCCGCCGAGGAGGCGGGAAGCGGGATCAAGGCCAGCACAGCCGCCAGCATCATCGCCGGCAGCACCGGACGGTCAGAAGGGGCCCGATCGGACATGTTCTTGCTCTCCCTTGGTGATCCACGGTGACGCCTCAGCCACACGCATTGTACTTGCCGCCTTGATCCGCGAGAATTGGCGAATCGCCGAAACCTTTGCACGACATCTTTTACCTGGCAGGCATCGATGAAACGCTCGCTCGGCGCAAAGACGTTGATCTACCCCACGCCGACCTGGGTGGTGGGCTCGTACGACAAGTACGGCAAGCCCAACGCCATGACGGCTGCTTGGGGCGGGATCTGCTGTTCCGATCCGCCCTGCGTAGCCGTCTCGCTGCGTGCGGCGACGTACAGCCACGCCAGCCTGGTGAACCGCCAGGCGTTCACGATCAGCGTTCCGTCGCAGAGCCAGGTCCAGTTGGCCGACTATTTCGGGCTGGTCAGCGGCCGGGACACGGACAAGTTCGCCGCCACCGGACTGACGCCGATCCGGAGTGAACTGGTCGATGCGCCTTACGTCCGCGAGTTCCCCTTGGTTCTGGAGTGCAAGGTTCTGCAGATCTTCGAGTTGGGCCTGCACACCCAGTTCGTCGGCGAAGTCGTCGATGTCAAGGCGGACGAGGAAGTGCTGGACGACGCGGGGACGCCCGACATCCTGAAGATCCTCCCGATCATCTTCTCGCCCGGCCAGCAGCGCTATTACGGAGTCGGCGGCGAGTTGGGCCAGGCGTTTGCCGTCGGGCAGGAAGTCTGAACGGCTTTTCGTTCCGGACAACCCCGCGTTTTTGCTTCCGGAACGTCATACCTGCTCCTATCCGCAGGCCTTCCGCAGGCACTCCTGAACCAGCAGTTCGCGCTGGATTCGTGCTGGAGGGACAGAGATTCTCGATTGTGCCGGGGATCATCTCCGCAATTCGACCCCTTGCAGATCGTGGCGGCCCAGCGGCGGGAAGGAGGATTTCTGATTGCCCTTCTGATACGAACCAGGAGCCTGGGACAGGGCCAGACTCAGCGCCCGCGGTCCCGACCCGTGGGCGACGTTCTTCTCCAGCGGGCGAACGTTGCTCGTTCCCCCCCCTCGCCGCAGACGCCCCGTTGCCGCCGCGCCCAGGGCGGTTCCCGGAAGATGACGGCGATCCAACGTGGGCATGGGGCAGCCCTTCTCCGGGATCAGGGTCGCCTTCTTCCGGTCACACCTGTTCCGGCACTACGAATGGCGAGCGGTAGGGCCGGCGGAGCAATTGGTCGGCGGCGGGCGCGCCGACGAATCGTTCGGCCTGGGCGTCGAACTCCAAGGTGCGGCCGAGGCGATAGGTGGAATGGGCCAACTCCAACCGCCCGGCGTCGGCCAGGTGACGTTTCATGTCCTCGAATGACTCGTGGAAGGTCCGGTCGCCGTCAAACGCCTTCGTCTGCTTGTCGAAGGCCACGTCCTCGCCCAGTCGATAGGAGATGTTGCCCAGGTGGACCAGCACCGCGGAGCGATGCCCTTCCGAGATTTCGGCGCGCAGGTCTTCGCGTTTGCGGCTGCGCACGCAATCGACGAAGTTCCGCATGTGGCGTGGGCCTTGTTCGGGGGCGCCGGGAGGCGGAAAGTTCGCGATCGGCTCACCGTCGCTTCCGCCTTTGGCGAAAAACTTGCCGTCCCGGACGACACCCTGGTCGGTGTAGAACTCGTTGGTGATCTTCGATTGGTCGTTCCCGACCAGGCCGCGAATCTCCAGAATCAGCTTGACGTCGCCGAAATCGATCATGGTCAAGTGGGTGTTGGGCGTTTGCCCTTGGTCCTTGTAACCGAAACGGCCGCCGAGGCTGAAGACGCTTTTCGGCGTGGCGCCGGCGGGCATGGCCCAGCGGCAGACGTCGAGCTGGTGCGAGCCCAAGTTGCCGATCTCGCCGTCGCCGAAATCCCACGACCAGTGCCAATTGTAATGCACGAGATTCGTGCGGAAGGGCTGCACCGGCGCCGAACCCAGCCAGAGATCGAAATCCAATTCTGGAGGCGGGGCCTGCGGCTCCTTGACGCCGATGCTCAGCCGCGACCGGCTGGCGTAACCGTAGGAGACCAGCAGTTTGCCGAATTTCCCGCGGTGGATGTCGTCGATCAACTGGATCCATCGCGGATCGCAGCGCCGTTGCGTGCCGTGCTGGACGATGCGGTCGTACTTCCTGGCCGCCTCGACCAGCTTGCGCCCCTCCAAGAGGCTGTGACTGCAGGGCTTCTCGACGTACACGTCCTTGCCCGCCTGACAGGCCCAGATGCCCATCACCGCGTGCCAGTGGTTGGGGGTGACAATGGAAACGGCGTCGAGGCGTTTGTCGTCCAGGGCCCGGCGAATGTCCTGGACGCACACGGGCGTGTTGCCGGCCAGTCGCCGCACGTTGTCGCTGCGGGACGCAAACAGCCGGCTGTCGGGATCGACCAGGTAGGCGATCTCGACATCCTTCATCCCTCCGAATCCTGTCATGTGGGTTTGTCCCCGCCCGTGGAGACCTGCGATGGCAATCCGGACGCGGTCGTTGGCGCCCAGCACTCGCCCGGAGGCTTTCGTACCGGAGAGCACAAACGTGGCCAGGGCGCCGCTGGCAACGGTACGTTTCAGGAACTCACGGCGATGATGATGTCGAAGCATGATTCACCTTCTGGAAAGGAAAGACCCCAAGCATCGTTCGAGGAATCACTGGAGCCTCGTTCAGGCAGCCCTCGTACTTCCTGGGATGATTCGCAAACAACCCTGGACAGCGATTCCTCGAACGATGCGAAGCGGGAACAGGAACCGTTTACGGATTCTGCCTCATGGGCCGGGAAGTGGCAAGAGGAATCACCCCCGAGCCTCGGTTGGCGGGTGGGTGACCGCTTCGCCGCGCTTTCCGGCTCATCGGCAACGTCCCCGTCAACACCCTTCAAAAAGGTGTCATTTGGGGACCTTGCTACTGGCGCTACTGGCGCCGCAAGGAGACATTTCTAATGCCGCCCGACAAGCCGCGTACCTGACCCTCTTGCACGACCCTGTGCCGCCCCTTACGCTGACGGCCAGAAAGTGTAAAGGCCCACTGCCTGGAAACGCCCCTGCCCAACTCTTTTCCCCCGCGAGCCGACGATGAACGAACCTTTCTTTGTCCGACGCATCTCGTTGCTGGTCTCGCTCCTGATGCTGACGGTGGGAAGCGCGCTGTCGCTGCGGGCCGGAGAGCAGCCTGCCTGCTGGCCGCGGTTTCACGGCCCGCAGGGCACGAATCTGTCCCCGGAGACGGGCTTGCTGCGGAGTTGGCCCGAGGGAGGTCCCCGCCAGCTGTGGACGGCCCAAGGCCTCGGCGACGGATTCGCGACCGCCGCCATTTCCGGCGAACGAGTTTATACCGCGGGCAATCTAAACAACCAGACGGTGATCACCGCCCTGGACATCAACGGCCAGATCCTGTGGCAGGTTCCCAACGGCGGAGCCTGGACAGGATCGCAACCGGGTTCGCGCGGCACGCCGACGATCGAAGGTGACCGGCTGTATCACGAAAGCCCGCTGGGCGACGTCGTGTGCCTGGATGCCGCGTCCGGCCGAAAGATCTGGGGCTTGAACATCCTGGAGACGTTCGGCGCCGAGAACATCACGTGGGCGCTGGCCGAGTCGTTGCTGATCGACGGCGACTGCGTGATCTGCTCGCCCGGCGGGCCGCAGACAGCGGTCGTGGCCCTGGACAAACGCACCGGGCAGATTGCCTGGAAATCGCCCAGCGTGGCCGGTGACCGCGCCGGATATGCTTCCCCCACACGGATTGTCCACGGGGGCTTGCGGATGATCCTGACCATGACTTCCCGGCACGCGATCGGCGTAAATACGGACACCGGCGAACTCCTCTGGCAGTTCCAGCACGTCACGCCGTGGGACGAGAACATTCTGTCCCCCCTCTTTCACGATAGTCACGTCTTCATCAGCACCGGCCACCGCGTGGGCTCGGTCATGCTGAAGCTCACCGTCCAGGACGGAAAGGTGGCCGTCCAGGAGGTCTGGCGTTCCCAGGATCTGGACAACCATCACGGCGGCACCATCCTCTTGGACGGCTACCTGTACGGCTCGCTCTGGTCGTCCGGGTGGGCCTGTCTCCACTGGCAAACGGGCAAGACGATGTACCGCGAACGCGGCGTCGGGAAAGGCTCGCTGACGTACGCCGACGGGATGTTGTACACGCTGGGCGAAAACGGCCAGATGGGCCTGGTTGCCGCCACGCCGCAAGCACACACGCTCGCCAGCCGCTTCCGTCTGCCCGCCGGCGGCCAAGGCCCGGCTTGGGCTCACCCGGTCATCTGCGCCGGCCGGATGTACCTGCGCCACGGCAACTTCCTGTACGCGTACGACGTGCGGCAAAGTGCGCGGTAGAACGGGCAACGGACCGTTTGCCGCAACTTTCGCAGAAAACGCTACGAAATCCGCACGCGGCGGCCGTCCACTTGCAGGCGGCCCTCGGCGAACAGGCGGATGGCTTCGGGATAGGCTTCGCACTCTTGCTGAAAGATGCGCGCCGCCAAGGTCTCGGACGTGTCGTCGTCCAGGACCGGCACGGCACGCTGCAGGATGATCGGGCCGTGGTCGTATTGGTTGTCGGCAAAATGAACGGTGCAGCCGCTGAGCTTGACGCCGTAGTCCAACGCCGCCTGGTGAACGTGGTGCCCGTAGAAGCCTTGGCCGCAAAAGGCGGGAATCAGGCCGGGATGGATGTTCATCACGCAGTGCTCGAAGTCAGGCGGGATCAGGACGTGTTTCAGAAATCCGCCCATCACGACTAACTGCACGCCTGCTTCGCGGCACGGCTGGAACACCGCGTCGCGGTACGCTTCCGGGGTGGGAAAGTCCTTGTACCGCAACACGAGCACCGGGATCGAAGCCTCGGCGGCAAACCGCAAACCGGCGGCGGCCGGGGTGCTGGAGATCACTAACTTGACCGCCGCATTCAAGTCGCCTGCGGCGATCTTCTGCAGAATGTTCCGCAGCGTGGTTCCGCCGCCGGAGATCAGCACGGCGATAGGCAAGGGCGTGGAATGGGGCATGAGTCGGCCTGAATGTAGTGGGAAACGGAACGATCCACCGGGCAAGCCGGGGGCATTAGTGATTGCAGTCAGGCCGCGGGGACCGAGAGGACGAAGACCTGGATCGGGCTGCCGGCCAAGTCGTGCTCCACGGGCGCGGCGTCGGCCAGCGGTTGGTGGGACAACTCGACGGCCAACGTTTCGCCGCGGATGTACTGGGCGTTCTCCTCGACCGCTTGCCGCAACTCTTCGGACTCCGTCACCAGGCCTACTTGGATGCGATCCGTGTATTGGCAATCCAGTTCCTTGCGGCGTTCCTGAATCAAACGCACCAGGTCACGGGCCAGTCCTTCGCGGACCAGTTGCGGCGTGAGGTCGGTGGACAAAACCACGACGCAACTGGGCAAATGCGCGGCGGCCCAGCCAGGCTTGGCCTGCAGGCGGACTTGCAGGTCCTCCGAGTCCAGTTCGACCCGCTGACCATCGGCGTCCAAGGTCACTTTGCCGGTCGCCTCCAGTTCGGCCAGCAACGGGCCGCCGTCCGCGCGAGTCAGCAGCTGTTTGACCTTGGGCATCAGCTTGCCGATTCGCGGTCCCAGCCGCTTGAAGTTGGGCAGCACGTCGTAGGTGATGTAGTCGGCGGCGCGTTCGGCGTACTCGACCTGCTTGACATTCAACTCGTCCCGCAGCAGATCGTCGTGCGTCTGGAGCCAATCCCGGTGCGCGGCCGCAGCCAAGATCACCTCGACCTTGGCCAGCGGCTGCCGGACCTTCAACTTGGCGTCCATCCGAGCCTTGCGGCCCAGCGAAGCGATGTCGCGCAGCAGCGTCATTCGCGCGGACAGCAAAGCGTCCACGGCGGCAGCGTCGCTGGCCGGATAGTCGCACAGGTGGACGCTTTCCACGGCGCGGCCGCCGAACGTCCCGGCCAGATTCCGCCACATGGTTTCGGCCAGAAACGGCGTGAAGGGCGCGATCAGCTTGCTGCTCGTCAGCAGGCATTCGTACAGCGTCCAGTAGGCGTCCAGTTTATCCGGCGCTTGTTTGTCGCTGCTCCAGTACCGGTCGCGGCTGCGGCGCACGTACCAGTTGCTCAACGCGTCCACGAATTCGTTCAGCCGCAGGCAGGCGTTGAAGTTGTCGTACGCGTCCATCCGTTCCACCACCGCCGCGATCGTCCGATTCAGTTCGCTCAGCACCCACCGGTCCAGTTCGCTTCGTTGGGCGGGAGGCCGGTAACCGTCGCCACGCGCCAATTCGGCCGGCGTCAACTGTCCCGCCTCGCCCGCGAGGGAAGCCGCCGGATCGAAGCCGTCGATCTTGGCGTAGATCACGAAGAAGCTGTACACGTTCCACAGCCGGAGGAGGAACTCCGGAATGCTGTCCTTGATCGCCTGTTCGCTGTAGCGGATCGACGACCAGGGAGGTTGGTTGGCGAAGAAATACCAGCGCAGCGCGTCGGCTCCGTAACGGTCGAAAATCTGCGACGGCTCGCGGTAGTTCCGCTTGCTCTTGGACATCTTGCCGCCGTCTTCGCCCAACATCAGGCCCAGCACGATGCAGTTTTTGAAGGGGTGCGGAAAGGGGTGCGTCGCAGGTCCGTTCGTCGCGCCGCCGGAGCCCGGCGGGGGCGACTTGCCGGTCGCCGCCTCCGGCTCTTCGCCGAACAGCATCGTGCTGATCGCCAGCAGGCTGTAGAACCAGCCGCGGGTCTGGTCCAGGGCCTCGCTGATGAAGTCCGCCGGAAACTGGTCCTCAAACCGCTGCCGGTTGGCGTGCGGATATCCCCACTGGGCAAACGGCATCGAGCCGGAGTCGTACCAGCAGTCGATGACTTCGGGCACGCGCTGCATGCGGCCCGCGGGGTCGAACGGGGACCGGTAGGTGACCGCGTCGATGTACGGTTTATGGACGCGCAAATCCTCGGGCAGGTCGGGCTTGGCGGCCTTGGCGTTCTCCCATACCTCGAGGCCCTGCACGCCGGGCTTGGCCAGCAGTTCGGCGTAGCTGGCCACCGCCTCCATCTTTCCGGTCCGGGTGCAAACCCAAATCGGGAGCGGCGTGCCCCAGTAGCGTTCGCGGGACAGGGCCCAATCGACGTTGGTTTCCAGGAAATTGCCGAAGCGGCCTTCGCGGATGTGCTCCGGCAGCCAGTTGACGCGGGCGTTGTTGGCCAGCATCCGGTCCTTGAACGCCGTGGTGCGGATGAACCAACTCTGCCGCGGGTACTGGATCAGCGGGTCGTCGTCGGCCCGCCAGCAGAACGGGTAATCGTGCAGGTACTGCTCGACGTGCAGCAGCAGCCCCCGCGACCTCAACTCGCGATTGATGTCCTTGTCGGCGTCCTTGACCCAGCGGCCGGCGTAGTCCGGGGCCTCGTCCGTGAACTTGCCGTCGGGTCCGACGGAGCAGATCAAGTCGGGCCCTTCGCCCGGCATGAAGCGCGCTTGCTCGGCCAGCAGCACGTCGTAGTCCACTTCGCCGAACGCCGGCGCCTGGTGGACCACCCCGGTGCCGCTGTCCGTAGTCACGAAATCGGCCGCGACGACGCGCCAGGACCGATGCTCCGTGCCGCCCTCAGTCAACCGCCCCAGGGTGTCGCCCCGCGAGCGGTAATAGTCGTCGAACGGCGGCACGTAGCGCCGACCGATCAACCGATCGCCGCGGCACGTGGCGACGACCTGCCATTCGCGTTTCAATTTGCCGGCGATGGCATCGACCAGAGCTGCTGCGACAATCAGCCGTTGGCCGCTGGCCGGCTCGACCACCGTGGCGTAATCCAGTTCGGGGTGCACGGCGACGAATTGGTTGCTGGGCAAGGTCCAAGGGGTGGTGGTCCAGACCAGCAGCGACGTCTGGGGATCGTCCGCCAGCGGAAAACGGACGTACACGCTGGGGTCGGCCACTTCGCGATAGCCCTGGCCCACTTCGCCGGCACTGAGGGCCGTGCCGCCCTGGGCCCACCACCAGACGATCTTGTGGCCGCGGTACAACAGGCCGCGGTCGAACAAGTTCTTCAACGACCACCAGACGCTTTCGACGTAGCTCTGGTGATACGTCACGTAGGCTTCGTCCAGGTGAATCCAGAAGCCGAGCCGCTCCGTCAGCCGCTCCCATTCCTGCATGTACCGCCAGACGCTTTCCTGACAGCGGTGGATGAACGGCTCGACGCCGAAGGCTTCGATTTCCTCCTTGGCGTGGATGCCCAATTCTTTGCAGACCTCGACTTCGACCGGCAAGCCGTGCGTATCCCAGCCGGCCTTGCGTTCACAACGGTAGCCGCGCATGGTGCGGTAGCGGGGGAACAGGTCCTTGATGGCCCGCGTCAAACAGTGGCCGGGATGCGGCATCCCGTTGGCCGTCGGCGGGCCTTCGTAGAACACGAACCGCGGCGCGTCGGCCCGCCGCTGGAGGGATTGTTCGTAGATCCGCCGCTCCTTCCAGAACGCCAGGATCTGCTCTTCCAGAACGGGGAAACTCACACTGCTGGGAACCGGCTCAAACATTAAGGCTCGTCCTCTATCTCGTCGAACTCTTCGTCGTCCTCTTCGTCGTCTTCCAGTCCGCCGACGTCCTCGTCAACTTCGGAGCCGTCGTCGAACTCCTCCAAATCGCCCTCGAATTGGGGCTCCTGATCCCCGCCGTCCTCCGCGTCTTCGTCGCCCAGAGAATCTTCGTCGAAATCGTATTCGTCCTCGGCTTCCTCCTCGAAGTCGTCGTCGAAGTCGTCGTCGAAGTCGTCGAAATCGTCTTCGTCGAAATCGTCCTGGTCCGACATTTCGGCCACGACCACGGCGATTTTGGGGTCAGTGTCATCGCTCCAATCCGGGGCAAGGGGGGCCCGAGGCAGTTCCAACTCTCCGATCATAGCGGCAGCTCGCAACTTCCGGGGTTCAGGGAGGATCTCGTGGCACGCGGGGGGCCACGCGACAGAAAACGAGAACAGGTAACTTAGCAGGGCGATTTTGTCAACACGTCGCGCAGTTCCAGTCCGTCGGCGATCAGGCGCGCGAGAGGAACTCGCCCGTCCGGGTGTCCACCTTGACGATTTCGCCCTCCCGCAGGTACTCCGGCACCTGGATGAGCAAGCCTGTTTCCAGGGTGGCGGGCTTGGTCCGGCCGGTTGCCGAATTGCCGCGCACGGCGGGATCGCAACGGGTAATCTTCAGTTCCACCGCTGCCGGCAGTTGCACGCCGACGCACTCGCCGTTATAGATCAACGCCACCATGCCCTGCAGGGCTTCCGTGAGGTAGGGCAGGTCTTCCGCCATACTCTCCCGCGGCAGGGAATACTGGTTAAAGTCGGTCTGGTCCAGCAAATGCACTTGATCCGCGTCCGTGTACATCAGCGTCACGGCCCGTTTGTGGAAATCGGCCGGGGGCAGCGAGTCGGTGCCTTTGAGCACAAAGTCGGTTTTCTGGCGAGTCACCAGGTTGCGGCCGCGGAATTTGTACAGCGTCGCCGCGCCGCGCGCCGAAGGGCTCTGCACGTTGATGCTTTCGATCCGCACGGGGGCGCCCTCAAAATTCATGATGGCGCCGGGTTTGATTTCTTTGGCTTGCATAGGGGTTCTTACATCAAAGCTCCGGTTTGGGGATCGATGCCCACGCCGCGGCACAATTGGGCCAGGCACTTGAGCACCGCGATCAGCGATCCCGGATCCATGAATTCGTCTTCATCGTCCGCATCCTCGCCGATCACTTGTTGAAAATGAAAGATGTCAAAGCGGGCATCGCACTCGGCCAGTCGCTGCAGTTTTGCCTGCTCCTTCTTGCTCCGCGTCTTCTTGTTGCGTTCCGCCTTCAACGCCTCAACCTGTTCCCGCACTTCCTCGCCCGACACGTAGGACAGATCCATGCCGGCAAAATCGGCGGGCGCCAGGACGGTCATCGCTTCGACGTGGCCGTCGGGACCGGTCGTGACGTCGGTCACCTGATGACCTTCGCCCAGCCCCTCCAGGGCCTGGCGAAGCTGGCCGGCGGAGGGCCGGTCGGCCTCCCGAAACAACACCGAATAGGTCTCCCGCCAGCGGTATTGGTCAGTTGCGAACAACGACATCCGTCTGCTCCTCGAATCTCGAAGCAAAACGCGGGTGGGAGACCTGCCCGCCTCACCGGCGTCAAGGCCAATGGTCTTCGTTTTCGGGTCCCCCTGCCCAGGCCTCCAACGCGCCCAAAACCTCGTCTCGTTCTTCCCGGTTGGCCCACACGGATTCATCCATCTCAAGCCGGATTTCGTACCGGCCTTCGCACGCGCAGTCCTCGTTGCCGCAGAAGTGCGGCAGGTCGGACACCCACAGGATCCGATACAGCGGGACATGCTTGTCGTCCACAATACAAAACACGGACGCCATCGTCGTCAACCTCTCAACGGCCTTGCCTGCTACGTTTTGGCTTGTGACAGTTCCGCGGACCGCTTCGCCGCTGCCTGGACGGCAGCCATCAGCGCCGCGCGCAAGCCGCGCTCTTCCAACGCCTGCAGTCCGGCGATCGTCGTTCCGCCGGGACTGGCCACCCGGTCTTTCAAGACGCCCGGATGTTCGCCGGTCGCCAACACCATCCGGGCAGCGCCCAGCACGGTCTGAGCCGCCAGTTGCGCCGCCGTGGCCCGCGGCAGTCCCACCCGCACGCCGCCATCGCTCAACGCCTCGATGATCAGGTACACAAACGCCGGTCCGGAACCGGACAATCCCGTGACCGCGTCCAACCAGGATTCCTCCACTTCCAAGGCCAACCCGACCGCGCCGAGCAGTTCGGCCACCAGTTGCGCGTCCTGACGACTCGCACCGGGCCCCAGCGCAAAGCCCGCCGCGCCCGCACCGACCAGGCAAGGCGTGTTGGGCATGACCCGCACGACCCGCTGCGTGCCCAAGCCGGCACACAGCCGCGCCAGCGGCGTGCCCGCCAGGATCGACACCAGCAGCTTGTCCGGACCGCAGACGCCGCACACTTCCGCCGTCACAGCGTCGGCCTGCTGGGGCTTCACCGCCAACACAATCACGTCGGCAGCGGCGATCACCGCCCGGTTGTCGGCCAGCAACCGGACACCGGCGACCTGGGCGGCAAACTCCGCGCGGGCCGGTTCGGCGGGATCAAACACGACCAACCGGTCGGCGGACGTCAAGCCGCCGCGGATGAAGCCCCCGGCCAGAGCTCGCGCCATCTGACCTCCGCCGATGAAACCAATCGTTTGCTGGATCATGCGTCCACCCCCAACCGCCGCCAACTACCGCAACGCGGCTCTCCAAGCCACGTCCCCTGAGTCGTATCGCGCCAAGGCGTCAGATACGATGCCGTCCCGCCGTGAACCCTTGCGCCACACGGCTCGCAAAGCCATTGCTCCTGCGGCTTACGAGCCCCGCGGAGCCCACTGAGCGATCCGCAAGTTGCGGAACGAGATGTCCGTCGTCGGGTCGTGCCCCTGAATCATGATCGTCCCCGGTTCCAGACGCAACCCCTTGCGCGGGTTTTCGTTGGCTGGCCGGTCGTCGGTCCAGTCACTCACCTGGTATCCGTTCACCCAGGCCGCCATGTGGGCCCCGTCGGCGATCAACGTCATGGAGAACCAGTGCAGATCGTCCGCGACGACGCGCCGGGCGTTCTGCCGCCGGAAGAAGCCGCCGGTGCCGCAATCCTGCGGCTTGGTCCGATCGTCGTCTTGAAAGCCGTTGTGAATCTGGCACTCGTACCCATTCATCTCTTCGCCGGGAATACAGCGAAAGAAGACGCCCGAGTTCAGACGCGGAGCGTGCGTCTGGCATTCCAACTGCAACGCGAAATCAGCGTACTGGCCTTCGCTTTCCAGTTGGCCGCGACCGTTTTCGACGTGCAACTCGCCGGCTTCGCTCACTGTAAACTTGCTGGCCATCTGCGGATACGTCTTCCACCCGGTCAGGTCCCGGCCGTTGAACAGGCTGGTTACGCCCAGCGGCTTGAGCCGGATGTTGCGAAACGCGATTCGGCCCGAATTGAGTTGCAGACCGATGTGACCACGCCTCAAGGGCTTGGGGTCGGTGTAATCCAGCACCTGCTGGCCATCGAGCTTCACCAGCACGCGATCGCCATCGACGGTGACTTCATACGAATGCCATTGGCCGCTGGCGACGGAGACTTCCGCTTTTTGCCGCTGGACCAGACTGCCGGTCGGAAACGGATTGTCGCTTTCCGCGATGTTCAATTCGTAACAGTCGGTAGCGGGCTCTTGATGCTGCAGTACCGTGTGCAGAAAGATCCCGCTGTTGGTTCCCTGTTCAGCGTTAAAGTCCACCCGCAATACGTAATTACAAAACTGTGTCGTGGTGCCTAGCAGCCCTTTTTCGCCCGCGCCGACCACGATCGTGCCGTCCTCGACTCGCCAGTCGGCCTGACTGTCCGCTTTCCAGCCGAACAGCGTTTGGCCGTCGAACAGCGAAATCCAGCCTTCGGCGAGCTCGTCCGAGCCCAGCAACACCGGCTCCGGGTCCGCCTTGGGGGCCGGTTCGGCCGCAGTCTGTTCGGGGGCCGCGGCAGCCGTTTCCACTGCGGCCGGCGGATTCGCCGCCGCTTGGGGCGACGGCTCACCGGGGCTGCACCCCATCAAGCCTAGCGCCAGACCAAGCGTCAGAATTCCGCGGGCGGCAAACGCCAAGTGATGACGACACAACAACATCAGACGCTCCCTTCGTTCCAACAGGCATCCTGCTTGTCGGCAAAACGCATTTCTGCAACGATGGCTCAATCACACCGGGGCCGGTCGTCGTTTTCGGTCGAATGGTCAGCCACCTGGCGACCATGCTGACCGCTCACGAACGCCGCTCCCTTCAAATTTACCACCTGCACGGGTCTTGCAACAGGGCAAGACGACGATGAGCGAGCATCCTTCGTACGGCAAGGTCCTGGTGACCTTCGCTCGAAACAGCCTGATCCGCGACATGACCTTCCGCACCAACTTTCTGTTGGAGTGCGTATCGTCGGTCTCTTGGACCCTGATGAACGTGGGGTTTTATCTGATCATTTTCAGCCACGCCCCGTACATCGGGCCGGAATCGGGCTGGGGGAAATACGAGTTCTTCGTCTTTCTGGGCACCACCTGGCTGATCAACAGCCTTGTCCAGGCCTTCTGCATGCCCAACGCAGACGAATTCAGCGAACTGATCCGGACCGGCAATCTGGACTTTGCCCTGCTCAAGCCGATCGATACCCAATTCCTGGTTTCGTTTCAGCGCGTCGAATGGTCGGCGCTGGTCAACGTGGTGACGGCGGTGGTCTTGCTGAGTGTCAGCCTGTGGCATCTCACGACCCGCTCCGTGCAACCGCTGGTTCTGGATGGCATCGTGCTCTTGCTGTACCCC
The DNA here is from genome assembly GCA_012515235.1 of Candidatus Anammoximicrobium sp. Taxonomy (GTDB): domain Bacteria; phylum Planctomycetota; class Planctomycetia; order Pirellulales; family Pirellulaceae; genus Anammoximicrobium. The sequence goes on from JAAYYU010000337.1 coordinate 65,679, forward strand.
CTCTATGTAGTGATGGGCGCGGCCATTCTGTACAGCCTGACGATCGCCCTGGCGGCAACCAGTATCTGGCTGGGCCGCAACCAGTCGTTGTACGACTTTTGGTTCTACATCACCAATTTTGCCCGCTATCCAATGGAGATCTATCGCCGCGGCTGGGGCCTTCCGCTGTGGGGCTTTTTCACGTTCGTCATTCCGGTGCTGGTCGTGGTCAATGTGCCGGCCCGCCTGCTGGCCCAACCGCTCCATCCTCGTGCCTGGTGGGAGTGGCCTCTGGCCGGATTCGCGTTGCTGGCGACGGTCCTGAGCCTGCTGGGGTCCCGCTGGGTGTTCAATCGGGCGCTGCTCAGCTACCGCAGCGCGAGCAGCTGATCGGTCAGGGCTGATGGCCCGCGTTTTGGACTCAAGCGGCCAGGCAAACCCCGGACGTGTCAAGAGTCGCTTCGCGACCTGGATCGACTCGCGTTGTGAGCGGGCTACGGTGCGGGGGCGGCTTCGATCAGCGGCCTGACGGGGGCGCGCCAGCGGGTGTAGACGTCGAAGTTCATTAGCAGATCGACCAGGGCGTCCAATTGCTGCGTGCTGGTGCCGGGATACAGCGACTGGTCCACGCCGCCCTGGTGCGGCGCGTCGGACCGGTAGGCGATGATCACGGGCATGCCGGTATACGGCAGAATCGAGACCGGCTCGGCCACCCAGCGGCGGACATAGTCGGGTCGGAGCCGCTGGTACACGTCCGCCAGATTCGGCCCCTTGGCCCGCTCGCTGGTCCGGGGATCGTAGTCGCCGACGATATGACAGGTGACGCAAAAGTTCTTGTCGGTGACGATTCGCATCGCGGCGTCCAAGCGGTCCAGCGCCGGGTTGGCCGGCTCCGGCTGGGCGCGCTGTTGCTCGCGATACGCCCGGTCCGCTTGCTGCAGGTACGCCCGGTCGCGGCGGTTGACCGTGTGATACGGATAGTCCACACGGTCCTGGGCGGCGAAATAGTCCACCAGCGCGGCGGACTCGCCGGCCGACAAAGTGTACTTGGGCATGCGCATCAGCGAGGCAGGACGGATCGGATACGGAGCGAGCAAATAGTCGTGCAGCCATTCCGGCCGCACCTTGGCGCCCTCGCCCAGCAGCGGCGGCGGTAGCCAGCCCCAGACTTCAGAGCCCTTCGCGTTGGGATTGACGGATTTCTCCAACCGGGCTGCGGGCGTCAGAAGGTACTGCGTCAGGAATCCGCCCCAAGCCGGTCGGCGGGCTGCGATTTGATCTCCCCACACGTTGAGCGCGGCGCCGCCAACTTGATAACCGTGCCCGTCCAAGGCCACGGGCCGCCAAAGTTGAAACGGATACTCCAGCGTCGCGGACAGATACGTTTCGTCCTCGAACAATTCGTCGCCCTCTTCGTCGAAGATCAACGGCCGGCCGTCGTCGCCCAGCGTCGGCATTCCCACCAGCGTAGCGTGCAGCAGATCGCGGGCATCGGGCTGCTGAGACCGCTGCAATTCCTCCTTGCCGAATTCGTTGTGAACGAAGGGAAAAACCGCCTTGTCCGGCTGCGGCGGGAACTCGCCCGACGCGTACTCCAGACGCCACTTCTGCGGCTCCAGGAGGTGACAGCTGGAACAACGGTACTTGTCGAGCAGAATCTGCCCCTCGACGACGGCCGCACGCCGCGAGTCGGGAGCGTGGATGTACTTCTCCGCCGGTGCCCGCGCCACGAGTCCCAACACGAACGTGATGATCGCTTCGCGTTCGTCGGCGTCGAACGGGAATTGGGGCATGCGCAGCCGGTCGTTGTAAGCCTTGTTCGGAGCCACTTGATAGTCGTAGCTGCGTGGTTCGGTCAGCTTCTGGAAGAGGAATCCGATCCGGCTGCCGACCGCCAGTTGTTGGCGGAAGTAGGCGACGGTCGCGGGATCGCCGGAGTCGCTGGCGGCGCTGCCAGCCTGGCGAGCCGGCGCGGCGGCAGGTTCGTCCGCCTGTCCGGCCTGCGGGCTGAGGCGCGTTTGCAGGTAGGCCATGATGTTCTCGAAGGCCAGCTGACTGGTGTCTTTCCGCCCCCAGTCGGACAGCGCCGGGCCAATTTGCTTGGCGGTCTCCAAGCCCGATATGTCGTGGCAGCCGAAACAGCCATATTTCGTCAGACTTTTGACGCCGACGTACCGCAGTTTCTGCTGGACGGACAGCTTCGTCTTCCGTCCGCCGCCCGCCGCCTGGCGGACGTCGCTGCCGTTCGCCTCCTGCGCCACGACCAACTCTTTTTCCGCCTCGCGTAGCGTGTCTTTCCGTGGGAACGGAATCCTCTGCTCGACGTACTGCCGGGCCTTGCTGTCGTGGAAGGCGCCTCGCAGGTATTCGAGCGTCAGCTGGTCCAGGGTCTGCACGTCGATCTCCGGCGACGGCTGCGGCTGGTAGGCCGAGGCGGCAGGCTGCAGCAGGAACTCTGCGAGATCTTCCGCAGGATCGGTTACCGACACCACCTGCCCAGCGGCGTCGCGGTGCTGGATCGGCTCCAGCAACAAGTCGGGCATGATGGTTCGCGGCAACTGCCGAGTTGGCTGGCGAAGGAATTCGGTCAGCCACGCACGCCGCGCCTCGCCGGTCAACTTGCCGGCCATCTCCGACAGATCGGGGCCCGCGACGATCTCGTCCGCGGCGCGGAACTTGTCCGCGTCGGCAAAGGCGGCGTGGGCGTGGCAGGCGAGGCAGCCCCGCGTCTGAAACAGCACCCGGCCTCGCTCGGCCTTGTCCGCGGCCGGCGAATCGGTAATCCCGGCCGGCGTGGCGGCCGGGCCGGGATCCTGGGTGCAATCCCGCAGATAGGCGACGATCCCAAGGATCTCCAGCGGCTCGTACTGCTGGGCCAGCTGCCGGCTGTTGCCGCTCAGATGATCCCAGAGTCCGAACACGCGCGGCATGAGCGTTGTCGGCCGGTAGCGTTGCGGATCGCTCAGCCAGTCGAACAGGAAGGCGTCGTCCAGTTTACGGCCGACGTACCGCAGACTCGGCCCCGGTTGGCGGAGTTGGCCGGGCCGGTGCCCCACGGTCTCCCGGCCCGCGGCGGTCTCCGGTGGCTCGGTCCGCAGATCGGGGCCGACGCTGCGACCGGCTTGATAACCGTTGATCTCGTGGCAGCCGTAGCAGCCGTACGTCCGAATCAGGGTGTCTCCGCGAAGCAGTTTTGGCGCGGGCGGGTCCGGAAAACGCTCGCTGGGCCGCAGATCGGCGACGCGGTGGTGGCATTTCAAGCACGCGCTTTCCAAGAACCGCCGCGGGATCATGGGTTCGTCCCAGCACGGGTTGTCGAACCAACCGTACTGCCCCCGCCAGCGCTGCCGGTCGGCAAGGTCGTCGGGCGAGTGGGAGGCCCAGCGGAAGTCGGTGGCGCTGCCCTGGCCTTCATGACAGATCGTGCAGGCAAAGTCCGACAGCTTGTGCGGGCTGTGGTCGCCGACGAACAGGTCCAGCCGCGGGTGGCTGGAAAAGGGATGCGGCAGGCCGCGACGGACGGTGAGCGCGACCGAGGGCGACGCCGCACCGCGGGCCGGCGATTCGTCGTCATTCGCTTCGGCCGCCTCCGCGTCGTCGCCGCGTGGAGGGCCAGCGCTGCCGACGCTTGCGGCACGCTCGCCAACGGCGGACGCAACGGCGACCGCGAGCTGGGCGATCGCTTGTCGGCACCCGGCGACGCTCTGGCCGTTGATCGCCACGATCACGTCGCCCGCCTGCAATCCCGGTTCGCCGCGCAAGGTTGGTGTGGCGTCACCGGTCTGGAACAAATCCAGCAGAATTTGATCGGCCGTCTGGGCCACCGGCGGCGCGGGCACCAGCGCAGCCTGTGCCGCAGGCGTTCCCGGCCGGATGTAGCAGACGGTGGCGTCGTTGGGGTCGAGCAGGCCCTCGCCGGCCAGACGCAGGCCGAAGATATCTTCCAGTCGTTGGGGCAACGCGGGATCAACGGCCTGAGGCAGCGAAAAGATCTCGGCGTTGGTTGAGTCCGCACCGAGCGCTCCCCGCTGGGTTGCGGTCGAACGAGCGGAGGCGGCCTCCGAAACGGGAATCTGCAGCGCAAACTGGAGCAGCTGCTCGCGGGGGTACGCCGGCGCGTCGGCCGAGCCGGGCTGGGTTTTTTGCATTGCCGTGTGGCACGTTGTACAGCGGTCGAACCGCGGGACGTGACGGAAGTTGAAATCCTGGGTCAGGCCCTCGGCCCACAGGTTCTCGATCCGCAACGGCGAGTTGAACGCGTCCAGAATCGGCAGCTCCAGGAACCTCTTGCCGGGCCGCGGGAAACCGCGGCGAAGGTGGAAGTACTCGGATTCGCGGTTCACCGCGGCAGCTTCCAGCCGTTCGAGGTCCGCGCGGCTGTCCGCCAGCTTCTGCTCCAACTCCCGCTCGCGAACGGTCAACTGGGCGAACGTCGCGTCCAACGCCAAGCGGTGTTCCTTGGCCGCGGCGTGCCGGCGGGCCAATTCGGCGACCTCCGCCCGAAGTCGGTCCGCCGCGATTTGACGCCGTCCAACTTCCTCCGCCGGCCGGCCGGCGCGGACGGCCAGCCCCACGTCGGCCTTGGCCACGTCCCAATCGGCGGTCCGCAATCGCTGGGCGTTGGCTCGTTCGTCCTCGCGCAGACGAGCGGCGGCGATCAGCGTCCGCAACTGGGCCAGAACCGCGGCGCGCAGCCCGGCTGCGGGACCGCCCGCGCCGTCGGTCTGGCCCGCCTGTCCGCGACAGAACGCCTCCAGGCGGCGGCAGGCTTGATCAAAGCCGGCCAGCTCGTCCGACGTGCCACGCCGCTGAGCGTCGCAAACGACCTGCGCGCGGAACTGGGCCAACAATCGGCTGTCCAACTGCTGATCTCGAGCTTGCTCAAGTTGGCGTTGGAGTTGCTGCCGCTGTCGCACCGCTTCGTCCGTCTCGTACTGCCGCTTGCGCCAGCTTGCCACGCGGCTGTCGATCCGATTGGCCGTCCGCTGATACTGCTTCCACTGGCGCTGATGGTCTTGAACCAACAGCCACACGGTGGTCGCCAGCAGCGCCAAGCACGCCAAGGCGAACAGCCTGTGCAGCAGCTTCATGGGATACGCCGTCTGATCGCTTGCGGGCACGGGCCTTCTCCACCGCGGTTACAGATTCAAAAAGTACTCGGGGAACGCAACGAGATAGCTCAGGTTGGCCGTCCAGCGGGCGAGCATTTTGATCGGCAGCAGGGTCATCATCAGCAGCAGGAACATCAGCAGCGCATAGCGCGCCCCGCCCATTTGCGCATACAACCCGCGAAAAAAGCGGGAACCCTTGGCCAACACCGCCGGAACGACGAAGAAATACACCGCGAGCAGAACGATGCCCGGCGACTCGCGGAGCAGGATGTAGCCGAACCGGGACCACGCCCCCGCGTCCTCCGGGGCCAACGGCCGTTGCGAGTGCCAGAGCCCGACCCAGAAGTACTCGGACAAACTCACGTTGTTCAGATTCGCGGTCTTGTGAACGTCCCACGTCTCATACAAGCCGAAGTAGTTCCAGTTCGGTCCCCGCAGAAAGGTGCCGATCACGATCAGCGAAACCCACAGGGCCAGGAAGCCGAACTGGTACACCAGGTACGCAAATCGCCGCTGCCGGATCGTGTAGTAGCCGTTGCCCAGCATGTTCCGGTCCAGATACGGGATGGCCGACAAGCCAAAGATGATCAGCGCCGGCAGGACGACGCCCGCCATCCAGGGATCGAAGTACAGCAGCATTTCCTGCAGACCCAGGAAGTACCACGGCGCTTTCGACGGATTCGGCGTGTTCATCGGATTGGCCGGCTCTTCCAGCGGGGCCTGCAGCACCAACGACCAGAAGATCAAAAAGGCCGTCAAGCCGACCATGCAGATCAATTCGATGTAGACCAGATCCGGCCAGACCAGCACCTTGTCGCTGTCCCTCTGTTCGACCGTCGGCTCCCCCCGCGCAAGGCGTTCGTCGTTCTCGACAGCGCGCCGCGTCCCCAGCCACGTAAAGAATCCCAGCAGAAAGATCATGCCGACGATCGGCACATTGTCCGGCTTGCCCACAATCCGGGCGAAGTCCGGGTCGGTCATCGAAAGGCCCAGAAACGCGAATCCCAAGTTCAATATGACCCAGGCCACGGCTGGGCGGACCCAAAACCGCCGGGCGAAGAACATCGCGAGAACCGCCGCGAACGTGCCCAGCGTGTACCAGGTCGGCTGCAGGGCCTGGTTCAAAAACGCCCGGACGGACTCCGGCAGCGAAATCCGGCTCAGGGACACCGGCTCGCCACCCAAGGCCAGGTACCCCATCCCGCCGAACACGGCCGCCAACAGCAGCCACAGCGGCGCGGTTGTCGCGCGCCGCGGCCCGCCGCGGCCTGACGCCGGACCGCGGCGCCAGACGTACACCGCCGCCAAGGCGTTCATGGCCGCCAACGCCAGATAGTAACCGACGAGGAAGCCGGATACGCCCTGGTAAAACTCGGTGATCTCAACGTGGCCGTGCATGGTAGTGAGAAACGGAACAATCCGCCGGGCAAGCCGGCGGCATTAACAGCGACAATCCGCCGGGCAAGCCGGCGGCGTTAACAGCGACAATCCGCCGGGCAAGCCGGCGGCATTAAATGGAACAATCCGCCGGGCAAGCCGGCGGCATTCGGGGGCTCTTTGGTTGTCCAGACTCCTGCACCGCGGCTACATCGGGCCGCTGATCCCGCCGTCCTTGCGCACACGCCAAAAATGAACCGCCGACAGCAGGGCGGCGGCCAGTGGGATGGCGATGCAGTGCAGCACGTAGAAACGGTTCAACGCCACTTCGCCCACGAATCGCGCCCCCAACAGACCAAACCGGGCGTCGGAGGAACTGGTGATCAAGTCGATTCCGTCCACGGTCAGGATCTGCGAACCGGGACCTTCGGCGCCCAGCAGGGGCGTGGCCCGCGCCATGTTCGTCCCCACCGTCACGGCCCAAATCGCCAATTGGTCCCAGGGCAACAGGTATCCGGTAAACGACAGCAACAGCGTGAGCACCAGCAGGATGACGCCGATCACCCAATTAAACTCGCGCGGCGGCTTGTAGCTGCCGGTCAGGAACACTCGATACATGTGCAGCCAGACCGCGATCACCATCGCATGTCCCGCCCAGCGATGCAGTTCCCGCAGCACGCCCAACGAAGTGACGTCGCGGAGGTCGAGCATGTCTCGGTACGCCCACTCGATGGTGGGCCGATAATAAAACATCAACAGCACACCGGTCACCGTCTCGACCAGAAACAGAAAGAACGTGATGCCGCCCATGCACCAAGTATAGCTGAGGGCAATCCCGTGCTTGCGGATCGAGATCGGGTGCAGATGCAGCACGAAGTTGGTCAGAATCACCGCAATCCGGTTGCGGCGGTCCAACGGCGGCGGATGCCGGAAGATGCTCCTCCAAAGCTGCGAACGGCGGATTCTCTCGCCCAGCGACGGCATGTGGCTGTGTCCTTGGACTCTCGTCCCTCGCGCTCAGACCGTTGAATTTCGTTCCTGGACGTCGGTTTTCACGAAGCAATCCGGGTCGCTCCACTGACCCAATTCCTCCTGGAACGTACGGCTTTTGTCGACCTCCAGCTGGCCGTCTTCCGCGACGCGGATCGCGTACCGCTCCAGCGGCCGGGGGGCCGGGCCTTCGAAGTGGATTCCGTCCTTGTAGAACCCGCTGCCGTGGCAAGGACACTTGAATTTCTGTTCGGACTCCAGCCACGTGGGGGTGCAGCCCAAGTGCGTGCAGTAGGTCCGCAACGCATAAATCTGCGGCTGGCCTTCGTGCTCGTGCCTGACAATCCACACGCCGAACCGGTTGGTGAAACAAGTCTCGACTTGCCCCGGTTCGTAGTCATCGGGCCGGCCCGCTTTGAACTTCGTCGGCGGTTCGATCACGATGTTTGGAAACATGAATCGCGCCAATCCCAGCAGCCACAGCAAATGTGTCGCAGCCAGAATCGAGAAGCCGCAGGCCAACGCCGAGCCGAACAGACGCCGCAAGAACCCGCGTCGACGGACTCGGCCGCCAGAGAGCGGGACTGCCGTTTCAGCCGGTTCGTGTTTCGCGAGGTTGGTTGCATCCGTCATAAGGCACCGCCGATGGTTCTTATGCCCGTTGTACTTGCGCACAGGCGACTGTCAACCCCTTGCCGGAGTCAGGGCGTGACCGCTTGCCGATTCGCGGCCGGTAGGTCAAATTATAGCCCGTTCATCGGCACGGGAGAGCGAGGCATGGACGAGAATCTGGACCGCGGCAGCGCACGGCATGAATTCGGAGGGAGACAATTCCCAGGCCGACCGAGGGCTGTCCATGCAGCAGCCCTGGTGCTGGAACTGGCGTTGGGACTGGGGCTGCTGGCCGGTTGCGGCTCGGACGCAAACACGCCCGCCGCCAAAGCCGCCAAACCCGGCGCCGCGAAAACATCCGCAAGCCGGACCAGCAGGATCCCCGCCAAGGCGCGCCCTCTACCGGCTCCAAGCGTGCCGGCCGATGCCTTTCCCGATCTCGCAGCGGCCATCCAGGCGCTGACGACCGCCGCCAAGGCCAGCGATACGCCGAGTTTCGTCCGCGCCGAGCAATGGATCGTCATGCAGGGCGACGCAGGCGTGGAACCACTGGGCCAGATTGTGAACGACCCCCAGGCCCAGATGGAACATCGGATCGCCGTCTGCCGCACGCTGCGGCGACTGGGCACCAAGGCCAAGGCCGCCTTCAAGCAGGCGCTGACCGACAAGTCTCAGCAGATACGCTTGAATGCGATCAAAAGCCTGGGGCTAATCGAGCCGACGGACCAGGACATCATCCAAACGCTGGACGGCTATCTGGGCAACAAGGATGTGCGGACGCGCACGGAGGCCATCTTTGCGCTGGCGAACATCGGACCGCCAGCCAAAGACGCCGTGGGCGACAAACTTGTCAAGATGCTGAACGACCCCAAGGAACAGGAGACGATCCGCGGCGCCGCAAGACGGGCTCTCGACGAGGTCGCTCCGCGTCGCACATTCCTCGACCGCTGAGCCGCGCCCGGCCGGACTGGAGGGCGCTAGCCGCCCTGGTCCAGCGTCAGCACGGCGGCGAGCGTCGCCTGCACCGTCATGGCGGCGTTCTGGACGTCGCAACGTTCGGGGATATCGCCCTCCAGGTGATAGTTGGGGTCGCCGTACGGCCAGGAGCCGATGTTGACTACGGCGGCCCCAAAGCCTGCCTTGACGAACGAGCCGTCGTCGTCGCCGGGGCCCGAACGCTGGACCGACCGTTGCTGCAGGCCGATGGCGAACCGCTCATTCACGGCGCTCATCAACTCCGCCAACCGCGCGCCGGCGGGTACGGTGTACGCGGTCACATTGGTCTTCTTGCCGGCCGCAGTTTCCTCCGCCGTCTTGACGCCGATCCCGTCCAAATTGAACACGGCCACGAGGTTGTCGCCCCGCTCCTTGGCCTTCTGCGCAGCCGTGACGCTGGTCCAGGGCGTGTGCTCCTCGTTGCACAACAGGAAGCGGATCGTCCGCTCGCAAGGATACTCCGCCAGCACGCACGCCAACTCCAGCACGCCCGCCGTGCCGATCGCGTTGTCGTTGGCTCCCGGCGAAGCGATCCAACTCTGCGAGTCCTTGTGCGCCAACACGACGATGATTTCGTCCGGCCGCGACCGGCCTTTCTTCTCCGCGTACAGGTTGTAAGCCGTGTACCATGGATCTTCGGGCATCGGCCGCGAGTATTGATGGTGCGGCGGTTTCTTCTCGTCCCGGCGATAAGCCTGCACGCGCACCTCCTCACGCTGGACGCGGTACCCCTGCGACTCGAGCTTGCCGGCCAGATAGTCGTCGGCCTCGTGCAGCGTACACTTCGCGTGGCCCGGCAGCGTAAGGTTCAGCTTGCGGAACGGCAGCGGGTCTTTGGACAGATAGAACAGATGCCGTGACATCCGCTGGGCGTCGACGGTCGCGATCAGACCGCGAATGCTCGCCTCGACGGACCCCTTGCTCCAGATCCCTCCCCAGTCCGGCTTGCTTTGCGCACCGGGTTGGTTCTCGGCGGCAGAGACGGATCCGGCCAGGGCAGCCAAGAGGGCCAGCGACAGACCGACTGCAGCAACTCCTCGACCGTTCATGAAATGCTCCCTTTCTTTCCAAAATCCTGCGGGTTGGTTAACGAAGCTCGAAAACAACCATCAGCCGCCCCGTGAGCGGCCCGGCGCTGGCCGCCGGTTCAAGCGGCCCGGCGCTGGCCGCCGGTTTGCGCGGCCCAGTGCCAGCGGCAGCTCTCATCGCCGGATCGAAACCGGCCGCGGAACGGAATCCGCCCGTTCAGCCGTCCGGCTAGGGGAACGAGCCCGGCTTCGACCCATCCGCGGCCGTTGGCTCACCGGCCGATCACGGTAAACATGACGTGCCAGCCGCTGCCGCCGCTGAGCACGCCGGGGCGTTTTTCCGAAGCGTCCACCGGCCCGACTTCGCCGGCGCAGTAACAGCCAAACAAGGGCAGCTCGCGTCCCAGCACGGTCTGGATTGCCTCCAATTCGTCGGCGGGCCGCTTCAATTTGCCGCGCCGTCCGGCGCAGTTAAAGGCCAGCACGGCGTGCGGCTTGCCCGCCGCCGCCGCGAGCGCCTGGATCGCCGCTTCCCGCGCCGTGGCAATCACCTGGTCGTTGTCCATCGCTTTGCGGCCCGCCAGCGTGACGCGGAAATCGCCGGACAGCATCAGGGCCACGGCGCTGTCGGCCAGAACGCGTCCCTGGAAAACCACGAACGTCTGGCCCGCATTCTTGTTGGCGCTGCCTCCGGTGATCGGAAACTGGCCGCCCAAAACCTGCTGGACGCCCTCGACCAGGTATTGGTTCTTGGGCGAATGGGCGTCGGCCAGGAGCACCGCCAGCCGGTCATCCTGGACGCGCGCCAGCTGGCTGGCCAGCTTCGCGCCCGCGGCGTGCAGTCGCTGCTTGATCTCCGCCTCGTGCTGCTCGAACGTCAATTTGCCGACGCCCAGATCCCGGACCAGCGCCGCCGCCACGCCGACGCCTTCACCGCCGATGCCCAGCAGGCAGACCGTGTCGAATCCACCGCAACCGGCCTGGGTGAACGAGCCATAAGTCGCCTGGCCAAAGACGATTTCGCGCGGGAGGACGGAACAGACGCCGGCCAACAGCGCTTGCTTGTTCTCCGCGTCTTCAAAACACTCGGACACAAGGACCGCCCGCAGCGGCGCGTCGCCCATCGCCTGCTTCAGTTTTTCCGCCGCCGCCTTGCCCGCCGCCGCCGGTTGCTCGTTCTGATCCTCGACCAGCGCCGTGCGGAAAACGAGCGGACGTGCTCCGCAAGCCGGTGCACTCCGCCAGACGTCGTCCGCCCCAGGGGCCGATGTCGCCCACAGGCCGCAGACGGAAACGAGGACCAGCAACGCCGCGAGCCGGCGGCATGGCAACCGCAAGGACCAACTTGACCTCATGGAAATTCCCCTTCAGTATTTGGACGTACACAATCCCCAGCGAACCTTGTTGCCCAGCGGCGGTGTTTTCTCCCAGGCGGCTCCCGGCCAACGGCTCCAGGCCGCCGCGTCGGCGGCTCGCGCCCACAGCCCGGCCGCTCGTCCCAAATCGCGGAGTCCCGTTCCATCGGGGTCGTGAACCAGCACGGACAGAAAGAACTCGCGTCCCTCCGCCGGTTCGACGGCGTCCCGCAGCAAACGGAACGGGATCGCGCACTCGTAATGCGTCACGTCGCCCTTACGCTGGATCGCGACCTCCACGTCGCGGCACCGCAACAACTCCAGATCGCGCGCCGGGCCGGCGCTTGCGATCGGCGTGTCCACGGCGGCCAGCTGATAACAGTCGGCGCCGCCGTCGCCCGCCCTCAGCAACCATTCCGCGCGTTGCGACGTTCTCGCCGGGCCGTCCGCGTCGTCCAGCGGCGACACGGCCAGCTGGACCGCGTCCACCAACCGGCGCCCCGGCCCCGGCTCGCCGACGTGCTGGTCCTCCTGAACGGTAACCAGAAGATAAAAACGCTTGCGGCTCCAGAACGTACGGACCGTCGTCCGCTTGCCCTGGTCCTGGAACGTAACCGGAATGGCGTCCTGCCACTCGTCCGCCCGCCCGTCCACCACCGCCTTGGAGTACGGAGCGCTGGCGACAAACACGGCCTGCGAGCGCTCGACCACCTGGTCTCCCACACGGGCCGTGACACGCAACGGATACGAATTGGCCTCCACATTGCGGGCCTTCTCGATATTGAACGCAAACCGCCGTTCGCCCGACGCCGGCACTTCGATCGTCCGACTCTCCGGCGCAATCCGCCAACCGTCCGGCCCCGCCAGCGAAAGCTCACCGCGCCAGGGCTGATCCCGTAGATTCTCGACCACCACGCCGATCAGCGGTTGCGTCGCCGGCGGCACCGTCAGCGGCTCGACCCGCAAGCGAACCGGCTCCTGCGCCGAGCCAACCGCTCCCGTCAGCAGCCCGAAAACAACGCTAAAGGCAATCGTCGCCCGGCCGCTCATCCCAAGGAATCGCAACATGAACCGCCCTCTCCAGCGTGTTCGCCGGGTCGCAAGGCAATCTCCGGAAAGACCGCCGACACCCTGGCGTCGGTCGAGAAACAACTGGCCGGCGCCGAGCCCGCGGCACGGCGCAATTCGCCGGTTCCGCGGCTGATTCGGAACCGGGGCTGGCGTCCCTCCGCTCCCTGACGCCTCAAGCGCCGCTCAGTATAGTCCAACGCGGCGAGTGGAAACAAGCGTGTCCGCCACGGCCCTTGTCGGGCGCAGCCCTGGGCCGCGTCAGCCGCGGCGGCTGACCAGCAACAGAGGCTGCGCGGTGCGGAGTGCGACTTGCAGCGCGAACTGGCCGAACAGCTTGCGGCGACGGCCGGCGCGTTGGACGCCCATGATCACCAAGTCGCTGTCCGCAGCGCGAGCGGCTACGACGGAGATCGGGTCGGGATCGCAAACCAACTCCACCCGGCAGCCTCCCGGACACAACAACTGCGCCGTGCGGCGGAAAGCCTGTTCGTCCAGTTGCCTTTCTTTGCGGGCCAGGCCCGCGGGCAGGACCTTCAGGAAGGTGACCTCCGGCTGGACGGAGCGGGCCAGGCTTCCCAGCAGGCGGGCCAGCAGTTTGTCGTGGCCGCCTCGCCCGCCCAAGGGAACCAGGACCCGCCGCACCTGGGACAACTGCCATCCGGCGGCGGCCCGCAATACCACGACGTCGCAATCGGTCCGGTTCAGGAGGGTCTCCAGCGGCCAACCGCTCGTCTCCTCGGTCAATCGGCTCAGTCCCAACAGCAGGCTCTCGCAGCGATGTTCCCCGGCCACGCGGGCGATCTCCGCCCAGGGCTGCTCCGCCACGGTCGCCAAGGTTTCCGGAACGATGCCCGATTCCACGTTGGCGGCAAGGGCTTCACGCAGAGCCGCTTGGGCGGCGTCCAGCGGCTGCGGATCGCGCCGCGGTTGCCAGGCCCGCGGCGCGACCACGACGGACAGCATCAAGACTCGGCCGGCTTCGGGCGGCGCCAAAGCCTTGGCCACGTCCGCCAACGCCCGCACATTTTCCGGATTGGCGATCGGGACCAGGACCAGCGGGTTGCGGCCGCGAAGCTTGATCAGTTCCGGGTCCAGCGCGGTCCCCGAAGCGTCCGCCACGCGAGCCCGCTGGGCGAACAGCACCAGGAACAGCAGCCCGCCCAGGCACAGCCAAACCAGGGTGATCACCCCGGCCGCCGGCGACGCCAGGCCTTGATTGACCGCCAGCGCCAAACAGGCCACGCCGCCCACGACCGGCACTGCCGGATACCAAGGCGAACGGAACGGCGGCACCCGCGCGCCGCTGCGCTGACGCACCAGGATGGCGATCCAGTGGGCGACGGCAAAGGTCAGCAGAAAAATCAAGCTCGACGCGGCCCCGGCCGCCGTCACATCGGGGATCACCAGCAGGATGGCGACCACCGGCACCGCCGTGACCAGGACCGCCGCCAGCGGCGTGCGGCTGCGCGGATTCACCCAGGCCAGCACCGGGGGCAGCGTGCGGTCGGCGGCCATCGCCATCGCGACCCGCGAGGCGGCAAATAAATTGGCATGCAGCGCCGAAGCCATCGACAGAAAGCCGGCGACGATCACCAGCCAGTAGCCGGACGGCCCCAGATAGTTCTGCGCCGCCACGGCCACAAACGTCTCCGCGTGTGCCGCACCCATCTCCGCCAGCGATTGGCCCGGTTGCACCGCTGCCACGGCCGTCACCACCAGAAACGGAAGGTACACCCCCAGTCCGATCCCCAGCGAACAGAACATGGCGCGGGGAATCGTGCGGACCGGATCGCGGACTTCCCCCGCCACGGCAGCGATCAAGTCAAAACCCTGCAGGGCAAAAAAGGTCAACCCCATCGCCGTAAAGAAGCCGCCGGCGCCGCCCGCGAAAAACGGCTGCAGGCCCGCCACGATCTCCCCGCCCGACCGGCCGCGAACCGCCCCCGGACCAAAGGCAATCAAGATCGCAAACGCCACCAGCTTGCCAATGTTCGCCCACTGGCCGCCACCGGCCGGCCGACACATCAGACCGATCGTGTAGAAGGCGGTGATCAACAGGGCCAGCCCCCAACTGGCCCGCGGGCCTGTCAGCCAGCCGGCGGGCGAGCCCGTCCCGACGCGCCAGATCCCTGCGACGACCAGCTTGCCGAATTCGGCGCATCCCAAGGCGTACAGCACCGAGGCGGCGATCGAGGCGAACCAGACCACCCAGCCCACGGTGAACGCGGCTTCGATCGACAAGACCTTCTTGGCAAACGCGTACGTGCCCCCGGATTGCGGAAATTTCGACGAGACCTCGGCGAAACTCAAGGCGGTCAGGATCGCAATCACCCCGTTCAACGCCAAGGCCAACACGGCGCTGGGACCCGCCAAGGCAAAGGCGGGACCGGCCAGGGCCAGAATCCCCCCGCCCACGATCGCCCCCACGCCCGGCGCCGTCGCCCCCCAGAAACCCAAATGCCGCTCGACCGTGGAATGCCTCCCCGGACTCCCTTCGTCTGCCACGCGCTGCTCCCTCCTCGCCTGCTCCCCTTGATAACCGACGAAACGCCGGCCTGGCAAGGCCCCCCGGAACGATCCAAGACTTTGTGACTGCCCGTCCGGAGAAAGATTCTGCGATCGCTTGAATTCCGTAGGCCTGAACCCATTATCGACGGGTAGCGAGCGCCATTCCGCTGGCCTGTTTCTCGAATCAATCTAGCGCGTCAGCAACTCGCCCACGGACAGTTGGGGCAATTTGGGGAGTTGACCGGTGTGGACCGCCGGGGGGAGCTTGCCGAGTTGATCCAGGTTCCATTGGCCGGGGACAGGAGCGGTCAGCTTTTCCAACTCCTTGCGGGGAACGTTCAACCGGGCGAGGATTTCGTTGCTCTTGACGCTCACCAGACGGTCCAGTTTGTCCAACTGCTCGACGACCTCGCGATCGACGCGGGCGGCCAGTTGATCCACGCGGGTCTGCAACTCCTGGCGGACCGCGGTGCTCAAACCCTCGGCCAACTGGGGGCCCAAATTCGAGTGCAACCGAGCGTTCGGTCGCCGCAGCGTGCCGGCGAGGTCGACGGTCACGGTCAGCTGTTGGACCTGCTGCAGCGCCTGATTGACGCGGGTCCGCACAGGCTCGCCGCCGAACGAGGCGGCCAGGGCCGTCTCCAGGCGGACGGATTCCTGGGCAAAGACGAGTTGTCCGGCCAGCGAGTCGTCACGCAGGTCGATCTCCAGCTTGAAGGCCGCCCGGCCGGGAGCGACGCGCAGAGCCAGTTCTTCCGCGCGGCCCAGCGTCCGGGCGGGCAAGTCCACGCGGGGCAAGTCCACCACCAAACGATCGTGCGGCGCGGCCCCGGCGCGGTCCAGGACAGCAAAAACGCGCAGCGGAGTCTCTCCGCGCGCTTCGATCGTCACCGTGGCGGGCCGGCCGTGCCGTGCGGGCTCCGTGGTGAGATCCGTGAGCGTTCCCGTAAAGGGCACGTACTGGCCGCCGTCGCGGAAATCGCCCTCCACGGCCAGACGCTGGAACAACACCCGCGGCAACGGCCGCAAGTCGCCCAAGGGCACGATCCGGCCGCGGAGCCGCTCGGGCTGGGCGAACTCGCGGCGGCGGGGAATGCACTGGCGGCTCCACTGGACCCACCCCAGCAGTTCCTGCAGCCGCGCGGCCTGTTCGCGGCCGAGCAAGTAATGCGTCAGCGTTTGGCCGTCGAGCGATTCCCAGGTCAGCTTGCTGCGCAGATAAGCCACATCGTGGTCTTTGGCCTCCTGCATGGCTTTCGCATCCAGCTTGACTTGCTCGCCCAGGCGGCGCACGTCGCTCGGCAACCGCTCTAATTCGCCCCGCGTCTGGGCCATCTGGGCGGCAGCCTCCTCGATCCGCTGCGGGTTGGGAATCGCCTTCGCGTCGCGAATCTGCCGAACCAGTTCTTTGAGCTTGGCCACGCGGTCTTTCAACGCGTCGATCTCCGCCTCCAGGCGGCGGTATTCGTTGGGCCAGCGGTCCATCAATTCGCGGCACAGCCCCGGAGTCTGCAACTGGTTTTCCAGATCCTCCTGCAAGCGTCCGGCGATCGGCAGGAGCCATTGTTGCCGAAACGCCGCTGCGTCGAAACCGTCCAAGATGCCGCCTGACGTAGCGTCCGCCTCGAGCGCCCCGGAACGGGACCGCTTGTCGTCCAGCCGCAGTCCGCTGATCCGGCCCTGACGCACGACCAGCCTTTTCTGCAGCAAGGCGTCGCCGTCCAGGTCCAACTGGACTCGCTGAGCCCGGAAGAGGTTCCTTTCCGGCGCGGCCGGATTGGCAACCTGGACGCCGCCGAGTTCCAAATCGCCGTGGGCCAGCGACAGGTCCAACGCGTGAATGTCGATTCGGGCCCCCAACGCCTGGGAGCCGTAGCTGACGATCGACCAGCGCAGCAACGGGGCCAGCCCAAAGCCCAGCAGGGCCGCCACGGCAGCCGCCAGGATCAGACGTGGAATCAGGTAGCCCCAACGAATCATCGCTTCCAACTCCAACTGGCTGACAGGTCGACGCCCCAGAGCAGCTGGTACAGGCGGTACTTCTGGAGCCGTTCGGACAGCCTTGCTCCGTAACGTTCTTGAAGCCGCCTCACGCCGCGACTCGTCAGGAAATAGACGGGGTAGAACAGCCACAGGCCCAGGGCCAGGCTGCCGACCACGATCGTGTTGTTCAAACCGGTCCAGGCTGCCGCCGGCCACTGGAAGAGCCCGTTCCAGTACGGCGTCAGCGCGGGCGCGGTGAGCAACGCGTAGCCCAGTCGATCGGTGAAGGGGTCGCAAAACGCCGCCAGACAGGCGCACGCCAGCGCGGTGCAGGTCCCGGCCGCCAGGTTGATCCGCACGGTCAACAGCAGCGTCCCAAGCGCGGCGGCGGTCAGGTTGTCCTTAGGCACCAGCCCGACGACCATGCCCAACGCGACCGCCCAGGCAATGCGCCGCGGCGAATTCAAGTCCCGCAGCGCGGCGACCAGGAATCGAACCGGTTTGATGAACCAGAGCACGAGGCAATCCCCTTGGAAGTAAAGGCCATCAAACAGGATCGACCGGAAAAAGCGGTAAAAATGAATCGCTTTCCCCAGTCCGGACGATCCTGTCCAGTTTCTCTATTTCCTCGCGGATCGAGCCGTCGTCGGTGGCAAGTGGGTGGGCTTTCACGAAGAGTCGCCCCGGCATCTTGCGAACGGCAGCCTGCCGGCCCGGAAACAATCCAACGGCGGCCGTTGGCCACTGCGTCCGGACATTCCCAGCCTGTGCGCGTTGAAGTCCAGCGGCGGGTTCTGTACACTTTGGGGGATTCAGGACGAACGGCGGGCACGTATTTCGTAGCCGCAGGCATCCTGTGGTTGCCGGCGGGCAAGGGGAGGTTTCTATGAAAACCTCGGATGGCAGTTCGGCGTTGGACGCCAGCGTCTTGGTGCTGAACCGCATGTATGTCGCCGTGCGCGTCGTCACTGTCCGCCGGGCTTTCGTGATGTTGTGCCGGGACTCCGCCGAGGTGATTCACGTCGACAACGGCGCGTACGCGAACTACGATTTTGAGACATGGTGCGAGTTGAGTCAGTTCTGGTGCGAGGACCCGTCGTTGCTGGCCGGCTTGGATCAGAGCGACTGGGTCCGCGCGGTCCGCTACCGCATCCAGGCGCCGCGGATCATCCGCCTGTTGCGGTTCGACCAGACGCCCCGGCAAACGGTCCGGTTGAACCGCAGGACGCTCTTTGCCCGCGACGGGCACTGCTGTCAGTACTGCGGAAAACCGTATCCTCACAGCCAGCTGAGTCTGGACCATGTGACGCCCCGCAGTCGCGGCGGTACGACTTGCTGGGAGAACGTGGTCACGTGCTGCCTGCATTGCAACTCGCAGAAAGGCAACCGCACGCCGCAGGAAGCCGGCATGAGGCTTCAGATGCACCCGGCCAAGCCCAAACACAACCCCATGCTGAAGCTCCAACTTGGCAACCCGCGCTACCAGGTCTGGCAGCCCTTTCTGCACCAGGCCGGGTACGCGATTGACGTGATCTGATCTTCCATGAGCAAAGTCACCTACAAGGACGCCGGCGTCGACTTGGACGTGTACGACGAGGCCATGACGCGTCTGCCGCGGCTGATGCATCGGACCTTCTCCCCGCGAGTCCTGAAGCTGGACGGGGGATTCGCCGGCCTGTTTCAACTCGATTTCTCCAATCGGCTGTTCTCCCGCAACTACGACGACCCGGTTCTGGTCGCCTGCACCGACGGCGTGGGCACCAAGCTGAAGGTGGCTCAACGCTGTGGAAAACACGACACGCTGGGCATCGACCTGGTGGCGATGAGCGTCAACGACGCCCTGTGCTGCGGGGCGGAACCGTTGCTGTTTTTGGATTACGTCGCCATGTCGCACGACGATCCGCCCGTGCTGGAGCAGTTGGTCCGGGGCGTCAGCGACGGCTGTATTCAAGCCGATTGTGCGCTGCTGGGCGGCGAGACCGCGATCATGCCGGACCTGTACCGGCGCGGCGAATACGATCTGGCCGGTTTCTGTGTGGGCGTGGTGGAACGGAAGCAGATCATCGACGGCAAGGCGATCGTGCCCGGCGACACCTTGCTGGGCGTGGCCTCCAGCGGGTTGCACGCCAACGGGTACAGCCTGGCGCGCAAGGTCGTGTTCGAGGTGGGCGGATTCGACGTCCACGACCACGTGGACGGCCTGGGCACGACGGTCGGCGAGGCCTTGTTGACTCCGACGCGGATCTATGCCCAGCCGGTGCGCAAGATCCTGCGGCACTACAAGGTGAAATCGGTCGTCCACGGCCTGGCGCACGTCACGGGCGGCGGCCTGCGGGGCAACCTGGAGCGGATTCTGCCTGCGGGCACGCAGGCCCAGATCGATGAAGGCTCCTGGCCCGTGCCGCCCGTGTTCCCGTGGCTGCAGCGACTGGCAGACATCGACGACGCCGAAATGGCGCGCGTGTTCAATCTGGGTATCGGGCTGGTGCTGGTGGTCAGTCCGTACTACGCCGAGAGCATTCAGCGGATGCTGGCCGAGTGCGGACACGACAGCCGGCCGATCGGCCGGATCGTCCCCGCGTCGTAGGACGCGCGTTCCAGGCAATCGCCCGTCAGCCTGTTGAAAGAGGGGACGGTTGAAAAAGGCGCCGGGCACCTCGCGGGGGCGTTCTTCCCTGGGGGACTCCTGCGCAGCTCGAAGCCAAATTTCTTTTTTCAACCGGCCGCTACGCCGCGGCGCGGCGATCCAGGCCGTCCGTGTACGGCTGGTCCAACTCGTCCAGCCACGCCACCAACTCGCCCAACACGGGGCGGCGCTCGGGGCGTTTGTCCAGCATCACGTCCAGAATCTGCACGATCGCGTCGTCCAAGGCAGGATTGAACAGACGCGGGTTGGGCGGAGTGTGGTGCAGTTGGGCGGCGGCCAGCGCGGCGGGGTCGGTCTGGGGAAAGGGCAAGACGCCGGTCACCATGCGATACAGCGTCACGCCCAGGCTGTAGACGTCCAAGGCGGGGCCGAGCTCGGCCAGGGACGTGAACGATTCGGGCGCGCTGTACGCCAGCGTGCCGGCCAACGCCGACGCTTCGGCGCCGCCCGGCCGTCCCGTCCGGCGAGCCAGTCCCAAATCGAGCAGCGTGACGTGGCCGGTGGAACTCACGAAAATGTTGTCGGGCTTGACGTCCGAATGCACCCAGCCCTCGGCATGCAGCGCCGTCATCGCCTCGGCCGTCTGCCGCGCCACCCCGATCGCCTCGCCGCCGGACAGGTGCTGCCTGCGCGCCAGCGCCGTTTCCAGCGGCTGGCCTTCCAAATAAGGCATCACCAGGTAGTGCGGAGAATGCTTGACTCGCGCCGCCAAGACGCAGGTCAGATTGGGATGCGATACCTCGCGCGCCACAACCGCCTCGCGCTGCAGCAACCGAATCGCCAGCGGGTCGCAAGACTCCGTCGGCTTGACCAGCTTGACCGCATAGTCCGCCGGTTCGCCGACACTGCGGCCGGCGGGCCGCGCTCGGTAGACCTTGCACCAGCGGCCTTCCCCCAGCAGTTCAGCCAGTTGCCAGTTGCCAACGGCGGGCAGCCAAGGCGCAAAGGCTACGGCGCGCGCGGTCGTACCAGGATCGCGGGATCGGGAAGCCATGAATCGGGAGCGAACGGGTGGTGTCCGCCGTTTGGGTCGAAACAGCGTTTTGACGCGATCGCGCTGGAATGAAAAATCCGTCGCGCACGCGCGGTTTCCGTTCCCGCGCCGGTGCGATCGCGATGACTGGGTCTGTTGTTTGAATCGGCTCATTCGCGCCGCAAGTTGAACCGGATGCCAGGCCGCGTCAGGATTGCGTCCGCCGCTCACGCTGCTCGGCCGAGCGCCGCAACAGTTCGTCGGCCGCCACGCCCGCCAGCAAAACGGCGCCAATGATCGCAAACTCCAGCTTGTCCGGAATCCCCAGCATGATGATCGCGTTGTACAGCACCCGCATCACGGCCGTGCCAATGACGACGCCCAGAATCGAACCCTCGCCGCCTCGCAGACTGCAGCCCCCGAGCACGGCCGCAGAAATCGCATACAGTTCATAGAAGTTGCCGTGCCCCGCCGGCTGAATCCCGTTCACGTCCAAGGAAAACAGCACGGCCGACACGCCTGCTAGCAGCGTGCATAGCACGTACGCCAGGACGGTCATGGCCGCCGTGTTGATGCCGCTGTACCGGGCCGCTTCCTCGTTCCGGCCCAGCGCCAGCAGGTAGCGGCCGTACACGGTCTGCTGGAGGAAAAATCCGACCAGCAGCGCAATGGCGATCATCACCAACAAAGGCGCCGGGGCCTGGACGCGGTCCAGCGGAATCATGCCCAGCAGCAGCAGCGCGTGCGCCGAAGCAGTCAGGAAGGTTGCCGATCGCCAGCCGGCTGTCGAGGTCCAACTGGCTGTCAAGAAACGAACTGCGCCAGCCATCACCGCGATCAGGGCCAGCCCCACCGACGCGATTCTCCACCAGGCCAGGTCGGCATCGGCCGAACCGACATGGCCCCAGGCAGCCAGACGCCACAGCACCAGCAAGCCCGTCGCCGCCGCGGCACCGCCCCACAACACGTTCCACGATCTGTGCCGCAGGGCGTTCAGACTCAGGGCCGCCACGCCGGCGGCGGAGCCGAGCAAGCCGACCCAGAACATCGAGCGCTGCGTCCAGGTGCAGGCATTCCGGGCCGCTTCCGGAAGACCCGGCAGCCACGACACCACGCTGGTCAACGACAGCGCCAGGCCCACCAGCGTCAGGCACCAGGGCGATACCGACGCGACTTCGTCCGCGTCATCCTCGCGCCGGCCAAGCCACCGGTACAGACCCCACCCGGCCAGACACAGCCCCGCGGCAGCCGTCAGGCAAGCCAGCGAACAGGGCCGGGCCGTGGCCAGCGACTTCAGCCCTTCATAGCCGGTCCCAAATCCCTGGGTCTGATCGTCCGTCAGCCAGCGGGCCAGGCCGCGATACAGCAGCAGGCCGCACAGCGTCACCACAAACGGCTGCAGGCCGACCCGCGTGATCAGCACGCCGTGCAGCAGCCCAATGGCGGCACAGATTTCCAACATCCAGAATACCGCCAACGCGGTCTCCGCCCAGACCGGCAGCGGCACGCCGGGCAGCAGCCAGCCAGCCAGGACCGACACCAGGCCCAGCAGGTAAAGCCAGGCCGGCCGTTTGCAGTCGCGGCCGCGCGTTGCGGCGTAGTACACGAC
Organism: Candidatus Anammoximicrobium sp.; assembly: GCA_012515235.1. Classification (GTDB taxonomy): domain Bacteria; phylum Planctomycetota; class Planctomycetia; order Pirellulales; family Pirellulaceae; genus Anammoximicrobium. Next base: position 87,918 of record JAAYYU010000337.1, read on the forward strand.
GTAACCGGGAACCAACAGCACTTGCAGACCTCGCCGTAGGCTCTCGCGGAACGGAATGCTGTGCAGCCAAACGGCGCCGACGCACCACAGGCCCAGGCCGGTTCCGGTCAGCGTCCACGCCAGGGCCCGTCCGGGCGGGCCGGCCGCGATCGCGTGCAAGCCCATCGGCAACAGGCAGCCAATCAGTCCCACCAGCGAGCCCAGCGACAGGTCGATGCCGCCCGCGATGATCACCATGGCCGCGCCGATGCTGATGATGCCAAACAACGCCGTGCGGCGCAGCGTGTTCTGGATGTTGTAGGTGCTGAGAAAGTCGGGATTCAGTAGCGACGCCAACGCGTAGACGAACACCAGCAGGGCGAAGATCCCCAAGGCCTTTTTCATGATTCCCTCGCCGCCCTCGCGCCGCCGGTCGCCAAGTGCATGATCGATTCCTCACTGAGTTCCGCCCCCCCAAGTTCTCCGCTCAGCCGGCCTTCATGCATGACCAGGACGCGATCGGACATGCCCAGGATTTCTTCCATTTCGCTCGACACGAACAAGATCGCTACGCCGTCGGCCGCCAACTGTTCCATCAGTTCGTAGATTTCCTCCTTGGACCCGACGTCGATTCCCCGTGTCGGCTCGTCCAGCAACAACACGCGGGGCTGCATGGAGAGCCATTTTCCCAGCACGACCTTCTGCTGGTTGCCGCCGGACAGGAAGCGGACCACCTGGCCGGCGTGCGGCGTCTTGATGTTCAGCCGCCGGATCATGGCGTCGGCGAGCGACCGCTCGTGGCGGCGGTTCAACAGGCCGAATCGGCGACGGTGGCGGCGCAAGGCGGCCAGGCTGAGGTTCTGCCGGACGGTCATGTCGACGATCAGCCCGGCTTGTTTGCGGTCTTCGGGCACGAGGGCGATTCCCGCGCGGATCGCATCCGCCGGGCTGCGGAACGCGACCGGCCGGCCGGCGATCCGCAATTCGCCTCCCAGGGCCCGTTCCACGCCGAACAAGACGCGCAGCAATTCGGTGCGCCCGGCGCCGACCAGTCCGGCAAGCCCCACCAACTCGCCGGCGCGGACGGAGAAGTTCAAGCGGTAGCCGGCGTGCGCAGGAGTCTCCAGATCGACGGATTCCAAAACGGGCGGCCCGGCCCCGCGCGCCCGGCGACCGTAGAATTGCGCGATGTCCCGCCCGACCATCAGCCGCACCATCCGGTCATGGTCGATTTCGCCCCGCCTCAACTCGCCGGCGTTTTCGCCGTCGCGGAGAACCACGACGCGGTCCGCCAACGCCTCGACCTCGCCCAGCCGGTGCGAGATGTAGATGACGCTAACCCCCCGACTCCGCAACTCCCGCACGACCCCGAACAGCGTTTCCGTTTCCTTGGCCGACAAGCTCGACGAGGGTTCGTCCATGATCAGCAGTCGGGCGTTGACCGACAACGCCTTGGCAATCTCCACCAACTGCTGCTTGCCGATCGGCAACGTCGCCACGACGGTCTTCGGCGACACGTCCAATCCCACCATCCGCAAGACGGCGCCGGATTGGCGGTCGATCGTCCGGCGATCCAGGATGCCCAGCCGATGCGGTTCGCGTCCCAGAAAGATGTTCGCGCCGACGTCCAGGTTGTCCGCCAGGTTCAACTCCTGGTGAATCAACGCAATCCCGCGGGCCACGGCGGTCCGCACGGAATCCAGGCGCACGGGCTGTCCGTCCAGGGACAACTCGCCGGAGTCGGGCGGGAGGATCCCGGCCAGGACCTTCATCAACGTGCTTTTGCCGGCGCCGTTTTCGCCCAGCAGGGCCAGCACCTCGCCTCGCCCTACCCGCAAATCCACGTTGTGCAACGCGCGAACGCCCGGAAAGTCCTTGCAGATCCGGCGGGCTTCAAGCAGGGGATTAGTGTCAGAGGTTGTCATGGCCTAGGAGCTACACGTTACGGGATCCGGAACACGCCAAGTCGCGCGTCGAATCCTCCGACCACCAATCCTTCGTCCTTCATTCTTCATCCTTCATCCCGTTTCATTCGCCGCCTGCATCTTGGCTTTCAGATCTTTCCAGAACTCGTGGACGTTGTCGCGGCGAATTTGTCGGGCGGGCACGTCGATATATTTTCCAGGCGGAATAACGCTCTTGTCGCCGCGTGCCAAGGCGGCCAGGATTTCCACCGACTTGCGGCCGTACTCGTACGGATTCTGCACCACCGTGCCGTAGATTTTGCCGTCCGCGACGCCTTGCAAATTGGCGTCCTCTTCGTCGAAGCCGACGATTTTGATCTTGCCCACTTTTCCAGCCTCTTCCACGGCTGCCAGGCACTGGGGCGCGTTGTAGGCAAACAGCCCCACCATGCACCCCAAGTCGGGATACTTGGCAATCGCATCCTCGGCCAGCGCCTTCGCTCTGCCGAAATCAAATTGATCCGTCCGGGTGTCCAGCACCACGTATTTCTCGCCGCGGACGGGTTCGCCCAGCTTGTCGCGGCGGGATGCGTCCGGTGCCCGGTCGGTCAACTCGTCGATCACGCCTTGTCGCCGCACCTGGGCGTTCACTTGCTCCAGGCGACCGACGAAAATGATCACCGAACCGCCGTCCGGCAAGGCCTCTTTGACCAGCTGACCGGCCAGTCGTCCAGCCGTGTAGTTGTCGGTGCCCACGTAACACAAGCGGTTGGTGTCGGGAGCATCGCAATCCTGGGTGATCACCAACGTCTGTTCGCAAGCGTCGTTGATCAATTGAGTCTGATTTGCGGCATCGATGGGACTGATCGCCAAGCCGTCGATTCCCCGTGCCAGCAAGTCCTCGATCATCCGTTTCTGGTCGGCGACACCCCCGGGCGGCATCACGACCTCGCACCGGACGCCAAACTCACGCTCGGCCGTTTTGACCCCTGCCGCCGCCGGGTTCCAGAAAGAAGCGATCCCGTTGGTGACGTAGGCCAAGCGAATCGGCGACGGCTTGCTGGCGGGCGTTGGGGCTTCCACCGGACTGGTGCTTTGCCCTGATTCGCGACATCCCCCTCCAAACATCGCACAAATCAAAGCCGAAGACCAGATCGCGACAAGCGTACAAAGACGACTCATGGTCGTGTTCTCCGGGCCGCGGAAGTTTCATCAGAATGCCGATGCTGACGAGCACCAAACGTCGTTTCATCACTTTTGACGCCCAAGTCGCTCGACCGTGCCATCGAGGACGGGGTGTTTCCGTGTCAGTTTCCCGCTTGGTGCCACGTTGCCAATGTACTTGCTTGTGAAGACACCAGCAAGGCGGACGGGCGCCTGGTTGCTGGCAGCGGTGGCAGCGACAGCATTCCAGGCCTCTGCATGGTGGGTGCTGTCATCAAACAAGCACAATTCGTCCTCAAAACCGCAGCATAATCCCGCGACGCTGATCAGCCGGACTTTTGCCAACCGCTACAGAAGTCGATACAATACTAACGGTTGTAGCGATTCTTGCGGAGGGACCGTTTGCGGGCACGTGTTTTGCATTCTCTGCTATCGTTGACGAGGCCGTCGGGGGAGAGTCGGCGACAGCGGTCGAGAGCGCGGCAGTCGGCTGCGGCCAGCGGACCGCCGAAGAGAGCCAAAGAGAAATGGCGCGAAGACCTTGGGGGGCGAGTTTTCTGAAGGGGACAAGGAAATGAAACGCCGGATGACCATACTGACCGTGTTTGCTTCAGTGGCGGTGGCGCTGGCTCCTGCCTGGAGCGGTACCGCGAAGGTGGCGGGCCAAACCGACAGCCGACCCAACACCAGCTGCGAGTCGTGCGCGGCAGGGCGCAGCGGGCCCAAGGTGGTCGGGCAAACCGACCGGGGAGCGACGCAGATCGTGGGTCGCGGAACGGCCGTCAAGGCGGGAGCGGGAAAGGGGACCGCGGGGCAGCCGTCGCTGCGCAGCCTGGCTGAGAAACGGCGCTGGCTCCGCGACCAACTGGCCAGCGGTCTGACGGATCGGCGGCAGGTTCAGCAGTTGCAGGCGAAGATCGATAACTTGAGGCCCCAACAAGTGGACGTGCTCACCAAAGCCGTCTTGGCGCAGCAACTGCCGGCTGCCGACCAGCAGCAGCTGCTGCTGCAGGGACTGCAGCAGTTCGATCAGCAGCAGGAAGCCCTGTTCCAGCAAGCTAACCAGGAGGTAGCGCGGGCGATGTTCATTCGCCAAGCCTTGGAAAACGAACTCTGGATGCGGAACGCGGGCTACGGCCTTGGCTACATGCCCGTCGTCACGTGGCTGCCCGAGGGCACTTGGTTCGGCGCGGGAGCGACCGTTTCGCCCGATGGCCGGTACGTTCGCACTTCGGTCAATCCGTTTTACTCCAGTGTGGGCCCGGTTTACACGTACAACCTGAATACCGGCGAAACGCGTCCGTGGATGCCGCAATCGGCGTCGCCGCAGAACAACCGGCCTTTGGGCTATCCGGGGTTCAACCATGCGGAAGCGTACGGCGGCATTCCCGCGTGGCACAAACCTCAGCCGACTCCCCAAGCACAGCCCCGCGTGCGTTACGACGGCATGAGGACGCGAGTCGGAAACTGATCCGCGTCGATCGAGGAAGCCCCTCGCAAGAAGCCCGGCCAGTCCGACGAGCCGGGCTTCTGTCGTCTTCTGGCAACGGTGGCCGAACTTACCCCCGGTTCCATCGGGCATCCCAGTCCGCGAGTTCGCTCCGCCGCCGCGGCTACGGCGCGATGTTCAATCGCGGCTGGCGGCTGTGAATCAGTTCGGACTCGTACGCCCGCCGCAGCTCCTTGTGGCGGGCATTCGAGTCGGGGTCGAAGGCGTGCAATTCGATCGTCACTCCGCCCAGTCCCTCTTGCCACAAGTAGCGGGCCAGCGACTTGCGGTCCGAGTGGTCCAAGTGCTTGGTCACGCGGGCCCGCAGGTTCTCCGACTCGCCGATGTACAGATAACCGCGGGCGTCGCGGAAAATGTAGATTCCCGGCGTGTCGGGGACGCGTTGGGGTTCCGCCAGCACCTGTTGTGCCGGCAGCACGAGGACCTGCTTGTTCCAAGCGGCCACGCGCGCGACCAGTTCCGGGCGGAGTTGCCGGGCTTTCCGCAGGCCCAACGCCGCTTTGCGCAACTCGTAGGCCGAAACGTCCGGAGTCACGCTCTGGGCGATCCGGTCGAATTCCTCACGCAGTTGAGGATCGCAGAGGACCCGATCGATGGAAAGCCGGTGCTTGTCGTACATCTGCCGCGCTGCGATTTCGGCGGCGTGGGCGTACGAATCGTGCCGCCGCGTGGCCTGTTTCGTCACCTCCACTTTCAACTGACCCGCCTTGCGGAGGTTCAGCAGCATCCAGTTGATCTGCGTCGGGTCGGCCTCCGGCAGTTCCTGGCGGCAACGGGCGACCAGCGCGGCGTTCAAGTCGTCGCGCAGCAGGACTTCGTCCGCGCTCCAGCCCTCGTGGACGGCGACAAAAGCGTTCTTCACCGCCCGCGCCAAAGCGTCGCGGTCCGTCGACTCGCTGCCACGGGCCGACGGGGTCGCCCAGGCCGCCAACGCCCACGCAAGGACCAGCGGTGCGACGACAAATCGCCACGGCGGCGCCGAGTGCCCTTTCCACGGATTCAATGCTCCGGAACGCTGCATTTCAGAACTCCTCGGAAGCCCCTGAAGAAACCGGCCTGTATTGTGTACAATCGCGGTTCGTCCTGCAATTCTCACCGCAAGCGAGGCGCTGATGGACGTCCAGAATATTGCCCAGGTCCCCTCGTTCGTAACCAAGGACGGGTCGGAGATCCGCGAGTTGCTGGCCTATCGAAACTCGTGCATCCGCCGCCAGAGTCTGGCGGAAGCCCGTTTGCCGGCGGGAGCCTCCACGACACCGCACCATCACGCGGCCGCCGAGGAAATCTACTACATCCTAGAAGGCTCAGGATGCATGCGCATCGCCGACGAGA
>JAAYYU010000338.1 GCA_012515235.1 Candidatus Anammoximicrobium sp.
TACCACGTCGAACGCTTCGCCCGCTTCTTCGACAAGTCCCTCGATCAACTCGGCCCCGAAGAGATCCGCACGTACCAACTGCACCTGATCGAGGAGCGAAAAGCCTCCTGGAGCGCCTTCAATCAGATGAAGTGAACAAGTTATCGTCTCGGAGCGTAATCAAACCGTGGTCAAGGCGGAAGTTGTTCTTCCGGCCGCTGTTTCGCTCTGCCCATACGTCGATGTGATGAACGGTCTGGCGGATGGTCTCCCGTCGATGAACCGGATCGGCCGATTCCAGCACGCCACGCAAGCCACAGAACGCGCTCACGGCCCGGTCAATCCTTTCATCCAGTTCCCCGAACAATGCGTTCCTGGGCGTGCTGGCGGCCCGCAACGCGGCCTGCAACTGATCGTGCTGGGAACGCAACTCCCGTATCTGCTCTTGAACCAGCGGCAGCATGTCGACGTCCACTTCGACAAGCCGGCGCTTGGCCTTCGTCAACTTCGCGTCCAGGGTGGCCAACTGGCCTTCGATCTGCTTGCCGTTTACCTTCGGGGTCTGCTCTTCGATGATGCTGTGTAGCTCGTCCCGGATCGCCTTCACGGTCGCCGGGTTCATCCAGTGCGCTTCGATGGTGTCAACCACGTAGCCGAGAAGTTCATTTTGCTTGACGGCGTTTAGGTCACAGAACGCGCTGCCCTTGGTCTTGTGGCCTTGGCACCAATAGTACAACCGTGGTCCGTTGGCGTAGCCGTGCATGGCGGATTCGCATTTGCCGCAACGCAAGAGCGAAGTGAACAGGAAGTCCCCCCCGTCGCGCTTCGGTGTCGTCACGGTCTGCCGTTCGCCTAGCAGCCGTTGGACGGTGGCGAAGTCGGCAGCGTCGATGATGGCGGGATGGTTGTTCGGGATCTCGATTTCGTTCCATCGGAACGTGCCGACATAGGCGGGATTCTTCAACTTCTCCCGGATGCTATGGGGTATCCAGTAGCGGCCGTCGTTCATCGTCTGCAAACCTTCCGCGTTCAGTCGGTGGGCGATGCTGGCAAGGGAACGCCCCTCGATGTACTCCCGGAAGATCCTGCGGACCAACTCGACGCGTAGCGGGTCGCCAAGCTGTAGGCGGCGGTCCACAACGATGTAGCCGAAAGGAATCTTCCCCTGCCATTCGCCCCGCTCGGCCCGTGCGCGTTTTCCGCGTCGAACGTCGGCGCTCAACTTGTGTCGGTGCTCGCTATCGGCGTGCTGGCGAATGGTCGCGGTCAAGAACCCGGCTATGCTGTTCCACTCGATGCGCCCTTGGTTGACGCTGGCGAGATGTACTTGGGCCTTGTCGAGTCGGTGCCAGTAGTAGCAGGCTTCGACGGGTGGGAATCTGCTGAATCGGTTTTGGTCCCAGACGACAACCGCGCGGAAGTCCTTCCGGGTTTCCGCGTCATCAATCATCCGCTGGAACGCCTCGCGGGTGTCCTTCCACCCGCTGATACCATCGTCTTCGTACCACCGCAGAAGTCGGTAGCCGTCCCGCTCGGCGTACTTGGTGATTTCCGCCCGCTGCTGTGCGGGGGATGCTTCCTGCTTGTCGGA
>JAAYYU010000339.1 GCA_012515235.1 Candidatus Anammoximicrobium sp.
AGAGGTCTTCCAATGGCCTTTCCATTGCCGGAAAGGCGGCAGCTTCTCGTTCTCGCAGACTTCATTGAACGAGGCATTTTTCCAGGCGGCGGGGTCATGCCCCTGGAACAGTCCGGCGATTCGGGTTGGGGTAAACTTGATGATGCCGAAATTATCAACACCGTGAAAGTGGCCGCCGCACCAGCTGGACAGTTCACTCTTTTCCGACACTTTCCGACAGCGCGCGACATTGAGTTTCCAGGTCGCGCCGTCAAAACACTTCATGCCGATGCCGGCCGTGGGAATGCGCATTTCCAGGGTCCAGCGGTCCGGCAGGACTTTGACCGCATATTCGACGCCGCTGTCATATTCGATGTCGCGTTTATTCAATCCATGCCGGGCGTCAATGAGAGAGCCTGCGGAATTAATGATGTAATGATAGTACTGATCGGCCATTTCCGGATAATGCAGGAAAACCTCCAGGTTGTTGCCGATCTTGCTGTAGGGCCCATCTTTCGGGAGTCTTTTTGCGATGATCTGGCCAGGTGCCGGTTCCATCGCCTCGACGGCCAGATAGAAGGAATCCGGCTCATAGATGGCCCGGAAGTAAGTCTGCACCGGTTCTGGCTCGGTGTGGGTCCAGGGCGGGTGTTTGAATCCGGTCATGACATCCGCCGTTTTCCAATCCTGTTCCGATAGCTCTCCATCGATTGTGATCGGGGAAGTCCTCCGATAGACATTGAGTTCCTTATAGTTTTCCAGATAGGTCTTGCGGGCGGCCTCCCAGGTATAGGCGAAGATATCCCGTTCCCGCCGGACATGCATCCGGGCCCGCGGGTCCGGATCGGCTGCGGCAGCCTCATCGGCCCGGACCAGCAGGGCTTTCAGCTGATCCTGGACGCCGGGCTGATCCAGGCAGCGGCCCAGCGGTGCTCCCAGCCCCCAGCCCATACAGCCCGGGGTCTCGTGGAAGGCATTGCTGAGCAGTGCCCGGAATTCCTTCATGCCGCCGTCCCAGCCCTTCCCATAATAAAGCCGATTGCACTCCTCGTAGAGTTGCTCGAAATCCTGATTGATGTCAAACATGAACTGGGCGGAGAGATAATTCGTCTGCCACATCGCAGCCCAATTCAAGTTGTGTTCTGAAATCGGACCGCGGCGTAGGGGTTTGTAGACTTCGGCATCTGGCGGGGGCGGAACGATGCAGAAACCCGAGCCGATCAAGCCGAGCCCGGGATAATCCTTGAAATTCTGGTAAAGGACGCGTTCTGCGGGCAGAAAATTACTGCCGACCGAGCCGTCTGCGGCGATTTCGTCGCGGTTATAGGCCTTGACGCCCAGTTTCTTCCAATCGAGATACAGTTTAAGGAATTCCCGGTTGACCGAGCAGTTCGGATCGGTGATCGGGTGCCGCCAGCATTGGTTGTTAAAGCTCAGGCAGACGGTCAGGCGGGGATCAAGTTTAATGCCGCTGGGCGGCATCCAGAAATTCTGGTAGGCCCAGCCGCCGAGACGCGCATCGGGTTTGATTTCCCAAACCCGTCGGGCGAGGTTTTGCACCAGCGTCCAATAGCGGGTGGCCATGCGGTTCTTGGCCGCTTCGTCCGGAGGATCGATTTTCCGGCATTCCTGGCATTCGCACCAGCCGGTGCCGTCATTATTGCCGATGATGATCAAACCGTCACTGCCCGGCTGAATCGCATAGGAAATCAGGTTCTTCGCCATGATGTTCAGGACTTCGGGATTGCTGGTGCAAGGCTGGTATTTCTGATCATCCAGCAGGATTCGTTTGCCATTGATCATCGGGAAGTATTCCGGATGCTGCGCAAAGAGTTCCTTCAATTCCGCTTCCTTGGGGTATTTGCCGAACAACAGGACCGTCAGAATATGTCCGCCGATCGGGACGCCGCGGGCGCCTAGTTCCTGCATATGCTTTCCATACTGGGGATGATTCAGATGCATCAGGCTGCATTTCACGGTCATCCCGTTGCGGACCTGCCATTCCCGCGTGTCGAAATAGGGTTTGTTGACCACGACAGAGTTTAATTCCATCTGCCGGTGTTCGAGATAGGGATTGCGCACCGTGTTCTGCTCTGACACCGCGATCGTCGTGCGTGGCTGAAAGTACTCGCCTTCTTCGCCGGGGAAAATCCAGCGGATGCCGCCGTATTCTTTTAGGATTTCGTAGGCTCCATAGAGGGTGCCAACCGGGTCTCCGCCGATAATGTAGAGGCCGTTTTTGCCGGCCCGGATGGCAAAGCCTCCTTCTTTCAGTCCCGAAACCTGCACCCCGGCGGCTGCGGTCAAAGTCTGGTCCAGGGTGGTGCCGAGGAAAACAGGATAACGATTGTCGCTTTTCACCGGCGCGATCGAAGGAGTCTCCCCGGCCGAGATTTTCGCCAGATACTTTGCCAGTTCCCGGGCAGCATACTGCACGGGAAGCGGGGCATCTTCCGCAACGATAATCTGCGACACCGCCTTGCCGTCCTTCAGCAACGGAAACTCCGCCGCCCAAAGCCCGGGCGCCAGCAGAACCGGGAAAAGTGAAAGCAGAATGTTGCGCATGACTTGTTCCTTCTTTTTATGGGTCCCATGCCAGCCGCCTTGGTCCCCTGCCCGGTTTCTCCGTCCTTCGGCGGTTCACCTTATCGCACCAGCAGGACGCGATCTACGAGGACCCGGGGCTTGGCTGGGGAGTCTTTCTGGTACGGACTGCCGACGAGCTTGATGGAGGCGTAGACGTTCCACTCGTTGTCGGCTTCGGGGAGGTAGGCAGAGTCGATGCCGATGCTCAGCAGCCAAGTCCAATGCACCCAGAGGATCGTGGTCGGTTCGATCGCGAATTTGCCGAGAGGATAGAGGTGGAACTTGCCGTCCTGGGGGATCTCGGCCTGCGGGACCGTGCGGTTGGCGAGGAATCTCTTTTGGGCGCGGTTGTAGACGCCGAGGTTGAAGGGGCGGGCATGGTACTCACGGCCTTCGCCCTCGGGGAGGATGCCGGCCTTGCCGCCCAGTCCGTCGGGATCGTCCACCACCTTGATGCCGCTGCGGAAGTTGGCCCAGTTGATGTCGACGACCTCCCGGCCCGCGAACTCGGCGGGAAGCTGCATGGCTTTGCCGGTGAATCGCAACTTGTCGGTTTCGATCTGGAGCTTGGCCTCGGCCAGCTTCGCGCCGTTGCGGGGATAGGCCTCGGAGTTGTAGAAGATCTCCGCTTGCAGGAGGGAGTTCTTCTCGTAGCGGCCGAAAAGCGTCAGGAGGTCGGCGGGCGGATTGCCGCCGGCCGGGAGCTTGTCCTTGTAGCGACGGTGGAGATTGAGCAGGGCCGCATCGACCGGGACTCGCTCGCGGCTGATGTTCTTGAGCAGCACCGGGTCGGCGGCGGCCAGGCGTTCGGCTTCGTCGAGCAGGCCGTTGACGGTGGCGAAGAAGTCGAGGTCAAGATAAGCGAGGGCGTTGGGCGTGGTGAGCCCGAGGGCTGCGTCAGCGGCCTTTTCGCGGTCCTGGAGGCAGTTGAGGTATTTGAGCATCGGCGTGGCGGCAGGCCCGTAGAGAGCTTTGCAGAAACGCTCCGCCAGTTGGTCGTAGGACTGGTCGGGATCCTGCATCATCTTCAGCCCAAACCAGACCTTGAAGGGGAAGAAGCTGGTCACGTCCGGAGCCTCGCACTCCACGAACAGCGTCTTGACGTGGTGGTCGCGGTAGAATCGCATGTCCTCCTGGAGATGACGCGCGTTGAGGTACGGCGGATGGTAGGGCTTGGTGTAGAGGATCCAGTAATCCCAGACGGCCAGGTTCGGGGCGATCGCCGCCCAGCGGACGAAGTTGTCGTGGTAGTCCTGGTTGCGCGGATGGCTGACTGGGAATTGCGTGTCGGCCTTGCCGGAAGGAGAGAACTCGCAGCCCAGTTTGCAGACGCGGACGAGCACGTTGCCGGCCGGCTTGATATGCTGGGGCGCATCGAGCGTGAAGGTGTAGGCGAATGTCTGGACGTAGATGTCGGGGTAATCCTTGGCGATGTCGGCCGCGACGAAGTTGATGAAGTCCAGAAGCACGCCGCTGTACGCGCCCTCGCGCTCGAGCACGGCCAGGCAGCCCGGGCACTGGCATTCGCCGTGGCAGTCATTATGGCTGATGTCGTAGATGCGCGGATAAAGGGCCGGCGAGGCAGCCTGCTGACGATCGCGCTGGATGAACGCACGAAGTTGCGCGCAGACGGCTTTGCGCACCTCCGGGTTGGTCAGACAGATTTGCGAGGGCCCCGAACCTGAGGTCGACCGCACACGCTGGCCGTTCTTGTTCAAGGCGAACCACTCGTCAGGCCAGTCCTTGGTGGTGTAGGCGTGGAACGTATGACAGCCCCCGGGCGAGCCATGGGGCTCGCAACCGCCCAGCTCTTCGGGGATGTGGATCTGGGCGTTCATCTTGTTGCGTACGAGGAACCGAAGCGTGGCGTTCGACAGGCCGACGCCGCTGTAGATGCAGCGGTTCATGATGGCCGGTTTGGCGCGCACGTTCCACGAAATCGCCTGGCGGTCAAGCGTGGGAACGCTTTCGGACTCGACGTCGGGCCAAGTGACGCCGAGCCGTTCGAGCAGGTCATAGACGCCATACAGCGTGCCGCGAGGACGCCCGCCAGCGACGATCAGGCTTCCGTCCCTGGCCCGAAGAATCCATTCCTCCTTGTCAAGCTCCCTGCAATCGATGCCAGCCTGCTTGGCCAGCGCGGTCGGACCGACGTAGATGGCGCATTGGGCCGCCTTGGCCTCGGAAACGGTTGCGCATGGCACGCCGGTCATTTTGCTCAAATAGGTGTCGAGTTCCTTGGCGGCCGTCTGCTCGGCGACGGTCGGCGAGTCGGCGAGGACGATGGTCACTGGGCGGCTCTTTTCGAGGACGAAGACGTCTTCCCCGGCGGCAACGGAAGCGAGGAACGCGAAGGTCAATACGGAGGCGACGACTCGATACATGGCGGGGCTCCTTGGGAGTTGTGGAGGGCGGTGGCAGGGGACGCTGGTTCTTTCTGGGGCCAGTCGTCTGTAGTAATCTTCAAATCCGCGTGTCGCCGACTACTCTCTCAAGGTTGGAGTTAGCCGGCAGACTTGAAGACCGTCAACGGCGGATCACTTCTTGAACAACTCGCCGATGGCCTCGACGGTCCGCTCGACCAGGCCCTGGCCGCCTTCCGGCCCGATCATGATGACCAGGACCTTGGCGCTGTAACCGCCGGCCTGCACGGCGCGCGGCGTCGGCACGTAAGGTAGCGTAGCCGGCGGGACTCAGAGCGGGGCGCGGAGCAGACGTCTGCGCTCCGCGCTGCGGGTCACGGTGCGTCAAGTCTCCTTGGTGACTCCTGGCACCGGGACCGGGTAGTAGCCGTCGGCATCGGGCTTGACCGGCGGTTCGGAATCGTAGTTCAGATCGTCGATCTTGCCCGGATAGAACTGGAAGTTGGATGTCGTCATTTGTTCCCAGGTAACTTCCATCCCCGAATGGACGGCCGCGCGGCCCATCAAGTCGGCGAAGTTCGACTGCACGGCCCGTTCGACCTCGTTCTGCGGCTGGTCCTTGCGGATGTTTTCCAGCAGCACGTTCCATTCGGCGTCCCAGGGGTTGTACTGCTCCGGTGGCGCCTCCCAGACGATGTTGTCATTCGCACACCGCTGGTTCTTGTAGATCCGCGTCGTTCCCGCGTGGATGTCGCCGGAGAACTGGGCGGCGCACTTGGTCCCATGCACGTACGTGGCGAATTCCCGGTAGCAATGTCCGCCCAGCCAGCGGGCGGCGTCGGTCGCCTTGGTGCCGTCGGGGAAGGTCCATTCGATCGAGATCGAGTCGAATTCCTGGCCGCGGTCACGAGTGTCTCGGGCGCGGCCGCCGATGCCGCGGGCCACGGCGGGCAAGTCGCCCTTGAGCCAAACGAGTTCATCGATCTGGTGGATGTTCATCTCGGCGTACAGTCCGCCGGAGACCCACTGGAAGCTGGTGAAATTGCGGATCTGCCACATCAGGTCCGTCATGTTTTCCGGCTTCTTGCCCAGTCCTCCTCCGGCAGGATGAACCCGGTAAGCGCGGACCAGCATGATCTCGCCCAACTGTCCATCGCGGATCCGCTTGATCAGCTCCTGCCGATTCACGCTGTGGCGGCACTGCAGGCCGGCCATGATTTTGAGGTTCTTCTTCTTGGCCTCCTCGCCGGCTTGCAGCATGCGCCTCAAGTTCGGAGCGTCGGGCGCGAACGATTTCTCCATGAACACGTTCACCCCTTTCTGCACGGCGTATTCCAGTTGCAGCGGACGGACGTAGGCAAAGCTGGTCAGCATGGCCACGTCCTTGGGGCCCAGGCAGTCGATGGCCTTCTTGTAGGCGTCGAAGCCGATGAATTGCCGTTCTTTGGGCACGTTCACCCGCTCGCCGAAGCGGTCGGCCAGGGCTTTGTGCGCGCGGGCGAGCCGGTCTTCGGCCACGTCCGCCATGGCGTACAGCTGGACGGGCCCGTGGATGGAATTCAGGGCGTTCCCGACCGCCCCGCTTCCTCGCCCGCCGCAGCCGATCAGCGCCAGGCGGATGGTGTTGTCCTCCGCGGCGTGGACCCGCGGAATGGCCACGTTGGCCAAGCTGGAGGCCGCGGCAGCCGCCGTGCCCCACTGCAAGAACTGGCGGCGCGAGGCCCCCGGAGACGATCCCTGCGGCGATTGCGTTACTCGCGTCATCGCTTTTCTCCTTTTTGAAGATCAACCAACGGAACAGCGGCGTTTCATGGTTCGTTAGCTCCCAGACGCCGGCGACAATCTGGATTAGAGCAGACGCGCCGGCAGAATCAACGCGAGTCGGAGAATTCATCGGCTTGACAAGGCCTAGTCCGGCTTCGAGACTGAGTTTCGTCAGGCGACCGCCTTGGGGCCCGGTAGCTACGACAAGACCCCAGGACCCCCGTGAACCATCACAAGGGATTCCGCATGAGCGTGTTGAGCCGACGTAGCCTAGCGTTTGAGAAAGTGGCGTAAGCTTCCCGCTTGCGATAGCTCTCCGACCTCTTATATCAAGGAGTATTCTTGTGAGTACATCACGACGCCGTTTTCTTCGGAGTTCCGCGCTCGCCGCCGCCGCCGCTTCGGTTGCTCCCCTGGCGGCCGCGGACAAGCCCGCGCCCCCCGCCCGGAGCGCGCCCCCTGCTCCCAGCGACGATCCCCGCATTCTGTATTACGACCAGTTCTACTTCAAGGAGAAACCGATATTCCGCTTCGAGTATCCATTCGACGGCGGTGTGCTTCAGGAAGGAACCGGCTATCCGATTCTTGGCACGGAGACGGGAGGCGACGGAGTCAAACGGCTGCGGATTCACGTCGTCGTCCGGGCCGGTGACGTCGGGAATCTTCAGGTCTTCGATCCCGAAGGTACCGTCATTCCGATGGAACTTATCTCCGGCGCACTCATGGGTACCGCACTGCTCAAGGACCGTTTGTCCATTCTCAAAGCGCGCGGCACAAAGAACGGCAAGCCGGTCGAATTCACCTGTCGCGTTCTGTGGGCGAAGAACGCGTACAAGCGTTATCGGTGCTATATCGACGACCACAGCTTTTGCTTCCGAGATATTCTGCAGAAACAGTCCAAGAGCATTTTCGACTGCTTCTATTTCGCGAAACTCCGCGAACTGTACAAACGCTATCAAACGAAGATCGTTTTGAACTGCTTCAACTCGACGCCGGAACGCGACTTTACCCTTTCGATGTTTCCGGAAAAGTACAAGCCGGAATTCGAGGACAATGCCGATTGGCTCCGGCTGGCTTTCCACTCGGAAAATGAGTTCCCCGGCGAACCGTACCGCAACGCGACACCGGAAAAACTCGCAGCCGACTTCGATCTGACCGCGGCGCAACTCCAACGGATCGCGGGCAAAGCCTATACGGCGGGACTGCAAATCCACTTCGCCATGGTTCGCGCCGATTCCTA
>JAAYYU010000340.1 GCA_012515235.1 Candidatus Anammoximicrobium sp.
ACCCCCTGAACTGCTACCGGAACGGAGATCAGAAGAGGCCACCGGTACTTCGCCCCCATGCCACCGAAGCAACAATCCACCGTTTACCCCGATTGTTTGTCCATCAATTACCTCCCTTGCGCTCAGCGAGCCGTAACTTCCGCTTCTAAGAGGAACTGTTCTCGGCTCTCGCGGTCTGACGCCAAGTGGTCGTGAAGGAATTTCACTGCCGTAGTTCGTTTCAGCGTCTGCTCTTCCGCGAGGTAAATGATACCCAAACCGCCTTCGTCCAGGTACCGGAACCGATTTAACACCGAGAAAAAAGTGGTCTCGCCTCCGATCGGTGCATGCTCGACGTCCTTACTCCTAGCCAACCGTTCGTAGAACGCCGCGTCGACCACATCGCGACTGCCAGGAAATCGCCTTACGTAGTCGATTGGACTCACCTTCCGACCGGTTTGGATCCGGTCGTCGATTTCGACGAGGATCAGTTCGAGCAGCAGCTTGGAACGTTCCGGTTCCTCCCAGTCTGCAATCAGATCTTCGATTGATTCTGCACAACCTGACCGCAATCCATCCAGAAAACGTTCACAAACTTGATCGATCTGCTCGGCTTCCGCTGCTGACGAGGGAGCCGTCGGTTTGGTATGCAGGGGTTCCATGGAAAAGCTCGCTTCCCAGCCACCGTGATTTGTCGCCCAGCCACGCGGCCTGCCGCCCCGCTCCACTATTCAGTGTAGCAGCGGCTCGGCGTGCCGCAAGATGTGCTTGCGAGGCGTTCTTTCGGGACTGGTCGCCTGGTTTCCAGAAATGCCTGGCGACGCCATGCAAGCCGCCCTCTACGAGTTCGCCACGGGCTTTCTCGGCGAACTCAATCATCCCGCCACGACCCGTCTCCTGGCAGTGACCGACCGCACGGTCCGACGGATCGACGAACAAAGGCTCCAACAAACGTCAGACGTTGCCGGCGCACCGGCTTTTTCTTCTCACCCCACGCCTCGCCTCTTCCACTTTCCTGCGATCTTTCAGCCTGCCAGAGCGAGACGATCCAGGCCAAATAATTTGAGATGCTGCCACCTTCTGCCTGGATGATCCCTGCTGCGAACGGTAAACTGCAGTTGGAAGGTACGCACAAGATTGGCGTTTTGGGTTGCGTCGCAGGTTGGACGGCCGGAGCCAAGTTTGGGGGCGCGGGACCTCAACGCCTTGGGATGAATCCTGGAAATCAGGGACACGGGAGGGGCAATCCGATGACAAGGGGCTTCTGTGCAGGACGGGCACTGGCCGTGGCGATGTCCCTGGCGGCGGGATTGTCGGCGGCCGAATCGGGGACGCCGCCTGCGGGGAAGAATCCGACCGCCGACGGCTATGACGGAATCTGGTATACCAGCCGCGGGTATTACAGCGGCGGGTTCGCCCTGTTCCCTTCCCAGCACTCGCCTTTTGCCGTGTACCGCGGCGAAGTCCAGAAGACCTTCTTCGTTTACGGCGGCACAGTGCGCGGCAAGCGGCAGCTGCAGGCCATGGTCTCGTACTACGATCACCAGCGGGGCGTGGTGCCGCGCCCGACGATCGTCCATGACTGGGGCGAGTCGAATCTGAAACCGGGCCAGATGGCCGACGGGCACCGAAACCCGACGCTTGTGGTCGACGGCGACGGCCGCGTGTGGGTGTTCGTCAGCGGTCACGGCGACAACGGCTACGTCTACCGCGCCCGCAAACCCTACTGTGTCGAGAGTTTTGACCGCGTCATCGAAACACCCATGACCTATCCCAATCCATGGTGGATCCCGAACCGGGGCCTGTTCCTGTTCTTCACAAAATACGATCACAGCCGCGAATCGTTCTGGCTGACCTGTCCCGACGGCATGAGCCTAGCTGACCTCGCGACCTGGCACACTCCCGGCGAACTGAACGCCTGGACGATCAGCCCCGACGGCGACAAGTACGGGCACGGCAATTACCAGTTCACCGCGGCCCGCGGTTCCCGCGTGGCCACCGCCATGAACAACTGGATCGGACGGACTCGCGACCGTTCGAATCTGTTTTATCTCCAGAGCGACGACCTGGGCCGGACTTGGCAAACGGCCGACGGCAAACCGTTTTCGGTGCCGATCCGCACGGCCCACTGTGCGGCGCTGATCCGCGACTTCTGGAGCGAACAGCTGCAGGTCTATATCCAGCACTTGACCTTCGACAGCCAGGGCCGGCCGGCCATTCTGTTCCTCACCGCGTCGGCAGGCCAGGCTGCCGAGGGTCCCGGCGGGCCGAAGACCTGGACGGTCGCTCATTGGACCGGCGAACGCTGGGCCTTTCACCCGGTGACCACGTCGTTGAACAACTTCGATTGCGGGTCGCTGTACGCCGAGGACGATGGCACGTGGCGGATCATCGGCTCCACGCTGCGCGGGCCCCAGCCCTGGAAAACGGGCGGCGAGATCGCCCTGTGGACCAGCCATGACCAAGGCGCCACGTGGAAGATGCTCAAGCAGCTGACTGCAGGCAGCTTGTACAACCACAGTTACGTTCGCCAACCCGTGGACGCCCATCCCGACTTCTACGCCCTCTGGGCCGACGGCGACGGCGACAAGCCTTCTCCGTCCCGCCTCTACTTCTGCAATCGGGCGGGCGATGTGCGCATCCTGCCGCAGGCGATGACCGGCTCGTTTGCACAGCCGGAGAGCGCGGCGGCCTGGTCGTCCTCGAAATCGGCATCGCGCCCCGGATCTGGATGAATCGAATCTCGCAGGAGGAATGGCAATGCAGGCACGCGCATGGTCATGCAGGTGGTTTGTCGGCATCGTGTCGGGATTGTCCTGGGTGGCCGCGTCGCCAGGCGCGGGAGGGGCGGAACAGATCCAGGCACGCGAGATTCTGGCAGTTGCCGGCGTCCAGGGCGGCTTGATCGTCCACATCGGTTGCGGCGACGGACGGCTCACGGCGGCACTGCGAGTCAACGACAGCTTCCTCGTCCAGGGTCTGGACGTCAACGCGGCGAACGTCGAAATCGCGCGGAAGCACCTTCAGGCGTTGGGCCTGTACGGGCGAGTCTCCGCGGCGAGTTGGGACGGTCGGCGTTTGCCCTACATCAACAACTTCGTCAATTTGTGTGTGGTCCGTGGTCCGTCGTCTGTTGACCGGGCGGAATTGCTGCGCGTGCTTTGCCCAGGGGGCGTGGCGGTTTTTACGACGGGCCAGGGAACACTGGCGGGGGACAAACTCGTCAAGCCCCGGCCGCAGGAGATCGACGACTGGACGCACTACCTGCACGGTCCGGACAACAACGCGGTCGCCCAGGACACCGTGGTCGGGCCGCCGAAGCACTATCAGTGGATCGGCTCCCCGGATTACCTCCGCCATCACGACCACATGTCCGGACTGAGCGCGATGGTTTCCGCGAACGGCCGTCTCTTTTACGTCATGGACCTTGGGCCGCGCTGGTCCATCCAGATGCCGCCGCAGTGGACGCTGTTAGCGCGCGATGCGTTCAACGGCACGGTGCTTTGGCAACGGCCGATCGAACGTTGGCATCCGCATCTATGGCCCTTGAAACGCGGCCCGGCGCAGTTGATGCGGCGTCTGGTGGCGGACGAGGAAACGGTTTACGTCACGCTCGGTGTCGGCGCGCCGGTCACGGCACTTGCTGCCGCGAGCGGGCAGACGATTCGGGCGTACGCGGGCACCGAGGGCGCGGAGGAGATCATCCAGTCCGACGGCGTGCTGTACACCGTCGTGAATCCCGAACTCGATGCTTACCAGACGATCGCCCAGGACACCGTGGAAACGATCCGCAGCGCAGGTCGCGAATGGAACTGGGACGAGAAGCCGCGCCGGTTGGTGGCGGCGGAGGCCGGCACGGGCCGGACGCTGTGGAGCGGGGAATCCGTCGTGGCCCCCAGCACGCTGGCGGTCGGCGGCGGGCGCGTCTATTTCCACGACGGCGAACGCATCATCTGTCTCGACGCCAACGACGGCCAACGCGTGTGGGTCTCAAAGCCGCTGCCGCGCTGGAAGCCGATGCACGTGTTGTTCAGCCCCACGTTGGTTGTGTACCAGGATGTGGTCCTGTTCGCGGGCGGCGAGAAGTTGGACCCGCAGCGCGGTGGCCGGGACAGCATGACGGCCCTCTCGGCCGCGAGTGGCGAGGTGCTGTGGACCGGCGAGCATCCGCCGTCGGGTTACGCCTCGGCGGAGGACCTGTTCGCGATCGACGGGTTGGTCTGGTGCGGCGTGACCAGCAGCCCGCGCGATTCGGGCGTGTTCACCGGCCGCGACCTGCACACAGGCGAAGTCAAGGTCCAGTTCCCGCCGGACGACTGGAAACACATGCCCCACCACCGCTGCCACCGCGCCAAGGCCACCAGCAATTTCATCCTTACGTCGCGGACCGGCATCGAATTTGTGGACATCGACGCCCAGCACTGGACCGCTCATCACTGGGTCCGCGGCTCGTGCAACTACGGCGTGATGCCGTGCAACGGTCTGCTGTACGCCCCGCCGCACTCCTGCGCGTGCTATCTGCTGGCCAAGCTGAACGGCTTCAACGCGTTGGCCCCGGAGCGGGGGCGCGAGGCGGAAGGCGGAACAAGGAAGGAGGCGAACCGCCTGGAAAGAGGGCCGGCGTACGAAGCCCTCCCGGATCCTTCGACCCGCCTTCCTCCTCCTTCCGCCGACTGGCCGACGTTCCGCCATGACACCGGCCGCAGCGGCGCGACAAAGGCGACGGTTCCGGCCGAATTGTCGCGGCTGTGGCAGACGGCCGTTGGGGGGCGGTTGAGTGCGCTGACGATGGCCGACGGCAAGGTGTTCGTGGCGTCGGTGGATGCGCACACGGTGTACGCCCTGGATGCCGGGGCGGGCAAGCCGCTGTGGAGTTTTACTGCCGGAGGCCGCGTGGATTCACCGCCGACCGTCTGGCAGGGCCGCGTGCTGTTCGGTTCGGCCGACGGCCACGTCTATGCGCTGTGCGCCGCGGACGGCCTGCTGGCATGGCGGTTCCGGGCTGCGTCCGAGGACCAGCGGATGATGGCCCGCGAGCAGCTCGAATCGGTCTGGCCGGTTCACGGCAGCGTCTTGGTGCGCGACGGCGTCGTGTATGCCGTAGCGGGCCGCGCGATGTGGCTGGACGGCGGCCTGCGCCTGTTGCGGCTTGACGCCGCGACCGGCCGGATGCTGTCCGAAACGGTGCTCGACGACAAGTATCCCGGCACGCAGGACAATCTGCAGCGGGACCTGAAATGGCCCAACTTGCCCGTGGCCTTGCCCGACATCCTGTCGTGCGACAGCCGGTACGTCTACATGCGGTCGCAACCGTTCGACTTCGATGGTCGGCGTCCCGAAGTTCCGACCCCGCGGAATTACAGGGAACAGCGGGGCGAGACGGCCCACCTGTTCAGCCCGACAGGGTTCCTGGACGACACGTGGTGGCATCGTACGTACTGGATGTGGGGCCGGTCGTTCATCAGCGCCGCGGGCGGCTGGCAACTGGCGACGTACCAAACGCCCGCGGGCAAAATCCTGGTGTGCGACGAGACGTCGGTGTACGGCTTCGGTCCCGCGCCGCTGCGGTTCCTGGGCACGCCGATGGTCCATCACCTGTTCGCGTGCCGCAAGGAGCCCCAGATCATCCATCCCAACCCCAAGCAACCGCCCCGCAAGCAAGGAACGTCGATCTACGGCGAAGTGTTCACGACGCGTTTGGGCTACGACTGGTCCCAAGCTGCGCCGCTGCTGGCCAGGGGCCTGGTGCTGGCCGGTGACACGCTCTTTGCGGCGGGTCCGCCGGTCATGGTGGACGAGTTGGAGGAGGCGTACTTGAACTATGGCGCCCCGCAAGTGCAGGCAAAGATGGCCGAACACACGGCCGCGTTCGACGGAAAGCGGGGCGCGCTCTTGATGGCGGTCTCCAAGCACGAGGGCCAGACGCGGGCCGCCTACCGGCTCGATTCGCCGCCGGTCTTCGACGGCCTCATCGCCGCGGACAGGCGGCTGTTCATGGCCACAAGGGACGGCCACGTTCTGTGCCTGGGCGCGGGTTCGGGAACGCCCCTGCACGACGCGCCGGATGCGAAGCTGTCGCCCATGAAGGAAACCGCCACAAGCGCGGCCGATCGGCGAGCCGCCGCAAAGATGGCCTTTCATCCCACGGAAGCCCACCCCGATTTTCAGAAGATTTCCGCCGTACAGATCCGGCCGTCGAAACGGGGCTATCACCTGCAGACCACCGCCGGCACGTTCGGCGTGGCCCTGAAGAAGCTCGACCCGCCGATCACCAAACGGGGCACGTTTCGTGTCAAAGTCGTCGTGAGGCCGGACGCGCCGACGCCCGACACGCCGGGCAACGGGTTCCTGGTCTTCGGCGACCAACCCGACGAAAGCCAACTCGTGATGTGCGGCTACCGAATCAGCGGCAAGTCCCTGGCGATCACGCAAGCAGGGAAACCTCGCGGCACGCCCCGCAAAGCCGACCTGCAAGCGAAGGTCGAAACGCAATTGGACGTCGTCGTAGACCTCGCGGCCCAGAAGGTCACGTTCAGTGCCGCCGGCGAAACGATCGAAGCCCAGCTTGACCCCCCCATCCAGTCCATCGCCTGGGTCGGCTGCGCTGTCCAAAGCGTCGACGCCGACTTCAGCCCCCTGGAGATCTCAAGGGAGCACGTCCCCTAGGTCCTGATCTGCAATCGTCTCTGCTTCGCCCTCGCGGAACGCGTTGGCTGGCTGCCTGAACCAGCCCACCAGACAGCGCGACGCGAACAGACAAGCAAAGAAACCGGCGATCAGCGCCAAGGCTGGGCCGACAATCACGCCGTTGGCCACCAGTGGAGGAAGCACCGTCAGCACGGCGACGTTGATCACCGCGAAGAAAACGTAGGCCAGCCCAAAATCCTCCAAAGTCTTTGTCTTCAGCCGGGGATCGACCACGCGTAACAGAGTGATGCCAATGGCCACGACACCGGTGTTCCAGCCGTAAACGAAGATGCTTCGCTCGAACCAGAAATTGTGATAGATCCTTCTGCCCACAAACCAGAAGACCGCCGCGGCAAACGCGATTCCGAACAGCGACAAGACAACGATCGGAATGGCAAACTCGACGACCACGCCGACCTTGATCGAGGCAACGCCAAAACCAATCAGAAAGTCGGACACCGAAGACCCGATGCGATCCATCACCCGCTTGTCCACATACTGCCCCAGCTGAACCATATCCAAAGACCTCTGAATGCAGGCGCCGGCGAGCATGGAGAGGGGAAACAGGGGAACGCTGTAGTCACCGGGAAAAACGGCCTTGATTCCTCGACCGACGAAGAAAGCAATCGCGAAGGCCGCCAGCACCAAGGCCACGTGCCAGGCCAGCGGATCCAGGGCGATGGGGCTGACGGTCTCCTCGCCTATCGAACGCCGCTTGTCCTGAGAAGTGAAACCTCTCCGCACGCTCTCGGGAAGCTCTTGAGCCGATTGAATCATCCGCGTCCAGCCGCAGCGGGTGGCGATGTTGATCAACGGGTACGACGCAATGCTGGAAACACCGGGTTCCGATTCGCTGAAGGGCAAGAAGCCGGGATACCGCTTGCTCAACGAGCACAGCAGTAGCCCCAAAAACCCGGCCACAATCGGCGTGGGCAAAAGGATGTGCTGAAACAGCCTGACTCGTGACCGCAGCAAGTGCGCCGCCACCAGCAAGATCGACATCACGCCGAAATCCAGGAAGACCTTTTCAACCCTTGCGAATCATGTTACGAACCGCGACGGGAAAAAGCGACGTTGGAAATGGCGGCGTCTAACGTCGACAGAACCATGAAAGCCGTTTCTTCCTGCCCCTGGCGTCGCCCGGGCCAAGCCGTCAGCTTATACTCAATACGTTCCGTGGAATCCTCGCAGATGACAACGTCGGGAAAGGGGACTGCTCCATGCCTCTAGTAAGAATCCGTTTTTCGTGTGGTCCGGCGGCTTGGCTGCTCTTGGCGGCTGTCACGGGGGCGATGGCCGCGGAGCGAACGGAAAACCTGACAGCTGCCGCGCCGGTGATCGCCGTCCCGTTGATCGCCCACTGGACGTTCGACGAGGTTTCGGGCGACCAGTGCGCGGACTCCGGCGGAGGCGGTTGGCACGCCCGCATGTCGCCTCCCGCGACGCCGCCGGTCCGCCTCCGAGGGCTGTTCGGCAACGCCTTGAGCCTGTCCGGCTCGCACCTGCTGCGGGTCAGCGAGCAGATTCCGCTGGCCCATGCGGCAGGCATCTCGTTGAGTGCCTGGGCCAAGCCGACCGAATTGCGCAGCTACCGCGAAATCTTCCGCAAGGAGGACGGCAACGACCGGGTGCTGTTCTCGTTTCAGAACGACGGCACGATCCTGTCGCTGGGCCTGAACGTCGGCGGGTACGTCGAGTGCGACGCGAAGATCGCGCCGGAGCGAGTGCGGGATGGCCGCTGGCACCATTGCGCGGCCACGTTCGACGGCCGCACGATGCGCGTGTACCTGGACGGGGACGAAATCGGCAGCCTGGACCGGCCGGGCGCGGTCCGCGCCGGCGGCGCGGCCCCCGGCTGCATCGGCTCGTCGAACGGCGGCGAGTGTTTTCAAGGCACGCTGGACGATTTGCGGATCTACGCCGGCCCGCTGTCGGCGCTGCACGTCGCCCAGCTGTATCGTCAGGGACTGGAGGTCATCGAGCAGTCGTCGCAAGAACTCGTGCGAAACATCCGCGCGGTGTATCAGCGCGGCGACTCGTTCGCCGGGACGCTGATGCAGTGCCGCCAGCGGATCGTCCAGCAGCGGTTGACGCTGGACCTGGAACTGGCCGCAGCGGTGGCCGTTCGCCTCAAGACCGATTTCGCGGCCGACTACGGGCGGTTCGTCGAGGCCACGGGGATCAATCTTAACGATTTCCTGGCCGTCGGCGAACCGGACGGGCATGTCCAGCAGGCGGGGCAGTTGGTGGAGCTGCTGCTGGAGTACAAGCCGCTGACCGAGAGCCAGTGGGCCAGGCAGACGCCGGAACAGCTCCAGCGTTGGAAGGAATTCGACGCGATCGCCGCCCGCTTCCAGACGCTGAAGGCCCAAGACGCCGCGGCCCAGTTCTCGCCCGAGTGGATCAGCCTGATGCTCGAAGCCGGCCCGCGGATCGACTATCGCCCGCGGGTTCACGAACCGGTGGCGCCGTACGTGACGCCGCACACGCCCGAGACACGCGACTTGACCGCCGAGGAGGCCCGCGCAGCGTTGGAAAGCGACTGGCTGCACCAGGCCGGCCAAGACCCCGCGCCGGCGCGGATCCGCGACGAGATCCGTTGGACGCGCGAACTGGCCGAACGGATCCAGTCGCACGCCGCCGGCGCCGTGTCCTTCGCCGCCGAACTGGCAAAACTGGACGAACTCGAGCGGCGAGCCGGCGAACTGGCCGCCGGAGACCGCGGCTTGTACTTCCACGTGCGCGAACTGAAACGCGGCATCATGTTCCGCAACCCGGCGCTCGACTTTGACACGGTGCTGTTCATCGACAAGCCGTATCCGCAGGGGCGCGAATGGCAGCACGAGACGCGGCACCGGTTGGGATACCAGGCCGTGCCGGGCGGCCGGCTGCTGGTGCTGGAAGGGCTCGGACCATCGGGGCGGCTCAGGCAGCTGATGCCCCAGCCGCCGCTGCACGGCTCGTTCTGGCGGCCCGACCTGTCGTTCGACGGGACGAGGGTGCTGTTCTCCTTCAAGCCGCACAACGAGAAATCGTTTCACCTGTACGAAATCGGCGTAGACGGTTCCGGACTGCGGCAACTGACCGACGGGATCTACGACGATTTCGATCCCATCTACCTGCCCGACGGGCACATCCTGTTCTCGACCACCCGCGGGCACACCTACGTGCGGTGCATGCCGCCCACCAACGCCTTTGTGCTGGCCCGCTGCGATGCCGACGGCAAGAACATCTACTTGGTTTCGCGCAACAACGAACCCGATTACCTGCCGTCGGTGATGAACGACGGACGCGTGATCTACACGCGGTGGGAGTACACCGACAAGCCGCTGTGGCGCGCCCAGGGGCTGTGGACCGTGAACCCCGACGGCACGCAGGTCCAGACGTTCTGGGGCAACCAGAGCGTCTGGCCGGACCTGCTGAAGGACGTACGGAGCATTCCCAACAGCCGGCGGGTGATGTTCACCGGCAGCGCGCATCACAACTGGTTTTCCGGTTCGGTCGCGATCATTGACCCGGATCAAGGGTTCAATTTTCCGCACGGCCTGACCAAGGTGACGGCCGACGTGGCCTATCCCGAGTCGGGGAACGGGCCGGTCGATCCGATCGAGTCGCCGCGCTATCACGCCAGCGGGGCGTACGCCGCCTACTACTCGCCGTATCCGCTCAGCGAGCAAGACTTCCTGGTGTCCGCCAACCGGGGCGGCAAGTTCGTCCTGTACTTGATGGACACGGACGGCAACCGGGAGTTGATTTACGAAGGGGTGCACAACGTTTTTCACGCCCAGCCGCTGCGGCCGCGGCCGCGCCCGCCCGTGATCGCGGACCGCGTAGCTTGGCCCACGCGCGAGCAGCGGGACCACCCCGGACCGGGCGTCATCTACAGCACCAACGTCTATTTCGGAGCACCGCCGGAACTGGCGGGCAAGGCCAAGTTCCTGCGCGTGCTGAACATCGAACATAAAACGTACACCTACTGGTACAAGCGGCCGTACCTGTCGACCGGGCCCGTGGTCTCCGCGGTGCAATCGGAGGGCGTGAAGCGAATTCTCGGCACGGTGCCGATCGAGGCGGACGGTTCGGTCGCCTTCACCGCTCCGTCGGGCGTGCCGTTGCACTTCCAGTTGCTCGACGAGCAGCAGCGGGCGTTGCAGACGATGCGCAGTTTTACGGGCGTCCTGCCGGGCGAGCGCCGCGGCTGCCTGGGCTGCCACGAATCGCACAGCCGCACACCGGCCTACGAGAACGTCGGCTTGGCCCTGCGTCAGGCCCCACGCACGATCCAGCCGCCGCCGTGGGGCGATGCGTCGATCAGCTTTCCCCGCTTCGTCCAGCCCGTATTGGACCAGTACTGCGGCAAGTGTCATCAGGGCGAAGGCGAGGGACGCAAGACGCTGGATCTGACGGATCGCGCAGGGTTCTTGATTTTTTCCGAGCCCTATTTGCTGTTGACCGGCCGCCCGTCCTGGGGCCGGCCCTATGAAAAACCGGCGAACCCGCCGCCCGGATTCGGCATCGCCAACATCCTGCACGTGGAAGGCTACGATCAACGCGACCCGAAGGCGTACCAGACGCCGCCGGCCATGACCGCGCTGTCGTACCGCAGCCGGCTGATCGAGATCGCTTCCAGCGGCGAGCACTACGACGTGAAGGTCGATCCCGTGAGCCTGCGAAAGCTGATCGCCTGGGTCGATACGATGGCCCCTTACCTGGGCGCGGAAGAAGTCCGCGAGATCGACGACCCGGAGTTCCAGGGCGTCGACTGGCTGGCCATTCGTCCCCGGATCAAGACGGCGCCCCGGATCGTCCGTCCGGGGCCGGTGGATTGATCGCAGGCCACCGCAGACCGCTCGCTCCGCCAGCGGTGTTCTGCTCGCGGAGCGAGCAGCCTACGGGGTTCGTACTTCGGAGTCCTTCACCAGGCCTGACAAGGAGTACTCAGACATGCGCCACCTCGCGGATCAACGAGCCGCTTGGCAGTTAGCGATCGTGTTCTCTCTGGCAACCTTTTCTCCGCCAGCGGACCGCCCCACAAACGCGTCCGACGCCGTCGAACTGCTTGCCGATCAGTCACCCGAGTCGCTTGCCGGGACGCTTCAGCCGGCGGACCTGCCCGCGGTGGAAGGGCTGGTCATCGAACGCGCGGCGCGCAAGATCGAATATCCCGCGGCGGTGCTGGTCGAGTCCCGCGTCCAAGCCGCCGACGGCGCGCAATTCGCCGCCGAACTGACCGCCGCGCAGTGGGTCTTTCGCGTGGCCGGCGAACAGGACGCCGGGTATGCGCCGCTGCAACACCGCGAGCAGACGTGGTACGAGTCGACCTTCTGGCAAGGCGGCGAGCAGTGGCTCCGCGTGGGCAAGGACTGGCACCATCCGGGCGATCGGGGGCCCAGCGTGCGCCGCTTTCTCGCGCCCGCCGACGGCCCCCTGACGATCACGGGCCGGGTCTATAAGGCCCACCGCGATGGCGATGGCGTGCGTTTGGCCGTCCTGCACAACGGTCAGCCGGTCTGGCAGCGCGAACTGGAGGGCAAAGACGGCGACGGCATCGACCCCAACCTCTCCCTGGCGGTCAAACGCGGCGACACGATCCGCTTTGTCGTCGATAAGCGCCGCGCCATCTCCTGCGACACGACCCATTGGGACCCCGTGATCACCTATGCCGACGGGCAGCGATTCCAGGCGTCTACCGCATTCGCCGCCAAGAAGCAAGGCGCCGGTGGCTGGTTTTATGAGACTCCGGCCGGCGGTGCCGGCGCGACGCCGATGCCGCGGCTGGTTTGGTTTGACGCCGCTTGGGCGCTGTGCGAAAGCCCGCTGGTGCCCGGCAAACCTGTCGTGCTGCAAAGAACTTCAGCCCAGCCGTGTGCGGTGCTGGCCGACGGGCAGGATGGCTCCGGTGTGGTGCTGGCCGTCGAGGCCGAACTGCCCTGGCGGCTGCAGGCGGAACTCGCGGCGGACGGCAAACTCACGGTCCGATTGATCGTCAAGCCCGGGGCTGCCGTGCCGCAGCCCGGCAAGCCGCTGCGGCTGAGCTGCGTGGCCCTGGGGCCGTACTCCGGCACGTCGCTGGTGGGGCTACAGACGCTCACCCGCTGGGTCGCCGACGTGGGCAAGGAACTGCCGGTCGCTGCTCTCCGCACCGCCGTCCAGCAAGCCGGGATTCCCGAACTGGACTATTGGGCGATGATCCAGCAAGACTGGCAACGGCAAGACGGCACCGCTGGCCGGCGGCCCGAAACCTACGGCGCGGCCATCGCCAAACAGCTCGAAAAGACGCGCGCCCTGCTCGCTCGCCTGCAAGCCGTCCACAACTCGGCGCGGCTCGCGGAGTTGGCCCAACGTCTCCAGCAGCTTGCCCCGCACGCCGAATCTGCTTCAACCGATCCGGCGGCCCTGTATCTCCAGCTGCGGCTGCTCAAACGCGAAATCGCCCTCGCCAATCCGCTGCTCGATTTCGACCAACTGCTGTTCTGCAAGCGGGTGCCCACCTCGTACAGCCATCTCGTGATGCAGTACTACGGCTGGCGGGCCCGGCCCGGCGGCGGGCTGTTCGTGCTCGACGAACCCGGCCGGTCGCTCCGCTGTCGCGACCTCCTGGACGGCCGGCTGCAGACGGGCTGCGTGCTCGAACCGCGGCTGTCCTACGACGGCCGGCGGATCGTGTTCTCGTACGTCGATTGCCCGGGCGGGCCGCTGCCACCCGGCGAGGTGAGCAACGACGACCCGCCCGACCGCAACTACTACCACGTGTACGAAGTGGGCGCGGACGGCAGCGGGCTGAAGCAGCTGACCGACGGCCCGTTCGACGACCTGATGCCCTGCTACTTGCCTGACGGCGGCATCGCCTTCATGTCCACGCGCCGCAGAGGTTACGCCCGCTGTTTCGGCGGCCAGTTCAGCACGCGCTGGGACGTGTACACGCTGCACCGCATGAACGGCGACGGCGCCAACATCCGCACGCTCTCGTTCCACGACACGAACGAATGGTTCCCCGCTGTCTCGAACACCGGTCACATCCTGTACGCCCGCTGGGACTACATCGACCGCGACGCCGTGACGCACCAGAACCTGTGGGCCTCGCGGCCGGACGGCACCAATCCGATCGCCGTCTGGGGCAACGCCACGGCCGCGCCTCACTGCACGTTCCAGCTGCAGCCGATTCCGGACAGCACCAAGATCATCTTCGCCGCCTCGGCGCATCACTCCATCGCCGGCGGCCCGATCACGATCGTCGATCCCCGCATTGCGGCCGACGGCCAAGCGGCGCTGGAGCGGATCACGCCGGAGATTCCTTTCCCAGAAGCGGAAACCCGCGACATCCGCGAGTACTACACGGCCCCCTGGCCGCTGTCGGAGGATTTCTACCTGGTCGGCTACAGCCCCTTTCCGCTGGTCTGGGAGCCGGGAGCGAATCCGGCGCACGCGCTGGGCCTGTACCTGTTGGACCGCTGGGGCAACCGCGAGTTGCTGTATCGCGATCCGCAGATCGGCAGCACGAACCCCTGCCCGCTGCAGCCGCGGCCCGTGCCGCCCGTGCTGCCCAGCACCGTGGCCGACGCCGCGACGGACCACGGGGAAATGGTCGTGGCCGACGTCTACGAGGGGCTGGGCGACGTGGCCCGCGGCCAAATCAAGGAATTGCGGATCGTCCAGATCTTCCCCAAGACCACGAACATCGCCAACCAGCCGCCGATCGGCATCGCGGCAGAAGAAAACGGCCGGGCCGTGCTGGGCACCGTGAAAGTCGAGTCGGACGGTTCGGCCCGGTTCCTGGTTCCCGCCGGCAAGCCGCTTCTGTTTCAGGCCTTGGACCAGGACGGCTGCGCCTATCAGACCATGCGTTCGCTGACGTACGTCCAGCCCGGCGAGCGGGTTTCCTGCGTGGGCTGTCACGAACCCAAGATGACCGCGCCGGTGACGCCGCTCGCCGACCTGGCAGCGCTGCAGCGTCCGGCGTCCCGCATCCAGCCCGGGCCGTGGGACGGCCGCCCGTTCAGTTACGTCGAAGTGGTACAGCCGGTGCTCGACCAGCATTGTGTCCGCTGTCACGGCGGCGAAAGGACTGAGGGCGGGATCGTGTTGACCGGCGAGCCGCAAGGGGCCTTCAGCCGTTCCTACGTCGCGCTGATGCAAGACGACCGCGCGTTCTGGCACGTGGGCACGAACCCGGACAACGCGGCCAAGTACCTCGTGCCCCGGTTCGGCGGCCGCAACCAGATCCAGATGACCTCCCCCGGCGGCCTGTACGGAGCCCGCGGCAGCCGCCTGATGAAGCTCCTGCGGGAGGGGCACGAAGGCGTGAAGCTCGCCCCGGCCGACCTCCGCCGCCTGGCCCTGTGGATCGACTTGAACGCCATCTTCTACGGCGTCTATCTGCCCGCCGACCAGGATCGCATGCGCCGCGGCGAACTGGTCGGAATGCCGGAGATCCAGTGAGCTCGCGTCGCCACGGCAGGCGGATCGACTTCCGGGAACGGTTTGGACGTCGCGCGCTGCAACTGCGGCAGCTTCGGCCACGCGACCCGCCTTTCGTTTCAGGCAAACCGGTCCTGCAGGGCTTGCACCGTGATTTCTTCGCTGCGGAGCGCTTCCATGGCCACCACGGCGGCCTCGGCGGCTTGAATCGTCGTCGTGCAGGAGACGCCCTGTTGGACGGCCGCGGCGCGGATCCGGCCTTCGTCCGTCCGGGGGCCTTTGCCGCTGGGGGTGTTCATCACCAGGCCGATCTTGCCGTCGATCAGGTAATCGACCAGGTTGGGATGACCCTCGGCGAGTTTCTTGACCCGTTCGACTGGGATGCCGGCCTGTTCCAGGCGGCGGGCCGTGCCGTTGGTGGCGATCAACTCGAATCCCAGTTTCGTCAAGCGGGCTGCTAATTCGACGATCCGGTCTTTGTGCCGGGCGGCGACGCTGACGAAGATCTTGCCTTGTTTGGGCGGCAGCACCACGCCGGCGGCCAACTGGCTCTTGGCAAAGGCGATGGAGAACCGTTCGCTGACGCCCATCACTTCGCCCGTGCTGCGCATCTCCGGTCCCAGCACAATGTCCACGCCGGTGAACTTCTGGAACGGGAACACGGCTTCCTTGATCGAGACGTGCGACGGGATCGGTTCCCGATCGACGCCCAACTCGGCCAAGGTCATGCCGGCCATGACTTTGGCGGCCAGTTTGGCGACCGGGACACCGGTCGCTTTGGCCACGAAGGGCACCGTGCGACTGGCGCGCGGGTTGACCTCCAGGACGTAGACGGTCGGCCGGCCGTCTTCGCGTTTCACGGCGTACTGGACGTTCATCAAGCCGACGACGTTCAGCCGCCGAGCCATGGCCTGCGTCGCTTCGCGGATCTCCTGGACCACGGGGCCGGGCAAGCTGTAGGGCGGGATGCAGCACGCGGAGTCGCCGGAGTGGACGCCCGCCTCTTCGATGTGCTCCATGATGCCCATCACCACGACGTCGCGGCCGTCGCTGATGGCGTCCACGTCGACTTCGGTGGCGTCTTCCAGAAAGCGATCGATCAACACCGGCTGGCCTTGGGAGGCGACCAGGGCCTCGGCCACAAACCTGCGGAACTGGTCGTCGTCGTAGCAGATCTCCATCGCCCGACCGCCCAGCACGAAACTGGGGCGGACCAGCGCCGGGTAGCCCACGTGCCGCAGTTGGTCGCAGGCCTGGTTCAGATTCATGGCGATCCCGTTGGCCGGCTGGCGGAGGCCCAGGTCGGTCAGCAGCTTTTTGAATTTCTCGCGGTCCTCCGCCGCCTCGATCGTGTCCACGCTGGTGCCGATGATCGGCACGCCTGCGGAATCGAGCGCGCGGGCCAGGTTCAACGGCGTCTGGCCGCCGAATTGAACGATCACGCCGTCCGGCTGGACGCGGTCGAAAATGTTCAGTACATCCTCGGCGGTCAGCGGCTCGAAAAACAGCAGGTCGCTGGTGTCGTAGTCCGTGCTGACCGTCTCGGGGTTCGAGTTGACCATGATCGACTCGATGCCCATTTCACGCAGCGCAAAGCTGGCGTGACAGCAGCAGTAATCGAACTCGATGCCCTGCCCGATCCGGTTCGGCCCGCCGCCCAGGATCATCACCCGCCGCTTGCCTGGCCTCTTCGGCGGTGTCTCGTCCTCGTCTTCGTAGGTCGAATAATAATAGGGCGTATACGCCTCGAACTCGGCGGCGCACGTATCCACCGCTTTGAACGTC
This sequence comes from Candidatus Anammoximicrobium sp., assembly GCA_012515235.1. Classification (GTDB taxonomy): domain Bacteria; phylum Planctomycetota; class Planctomycetia; order Pirellulales; family Pirellulaceae; genus Anammoximicrobium. The sequence goes on from JAAYYU010000340.1 coordinate 16,870, forward strand.
GCGACGATGCCTCGCGATTTCCGATGCTCGCGGACGAGCATGTCGGCCGTGCCCCAGAGCGTCGCCAGTTGGCGGTCGGAAAAGCCGAACTGTTTCGCGCGGCGGAGGGTCGCGTCGTCCACTTCCGCGATGTCTCGGAACCCGCGCAGGTGCTCTTCCAACTCGACGATTTCCGAGATTTGATCCAAGAACCAGGGATCGATCGCGGACAACTCCTGGATCTGCGGGATGGTCATCCCGAATTTCAGCGCGTACCGCAGATACCAGATCCGTTCGGCGTTGGGCATGGCCAGTTTGGCCCGGATCTCATCTTCGCTGGGCTGCTTCGGCGTGCCCCACAGATCCTTGCCGTCGCAGCCCAGGCCGAAGCTGCCCACTTCCAAACCGCGGAGGGCCTTCTGCAGGGATTCCTTGAAGGTCCGGCCGATGGCCATCGTTTCCCCGACGCTCTTCATCTGCGTCGTCAACGTCGAGTCCGCTTCGGGGAACTTCTCGAAGGCGAAACGCGGAATCTTGGTGACCACGTAGTCGAGCGTCGGTTCGAAGCACGCCTTGGTCTTCCGCGTGATGTCGTTGGCCAGTTCGTGCAGCCGGTAGCCGACCGCCAGCTTGGCCGCAATTTTGGCGATCGGAAAGCCGGTCGCCTTGGACGCCAGCGCGCTGGAACGGCTGACCCGCGGGTTCATCTCGATAACCACCATGCGGCCGGTCTGCGGGTTGATTGCGAACTGGATGTTCGAGCCGCCGGTCTCGACGCCGATCTCCCGCATCACGGCCAGGCTGGCGTCGCGCATCCGCTGGTACTCTTTGTCGGTCAGCGTCTGGGCGGGGGCCACGGTGATCGAATCGCCCGTGTGGACGCCCATGGGATCCAAGTTCTCGATCGCACAGATGATCACGACGTTGTCGTCCAAGTCGCGCATCACCTCCATCTCGTACTCTTTCCAGCCCAGCACGGATTCCTCGATCAGCACCTGCGTGACCGGGGACTGGTCCAGGCCGCGGCGGACCAGGGCGTCGAACTCGCCCGTGTTGTAGGCGATCGCGGAGCCGGTCCCGCCCAGGGTAAAGCTGGGCCGCACCACGCAAGGCAAGCCGATCCGGTTGAGCACGTCGCGGGCCTCGTGTATCGTCCGCACCGTCTCGCCGCGGCAGCATTCCAGCCCGATACGTTCCATCGCCGCCTTGAACTGGTCCCGCTCTTCGGCTTTGGCGATCACCGCCGCATTGGCCCCAATCATCTTGACCCCGTACTTGTCCAGCACCCCTTGCCGGAACAGGTCCATCGCCAGATTCAGACCCGTCTGGCCCCCCAGCGTCGGCAGGAGGGCATCGGGCCGCTCCCGCTCGATCACCTTGGCGACGACTTCCCACGTCAGCGGCTCAAGATAGGTGCGGTCAGCCATCCGCGGATCGGTCATGATGGTGGCTGGGTTCGAATTGACCAGCACCACTTCGTAGCCTTCCTCACGCAACGCCTTGCAAGCTTGCACGCCGGAATAATCGAACTCGCAAGCTTGACCGATGATGATCGGCCCGGACCCAATCAACAGAATCTTGTGGATGTCGTCGCGACGGGGCACTTGTCTGTCCTGTGGGGCAAATGGTGCTGCGAGGCGGCGTCAAGGCAGCCGACACGCGGTGTCCCAAGTTTTGCAAAGTTAACACCACATCGGCTTGCACTTCAAGGGGCGGGTGTTTGCGGGCGGAGGGTCGGGCGTTAGAATGCGCCCATCGGCCGGGCGGACAGTTGCCTCGCGGCAGCCGGCGCGGAACAAGTTTTCCCGCACCGTTTAAGGATCGCAAGGCCCGCTGGACGCCGCAAAACCCGTTCGGCATGGCCGAGTTGTTTCCGCCGCTGGGGCCGGAACCCGATGCCGTTGAAAAACGTGACCCGAAAACCTGCACCGAGGCCGAATTCTGACGAGGACAAAACGATGGCATCCATTTCGCGCAGAAAGTTCCTGGCTGCTTCCGCGATGGCTTTTTCCGGGGCCCGGTCGTTTGCCGCGGCTCCGCAAACCAGCGAGCGGGGCGTGAACTGGCTGGCCGAAGTCCAGTGTCCGCCCGCCACGCTTCCGGCGGACGCGCCGGAACTTAAGCCGTTGCTGATGGACGACGCCGACCGCCGCATCACGACGCTGAGCGATTGGCACCGGCGCCGCGAACAACTGCAGGCGTGGTGGCTCGAGTTCCTGGGGGCGTATCATCCGCAGCGGAAGGGGGTTCCGAAGCTGGAGGTGGTCGAAGAAGACCGCGTCCAGACCGTGCTCCGTCAACGCGTCCGCTACGAAGTCGAGCCGGGCTGTTCGGTCGAAGCCTACGTGCTCAAACCGGCCCATAAGGCGAGGGCCTGTCCCGGCGTGGTGGCGCTGCATTCCACCACGCGAAACACGATTCGACAGCCGGCCGGAGTGGAGGGCGAGCCGGAGAAGGCGTTCGGCCTCAAATTGGCACAGCGGGGATTCGTCGCCATCTGCCCGCGTTGTTTTCTCTGGTCGGAAGACCTGTCCATCCCGTACAAGGAACACGTCAACCGCTTTCACACAACGCATCCCGGTTCGCGGGGCATGGCCAAGATGCTGTACGACGCCGTGGTCGCCGTGGACATCTTGTGCAGTCTGCCGGAAGTCGATCCCCAACGACTGGCGGCCGTCGGCCATTCGCTGGGCGCCAAAGAGGTCGTGTACCTGGCAGCCCTGGACGAACGCATCCGCGTGACGGTCAGCAGCGAAGGCGGCATCGGGACCCGGTTCTCCAACTGGGAAGCTTCCTGGTACCTGGGCGACGAGATCCGCCGCGAATCGTTCACGCGGGAACACGACGAGTTGCTCGGATTGATCGCGCCGCGAGCCTTTCTGCTGCTGGGCGGGAACTCGGCGGACGGCGATCGCAGTTGGCCGTTCATCTCGGCCACGCTGCCGGTGTACCAGTTGTACGGCGGCACGCCGCGTGTGGGCCTGTTCACGCATGGCAAGGGCCACCGCGTCCCGCCCGAAGCGGAACAGCGGATCTACGAGTGGATCGAAGCCTACGCCTGAGGCCACGATGTGTCCTCAGGGCCCGCCGCGAAGCAGAAAGGCCCGGCTTGCCGGCCAAATCGGGCTGCTCTCGCGACGCAGCCTGGCCGCTTGACCCGCGAACCGGCTTCGCCTCAGACGGTGCCGCTTCGCCCTGTTTCGGCCCCCCCGGTCCCTCCGTCCGCTTCGTCCCTCTTTCCGTCCGCTCGACGTCGCCGTCCGGATCGGGCTTGCTCACTTTTTCTTGTCGTCCACGTACCCGTGTTCGACGAACCAGGCCCAGGCGTCGGCAACGGACTGGCGGAAGGGACGCGGCCGATAGCCCAGTTCCGCTTCGGCCCGCGCGCTGCGGTAGTAGTGGAACTGGCTGGTCGCACGCACGGCGGCGGAATTCAGGTCCGGTTCGCGGCCCGTGATCCGGCCCCACAGATCGCCGCCGTACCCGCCCAGGACCCGCATCAGCGGGCCGGCTCGAAACCAAGGCTTGCTGCCGCCGCTGACTTCGGCGAACAGGCACCAGAGCTGCTGGTAGGTCAGATTCTCGCCGCCCAGAATGTATTGGCGGCCGGCCGGGGCCTTTTCACACGCCGCCAGCAGTCCGTCGACCACGTCGCGGACGTCGCACGAGGTTACTCCTCCGGTCGGCGCCAGCGGCGTGAACCGCCGGGCTACCTCCAGCAGCATGCGTCCCGAAGACGGCTTCCAGTCCCACGGTCCCAGCATGAAGCCCGGGTTGACGATCACGGCGTCCAGGCCGCGGTCGACGCTACGGCGGACCGCCGCCTCGGCTTCTCGCTTGGTGACGATATACGTGCAAGGAACCTTGCCTTCCCGCAGCGAATCCTCGTCGGCCGGCGCATCGCGATGCCCCACGCCCAGCGCGTCGACGCTGGACACATGGACCAACCGGGCGCTGGCTTCCAACGCGGCGGCCGCCACGTGCTCCGTCCCGCGGACGTTGACGGCGCGGTCCTGCTCCAAGCCCGTCCAGCCGAACCGGACAACCGCGGCCGCGTGGACGACGGCCGAAACGCCGCGGCATGCCTGGCGGACGGAGTCGGCGTCGCGCACGTCGCCCCAGACGCGTTCCACCTCCAGACCCTGGAGCGGCCGGAAATCCGATTCGCGGCGCACCAGCACCCGCACTGCCTGGCCGCGCTCCAGTAACCTCCGGACCACATTGTTGCCCACCAGGCCCGTGGCGCCGGTGACGAGAAATGTCATGACAGCCTCCTGAATACAGTCCGGGCGTGCGGCGATGCCTCACCCTCACGCCAGGTTGCCCGTCCGTCGTTTCCTCAGGATGTCCCAGTACGCCCCGCGAGCCCCCGCGGCGATGGCGTCGACCAAGGCTTGATTGGCATTGTAGTTGTGATCGCGCGCCTCGCTTGTTTCGCCGTCGTGCGTCGCCTCTTCCGGTGGGAAAAACCGGGGATCGTCGCCGATCAACTCGCCGATCAACCGCGCCGGCCGCTCGCCTAGCGACGGAGAAATGTAGAACGTCGGCTGGAGTAGGTCAATCGGACCTGCGTTGTGCCGGTACACGCCCGGATTGCTTTCCAGCGGTCCCTCCTCCGCCACCAGCGTCTCCATCCGCGTGCCGGGATAAAGGCGGATGCCCAACGCCGCCCCCGCACAATCCGGCGCCATGCGTTGGACGCTCGCAACGGTCTCGGTCGCCGTTTCCGGCGTTTCACCGGGGCCGCCCAACAGCAGATCCAGCATCACCGCGAGGCCGTGCCTGCGGCAGTTCCTGACCGCCTGAGCCACGTCCTCCCGGCAGTGCGGCTGGCGATAGGTGGCCAGCATTCGCGGGTGCGTCGAATCGCCCGTGAAGTTGATTCCCTCACAGCCGGCGCGGCGCATGCGTTCGGCCAACTCGCCGGGAAACGGGACGACGGCCAGGTAGGCGTACCAGCGGACCCGCTCGCCCAGACGCCGCGCGAGCAGGGCGTCGCAGACCGCCAGCGCATGGTCCAGCGGCAGGTTGAACTCGGCATCGCACAGGTGCAGCACATCCAACCCACGATCGGCCAACGCAGCGACTTCCTCGGCTACCTCCGCCGGTTCGCGCAGCCGATGCGTCCGGCCCTTGGCCAGCGGATCGGCGCAGTAACTGCACTGCCGCGGACAGCCCCGCTTGGTCTCCACGCCGAGTTGACCGCCGCGCCGGAAATACGTCTGGTTATCGACGCCGTCGCGCGCCGTCGGCACTCGCAACGGACTCGGCCAGGCCGGCGGGTTGGCCCGCAGCACGCCGTCCTGCCGGTAGATCAGCCCCGGCACGCGATCCCAACGACGCTGGCCGCGGATCTCGTGCAGCAAGCGCCCGGTCGCGTCCTCGCCGTCGCCCCGGATGCCAAAATCGGCCCCCGTTGCGGCCAGCAGCGCTTGCGGAAAGATCGAGTACCCGACGCCGCCCAGCACGATCGGGGCATCGGTATGCCGGCGCACCGCCGCGATGTCGCGCTGCAGCACCGGCACAAACGACTCGCCGCTGGGCCAAAAACAGTCGTCGGCGTTGCGGAAGCTCAGACCCACTAAATCCGGCTGACAACGGCCGAAATGATCGTCCAGCGCCGCTTCCGAGTCCTCAGCCAGATTCAAATCGACCAGTTCCACCTCGTTGCCCGCCTGCCGCATCGCCCCAGCGAGATAATCCAATCCGAGCGGTGCAATCGGTGGTGTCATGCGGTTGGTGTTGATCAGCGTCAGCATCGGCAGGCAAGACCTTCCGAATGGCCCAGGCTCGCGCGGCGACCGTTTCGCCACTCGTCCTATTGATCGTACCAGATACCGCCAATCTCCGTCGACGTCAGGATGGCCGGATTCCGGAGGGCCGTGAGCCGCACGCAGACCGCGCCGACGTCTTGCGCGAGCCACGTTTGGAGGGACAGGACGACGCGGCCTGACGGCGTTCGTTGCAGCGGCCCTTCGCCGGGTGTAGACGCCGATTCGGGGACGGGGGGTGATTGACAGGGGCCGGTCCAGTCACAAGACTCAGGCTTGTCCGGTGGCTGCTGACTGGCGCCGGCAGCTTGGGGCAGAACGTACGAGAAATCTTCCGACACGAATCAAGGAATCTTCCGATGAGACTCAACAACGCAACGATGACGCGGCGGCGGTTTCTGGCTGCGGCGGCCAGGGCCGGCGCGGTGCTGGCCGTTCCCGCGTTCGTTCCCGCGTCGGCACTCGGCAAGGACGGCGGCGTGGCTGCCAGCGAGCGGATCACGCTGGGCGGCATCGGCCTGAACGGCCGCGGCACCTATGTTCTGAAAGCGCTGCTGACGCTGCCGGATACCGTATTCGTGGCCGTCTGTGATGTCCGTGCCGACCGGCGCAAAGCGGTCAAGGAGCTGGTCGATGCCAAGTACGGCAACCAGGATTGCGGCACCTATCGCGACCTGCGCGAACTGCTCGCCCGCCGGGACATCGACGCCGTGCTGATCGCCACCGGCGACCGCTGGCACACGTTGGCCTCGATCATGGCCGCGAAGGCGGGCAAAGACGTCTACTGCGAGAAGCCCTGTTCGATGAGCATCGGCGAGAGCCGGATTCTGGCGGAGACCATGCGGCGTTACGGGCGCGTGTTTCAGGTCGGAACACAACGGCGAACCATCGACAGCTTCAAGTTTGCGGCCGATCTGGCCCGCAGCGGCAAGCTGGGGAAACTCCAGACGCTGCACGCCTCGCTCGCCTTCTATGGCGGCGGTCCGAACGGCGAACACGTTCGCCACGACTGGCTTCCGGCGGAGCCCGAACCGCCCCGGGAGACGCTGGATTGGGACCTCTGGCTGGGACCGGCGCCGTGGCGGCCGTACAACCGCGCCTATTCCGCCGGCACGATGGGATGGCTGAGTCATTTCGACTTCAATGCGGGCGGCGGATGGCTGAATTGGGCCAGCCACACCGTCGATTTGTGCCAATGGGCCAACCAGGCAGACGGCACGACGCCGATCGAATTCGAACCCGTGGGCCCGGAACGCGGGTACGCAGCGAAACAGGTCGTACAGGCCCGGTATGCGAATGGCGTAAAGCTGGTGATGCGCCCCTGCGACGACAAGGATTGGCTCCCGCTGGGCTCATGCCAGGTGCGATTCGAGGGAGAAGAAGGTTGGGTGGAGACCGGGGACAGCAACGAGGTGGCCGTGTATCCGGAAACGCTGCGCACGGAGCGAACGGTGTTCGACAAGGTGGGCACGTTTCCCGTGTCGCACCTCCGCAACTTTGTCGACTGCGTCAAATCCCGCGCCCAGCCGGCGACCAACGCCGACGTCGCCCGCTCCTCCCATGTGGCGTCCCACGCGGCCGCCATCGCCTGGATGCTCGATCGCCGGCTGACCTTCGATCCCGCTACCGAATCGTTCCTCGGCGACGACGAAGCCAATCGCATGCGGACGCGGGCGATGCGCGAGCCTTGGCAAATGTAGCCGCCCGTGCCGGACGTTCGCTCCCCGGAATCCAAGCACACGAAATCTAAAAGGTGTAACCGTGAAGACCATCCTCCGAAACCTGTCTGCAGTCGTGGCGGCAATCCTGGTCCTGATTCCCGCGCCCGCCGCCCTGCAAAGCCAAGACACGCTGACGCCAGTGCCGAGCGCGGCGGAAAAGAGTGCTGAAGCCGCGAAACTCGTTGCCGTGTTGCAGTCGGACGCCGCGCCGTTTGACAAGGCGAAGGCTTGCCAGCGGTTGGCGCTGATCGGCGGCAAGGAAGCCGTGCCGGCCCTGGCCGCACTCCTGGCCGACCAGCGGCTCAACAGCTACGCCCGGTTCGGGCTGGAGCCGATTCCGGACCCCAGCGTCGACGACGCCCTGCGCGAGGCCCTGGATCGACTCCAAGGGCCGCTGCTGGTAGGCGTGATCAACTCCGTGGGCGTCCGTCGCGACGCGAAAGCCGTGGACGCCTTGAGCAAACTGACAAGCAGCCCTGACCAGGACGTGTCCGCCAAGACGCTGGCGGCGCTGGGGCAGATCGCCTGTCCGCAGGCCGTCGAGAGCCTGTCCCGGGCGCTGGCCAGCGACTCTGCCGCAGTGCGTGCCGCAGCGGCTGCGGCTTGCCTGGTTGCCGGCGAACGACTCGGTGCCCAGGACAAACGGGACGAGGCGGCGCGTCTGTACGATGCCGCCCGCCGCGCCGATGTGCCCACCCAGCTGCGCGCCGCCGCTACGCGGGGAGCGATTCTGAGTCGCCGGTCGGACGGAGTGCCGCTGTTGCTGGAACAGCTCACCGCTGACGATGCCCTGTTCGCCATCGCACTGAGGACGAGCCGCGAGCTTTCCGGAAACAACGTCACGCGGGCGCTGCTGGCGGAGTTGGACCGCCTGTCGGCGGGCCGCCGAGCGCTGCTGATCCAGGCGATCGGGGATCGTCAGGACGCCAGTGCGTCGCCGGCAATCCGCGCGTGGGCCGCCGCGGGGTCCCCAGAGGTCCGGGTTGCCGCCCTTCACGTGCTGGGCCAATTGGGCGACGTCGCGGCTGTGCCGGTGCTTCTGGACGCGGTCGTGTCGGGCGATCCTGGGCTGGCCCAGGCCGCGCACGAAAGCCTGGTCAAGCTGGGCGGCACTGCGGCCGGCGAAGCCATCGTCGCCAAACTGGACCGTGCCGCCCCTGCCGCTCGCGCGGTCCTGCTCGACCTGGCCGGGCAATTGGCGATCCTCGCTGCGATTCCAGCCGCCCTGCGAGCTGCGGACGATCCGGACGACCAGGTGCGACTGGCCGCGATCAAGACGCTCGGACGACTTGCCGGCTTGAAAGAGTTTGCCCTCCTTTGCGATCGGTTGCTTGCGGCCAGTTCGCCGAGCGAAACGGCCGCGGTGCAAGAGGCGCTGAGAGTGGCCTGCCTGAGAATGCCCGATCCGGACGCCTGCGTCGGGACCATGCTGCAGGCGATGCCCAAGGCTCCTATCGCCTCCCGGTGTTTCCTGGTGGAACTGCTCGGTGCCGTCGGCGGGGACCGCGCGCTGAAAGCCGTCTCGTCCGCCGCCCAGGAGTCGAACGAGGAACTCCAGGACGCGGCCACCGCTGCTCTGGGCAAATGGACCAGCGCGGATGCGGCGCCGGAGTTGCTGAAGCTGGCCCAAACGCTGCCTGCCGAGAAATTCCGCACACGGGCCTTGCGCGGTTATCTCCGCATCGCGCAGCAAATGGTCCTGCCTCCAGAGCAGAAGCTGAAAATGTGCCAAGCGGCATTCCAGGCCGCCCGGCGAGACGAGGAACGACGGCTCGTTCTGAACGTCCTGGGCGGTCTCCCCACCGCCGAGGCCATGTCGCTGGTAGTCCCGAACCTCTCCCGCCCCGCCCTGGCACCACAAGCAGCGGCGGCGGCGCTGGCGATCGGAGAAAAAATCATGCACACGGAACCACGCACCGTCGCCGACGCGATGCGGCAGGTGCTCAAGAGCGGTGTCAGCGGTGACCAGGCCAAGCAGGCCGAGCGACTGTTGAAGCGTGCCGGGCCCTGACGAGCAGCCTGTTGAAAAAAGGGAACGGGCTCCAAGCTGCGCCGAAAAACCCAAGCAAGAAAGACCATCGCGAGCTGCTTGCCTCTTTCTTGCGACAGGCTGTTGGATGCTGGCCAATGGCCGACCGCACTTCAAGCAACCGATGATCGCGTTCGCCCAAAGCCACCACTGCGGCGACCGAAGTCTGTGTTCCCCTCTTGCCAGCGAGCGATGAAGTCCAAGGTGCCCCGTTTCCGCCCTTGCCCTCGTCATCCGGTCCAAAACGCAACGTTTCATCTCCAGATCCGCCTCTACCGACAGCGCGTCGTTGCCGACGACTCCTGTTCCGGCCATAACGCGCTCAGCGTCCCGTCGCCATCGGAGGCACGGCCGAGGCGTGGCGCGCTATGTGCGGTGAGGCGGTCTTGTCTTGCCAGCACGCCGAGAGACCTGCACACCAGACTGCAGACCGTGGCGGCCGTGCCGGAACTCATCCTTGAGCCCGCCGTAGCGATGGACAAGCAAAACCACGCCCGCGAGGTCGCCCAGCGATTACTCGGCCAGCCAGGTTTTCGTCCGTTTGTACCGCCCGTTGCGCAGAAGCTTGACAAGTGGGCGTTGACAGTGGCCGGAAAATGTCGGAAGTTGTTAGTCAACCGATCCTTGCGAGAGTGGCGGAATTGGCAGACGCGCTGGACTTAGGATCCAGTGGGGCAACCCGTGGGGGTTCAAATCCCCCCTCTCGCACTCGCTTATCCTGTAACAAGTTACGTCAACGATGCACTGATCCACCAAGTCGTGACAGATGACGACTGGGGACAA
>JAAYYU010000341.1 GCA_012515235.1 Candidatus Anammoximicrobium sp.
TAGTACCAGTGGTATTTCTCATCTTGGGGCACGTCCGACTTCTCAAGTCGGGCGTCGGCGATGAATTTCCTGAATTTCCATTCGTAGATTCCGAAAGTGAATGGCCGGGCATGGTAGTCGTCTTTGCCGTTGCTGTCGCGAGCCTTCGCCTTGCCGCCGAAAGCGTCGGGATCCGTCACCAAGACGCCGCCGTCGAGGGCGTCGACGGCGATCTCCACTTTGTCCTTGCCCTCGAAACAGATGCCGTCCAGCGGCTTTGCCTCGATTGTCCCCTTCTTTTCCGGAAACTCCATCAGATCACAAAAGAACTCGAGTGCGGCTTCTCGCGTGTCCTGCCATGAGTTCCGGAAGTATTTCTTTCCGAAGATATCCGCGTCTTCGGTCATTCGTTTGCGGAGAGCCTCCTTGTCGAGCTGGAGGGGATTGCCGTGGCTATTCCAGAGCATCAGGTAGGCGTGGTCGACGACGAGGCGTTCCTGGCGGATATTCTCGAGGATGGGGCGATTTTCCGCCGCGGCCAGTTCCGCCTGTTCGAGGAGCGAGTAAAGGGTCTCGAAGTATTCGACATCCATAAAGGTGCGTTTTGCCGGCGGCAACGAGGTGAGCGGCCCGGCGGATTCGGCCATGCGTTTCTCCGTATAGGCTTTGAATTCCTTCATCGGCGTTGCGGCTTTGCCGTAGAACATCGCCATGAACTCCTCGACCAGCTTTTCGTCGTCGAGGTCGGGATCGTTCATCATTTTGGCGCCCAGGTAGTAGCGCAGGTCGAAGAGCGTGAGAGGGACGGTCGTTCCCAGCTCCATTTCGACAAAGACATGCTTGGCTCCGATATCCCGGTATTTCCGGACGAGGCTGGGGATCGCTGCGGTGTTGTGGATCGGCGTCTGAAAGCCGCAACGGTACGTCTTCCAGTAGTCCCAGATCGCGAGATGGCGCGAGCAATTGTGCCACTGCTCCAAAGCCTCCTCGTAATCGCGGTTGTTCGGATGTGAAAGGGGGAACATGACATCCCGTTTGACTTTGCCGGATTCAGTAAACTCGTGGTCCATGTAGGCGAGGCGAACGATCACGTTTCCCTTCGGCTGGAGGCCGCTTCGCGGAGGGGTGGTAGAATCCTGGTAGGCGAACATCATGATGTAAATGTCGGGGTACGCTTCTTGAACTTCGTCCCAGAGTTGGTTCATGAAGTGGATGACGAGTCCGGAAACCTCATGTTCCTGGACGAATGCCTGGCATTGCGGACAAAAACACTCCACGTGGCAATCATTCATGTCCACGACATAAAACTGCGGGTAGGGCGCCCCGGAAACGTCGCAACGGGCGCGATCGTTCTTCACGTGGTCCTTCAGTTTTTGGGCGATCCGTTTCAGTGCCTCCGGTTGCGAGAAGCAAATCGACCCGGAGTGGGGCGAGTTCACGATCTGCCGGCTGCCGTTCTTGTTCATCCAGGAGATCTCGCGCGGGAAATCGTGGGAATACTTGTGCAACGTATGCACCCCGCCCGGCGAGCCGCAGCTTTCGCTAAAGCCGTGCTGCGGTGAATTGCTGCCGCTGTTTTGTCGGAGTTTTCGCCGGTAGTCGGCGGGGATCTCGGCGTGTCCGGGATAGATGTCGCGGTAGATGAAGGGCGGGGCGTGTCGGAGATCGGTTCCGTCCGGGACCGACACGGCCGCCATCTCCGGGACCCGCTCAAAGTTGACGCTCAGGTAGCGCACGCCCGCGAATCGCTCCAAGAATTCGTAGGTTCCGAAAAGGACTCCGCGAGGCCGGCCGCCAGCGATGACCAGGTCTTTTCCAATGGTCTTGAGGTGGTACTCTTCTTTTCCATAATCCTTCATGCCGTGGGCGGCGGCAAACCTGGTCTGGCCGACATAGATCGCCGGTCCTGCGTTCTGATCCGTCTCGGGAACGATCCTCAAAGTTCTGCCCGTGATCTTCTTCAGGTACTCTTGGAGTTGCGCGGCGGCGTGCTCTTCGGCCTTCGTCCGATCCTCGGCGATCGCAATGCGATAGGTTTCGTCCACCGTCAGGTCTTGGGCTCCAAGAGCCTCCAGAGCGACCAGCAAGGGAGCCATGGCCGCGAAAATCAAGAACGGTTTCATGTTTACACCTCGACATTCCCCAGTCCCCGATGCACTGAGCCTAAAACCGATCCAGGCTCGTTTGGCCATCCAGCTTACCACGCCGCGGCCCGGCCGGAAACCGTCTTCGCCCTGGAGCGGCTGAGGACAAGGGCAACGCAAAGGACGGAAATGCCTCCACTGAGAAAGATATTCTCCAGGGACCGCCGAATTAGCGGCGGCGCTGATTTTCGGCATCCGGCTGCCGTGTTCAGTAGCCGAGGGACGCCAGGGCGGCATCGCCGATGCGGGCTCGCGCCCGATACTGCTCGTCCTTTCGCTCGCCCCCGACGAATTGGGGATGGTTTCGGTTGGTCAGCACAATCACGTACACCTGCCTCTCCGGGTCGATCCAGATCGATTGCCCGGTATGGCCGCTATGACCATAGGCCGTCTTCGAGAGACGCGTGGGCCGGTGCAGCGAGTTGACGTCGAGCTCCCAACCGAAGCCCCGGGCCGGCAGCGGCGGGGCCAACAGATTGCGGGTCATCAGGCGGTGCGATTCCGGCGACAGGACGCGAATCTCGCCGAGACGGCCCTCGCCCAGCAGCATTTCGCAGAACCGCGCCAGGTCGGCGGCCGTGCTGAACAGTCCGGCATTGCCCACCGGGCGGCCGGCGATCCGGGCCTGGGCGTCTTCGATCTGGCCGATTTCGGACGCCCCGCTGGGCACCACGCGCGACGACGGCGGCAACGGTCCAAACGACGTGTCGCGCATGCCCAGCGGCTGGAAGATTCGCGATCGGCAAAACTCGTCCAAGCGTTGGCCGCTGGCGTTCTCCACCATCCGGCCCAGCAGAATCATGTTCTGGCAGGAGTAGTAATAGCGGCTGCCCGGCGTCCACTTCGGCGTGACGCCGAGCATCAGCTCAAGCAGGGCGTCGCCTTGCGCCCGATCGTGATACTTCGTGTTGTCGAAGCCCGATGTGTGCGTGGCCAGTTGGGTAACGCTGATCGGCTCGATTCCGCTGCCCGAAAGCTCGGGCAAGGCTTGGCGAATGGGCATGTCGAAACGCAAGAGTTTCTCATCGACACAGACGCCAAAGGCCGTGGCCGTGGCCACCGGCTTCGTCACGCTGGCCAAGTCGAAGATGCAGTCTTTGGCCATCTTCACCTTGTCGGGCACGATCCGCGCGTGGCCAAAGGCGTCGTGATACAGCACTTTCCCCGGCCTTCCCACCAGCACCACGGCTCCGGGGAACAGCCCTGCGTCGAGTTCCCGCTACACAGCCGGCGCGATGGCGCCGTTGTCCACCGCCGATTCGCCGCCCACGGCGTGACCGCACCACGCGGCGAAAATGCCGAGCAGAACGGCAAGCCGAGTGCGAACCTCTCCGTCGGAGAACAACTTGGGACTCATGGTTGGCATCCTCTCTGAGTTTCAGTTGAATTTCAACGTGCGCGGTGCGGCCCCGCAGGCGGGAATCTTGACGCAGGCCGTCGAACCGCGCTCGTCCCAGTTGAATTCTGTGATCAGTACGCTGTCAAGCATGACCGTTTGCGGACGCTCAGGCAGGCGGACCTGCGCCTCGAAGTCGCGCGTGGCGGGCATGCCGGCGAAACGGCCTTGCCGGCCGCCGATCGTGAGGGTAACGGTCTTGCCGCTCGTGGTGCATGTCAGCAGGGTGCGGGCGAACTCGCCCTGGCGATAGCCGAGGCTGCGGCCGTCGTCCTCGTAGAGCGTGAAGCTGCTGCTGGCCGCGGGATAGACGAGCAGTCCCACTTCAGGCGACCAGCCCTTTTCGACATGGTGGCAGACCGGCCAGGTGGGGATTATAGCGCCGCTTTTGACCAAAAGCGCGCCGCCCCGATTCGGCGCGATCTCCACCGGCAGCGTCGCTGGGCCGGTGGTCCGTTTACCGCTCCAGAAGTCGATCCAGTCGCCCGCAAGCAGACGCACGTCCTTGGAGAAGGCCGAGACCAGCAGGAAGTCTCCCAGCATGTATTGGCCTAGACGCGCATCCCATGCCGGATCATCGGGATAGACCATCGACATGGCGCGCATCACCGGGTAGCCGGTCAGGGCGGCCTCCGCGGCCGCCGAATAGAGATACGGCAGCAAGCGGTAACGGAGCTGGTCGTATTGGCGGAATGCGGCAGTGTGCTCCGCCTTCAACAGCCAGGGCTGATACCAGTAATCCCAGTTGTTCTCCTGGGCCCAGGTTTGCAGAAATCCGAAATGAATGCCTTCGACGTCCGAGACATTCATATCGCAGGAGTGGTTAGAATGGCCGGAAAACGCGAGGTTCAACATCGAAGCCAACGGCTTGGCGCCGCCGCCCGTGTCGCCGGCCCAGGTGGCCACGTACTGTTGGACGCCCGCGTAACCACCAGCGGAGTAGATCATGCAGCGCCGCCTGGTGTGGTTCTCGAATCCCTGGGCCATCTGCTTGGCATAGATCACCGGATAGAGGTTGTGCATCTCCTCGTCCGTCATGCCGTTGCCCCATGGGCGAGTCGGGTGTTCGATGACCTGGCTGGAGCCGTCCAGCTTGAAGGCTGCCGCGCCTTGATCGACGAACTTCTTGAGGTGTTCGAACCAGGGCTCCACGCCCTCGGGCCGGGCCTGTTGGGGCGCGTCCTTGGTACTCGCTTCGGTGCTGGCCGGCTTGCTCAGCCGCTTGTCGATGAAACCTTCCTGTACGTTGACCGTGGCGCCCACGGCGGTCTTCATGCCCGCGGCGGGGGTTGCTTTCGCGGCGGCCAATTGCAGCTCCTCGTAAACGCCGAGATCGTAATCGCAACACAGCCACAGGCTGAGCTTGAACCCTTTCCGCTCCAGCGCGCCGAAGAAGGTGTGCGGCCCCTTGGGCGCCCAAGAGGGGATGGGGAAACGCTCAGGGTGCCAGGCTTTGGCCGTGGTGCCGTCGTAGTTCTTCGACATCCATCCCGGTTCCAGCCCGAGCACGTCGCACGGCATCTGCTCGCGCCGGAAGGTGAGCGCCTCGTTGATCATGTTGAACGCATCGATGTTCTGGTTGCAGACGTAGGTGAGCCCGTAGCCCCAGATCGGCAACAGCGCAGGCCGGCCGGTCAGCGAGGTGTAGAGATCCAACAGGCTGCGGTAGTCCGGCCCACAGAACAGGTAGTAGTCCAAGTCGCTGCGGGCTGCCTTGCAGATCATCCGCTCCGGATCGGTCTTGCCGACGTCGATCGTGTTCCGCCAAGTGGTGTTCATCAGGAGGCCCCATCCCCGGTTGCTCAACACGACAGGAATCGGGATGTAGGAGTTCACGTTCTTGACCCAGATCTCATAGATCCCGCCGCGGCGCATGATGTTTTCACGGCTCACATCGCCCAGCCCGTACACCCGTTCCTCCTTGGCGAGGGTGAACCGAATGTCGTAGCCCCCGCCCGCCTCGTAGACCGGCGCGGCCTGTTGGGTGAGCGGTTTGCCTTCGCCATCGGCCAGAGCGACCGCTCCGTCCTTGCCGCTCACGCTGAGCTGGGCCTGCTTGGTCGCCACCACGTGAACGCCGCCCGTTTCCGACTGCTCGAAGGCCACGTCGGCAAACGCGGCGTTGAGCACACCGTAGCGATTCAAGGCCGATTCGGTCCACTGCGGGTTCTTGCTGTGTCGAACGCGGAACAGACCCTCGCCCAGCACATCGACGCGGACAAAGCCGCCTTGCTCCAGCTCGAAGACCAGGTTCCGCTTCGCCAACGGCGCGGAATCAGGCCAGCCTGCGGGCTTCCTGGAGTCCGGTGACGGGGCGCCGCCCGCCAGCACGGCGCCGGTGAAGAATAGACAGACAGCGAGAGCGTTCATGGGCGACAACTCCTTGGCGGCCGACCGGTTCGTCAAGCAGCCGTTTCTCGACAGTGGTTCTCCGAAGGGCAACTTCCTTACTGCGCGAAGCGGCAGCGGGCGTGACTACCAAGCATACACGTGGACGGCGTACGGGGCGAAATCATCCTCCCACGCTCCGGCCTGCGCCGCAAGCCGGCGGTCTTCGAACATCACTTGCACCTGGCCCGCTTCGACGCCGGCGTTGACCCGCGCTCGCACGGCCCCACGGGAGGAATTGGCGGCCAGCAGGTAGCGTCGCCCTTGATGCTCTTTCAGCAGCGTGCTCACGGCCGGATAGCCAAGTCCGTCGGTCGGCGGGCCGCTGAGGACCTGGATCTGCTGCTTCTGCGGCGGATCGCGCTGGACCAGCACGTCGTGGAGCTCGGCCAGTTGGCGCGAGAGCCGCTTCAGCGCGGCCCACACCTGCGGATCGTGGGTCACGCCGTGGTTCTTGCCGGTTCCGCCGTAGGTGTAATAGGTCATCCCCTTGGCCCCGTGGATGATGGCCAGGTAGGTCATCACGCGGGTTTCGGCCTCCGTAGGATACCGCTCCCAACCCCAGCCTTCGAAATCCTGGATGATCGCCCAAATCGGCGCCTTGCGCCCGGAGCGGCGCAGGTCGTCGCCGATGAGCTTCATGTCGCGCGTCACGTTGGCGACCTCGCAGTCTTGGTCGGAGCGAATGGGATAGAGTTCCGGCAAGAAGGCATCCGTGGAGTCCACGTAGTCGGTGTACCGCGAGGGCCGCGGGCCGCCGGCGAACACGCCATCGGCCTGGACCGTGATGTGGAACGGGTCGACGTCGCGGATCGCCCGATGTACCCGCCGCAGTTCGTCGGCGCTGATGTGGCTCGCCGTGTCGTCGGCCAGATACCAGGCGAGCAGGGCCGGCTGGCAGCACTCTTCGATCACGGTACGGACCGCGTTCTGCGGATCGCGACTGTTGGCCCCGCCGCGCGGGGCAATGATCACGCGCAGCCCGTGGTGCTCGGCCGCCGCGTAAAACTCCTGCAAGTCGGCGTCGCGTTGGTTGTGGTACGTGTGGATCGTATTGAAGCCCGCCTCGCGCAGCTCGGTGAAGCAACGGTTGAAATCGTTGCCGTTGTGTTCCCGCTTCCACACGGAATACAGCCCGATGGGAAACAGCGGCTGGCCGTCGACGAGGATCACGCCGTCGTCGCGCACGGCGGTGACGCCCGATGCCGGCGGCGGCTGCACCGAGATCCACCA
>JAAYYU010000342.1 GCA_012515235.1 Candidatus Anammoximicrobium sp.
GGAGAGTCTATTACCATGACGAGAAGCAACAGGGGCTGACCTGCTGCGTTACGGAGGCAGGAAGTAAGACCTACTATCTGTATCGTTGGGTCCAAGGTAGGCCGGAAAGAGTCCGCATCGCCAAGGTGGGAGAACTCTCCGTTGAACAAGCACGCGATGAAGCGAAGCGGATGATAGGCGAAATCGCCACTGGGAAGAATCCCCAGGTAGAACGGATCGGCAAACGCGGCGAACCGACCGTAGCCGAATCCTGGCAACATTGGCTCACTACCGCCAAGCTCCACAACCGGCGGAAAAACTACCTCGACCACACCACCAAAGCTTACGAACTTTACGTCAAACCGTGGGCGAACCGGCGGCTGTCCACCCTCACCGCCGATGTAATCACCCGCTGGCACTCGTCCATCGCCTCTAAGACCTTTCAGCACGGGCGCGACGACAAACGGCGACGTGGCGGTACTGGTGCTGCCAATCACGCACTGGCCGTCCTCGGCTGTGTATTCACCGGCGGCGAGGCACTCGGCTACAAGGGCGACAATCCCATAGGTGCCGTCAAGCACTTCCCCCAGCACTCGCGCGAGCGGTTTCTGCAAGCCGACGAACTGGCGCCATTTTTACGGGCGTGCGAAGCCGAGCCGGAACCGTGGTCCGACTACTGGCCGATGTGCCTCTGGACTGGTGCTCGACGCGGGAACGTCGCGTCGATGAAGTGGAAGGATTTAGACCTCGACCGCGGGCTATGGTTTCTCTCCGGCGAGGACACGAAGACGGGCAAGCCGATAACCATCGTGCTCGCTCCCCCAGCAATAGAGATTCTCCGCCGGCGACGTGCTGAGAGTCGCGGCGGTAGTCCGTGGGTGTTCTCGACAAATCACCCGTGCGGGCACGTGCCGCCTGACGTGGGCCACCATTGGGAACGGCTGCTGAATCGTGCGGGGCTAGAAGGCCTCGTGCCGCATGATTTGCGACGTTCGCTCGCGTCGTGGCAGGCTCTTGGCGGGTCCAGTTTGCAAGTCATTGCGAAATCGTTGGGCCATGCGAAAACGTCCTCCACCGAAGTCTATGCGCGACTGCTGACCGACCCTGTGCGGGTATCGGTGAACGGCGCTGTGGCGGCGATCCTGGCAGCCGCGGGGAAAGCGGAAAGACAGGAGGGTGATGGCGGCGCATGAACAATCAGGAAACTCGGCGTCAGCCTCTCGGCCACCACCGGAGGATTCGGGGCAATTCACGATGACGACGAGGTAGAACCGAATGAAGATCCGTTCCGATCTGATCAGGAGCACGTGAGATGGAGATGGCAGAACCCATTGATGCCACTGGGAAAGGTAACCTGGCCACAGTGAAGCTCGAACTCTACCGGGAGCTTTTCGAGTGGGTCGGTTCCGCGTTAGATTCTGTTAATTCGGCGAAGGATGACACGAACCAGGAAATCCCCGAAAAAGTCAAGCGCGCTCAGGAGAGGTTACGGCGTCAGAATGAAGAAGATGTTGAAATCCGCGCCGACGAAGCTTTCCAAGAGCTGTATGGTATGGCGCCTCCTCGCTCGTGGGCAGAGTGGCAGAGTCTTGTTGCGGCTGCCGGTGCGAGCGCGTTCTCCCGGGAGGCTGGCCTGAATGATATCATTGACGCGATTGCGATTTACTTAGCCGAGGAAACCAAGAACCCTTGGCTCGATTGGTTGGTCGACCTGGAGTGCGCCGTCCAATGGTTCACCTCGGTTTTCGATTTCTCCGAAAGCTCCCCCGTAGCCGCGCTGAAGGAGATGTGGTACATCATAGACGTCTCCGATGAACTCGTACAACGGCATCCTCGCCATCCTTTATCCAAAGAGGTAAAGGATATGCTAACGGCGATTCGTATGATGGTCCGAGACAAGCAGGAAGAGGTGCGGACAAAGTCAATGACGGCGTCCGAGGAAGAGGAGGAAGAGACTGCCAGCCTGCTTGCGAGTAACGGTTTTTCCCGTATCCGAGACGAATTCGGAGCCAAAGTCGTGTGGTTGCGAGCGAAGCTACAAGTCGCCTACCAGGACGGGTTGTCAGCCGGTTTCCGAACATTGCGTGAGGGGAAATTCCAACTATATCGTGCGGCCTTCGATTGGTTTGCGAGCGAACTGAATGCTCATTGCCCAGCAAAGGACGACCACGACCGCGAGGCTATGCGGGCAGCCGAGCTACGAGCCGACAAAGAGTTCCGAGGGATGTTTGGCCTGGCGCCTCCTCGATCGTGGCAGCAATGGACAGAGCTGGCAGTAGCGGCGGGCTGTGTTGATTCAGCCTTCACAAAGTCCGGTTTGGCGCGAGTCGTTCGCCATTTCAAGGCCGTCAAACCTCAAAGAAGGGGGCGACTTAGCGACCGCCTAACGGTTGCAATCACCGCCAACGATACTCAAGTGACGCTGGATGGTAAAGCCTATGCGGTCAACTGTGATGGAGCTATGCTCATCCAAGCGATCATAGAGAAGGACGATAACGGCGTTGGCCCAGTTTCCGCGAGCGCAGTGGTGAAAAAACCGGAGCGAGTTATTGCCGCACTTCCGCCGCAACTCCGGGCGCTGATCAGAACCCAACGTGGTAGCGGCACCTGGATCGAGCTTCCTGATCAGGAGACATCCAAGGTATCGACCTAATCCCCGTCTCAAAAGGCGTGTCGCTATCACGGCGGCGCCGGGAATCGCCAGCCCTACACGAGGCAACAGCCGGAAAGCGAAGCGGGCGTGACCGGCGTCCCGCCGGAATGTGGCGGGTTTAGCTGGCCAGGGCAAGACAGTGGTAGTCTTTCAGCAGGGCACGATGCGGGTGGAGTTGTAACTGCTCCCGCTCAATCCGCTCCGTCTGAAACTGGTCCCAGTAGGTAGACTGATACACGGCGCGCACGTGCAGCATGCGTTGGGCTCCCAACAGACGCCAACGCATGCCGCTCCGCTCCATGCGGTCTTTCACCAAATGCCGGCACGCGCCCTCGATGACGCCCGTCGCAATCGGATACCCTGCCGCCAGGTACTCGTCATAGCGCATGCGATGGGCGTTCTTCTCGAAATAACGGCACACCGTCGTAATCACCTTGAGCCTCGCGCCCTTCAGTCCACGCTTCGTGGCCATCTGCCGCAGACCGGCAATGACGCCACTCACCTCGCCCCGGAGGATCCGCAGCAACCGCTCCCGCGCGAACGTCTCTTGCTGTTCTTTCTGGGAGTAAAGCACCTTGGCACCCCGCCAGACATATTCCGACGTATGCAAGATGTCCAAGATGTCGATCACCTCGTCCTCCGGCAGTTCCAGGCAGATGTCGGCCTTGTCCCACAGGCTCTCCTGGCCGTCCATCAGCCGCAGCACGATCTGGCCCGCACGGCGGCGAACGTCAATTTGCGACTTCGCCCACATGAAGGCATCTATCGTGCCGTTCGATTCCCACTGTTCGCCGTCCGCCTCCTCGCGCATCTGGGTAAAACGCGCCGTGATGTGCTTGAACTGCGGCTCCGGCCGATCCTTCCGCCGCGGCTGACGCTTCTCGCGAAACAACGCCGCCACGATGTCCTCCGCCGTCCGCACGTGGCGGTTGATCGTGTACACCGCAGCCAACGTGGCCATGCGGCGGTTGCCCGGCCGCTCCGCCTCGTCGAACGCCGCCACCCGCTGGGCGTCCTGCTTGACCAGCGGCACGCCCTTGCCGTCGGCCGTGAAAACCAGCAACTCGCCTTCCTCCTGGGCCGGTGGCGTGGGTAGCCGGTCCAAAAACTCCTCGGCCTGCTCGCCCATCCGCTGATTGATCCGCTCCAGCGTATCCACGGAAACCTTCTCTCCCAGCACCACCTCCATTGCCCGGGCCCCTTGCCGAAACGCCTGGTCCACGCAGAAGTACTGCGAGAATTCCTCGAAGAAATACGAACCGTACCCTTCCGGCAAGCTCAGCCGGGCATCGATGGGACGCAGTTCGATGGCCTTGTGGCTCCCCGCCGCATACACGTAGGAGCGGATCGTGTGCTCGCCAAACACCGTCCGCAACGGCCGATCCACCAGTCCTTCGCTGCGTTGAAGCTTCCGGCCGTCCGCCGTCAGCACCTCCGGGCCCAGGTCGCCATCCCCTTGCAGCGCCAGCAATTGCTCCACGGCCCTGTAGCCCATTTGCTGGATACGGGCGTAGACGTCTCTTTCTACCTCGTCCAACGATTTCCCGTCGCGTGCGGCCTCGCGGATCGCTGCCTCCAGCCGCTCCGCCAAATCGGCCAATGATTTGCCCTTGCTCTGCTCCTTTGAATCCGCCAAGCTCACGGGATGGCCTCCATGCCAGGGTGTTTGGAATGATACCGAACGACACAACCCTAGCGTGACACAGAGGCCATTTTTTACCTAGCTCAATTCCGACAGCCTGCCCAACTTAACAGAAAAGGCAGGCGGAACGCCGGTCACGCCC
>JAAYYU010000343.1 GCA_012515235.1 Candidatus Anammoximicrobium sp.
CGCTGGCCTCCGCAGACGCTGGCCTCCGCAGACGCTGGCCTCCGCAGACGCTGGCCTCGGTCGCAAATCGCCGATTGCCGATTTCTGGATAGTGTACCGATGTCCGACGAAAAAACAACACTTGGCGAGTTGCGGACGATCGTCCGCCAGTTTGTCGAAGCCCGCGACTGGCAGCAATTCCATTCGCCCAAGAACTTGAGCATGGCCCTGGCGATCGAGGCGGCTGAACTGATGGAGCATTTCCAGTGGATCAGCACGGACGCCTCGCGGCGGATCGGTCAACAGCCGGAAAAGCTGACCCAGGTCGGCGAGGAATTGGCCGACGTCGTCTGCTATGCGCTGGCGATCGCCAACGAACTGGGGATCGACGTCAGCCAGACGCTGCGGGACAAGATGAAGAAAAACGAGGCCAAATATCCGGCCGCCGAATACCGCGGACGATACGGGCCCGAAGACGCAGGATAGAACTCGATGACC
The DNA here is from genome assembly GCA_012515235.1 of Candidatus Anammoximicrobium sp. GTDB lineage: Bacteria > Planctomycetota > Planctomycetia > Pirellulales > Pirellulaceae > Anammoximicrobium. The sequence continues at coordinate 478 of JAAYYU010000343.1, forward strand.
AAACGCGTGCTGTTTCTCTGCACGGCGAACTACTACCGGAGCCGGTTTGCCGAGCATCTGTTCAATCACCTGGCGCAGAACGCGGGCCTGCCTTGGCACGCCGATTCCCGCGGCTTGAACGTCGACGGCTGGGGTGATATCGGCGCGATCTCGCGATTCACCGTCGACGCCTTGCACCAGCGCGGAATCCCCGTCAACGGCCAGCACCGCCATCCGCGGGCGCTGACCCAGGAGGATCTGGACCAGTCGCACCTGGTCGTGGCCGTCAAGGAAGCCGAACATCGGCGACTGATGGCCGAGCAGTTCCCGCAATGGACCGACCGCGTCGAGTACTGGCATATTCACGACATCGATTGCGCCGTGCCGGACGACACGATCCCCGTGTTGGAGCAACACGTGTGCGACTTGGTCCAGCGACTGAGCGCAGCGGAACACGACGGGCCGAATCGTCACCGGGCGGCGCAGCAAGGAGCATGCTGATGAATTCTCCAAAACGTTACACGCTGGGCGGCTGGCTGCCGCCGCTCACCAATCCCTCGGACCCGGATTACTGCGAGTTCGGCTGTCCGATCTGCCGCCGAGCGAGGGCCGGGAACCGGCTGGCTCGGCTCGCCCAGCGGATCGAGTTGCTGCTGACCCGCGGCGGCTGCCCGTGGGGCCGGGCCAGACAGGAGAAGTACGGCGTGCCGCCCGATCAACCGCTGCCGCTTGCCTCGGACTCGGCCGGCGAGCCCGCCGAAAAAACTCAGAATAAACCTTGACCTAAACCCCGGTCCGGCTATCATAGGGATAGAACGTTCGTTCGACAGTAGTGCTTCTCCTTCCACCCATTTCCCAAGGGAGGCAGACATGCGACTACCACCGGGCATTGAACCATGAGAGGCCCTCTTCGGCGGCCTCTCCAAGGGCGTAGCGAAAGCTCGGTCAACATGACGACCGCGGGTTGATCCAGACTCGCAGCCTTGCGTCACTTGACCCGCTCTCGCTGGTCAGTTCCGAAGAACCCAATTAAACCGTATCGAACGAGAACCTGCTGGCGCGCCAAGCGTCCCAGCTGAGAACGATCCATACTCCGGAGCGTTGTCCTGGCCCCGTCCTGAGATGTCGGCTGTATGTCATCCGTTGCGGCGTTTCGTCGCGGCCGGATCCCAGCCAAGCCTGAAAAAGGCGCTGCTCGACTGAGCCAGGGAGCGTTCGCAGGAGCGGAGAGTCCGGTTCTCCCATCAACTCACCCGGCCCCCGTTGTCTTGGCGGCGACGAGGGCCTTTTTCGTTTCTGCCGATCCGTCCGCCTGCCGTTCATCCGCCAAGAAACCCTGACCCTGACGACCGGCATGCATCTTCGATCTCGCGACGCAAATGCCCCGCGTGGCGTCCCTGCGCCGTGCTTTCGTGGCGGTGAATCATCCGGACAGAACCAGCCGACGTGCCGCCCCGCGCGACGTCCTCGGCCACCACGCTGCTCGCCAGCGTGGAGCCATGTTCACAACCAGCCG
>JAAYYU010000344.1 GCA_012515235.1 Candidatus Anammoximicrobium sp.
ATCAAATCCTGTCATCGCCGTGGTATTGTTTGGGGAGGAGTCACTCATGTCCACTCGCCGCATCCGCTCGCGTCTGGGGGCCTCTGCCGAAAGCCGTTCTCAAATCCGCTCAAAGGCCCGCCGTGCCCAGCAAGGCATCGCCGGGACTCACCGCAGACTGGTCTTGGAAACCCTGGAAGACCGGCGACTGCTGACCTCGGCCACCGCCGTCGTTTCGGCGGCGGAGTTGACCGGGATGCAGTTGCTGTACGCGGTGAACAATGGCCAGTTCGACTTCAACGATGTTTACACCGTCGACAACTCGGCCCACATCCCGACAGGCTCGTTCAGTCGCGTGGGCTACTTCGTCGAGTTGGGGAGCAACTGGGTGTACACCGAAATGGACACGTTCGATGACAATCCCCTTATGCTGGGCGTGCCCAAAGCGGGGACTAATATTGTCGAGAACGGCACCTTGGTCAACAACCTGCACGTGGAAACGAATCATCCCAACGTCACGGCCGGAGTCCACGACCAGGGCATCCTTGAGTTCTGGGCCAGCAATTACGGCCCGAATGGCACCGGCTTGTATGGCTCCAGCGACGGCAAGTACGACTGGAAGGACAGCGGCGGCAGCACCAGCAGTGGTCACGGGTCATTTCAGGTTTCCTATCTGAACCCGACGCTCACCAGCGGCGGCACCTTGTTCAACATCACGGCTGGCGGCGGCAGCGGCATCGGCGTGCAGAATCCGGAAGGCTCCAGCGGCAGTCAGGATTGGACCTTCGGCCCGTCGAGCAGTTCGTACAGCGTCAGAAATCTGGAGATCTGGGTCGGCAAAGAAAACGCCCCGGCCACGATTTCGGATCTGCAAGGTGACTCCCTCAGCTATGCGCCGGGCGTGGACGGGGTTCAAGTCGTCGATCAAGGGACAGCGGCGAGCGTGGACGACCCGGCGCCCATCGGCGTCAACGGCTGGAACGGGGGCAACCTGACGGTCAGCATCGCCGCCGGCGGTGCGTCCGCGGACGACGTGTTGGGGATTCTGAATGAGGGCAGCGGCGCCGGGCAGATCGGCGTGACGGGCGCGAACATCAGTTACGAAGGCACGCTCATCGGCACCGCGACTGGCGGCGCGAGCGGGGCCGATTTGCTCGTCACGTTCAACGCTACCGCCACGACGGCGGCGGTCAGCGCTCTGCTGGACAACATCACCTACCAGAACACCAACGCTGCCACGACGCCGTCCACGCGCTGGGCGCGGTTTACGCTGACCGATGGCGACGCGGCGACGAGCGCTGCCAGCGACGTGACGATCGCCATGGACGTCGGCGGCGCCGTCACGGCGTTCGTGTGGGACGGCAGCGGAGATGGCAGCAGTTTCAGCTCGGGTGCGAACTGGGAAGGCGATCCGGCCAGCGGCCCGGATGCCAACGACCTCGCCATCTTCCGCACCGCCGATCCGGGAGTCATCGATTTGGGCGGCGGCACGGTGTACGTGGGCGAGGTCCGCTTCGACGGGACGGGAAGCTACACGTTGCAGAATGGAACGTTGGCAACCAGCGTGATCGACCAGCAGGCGGCGGCCTCGGGCGATAACGTAATTGCGGCCCAGCTAAACAGCGTGGCGCTGGACGGCCGCGTCTCGGGGGGCTCGCTGGCGGTGACGAACACGAGCAACCGCATGTCGTTGTTGGGCGGGTCCTGGACGGTCAATGCCGGGGGACGGCTGCGCGCAGCGGCTGACACCGGCAGCGGCCTGGGTGCGGCAGCGGTCGCGATCAACCTGAACGGCGGCACCCTGGAGATCGATTCGGCGGCGGCGCCGATCACCGACGCGCTGGGGCACGTGGGTTATCACATCAACAGCGACGCGGCGGCCTTGGATCTGAATAACAACGCCGGCGTGATCGCCGGAGGCGATCCGACGTCGTACCCCAGTTTTGAAGGCCTGGGGACGCTGACCAACGGGCCGGGGGGGCGCGGGCTGGATTTCAACGCGGACAGCGATTTCACGGCTGTACCGGCCTCGCTCAACGACGACGCCAGCGGCGACGGGTTCGTGATCACCAATACCGACAACTACTCGAACCTCTGGATCGGAACGTTCACGCCCAACGCCACGGGGAGTTGGGGATTCCGGAACAATGACAACGACGATATCGGCGCGATGTGGATCGACCTGGACCAGGACGGCGTGTTTGAATCGAGCGTGCCAGGACTGGGTGACAACCGCGGCGAGCAGCTGATCTGGGAGAGCACCGGCAACCACACCCGGACGCTGACAGCGGGTCAGCAGTACCTCGTGGCCTTCCTGCATAACGAAGACGGCGGCAATTCGTTGATCGACATGCGGTTCACACCGCCGTCCAGCACGGAGCGGGTGGTCAAGCCCGCGGATGCCGCACAGGCCGGCCTGTGGAGTTTCACCGATCAGACTACCGTGGCGTTGGGAAACAACGTCACGGTCACCGCCGACTCGGCGATCAACGTGGACGGCGGCGTGAGCCTGGGCACGCTGACACTGGCCGCCGGGGCGTCGCAAGTGGACGTCCAATCGGGGCACGCCGCGGGGACGCTGGCCGGCAAGCTGACGTTCGCCGGCGCGGTGACGCTGGACGGCGCCAAGACCTTCCTGCACAGCGGCGGAGCCACGCTCAATCTGCAGGGCGCGGTGCAAGACGGCGCGGCGACCGGCGCGATCACCAAGACGGGCGACGGCACGCTGATCCTGGCCGGCACCAACACCTACGGCGGCGACACCACGATCGCCAGCGGCCTGGTGGCCCTGGGCAACAACAGCGGCTTGGGGAACGTGACGGGCAAGACGGTGATTCAATCCGGCGGCACGCTCGACATCCGCGGCTTCCGCGCGGGCTTGGACGGCAACGAACCGGTCGCAGCCGCCGGCACGGGGGTCAACGGCGTCGGTGCGATTGTCAACACCGGCAGCACGCAGCTGTATGCGTTCCGCAACCTGACGCTGACGGGCGCCGCGACGTTCCGCAGCGACAATCGGTGGGACATCAGGGACGACGGCGGCGATCCGGTGCTGTTCGGCATGAACGGCTTTGGGTTGACCAAGGTCGGCGGTTCGGACTTGGTGCTGTACAACACCATCGTGGCCGATCCGGGCAGCGTCAGCGTGAACCAGGCGACCTTCCGGTTGGAAGGCTCGACGGCGTTCGGCGGCGCGGGCCCGATCTCCGTGGCCAGCAGCGCGACGCTGGATTTCTACAGCAATGCGCAGACCTACGCGGTCAATCTCACGCTGGCCGGCGGCGCGAACGTGACGACCAACGACGGGGCCGGCGCCGGGCCGACGCTGACGGGCGCCGTCACCCTGAACGGGACCGCGACGTTCAACCTGGAGAAGGACCTCACGATCAACGGGCAGGTGACCGGCGCCGGACACCTCAACAAGACGAACTACGGGATGCTGGTCCTGACCAACGCCGGCAACAGCTACGGCTCCGCCGCGCTCAACGGGGGCGAACTGCGGATCACCCATCCCGGCGCGTTGGGCGGGACGAGCAGCTTGCACGTCGACACGGGGGAGTCCCTGGAGTTCGACGGCACGATGACCGTCGGCCCGGCCGGGCTCACGTCCCTGACCGTGGCGGGCGGAACGCTGCGTAGCATCTCCGGCACGACGACGCTGGAAACGCCGATCTCGTTGGGCATCTGGGACGACATCACGTTCGACGGCGCCGGCAACCTGATCGTGACTCAACCGTTCGGCTATGGCGGCATGCCGCTTGCCTATCCCGGTCTGCAGGCCGGACGTTATGCGACCGGTAGCAACCAACTGAACTTCGCGGCGATGGGTGCGCCTGGGGGCGCGTACAGCATGGAAAGCGATGGCACCGTCAGCCAGTCATCCGGTCTGCTGTCCACCACACCCGCGTTCCGCGGCTGGCAGGATTTCGGTCCTGTGAATTACTTGCGGGACGGTTCGTCCAGTCAAGCCGGGCCGCCGCCGTATCGATGGACGGCGTTGTTCCCGTCCCTCGCGTCCGGCGATCAAAGCACCTTCCAAATGGTCTGGATGGGCGATTTCACGCCCGATGCCAACGGCGATTTCACCTTCCGTTCGCACGACGTCAACGGAGTCGGGACGAACATCGACGACGACGCGTCCATCTTCATCGATGCAAACTTGAACGGTGCCTTCGAAAGCAGCGAAGGTTTTTCTTCGGGCAGCTCGGCAGCCGTCACGGCAACGGGGCTGACGGCCGGCACGCGGTATCCCATCCTTTTGGGGTTTTGGGAGGGGTGGGGCGACGAACGGATTTCTTTCACGGTGCAAGGCACCGCGGGCGACTTCACCAGCGAAACCGTGATCGATCCTTCAACGCAAAACGGCCTGTTCTCCGTAACGGTCACGCCGGACAACAGCGTTTTCAAGACCGGCGCAGGCGCCGTCACCTTCCTGGACGCGAATACGTACAACGGCTTGACCACCGTCAGCGGCGGCACCTTGGTGGCGGCCCACGACAACGCCCTAGGCACCACGGACGGCGGGACCGTTGTCTATGGCGGGACACTGGCACTCCAAGGCGACGTGGCTGTGTCCGCGGGCGAAACGCTCACCCTGGGCCGGTTCGGGGGAGCCGCCGCCGAACCCGGCAGCGTGCTGAACCTGAGCGGCGCGAACCGTTATGACGGCGACGTGATCCTGGGCGGCAACAGCGACACGATCGAATCGCAGGACGGCGTCCTCACGGTCGGCGGCTCCGTCACGATCGGCGAAGCGAAGTTGACCGTCACCGGCGCCGGCGACGCGGTGATCGAGGGCGGGATCGGCGGGACGAATCCGGCCACGGTCCACTACCTGCCCGGTCTGCTCTCGGGTTATCTCACGGGCAGCGGGATCTCGTACGCCGCGAACCCCGGCAACGACGGCATCCGGATGAGTCCGCATGCCGGCCTGGCGAACGGTTCACCGACTTGGGCCGACTACCGGACTTGGGTCTACACGGGCCAGTTCTACGACGCGGACGGACGGTTCTCGTTCGGCGAGAATATCGATGACGTCGCCTGGATGAAGGTGGACGGTGTGGTCCGGCTGAACAACGGCGGCTGGAATACACCGACCGGCACCGGCGTCCTCGAGCTGGGCATGGGACCCGGCGACGACGGTTGGCACGACGTTGAAATCCGCTTTTACAACGGCGCGGGCGGTGCCGGGGCGGTGTCCGGCAATGGCTGGACGACCACCAAGGGTTTCGGTTTGAATGCCAGCGGCACGACGTCCACCAACGGCGCCGATTACCCCGATTCGGTGACCGATCCGGGCGACGGCAGCCTGTGGCGGTCTCCGATTGCCCTCTCGCCCTACGACCTGATCAAGTCCGGCGCCGGCACGCTGACGCTGACCGGCAACAACACCTATGTCGGGCTCACCGACGTTCAAGAGGGCACGCTGGTTGCCGCACACAACGCGGCCCTCGGTTGGCCTGCCGCGGGGACAACGGTCCGGCAAGGCGCCACTTTGGGGCTCGACAACACCCGCGTTGACACGGCTGACGACAGCCTGCTGAACAACAGTGCCAATTTGACGATCGCCGAAGCCCTGACGATCTACGGGGCCGGCGACGGCGGAGGCGGCGCGCTGCGCAACATGCACGGCGACAATGCGGTGACCAGCGACCTGGCCGCGTACGCCTTGCTGCCGATGAGCGTCACCGCCGGACTGGAACTGTGGCTGGACGCAGCCCGGACGGCGACCGTCATCGCGGCGGACGGCACGCTGGACAGCGGGGACGTGATTTCCGGCTGGAACGACGTCCTGTACGGCGACAACACCGTGGCCAACGACGGCACGCAGGCGATTGTCGCCAAGCGGCCCATCTGGAACGCCAACGCGGTGAACGGGCAACCGGCAATCCAGTTCGACGGCTTGGCCACCGCGGACGGCGATCGACTGGACCTGGCCGGCACGCTGAACCTGACCACCAACGCGACCATCTTCTTCGTGGCTTTGGAGGGCCCGCAAAGCTCCAGCACTGCCAGTTGCTGCCGCCCGATTCTGTCCGACCGTACGGACTACGGGAACACGGGCTACACGATCGCCTTTAAGCGCCCCGGCGACGGTGAACCGGCCATCCGCGTGGACAAGGCGAGCGGCGTGGACACCGACAACGTCACCATCCTGAACACGATTTCGCTCGGCACCGCCCCCGACAACGCCTTCCACTACTACGCGCTCAGCAGCAGTGCTGCCTCCACCCAGTTCTACGAGGACGGCGTGCTGCTGCGATCGGCCAATCTGACCAGCACGCCTTCCGCTACGACCTACGACGTGGGCGGCAACCGCTACAATCACGCCCGTCACTACGGCGGGTCGATCGCCGAAATCATCGCCTTCAACGGCACGCTGTCCGCGGCCGACCGTGGAGCGGTGGAAGACTATCTGCGCACCAAGTACCTGGTCGCCGGTCTGTCCGACGATCCGGTGATCACCACTGCGGCCGATACGCTGACCATCGCCGGCGACGTGGCCTTCCCGAATCTAACGATCAACGGCGCCGGCAACACGGTCGTCAACGGCCTGATGCAGGATGCGGCACCGGACATCGGCGTCCTTACCAAGGACGGGACCGGCACGCTGACGCTGACGGCCGACAACACGTACAGCGGCGGCACGACGGTCGCGGCGGGCACGCTGCTGGTCAACAACGCCAGCGGCTCCGGCACGGACAGCGGGGCGGTGACGGTCGCCAACAGCGGGGTCCTGGGCGGGACGGGGACGGTCGGCGGTACGGTGATGGTGGCCGGCGGGGCGAGCCTGTCGCCCGGTTCGCCGGCCGGCACTGCGGGCCGGCTGAGCACGGGGACGGTGACCTTGAACGCTGGGTCCGCCTTCGCGGTCCAGTTGAACGGGGCGGCCGCCGCGGGCAGCGATTACGACCAGTTGTCGGTGAGCGGGACCACGGGAGCCAACGGGGCCGGCCTCGCGGCCACGTTGAATTACGCGCCCGGCACGAGCGACGTGCTGACGCTGCTCCACAGCAGCGGGACGCTGACGCCGGCCTTCCAGGTGAACGGCGTCACGGTCAAGGAAGGCGACGACGTGTTCCTGGGCTATGACGGGAAGACCTATCCGTTCCAGGCCAGCTACGCGGGGAACGACTTCACGCTGAGCTTTGATCCGGCTCCGGTCGTCAACGCCGACGCCTACGGCAGCGGGATCGACAATGCGATCAGTGTCACGATGGCGGAGGGCAATCTGCTGGTAAGCGTGGATGGCAATACGGTGTTGAACGTGCCCGCGTCCAGCCTGACCAGCCTGACGATCAACGGCCAGACGGGAAACGACACGCTGACGGTCGACCAGACAGGCACGGGCGGACCGGTCACCGTGCCGGTGATCTACGACGGAGGGACGAACGGCACAGCGCCGGGCGATGACCTGGTAGTGACCGGCGGCACGGCGGTCACGCGCATCCGCTACGACCTGACGGGCGCAGGGGCCGGCCAGCTGTTCTTTAACGGGAACTACAACGGTACCATACCCGACGTCACGTTCAGCAACGTCGAGCCGGCACTCGTTACAGGCAGCAGCGTGGTCGACGTGACCGTCAATGTGGATCCGTCGAACAACGTTGCCGGCCTGAACGCGGTGACGGTCACCGACGCCGCCGGCACGAGCATGACCGTGGACGTGAGCAACCCCAACGCGGCCTTTGAGCGCCTCACCTTCCCGACGCCGGCGAGTTCCCTGACCATCCTCGGCGACGACGCGGACGACGATGTCATCACGATCACGTCCGTCGACGGCGACGGGCCGTTCCAGGCAGCACTGACGATCGACGGCCAAGCGGGCACGGACGCGATCAACCTGAACGTCGCCCTGAATCTCTCGGCCGGCGGCGGGGCGCTGGCCGCCACGGCCGAGTCGATCGCCGTGGGGGCGGTGACGATCCAGACCAGCGGCAACCAGACCTACAACGGGCCGCTGACGTTGAGCGGCAGCACGCTCAATCCGGGCGCGGCCAGTGTGGTGCTGGGCGGCGATGTGACGGCGGGCGGGACCGCGGCCAGCGCAATCCGGGGCCAGTTGGACCTGGGCGGGGCCGCGCCTCGGACGTTCACGGTCGCCGATGCGACGGCCTCGACCGCCACGGACCTGAACGTCTCCGCTGTCGTCAGCAACGGCGGTGTGACGAAGGCCGGCCCAGGGACGATGACCCTGTCGGGCAGTGCGGCGAACACCTACAGCGGCTTGACGACCGTGGCCGCCGGCGAACTGAAGCTGAGCAAGACGCCGGGGGACGCGGTGGCAGGCGATTTGAGCATCACGACGGGCGGCAAAGTGACGTTTGGCGCCAGTCACCAAATCTCCGATACGGCCGCCGTGAGCATGAGCGGCGCCGGCAGTCTGTTCAACGGCACCAGCGTGAATGGCGGATCGTTCGACGTCACGGAGAAGATCGGCAGTCTGACCGTGACTGGGGGCTGTTTCAACACCGCGTCGGGCGGCACTTGGACGATCACCGGCGCAGGCAGCTTCACGGGCGGGGCGGGCAATACGATTGTGGTGGGCAACAGCGGCACGCAACTGAGCTTCGGCAGCCTGAGCCTGACCGACATGACGGGCACCGCGGGCCTCAGCAACAATACCTTCACGCTGTTTGGCAACAGTACGGCCCGGCAATCGGCCATCACGGTGGGCGCCGGCGGGCTGACGCTGAACGGCAGCAAACTCAATCTGCGCCGCGGTGATCAGGCGGGCGCGAAGGGAAGCAAGCTGGTGCTGAACGGCAACGTGACGACCGTCGGCACCAGCGCCTCGGCTATCCGAGAAGATCCGTCGTCGGGAATCGGCGCGCTGGAGGTCCAGTTGAGCGGCACGGCGGGCGCGGTGACGCGCACGTTTACCGTCGCGGGCGGCGGGGCCAATCTGACGGTGACGGTGCCTGTGACCGACGGCGAGGCGACGCCCGGAGGACTTGCGAAAGCCGGCGACGGCACGTTGACGCTCAGCGGCGGCCTGGCTAACACGTATTCCGGGATGACGACCGTCAACGCGGGCGGTCTGACGCTGAACAAGACCGCCGGCGTGAATGCCATCGCCGGCGACGTGACGGTCGCTGCGGGCACGCTGACCTGGGCCGCCTCGAATCAACTGGCCGATACGTCCAGCTTGACCGTCGCCGGAGGGACGTACAACTTCGCGAATCATGACGAGACGTTCGCCAACTTGACGCAAATTTCCGGCGGCACGGCATCCGGGACGTCGGGCCACATCACGATCACCGGAACGATGACTCTTTCCGGCGGCGGAGCGGGCGGCTATGGCTACACCGTGACCAGTGGGACGGCCCCCTGGACCAGCGCCGGGGCCGTGTCCCTGTCCGGCAGCTACGCCGCGGCCGCGATCCAGGTCGGGGGGCTCAGCAGCGGATCGCCCAATGAATTCCGCGTCGGCAGCGGCGGTTTGAGCATGACCGGGCAGAATATCCAGTTGAACGTGGGAAACGCGGCGGGACAGACGGGCAGCCGACTGGTGCTTGGCGGCGACGTCACCGCCTCGGGCACGAACAACTTCCAACTCTGGAACAATGCGGTCGGCGTCGCCGGGCAGGTGAACCAGATCGCCCTGGATTCCGCGACCCGTGTGTTCAACATCACCAGCGGGACGACCCGCGTGTTCAACAACGGCGCCACGGGGACCGCCAACCTGGACATCACCGGTTCGGGCGGCATCAGCAAGCAAGGCGCCGGGACGCTGATCCTGGATTCGGCCAGCACGTACACCGGCGCCACAAGCGTCGCTGGCGGAACGCTGCTGGTCAACGGTTCCCTGGCCAGTGCCACGACGGCCGACAGCGGCGGGACGCTGGGCGGCACTGGCGACATCAACGGCGCGGTGGCGACGGCGGGGATGGGCAAGATCGACGCCGGGACGACCACCACGGCGGGAACCCTGGAGGTCGGCGACGGCGCCACGGGGCTGACGCTGGCCGGCACTTCGTCGCTGGACGTCCAGATTGGCGGGACGAGCCCGGGGGACGGCCCAGCGTTCCACGACCAGATCGCGGCGAAAGGCAGCGTGACGCTCGGCGGCGCGACGCTGAATGTAGCGCTGATCAACGGCTTCGCGCCCGCGGCCGCGGCGTTGCAGACCTTCGTGATCATCGACAACGACGGGACCGACGCGGTGTCGGGCACGTTCGCCGGCTTGCCGGAAGGCTCGCAGATCTCGCTGGGCTCCGGCAAGTTCTACATCAGCTACGCCGGCGGTTCGGATCGCAACGACGTGGTGCTGTACAGCCAGCCGGTGTTCAACGGCACCAGCGGGCCGGACGTGCTGGTGTTGCGGGGCGACGGGACGAGTTTCCAGGCCAGTCTGAACGGAGCGCCGCCGGTAAACGTGACGCCGCCCGCCGGCACGCCCTTCCATTTCTTCGGGGCCGGCGGGGACGACCTCCTCCGCGTCCAGTACGACTCCGCGGCTTCCACGCCGTTCACCACGCCTTCGACCGATCCGATCCCGGCGGGTGGCGTCAACTACGACGGCGAGAACGAAGACAACGCCGTTTTGCCGACGCCGCCGCAGGGAGCCTTCAACCCGCCGCAGACCTTCGGCGACGTGCTGGCGGTGGAAGACCTGCGGGCCGAACTCACGTTGACCGCGACCTACCGGCCCGACGCGGCCACGTTCGGCAAAGGGGTGGTGACGATCGCGGGCGGCAGCGGCGGTACGATCAACTTTCAGAACCTGGAACCGGTGGACGTGGCGGGCATGGCCGTGGTGAACGTCCAGTTCCCCGGCGCAGCCGACGTGTTCTCGCTGACCAACGGCAAGGATGCGGCCACGAACACCCACGACGCCTTGGTGATCTCCGGCAGCAGCGGCGGTGTGAACTTCGAATCGCTGCACCTGCGGAACAATGCCGCGGTGAATATCGACACGGCGACCGGCGGCAGCGACGGCGCGGACCAGATCACGATCGTCAGTGCGGACAACGCCCACGGCAACGGCACGTTGAGTATCAACACGGACGGGTCGGCGGACCGGTTGAATCTGCATGGCAATGTTGCGATCGACGGCAACTTGACGCTGTCCGGTGTGGAGAACGTCGTGCTGGGGGCGAGCGTCACGATCGACACCGAGCAGGGCAGCGACGGCGCGGGCGGGAACGCCGACTTCGGCGGGGCGACCGTTTCGGCCGACGCGGCCGGTCGGGATCTGGCCATCGATACCTCGACCGGCTTGCCGGCCGGCAACGGCGGCCGTGTCAACCTGGCGGTGTTCAGCAAGGCCGCGCCCGGAGCGGCATTCGTCAACGACTTGACGATCACCACCACATCCGGCGCCGGCGGGACTGCTGGTTCGCTGACGCTGACTGGCAACATCTCGCTGGACGCGGCCCCGTCGGACGCCGCATCGTTGGTGGTCACGGGCGGCGGGAACATCGTGCTGGGCGCCAACGTGACGATCGACACCGAGCAGGGCGGCGACGACGCGGGCGGTCTGGTCGATCTGGATTCGAGTCCCATCGATGTGACGGCGGCCGTCAGCGCGGGGCTGTACTCCCTGACGATCAACACCTTGGGCAACGGCTCGGTCGGCGGTGCCGTGTCCTTCGGCGACGTGGGGGTTAGTCGGCGACTGGGCGGGCTGAACGTGAACGCCGGCACGGGGACCGTCACCCTGCGGGGAAGCCAAGTGGAAACGGCCGCCGGGCCGCTGGTCTACGAATCGTTCAACTACGCCGCCGGCGGCGACCTGAACGGCAAAGGACTCGGCGACATGGGGTTCCGGGGAAACTGGAGCGGCGGGGCGAATTGGGACATGGAAGCCGGCAACCTGTCCTACCCGGCCGGTACGAAGTACACGCCGCAAGGCAACCGGGCCACGATCAGCGGCGGGGGCGGGGCGGTCAACGCGCCCTTGGGAAGGACGTTCAACTTCGCGGCTGAAGACGTGCTGTACGTCAGCTTCCTGGTCCGCAAGGGCTCGCCGATCAGTCAAACCAGCAACGAGTACCTGTGGCTGACGTTGAACAACAGCACCGACGGCAGCTCGAAAGCGTCCCTCGGAATCGGCAGCAGTGAGAACCCGTTGCTGGGCACGACAACGAGCGCGTTCAGCGTCGCCGGCAGCAAGATTGAAGCCGATCAGGACTACCTGTACGTGGCCAAGCTGGTGACCAATTACATCGAAGGCGGCCAGGACCGTTACTACGCAGCGGTGTTTGATTCCAGCGGCGTAATTCCCGAATTCGAACCGTCCTCGTGGGCCGTTTCCTACTTGGCCGACGTGAGCGGCACGGCGGATCGGTTGCGGCTGGAAGCCGGCGCGGCCGGTCATTACACGCTCGACGAACTCCGCCTCGGCCGCACGTGGGCCGAGGCGGTGGGGCTGCTCGATTCCTCCGCGGCGGTCTGGAGCGCGGCCAGCGCCACGGGCGACGTCGTGCTGGCGGGGACCGTGGTATTGACGCAGGACGCCGCGGTCACGACGGCTGGCGCAAAAATCGATTTCCGCAACGCCACGGTCCGCGGCGACGGCAACGGGGCCTGGGACCTGCAACTGGACACGTCCAGCGCCGAGCGGGCGGCGGGCGACGTGTCGTTGAACGTGCTGGACGGCGGAACGGCCAACGACCGCTTCCTGAACGACGTGCAGATCGACGTCGACAGCGGCGACGGGTCCGCCGGCACGCTGACCCTGTACGGCAACGTCTCGTTGGACGACGACGGCGACGGCGACGCGGGAGACCTGGCGCTGATCGGCGGCGGGGCCGTGCGTTTGGCCGGCGACGTGACGATCGACACCGAGCACGGCGATGACGGAGGCGGCGGCCTGGTCGATTTCGGCAGCGCGCGAATTTCCGGCGACGTCACGGGCGGACGAGACCTGACGATCTGCACGGCCAGCGGTGCGGGCCAGACCGGCGGCACGGTGACGTTGGCCGGCGTGGACAGCTCGCGCGGGTCGTTCGTCGAGGCCTTGACGATCGACACCTGGGGCAGCGCCGGCGGTACGGCCGGCGACGTCCAATTCACGACCGCAGTGGCCCATGTCACGCAGATGACGGTCACCGGCGGCGCTATCAGCAACGCGGCGGCGGCTCCGATCGTGACCGCAGGTCCGTTGACGTTCGACGCCCAGGCCGCGGTGACCTTGAACGGGGACGTGCGGACCAACGGCGGGACGGTTGCCGTGAACGCCGGGGCGGACGTCTTTGTGAACGCGGCGATCGATTCCGGCGCTGCGATCCCGGCAGACGTGCTGGTCGAGACTTTCGAGACGTTCGGCCAGGGGCCGACGGGTTACGGAGCGTCCCAGACGCTCGTCAACGGGTGGAGCAACGACACGACGGACCGTCTGGATTGGGCGTCCGATCTCGGCGGCACGCCCAGCGGTGGGACGGGGCCGAGTGTCGATCACACGCTGGGAACGGCTGGCGGAACGTACCTGTACGCCGAAGCCTCCGGAACCGGCGTCGGTTTTCCCGGCATGACGGCCCGGCTGATCTCCCCCGCGGTGGACCTCAGCAGCACGGAAGGGGCGGGCGTCGAGTTCTGGTACCACATGCGGGGCAGCCAACTCGGCACCCTGTCCGTCCAGGCCAGCAGCGACGACGGGGCCACCTGGTCGGCCGACCTGTTTTCGGTCTCGGGCGCTCAGGGCAATGCCTGGCAGCGGGCCGTCATCGACCTGTCGGCCTATGACGGCGGCAGCCAGTGCCGGTTGCGGTTCGTCGACGTGACGGGCGACGGCTACGAAGGCGACGTGGCCTTGGACGACGTCAGATTCTTCGGTTCCGCTCCCGCCGCCGCGATGGGCGGCGACGTAACAATCGCCGTCGGCGGCGCGGTGCACGTGGCGGATCGCGTTCACAGCGGCGGCGGAGACATCACACTCCGCGCCGGCGCCACCACGGGCACGGCGGTCGCCCTGGAGGGTCCGGTCCTGGCCGGCGCCGGCAACCTGACGATCGACTCCGCCGGGGCCGTCAGCCAGGCGGCGGCCGTCAGCGGCACGGGGCTGGAACTGCTGGGCGCCGGCCCGTTTGACTTGAGCCATGCCGACAATGCGTTCGACTCGCTGGCCGCCGACGTCACCGGCTCCGTCACGTACACGGACACCGACGCGCTGACCATCGGCACGGTGGCGGGCATGCCTACCAGCGGGATCGCCACGGGCGGCCCGGCCGACGGCGGCGACGTGACCGTCAATGCGGGCGGACTGCTGACGGTCGCTCAGCCAATCAGCACGGCCGTCGGCTCGGGCGGCGTGCTGAACATCGGCGGCGGGGTGGCGGTCCACGCCGGCCTGACGCTGGGCACGGGGAATATCACGCTCGACGGCGGCGGCTCGGCGTGTGACATCACGATCGCGGCCGATCAGAACCTGGCCGGCGACGCGAACCTGATCGCTGCCTGTGACGTGTTGATCTACGCCAACGTGACGACCACAGCGGGCGGCAACATCCTGCTGACCGCGGACTCGGACAACAACGGGGCCGGCGGCGTGTTCGTAGGGCCGCAGGCGCCGACCGTGGGCCAACTGCACTCGGCGGGGAACCTGACGATCGCGGGCACGTCGCTGATCGGAACGCCGGCGGCGGGCGACCAGATCCGGATCGAGGACGACGGGACAGCCGGCGTGCCGACGCTGGAGGCCGCCAGGACGGTGACGCTGACGCACGGTTCGTCCAGCGCTACCGCGCCGGACGTGATCCTGCATGGCCAGGTGCAAAGCGGGACGGACGCGGTGGCGATTACGGCCTACGATTCAATCCTGCTGGGCACGGCCGGCACCGTCACGGCGGCGACGGCGGGAACGCTGATGGCCGAGGCGGGAACGATTGACGACGACGACGCGGACGACGCGGCCGATATCCTGGCCGATTCGGTCAGCCTGTCGGCGGTGACCGGTATCGGCACGGCCAGTTCGGTCGACGTGAACGTGAACACGGTGACCGGTGCCACCAGCGCCGCGGGCGGGATCGCGCTCAACCTGCTGAACGACGCCGTGGGGGCGCCGGTCAACCTGGCGGCCGATCATGCGGTGAAGGTGACGTTGGCGGATGCGCTCGCGTCGGGCGATCTCGTGCTGACCGGAACGACCGGCAGCGGGACGCGGACGTACGCTTCGCTGGACGCCCACGACGGGCACGTGAACGTCAGCGCCGCCGCCGGAGACATCGTACTGGTGAGCGTGATTTCCGACAGCGGCGTGGCGGGAACGCACGACGTGGCGGTGACGGCGCCCGGCGGCTCGGTGACGATCAATGCCTCGGTCACGTCGGACGACGAGGTGGCCATCAGCGCCAGCGGGGCGATCAACGACGACGCCGACGACGCGACGGCGGACATCATCGCCAACACGCTGACGCTGACGGCCGGGACGGGGATCGGGACGAGCAGTTCGCTGGACGTGAACGTGAACGCGGTGAGCGGCGCGACGAGCGGCGCGGGCGGGATAGCGCTGAACCTGCGGAACGACGCGGCGGCTGCGATCGGATTGC
>JAAYYU010000345.1 GCA_012515235.1 Candidatus Anammoximicrobium sp.
GTGAATGCGGGTGGCACGATTGTCGCGACGTACGTCGCGTCGCTGACTGACGCCGACGCCAACGACATCAGTCTGACTGCAAGCGGAGCCGCCTCGAACATCAACGTCACGACCATCAACGCCGGGGCGGCTGGGGACGTCACGCTATCGGCCGGTAACGACGTGCTGGACACGAACAGCACCGACGCGAACCTGATCACCGCGGACGTGCTGACGGTCGACGCGGCCAACGGAACCGACGACACAACCGATGGCATCGTGCTGGACACCACGGTGGCGAGTCTGGATGCCAGCGTCACTGCGGGTGGGGCCGGCGGGAATATCAACATCGATGAGACCGACGCCATCATCCTGACCGACGTCGATACGACCAACGGCTCGATCACGGTGGATGCCGGCGGTCAGATTACGGCGACGGACGTGCAATCGGCTATGGACGCCGAGGCCAATGACATTATCCTGAGCAATACCAGCGGCGATATCGTGGTGGGATTGGTTAGCGCCGCGGGCAGCGGTGACGTGTATCTGAACGCTGCCGCCGGGATCGAGGAAGACGGGACGGCGGACGGCGACGCCGACATCGTGGGGCAGGACATCGAACTGGTCGCGACCGCCGGCATCGGGGACGACGCGCAGTTGGAGATCGACGGCACGAATCTGGCCGCGACCACGAGCACGGGCGACATCGACCTGCTGGATACCGCCGGCGGCCTGACAATCGCCGACGTCAACGTCGACGGGGCTGGCACCAGCGGCGTGACGATCACCGGCGGCGCGGGCGGGTGGTATATCCGCGTTGTGGCGTTCAGTCCGTTGACAGTCAATTCCCCGGTCAGCGACAACGCGGGCGGGAACATCACGCTGGCGGCCAACGGGACTGCGGTGACTGACGACGTGGACCTGAACGCCGACGTGACGGCGACGGGCGGGAACGGCGACATCAGCATCTACGCCGGGGATTCGATCGACGTGGACGGGGTGGTCACGATCAGCGCGGCGGGCACGGGCGACCTCCTGTTGAGCGCCAGCACCAGCTACAACGGCGGCACGCCGGCCAATGGCTACAACGGCGCGGTCGGCGAGGCTGCGACGGCGGGCCTAGTGCTTATGCAGGACGGGTCGGTGGTCCAGTCTCAGGACGGAGACATCACGCTCCGCGGCGACGGCGACGTGCTGCTCAGCACAGTGAACGCCAACGCGGCGGGCGGGACGACCACGGTGGGCAACGTGACCGTCGCGGCCGACTTCGACGGCGTCGGCACAGGGATGTCGGACGGCGCCGGCGAGATCACCGATAACCTCGCAGGCGAAACGGCGAACGTTACGGGCTACCTGGCCACGCTGACCGCCGCGAGCGGGATCGGCTCGGCGGATGATCTCGAAACGAACATCCGCAACTTCGTGGCGAGAAACACGACCACCGGCGACGTCAGCGTGAACGAAGTGGCGGCGGGTGGGGTGTTGTACGTGCTGGAAGTAACCCAGGCCGGGGCAGATCCCAGCCTCATTGTGCTGACGACAGAACGGGGATCGCTCGTTTTGCCGTCCCCTGGTGGACTTGGGGTCAGCATCACCAACAGCGCCAACACAAGCGGGACGATCTTGCTGGACGCCAACGTGACACAACCGGCTATCGACGAGGCGTCGCGCGGCGATGTGCTTGTCAACCAGGTGGTTACCAGCCAAGGCGGGGCCATCACGATCAACGCCGATCACGACGTGACGGGGCAGGGAGACATCACCAGCAACGGCGGCGCGATCAACATCACCGCCGATGCCAACGGGAACGGTCCGGGCGGCAACAACAACGGCACGATCCAACTGAGCGGCGATATCGCGGCGGGCACGGGCACGGTGACGTTCAGCTTAAGCGATTGCGACGGTGAGATCGTCGGCGACGTGGACGCGGGCAATGTCATCATGGGACGGGACGACATGGTTCCAGAAGGGGCGTTGCGCTTGAACGGCACGACAACGGTCGAAACCCTGACCAGGGTGGACCGGGGTGCTCTGCTGATCAACGGGACGATGACCGTGCCCGACGTGACAGTTACGGACAACGGGTTGTTGGGCGGCAACGGGACGATCACGGGCGATATCGTGGTACAAGGTGCGACGTCCCCCGACGTCGGGGGCATCCTGGATCCGGGCGACCTGAACCCGGCCGATTGCAGCGATCCCCAGGCCGGCCAACTGACGGTCAA
The DNA here is from genome assembly GCA_012515235.1 of Candidatus Anammoximicrobium sp. Lineage (GTDB taxonomy): Bacteria > Planctomycetota > Planctomycetia > Pirellulales > Pirellulaceae > Anammoximicrobium. The sequence continues at coordinate 2,205 of JAAYYU010000345.1, forward strand.
CGGCGACGTGGACGTGGAGAGCGGCGGAACGTTCCGCGTGCAGTTGGGCGGGCTGACGCCGGGCGTGGGCGGGTACGACCAGTTGGTGCTCAACGGCAGCGGCAACTTGTACGGAACGGTCCTCGACGGCGCGGGAGGCGGGGCGCTGGAGGTGCAGATCGTGAGCGGGTACTCGGTGCCGGTAGGCGGCGAGTACATCATCATCAGCAACGATTTGACGGACTTGATCGGCACGCGGTTCTTGGGCCTGCCGGAAGGTGCTTTCCTGTCGCCGGACGGGGTGTTGATGAACATCTCGTACCTGTCGGGCACGGACAACAACGACGTGACGCTGACCGCGCCGGGGCGGTACGATTTCAACGGGTTCGGCGGGCATACGGAGACGAACTACATGCCGATGTCGCCGTTCCAGGAGAAGACGGGCAACACGGCCGGCTGGGAGGGGACGCTGCCCTGGTACTTCGAGCGGTTTAGCGCCTCGGATCCGGGCTGGGACCAGTTGCGGTACGACGGGCAATCGACGGACCCGATGGGCAACCCGCTGACGTTCGCCGTGGACGTGGTGCCCGGCAAGGCGTATGAGGTGATGATCCTTACGGGCGACGCGAGTTGGAACCACGACCTGCAGCAGTTCCAGGTGTACGACGGAAACGGGGCAGTGCCGCCCGACTACCCGTTGCTGAACGCGTTGCCTACGGGCGATACGCAGCTGGTGGACGTGTGGGGCGCCGGCGCGCCGGACGGCAGCGGCGTGCAGGTCACTTGGGGCGGCGGGGCGGCCAACCCGAGCGCGGGCTACTACCGCTGGGTGCGGTTCACAACTGACGATATTTCGGACGGCGGCAGCGGCCTGGGTTCGTTGCTGATGAAGATGCTGGACCGGGGCGGCAGCAGCGGCACGACGGTCATCCTGGCGATGGACATCCGCCCGGTGGACGCGGTGGGCGAGTTGACGCTGACGGGGACCCCCTTCAGTGTCCTGCCGGCCGACGGGATGACGGTCGATACGTACACGGGCACGGGCGCTCCGCCCAATGCGGTGCTGACGGTGACGGTCTCGGCCGGCTCGCCGCTGCAATATGCCACGGTGACGCCGGATGCGGTGCCCGCCGCGGACGCCGGGATTCCAAGCGCCGTCAACGCCTACGCGCCCACGTTTGGCGGGCAGGTCAAGTCCGACGCGAATGGAAACTTCACGTTCTCGGTCACAAGGCCGGCGACGCTGACCGTAAACGCGGCGTCGGAGGACTGGACGATCGTGGTTGAGGAGTCGTCGGGGCTGTCGCGCGGGACGGCGATCCAGCCGTACGAAGCGCCCAGCCAAGCCGCTCCGCTGCGGTTCGACTTTGGGGCCACGA
>JAAYYU010000346.1 GCA_012515235.1 Candidatus Anammoximicrobium sp.
CACGGGTCGGCATAGCGTACTCCTGCCCCAATTTCCGCCAGCACAGGTGGAACAGTTCCTTGTCACCGTAGACGTGCTGGAAGAAGAAGGCCGACCGTTCCCCGCACCAGTTGGCGAACGTCAACGCTCGCCAGCAGCGGGCCTTGTCGATGACAATCTGGCCCGACTCGACTTCGGGCTCGTCGCGATAGGGCACGTTTCCGAACACCCGCCACGCGGCCCGTTCCCGCGACAGCCTGTGGTAATCCGGCCAGAAGATCGCCCCGGACTGGCCGTACTGCGGCGTCTCGAACAGGAACGTCGGATCGCGGACTGGCACGTTGTCGGCGTCCAGGTATAGCACTTCGGCGAATCGCGACCACTGGATCGCGTACGGCTTAGACTCGAAGCCGTTCAGCCGGGCGTGCGGATGCTGCTTGTACGACCTCCTGCATCCATTCGGATTTGTCCTTCAGATCGCACGTATTGGGGACTGAAATGTGGACCGTCATTTGCCTGCAGCGATCCAGGCCCCAGGGGAGGAATTGGAACTGAAGCGACGCTTGCTTGACGTACACTTCGTCCCGCTTCAAACCGCGGCACGTCAGTTCCTCTTGGATGAGCTGCAAGGCCCGCCGCATGCGGGTTCGCTTGTTGAACTTGATCGCCCGGAAGTCGATTTCCCGCGAGCTACCGCACAGTCCCAGTTGGATTCGCTCGAGGCGGACTCTCTCGACGTGATCGCTGGGATCGATGGGAAACGTGAAGTCCGGGTCCAACAGCACGCTCAGGTCGTACACCGGCCGGAGCGGATCGGCCGGCTCCACGTCGATGCCAAGGACCGCTCGACAGAATGCCCGTTGCAGCGGGTACTGAATCGTTTGGGGCCCCTTGGCCACGAGTTCCAGCGACCCGTCCAGCGGGCAGAAAATGAACAGCACCGAGAAGGCGTATCGCGCCGGGAGCGCGGATCGCCTCCGCGATGGACTTCATGCCCTTGTCGTCGGCCACCTCCTGGACGTCGCGGAACTGGATATGCACATCCCGACGGGCCGGCTCGGGCAATCGCTGCCAGGCCTCGAAGATTGGGAGAAATCCGCGGCGGGCCTTCAACTCAGACCACGGCAGATCCTGCAGTTCGCCGCGTCGCCGAAAGAACTCCTGCAGGAGGGGGATCGAAATTTGCCTCAGCATCTTCTTGGGGTCGAACATCGTTGTTGCTCCTCACGAATCAAGCGTTACGAAGTCATGCGGATTCCTTTCTGCTACTGCCGCCGGGTCCTTGGCCAGCATCACGGTTGGTGGTCGAGGGTTGGCAAGGCAGGCACCGCGCGCGTAACCGCCCCCTCCCCGGCACGTCCGCAACGCGCACGAGCAAACGTGGGGGTGAACGCAATGGTGTTGCCACGCGGATCGGAGAACGACCTGCGTTTTGCCAACAGTCAGTCGGCGAAAACTCGACCTGGTTGGCTGTGCGGCGTTAAAGCGGGGTGAGCCGCACCTTCCCCGGAGCCCGACAATCCCGGCACCGGAAAAACACATGTACACTTAGTGTACATGGCAATAGTTGACGACTTCGCGTAGGGTAACATGGGATCGGATGCTGTCAAGCTGAACGCTAGCAACAATTCGTCGCGATCGGTCGCAAACGATTAAGAGACAGCCCCTTTCGACGAGAAAAAATTTTCCGAACCGATCGCCGCCGGGCCTGCGGCCCCAGGTTCGCCCGTATCGCGTCCGGCGGCGATTGGCGGCCCACGTTGCCAGGAGCCCGTCGGGCCCGCGACGTGGCCAACGTGGGCGAAGTGTGGGGGTCCAGGGCGGACGGGGACCGGCAGAAGCCCCGGCTCCGGCTGGGCTCGTGCCGTTTTCCTTCAAACCGGCTTCTCGTCGTCCGGATGGATTGTTTCCCGGCGGCACTCGCGCCCTTGGGGTTGCGGTTTGACGCCGGCCGCCAGCAACGCCTGTGGCCAACCGCCGAAGTACCGTCGCGCCGCGTCGAGCAGGGGGCACTCATCCCGGCGAACTTGGTTATGCGACAGGGATTTGCCCTCCTGCTGCCGCTGCCGGATGCCCTGGAGTACGAGTTCTTTCGTCCACTTTTTGTTTGTGGCAGCACGCCGGGTTTGGAAAGCCAAGCCGGCCGCCTCCAACGCTCGGTGCCAACCGTGAAAGGCGTTTCTCGCGGCCGTGAGCAGGTTGCGGTCTTCCAGGCAGACCCGGCTCCAGCGGAGGGAAAGCCCATCCCTGTGGCGATTCTGTAAGGCGGCGATGATCGCCTGTTTGTCCAACCGGCGTGGTTTGCCCCCGAGATGGACACGCTTGACGTCGATTCCCGCTGCTCGCAAGGTCTGCCTCCAGCCGCCGAAATTCCGTTGCCCTGCCTGGTACAAGCGGTGCTCGTGGCGTTGGATGTGCCACGCTTGGAGACAATACCCACGCTGGCACAGGCGGCGGACCTCCAGGAGCACGCGATCGCGGCTGTATTCCTGTTCGACCTTCAAGCGACGGCGGCTGATCCCCGCGTATTGCACGGCCGTGTCCCAGGTACCGAAGTTCTCACAGGCCGCCGCATGAAGGTCCGGAGCCTCCCGGAGGACGGCCTCCGCCGCTAGCGCCCGATTCTGGATATCGCGCTCGACGATCGTGCGGATCACGTCTTCACGGGTCATGCGGTTTTTCCTTTGCGGTCTGCAAGTGTAGTCGGCTCGATTCTGGCTGCTGCCAACGCTTGCCGCCAACTGCCAAAATGCCGATCAGCGGCACGGACCAGCGCACCGTCTTGCTTGAACACGTGGCTCGTCAACGGCAATCCAGCTTGCTGCCTTGCGCGAATAGCTTGGATCACCAGTTGCTTTGTCCAACGTTGGCGAACGGACTTAAGCCCCGCCGATTCCAGTGCCGCACGCCAGCTGCCAAAGTTTCGACAGGCGGCGGCGCAGTCGTCCCGCTTGGTAACCCACTCCTTCATCATTTCGGTGAACGCCGGACGCCCTTCGGCGTTCAGGCCCGACTTCCCGGCGTCAGCGAACTCGTGGATGATTTCCACGCCGTTCTCTTTGTCGCTCAGCTGAATTGCCCCGGCTTTGCTCAGCAAAAGTGCGTCACTACTTGGAAAGAAGAAAGGGGTTCCTTCTTCCAAGTAGAAGTAGTCCGTGGAGATCTCGAGGATGGGGCCGGCGC
>JAAYYU010000347.1 GCA_012515235.1 Candidatus Anammoximicrobium sp.
ACCGCGTCGTCCACCGCGTCCGGCGGGCGATTCACCCGGACGCTGACCGTTGCTGTGCTGCTGCCGCCGAGCAAGTCCTGGATCGTGTACGTGAACTGGTCCAGTCCAAAGAACTCGGCCGCCGGCGTGTAGCTCACCGTACCGTCGCCGTTCAGCACGGCCGTGCCGTGGTCCGGCTGCGCAATCGCACTGACCGTAAACGGATCGTTCTCCGGGTCCGTATCATTGGCGGCCACCGGGACGACGATGGGCGTGCCGATCTGCGTCACAGGGCTGTCATCGACCGCCAGCGGCGGCAGCCACATCGAAACGCCGGCAAACGTGCTGCTGGTCTGGATCGCGGAGAAACCGGAAACGGCGATCGTTCCTGCGTCGTTGCTGGCCGCCGGATCGTGGGTCCGCACGCGCAGCTGGTCGAAGGCCGTTTCGCCCGCCAGCGCCGCTCCGGCCCGCACGTCGCGGGGCACGGCCAGCGGTGCGGCCCACACCACGTCGGCGTAGACGCTGCCGACGAAGTTCTCGATCTGCCCGTTGATCTGCAATTTGTTGCCGCCGCCGTCGAGCGTCTGGTCCGTGGCCTGCAAGTCCAAGTCTACCGTGATCGGGGCGAATGCGCCGGAGAAATCCAGCGTGTCGTTGCCGCCCGCGTCGTGCAATTCGTCGCGGCTGCCCGGCGTCACGACGTACCGCGTGTCGCCGCTGCCGCCGCGCAGCACGTCGTCGCCGAAGCCGCCGTCCAGCGTGGTCGCCAGGCCGAACGCCGCCGCGTCCAACGCGTCGTTCCCGGCCCCGCCCGCCAGCGACAGCGCGGCCGCGAATCCGTTGTCCAGCGAGGCGACGGTCAGCGAGTCGTTCCCGTTGCCGCCGGCGATCGACAGCAGCCGCGTCGGATTCGCAAACGCAATCGACTCGAAGGCCCCCGTGCCGGCCGCGTCAATGACCATCCGCCCGTTGTTCGGATCGGCGTCGTCGGCCAACCGAATCTGCGTGTTGCTCGTTAGCCAGCAGGAAAAGAAGCGGTCGGCCGCCGTGGTCTCGTCCACGATCGGTTCCAGGCCCGTGTAGGCGATGGGCAACGCCCCGGTCTCCGTTTCCGCCGTGACAAACCCGTCGCTCGCCCCGGTCGCATCGTACCGCACGGTCGTCACGCTGCCGCTCAGGACCAGCGTATCGTGGCCGCCCGCGCCGCCGCTGAAATCGACTCCGCCCGCCAGGCTGAAGAACCCGCCCGCCGCCAGATCCACGGTCAGTTGATCGTCGGCCGCGTCCGCGCCGGTCACGATCACGATCGTGGTGTCCGCCAGCGGCTTGCTCGCCAGCACCTGGGCATCGGCGTCCCGGACGATCTCCAAGTCGGTTCCATTCTTGCGCAGCGTGATTTGATTCGCGCCGCCCGCCGGGGCCGTGTACCGCAAGGCCGTGTCCGGGACGGCGACATGGCGGTTGCTCGAAAATAGATCGTGCCCTCCATTCGTGTCGAGGATATCCGCCACCAGGTCCGTCGCCATGGAGAAGAAATACACGGCTTGGCCGTCGCGGCTGAGCACGGGGGAAACCGATTCGTTGTTGCCGGACGCCGTGCCGTCCCGGTTCACGCTGATCAGCGTCGTGGTCCCCGTCTGCCGGTCCCGCACGTAGATGTCGTCCCATAGCGAATTGCCGTCGACGAAATCGGGAACCAGATCTTGCGCACCGCTGGAAAACGCCAGGTATCGCCCGTCCCCGCTGATCGTTGGTTCGGACGAATTCTTCGCCGGCCCCGTCCCGGCGGCGTTGATCGCGCCGAATTCCGTGACGCCCAGGACCATGTCGCGGACGTAAACGTGCTTGGCCGGTGGGGGAAAATCCGGCATCAGATTCCTCGCTCCGCTCTCAAACGCCACGTAACGCCCGTCGTCGCTGAGTACCGGAGCGCTCGAACTGGAATTGCCCGCCTGCGTCCCGTCGTTGCTGATGCTGACCAGCCGGTTGGTCCCCTGGCGCACGTCATACAAGAACACGTCCTCAGACCAGGCCGCGGGATCGGGCAGATCCACCAGATCGGTGGCATAGGACGAGTAGACGAGAAACTCGCCGCTGGGCGTGATTTTCGCGTCGGAAAACGTGTACCCGTTGGCGCTGCCCGTCCGCTGGTGGTTGATCGAGACCAGGGCCGTGCTACCCGCCGTCATGTCGCGCAGGAACAGGTCTTCTTGGGAGTTGGCGTCCGCCACGTCCGCGACCAGATCGGTCGCGGCGCTCATCCAGGCCACATAGCGGCCGTCGTCGTTGACGATGGGCAACTTGGAATTGTCATTGCCCGGCCCGCTGCCCGCTGCGTTGCGACTGACCAATTCCACGGTACCGGTCTGCAGGTCGGCGCGATAGATCTGATACGTGGTCGACCCGGCGGGGAAGCCGGGGACCAGGTCGGTGGCGTTGCTGCGGAACACGACGAAGCGCCCGTCACCGCTGATTAGCGGACTTTCCGAGTCGCCGTTGGCGGCGGCATTTCCGGCCGTGCTGACGCTGACCAGGCGCGTCACGCCGGCAACCATGTCCCGCACGAAGACATCCGTCGTCTCGTTGCTGTCCGTAACGCCCGCGACGAGGTTGGATGCCGTGCTGGCGAACGCCACATAGCGTCCGTCGGCACTCAGCGACGGCGTGACGGCGTACCCATTGCCACTGCTCTGCCCGTCCGGCGTCACATCGACGAGCATGGGATCGCCATAGTAGACGTGCCACTGTCCCGAGGGAACCAACGGAACCGTGTCGTAGTTGGGGACATGCGAATCGAAGGTGACCTGCGTGCCGTCGGAACTGACGTTGTGGCTGGTGAGCAGCCCCTTGTACCCCGGATAGCCGGCCTCGTTCCCGGTTGCGGCCTTGGTCTTCAACTCCGTCTGCGGCGGTGGGACCGGATCGGTGTTGGCACGCACGAACGTGGTCGCTTCCGAGCGGTTGTTGGTGGGCTGCGGATCTTGAATGTAGGGCACGCCGATGGCCGCGGTGGCCGAATAGTAGCCGTAGCCCGGCCGCGAGGCCACTGCGGTGTAGGGTGCCGTTGTCGTAAAGCCGGGTGGTATCACGCGGACGCCCGTGGGTTGCAAGGTGACCGGGTCGATGACTTGCGTACCGTAGGCAGCCAGAAACGGTGGGCGGTCCAAAACGCCGGACCAGCGGTTGTCGACGGTCACGTTGTTGGCGCAGTCGGGCCCGCTGTTCAAGACTTCGACCGAATACGACACGTTGACGGGCGAGTTGCCCGGCCCCAGCTTGACCTCTGCCGGCCCCGCTGCAAGAACCGCGACATCCGCCCGGGCGTCGGTCGTGTCATTTCCCGCACCCGGCACGAAGATGTCCCACAGGGAGCCTCCCTGCAAATCGTCGTCTCCCGGCCCGCCAAACAACCGATCGTAGCCATTGCCACCTGAGAGCGCGTCGTTGCCATCGCTTCCATAAAGCACGTCGTCGCCGTACAGGCCTTCTAGCTTGTCATTCCCAGGTCCTCCGTGCAGGAAGTCGTTGCCTGCGGAAGCGCTCAGGCCATCGTCACCGACCAGGTGATCATCTCCGTCCTCGCCAAATAGCTGGTCGTCTCCGTCGCCGCCGATCAATACGTTATTCTTCGTCGAGCCCTGGATCCAGTCGTCGAAACGGGAGCCAATGACGGACGTGAAGGCGCTCCAGTCGGAGTTCTGGATGGTCCGGTCCTTCGTCAAGGCGCTGTCCTGTCCGAGCAGTGAGACTCTCACGCCCGGCGTCGAACCCGTCGGGTTTGCTTGCCGAATCTCGGAAAAATCAAGCCTGTTTTCTCCGGAACGGTCGACGATCTCGTCAATCTCAGGCCCGGAAAGCGCATCCCTGAACCAATAGCCATCGTCGCCCTCGAGGCCCCTCAGGCAATCACTTCCATCTCCCCCCCGAAGAATGTCTTCATACTTGCCACCGATCAGTACGTCGTCGCCTTTTCCACCCTTAAGGAGGTTGCGAAAGTGAGCAGTTCCGCTCAAGGTCGCGTTGCCCGAAAACCGCTCAGCATCGATCACGGCCTTGAACAGTGTCAGTATCGGGTCAATCGACGTCGGCCCGATCGACCACGATAATTCTGCACTTTCGACGTTGCTCACATCCATGTCCCAAATGAGTTTCTCCTCGCCGTAAGAAGGCATTTTCTTAACCGTCCAGAGGCTATCACTCAAGGTCTGAGTTAAACTCACAGGATCTGGACTCGCAGGATCATTGGTTAAATCCCGGACTTCAGCTTTGCCGAAGAGTTCGTCGCTGCCGGGACCGCCATCCATCGTTCCCAACCGTCCGAAGACGTAGGGGACATGCGGGACATCAAGTTCGATCGTGTCATCCCCGTTTTGACCGAAGAATTCCTGGTGGATTCCCGTCCCGGTGAACTCGTCGTTGCCCGCTTCGCCCCAGATTCCGACGGCCGGGAACCACGGCGCACGGACGGCGATTCGATCGTCGCCGTCTGCACCGGCAACATCAATTTCCAAATCAGGTTGGTTGTAGTCCCAGGATACGGTGATCAAGTCGTTGCCAGGCCCGCCGTCTACCGTGAGCGACTTGACCAGGGGCCCGATGGGCTGCCCGTCAAGGAGTTGTTCTTCGCCGTCAAGGGTGACGCGACCATAGCGGTCGCAACTGATATTCATCACGCTACCCACGGAAGTCTGTTCCACGCTCAGCCAGCCGTCCTCGGGGTCGAAGTCGGCCGTCATCGCTAGCAGCCGGCGGTCTTCCAACCGTTCCAAGCCCAGTCGCCGGAACCGGCGCGGGGCGGATGAAGCGGAGCGGGCAAGGAGCTTGTCGAAAGCCAAAATGCGCGAACGATGCGGACGGCGAGAGCGGCGTGTCATCACAAGCTCCTGAGCAGGGAGATGGTCTATCCAACGGAGCGTCGTAACCCGAAGCGCTCGAGAGGCAGGCCTCGTGCTTTCCTCGCTGACGCCACAGGTCACGACGAACGCACGGCCCGATTTTATCATCCCCTTCGCGGCCAGGTGTGACGGTTTTTACCATGCGTGCCAGGTTCCGCGCCCTCGCCGCCCCGGAATCCCGCCGGCTCGCCCGGCGGATGGTTCGGTTTTCCACTACAACGCGGCATTCCAGTGGCCGAATCCCTCTAGCGACCATCGCTTGGTTGGAAGTGGAAAGCCGAACCATCCGCCGGGCAAGCCGGCGGGATTCTGGTCGGCCGCAAGCGGCCGGTACGTAGTGGAAAGCCGAACCATCCGCCGGGCAAGCCGGCGGGATTCTGGTCGGCCGCAAGCGGCCGGTGCGTAGTGGAAAGCCGAACCATCCGCCGGGCAAGCCGGCGGGATTCTGGTCGGCCGCAAGCGGCCGGTGCGTAGTGGGAAGCCGAACCATCCGCCGGGCAAGCCGGCGGGATTCTGGTCGGCCGCAAGCGGCCGGTG
>JAAYYU010000348.1 GCA_012515235.1 Candidatus Anammoximicrobium sp.
CTCCACGCTGGCAAGCAGCGTGGTGGCGAAGGCAAGCGATTTCTTCGTGGCCATCTCTGGTGTTGAACACCGCTCCACGCTGGCGAGCAGCGTGGTGGCGAAGGCAGCCGATGTCTTCGTGGCCATCTCTGGTCTTGAACACCGCTCCACGCTGGCAAGCAGCGTGGTGGCGAAGGCAAGCGATTTCTTCGTGGCCATCTCTGGTGTTGAACACCGCTCCACGCTGGCGAGCAGCGTGGTGGCGAAGGCAAGCGATTTCTTCGTGGCCATCTCTGGTGTTGAACACCGCTCCACGCTGGCGAGCAACGTGGTGGCGAAGGCAACCGATTTCGTCCAGGGCATCGCTGGTCTTGAACACCGCTCCCCGCTGGCAAGCCGTGTGGTGGCGCAGAGGACGCTCTCCAAGCAAAGTCGCTGCGGACTCCACCTTGCGAGTCAGCGAGTGTCTTGGCTTGCCGCCAGTTCTCGCCGAAACGGGGACGTTCTTTCGGCCTCCGTTGCCGTGCGGGCCGGCGGGCCTGGCGTGCGGCCCTCGCCCGGCGTCCCTCAGTCGTAACGGTTGTGCAGTCGGCCGCGGTCCGGTTGGCCGCTGATTTCGTCGTCGCTGATCACCGCGGCGTCGGCGGCTTCGGCCAGGGTCACGGCTTCGCGCAGCGCCCGCTCCAGCCACGCCGGCTCGTCGCCTTCCCGGACGCGGCCCGCGATCACGTAGGCCGAGTACAATTGGGCGGCCACCTGCAGGACCACGCTTTCGCTGGGCTGCAACTTGAGAGACACGGGCTTGTCGGTCGCCATGAAAGGAACTCCGCTGGGGATCCGATCCTGAGTTTCGGGACGCCTGCATCATATCCGGAAACCGCGTTGCGTCAAATCGGTGGCAGCGGGACCGCCGCTTCGTTGACGAACCCCGCCCTCGCCGGTCAGAATAGACCAAGGGACTGATTCTCCCCAGAACCGTTCGAGGTTTTCCGGGAAGCGAGGAGCCGATGAGGACAGGTAACAGTGTGCGGGCAAGGCAGCGCGTCGGAGGGGCCATTCTGCTGGCCGCCGCCTGGTGGACCGCGGCCGCGGAGGCCGATGTCGCAACGCTCAGGAACGGGATGCAATTCGAGGGGAGCATCGGCAAGATCGGGTCGCTGGGCGAAGACCCGCTGAACCCGCAGAGCAGCGCCGGCCAAGTCAAGGTCCGGCAGATCGTGTTTGTGGACGACAACTTGCGACGGACGTTCTTTTCGCAGATCCAGACGCAGGCCATCGTGCCGGGCCAAGCCAACGTGGAGAAGATCCGCGTCGAACAGCGGGTGGCGAAGGGCACGCGGCGGGTCGCCGCGGTCGGGCCGATCATCCGTATTACGCCTTTCGACGAGTGGGGCCGGCGCATCTTTACAATGAGCACGGGCACGGGGCCCATCGACGTCATTCAGGGAATCACCGAGGTGACGCCGGTTTATACCAGGGTGGAAGGGCTGGCGGCGCGCAGCGCCTACGTCTGGGACATGCGGATCGCCACGAGTTCCATTCCGCGGGACACGCTGAGCAAGATCCTACTGAAGGCGATCGACCCCCAGGACGCCGACCAGCGGTTGCGGCTGGTGCGGCTGTACATCCAATCCGAACGCTACACCGACGCGCGGGCCGAATTGCAGAGCGTCATCGCCGAGTTCCCGGATCTGGCCGACCTGAACAAACAGGTCACCGCGCTGTACCAGGCCGGCGCCAAGCGGATGATCCAGGAAATCGAACTCCGCCGAAAATCCGGCCAGCATCGGCTGGCGTACAGCATGCTGGAACGTTTCCCCGCCGAAGGCGTCGCCGGCGAACTGTTGCTGCTGGTCCGTGACATGTTGGAGGAATACGCGAAGTTCAAGGAGCAGGGCGAGCAGACGCTGGCCAGGCTCGCCGCCCACGCGGCGGAAGTCAAGGATTCGCGCGTCCGCGGCGAATTCGAGCCGCTCGTGGAGGAGATCAAGGCCGATTTGAACCTCACGACCTACGATCGCCTGGCCGACTACTTGCGACTGGCGAACGATCCGGCACTGTCCGCCGAACAGAAGCTTGCGCTGGCCGTCAGCGGCTGGCTGTTGGGCGCCGGTTCGGGCGACCAGAACGTCGCGGTGGCCACTTCGCTGATTCAGGTCCGCAAGCTCGTGCGGCAGTACATGGCCAGTCCGCAGCAGGCCGAGCGCGACGGGATCCTCGGCGCGTTGGCCAGTCTGGAGGGCAGTTCGCCGAGCTATCTGGCCAAGGTGCTGGCGCAGATGAAGCCGCCGGTCGAGACGGAGGCCCAGGCGGACTCGCCGCCCGGCTGGTATGAACTCGTGGCGGCCGGATTGACCGGTGAGCCGGACATCCCCTACTACGTCCAGTTGCCTCCGGAATACGATCCGTACCGCCGCTATCCGTGCGTGGTCACCCTGAACGGCGCCGGGACGACGCCGCAACAGCAGATCGACTGGTGGGCCGGGATGCACAACGAACAGGCGCAGATCCGACTGGGCCAGGCGGCGCGGCACGGGTACATCGTCCTGGCGCCGCAGTGGACCAGGCCGCACCAGCTGGAATACGGATCTTCCGCGCGCGAACATGCGGCCGTGTTATACCCGTTGCGGGACGCCTGCCGGCGGTTTTCCATCGACACGGATCGCGTGTTCTTAAGCGGCCACTCGATGGGCGGCGACGCGGCCTGGGACCTTGGGCTGGCGCATCCGGACCTGTGGGCGGGCATCATCCCGATCGTCGCGACGGCGGACAAGTACGTGTCGCGTTACTGGGAGAACGGCCGCTACCTCCCCATGTACTTCGTGGCGGGCGAGATGGACGGCGACAAGATGAGCCGCAACAGCATGGACTGGGATCGGTACTTGAACAAGCACACCTACGACGCGACCGTGGTGGTGTACCAGGGCCGCGGCCACGAGCATTTCATCGACGAGATCCAGCGGTTGTTCAGCTGGATGGACTTGCACCGCCGCCAGTTCTTTCCGCGAGAGTTCGAATGCGTATCGATGCGGCCCTGGGACAATTTTTTCTGGTGGGCGGAACTCGAATCCCTGCCCTCCCGCTCGGTCGTGCTGCCCGTGAACTGGCCGCCGCCCAGCGGGGTGCGGCCGGCGCGGACGGAAGGCCGCATCCTGGAGAACAGCCGCGTGACTTTGCGTTCGGGGGCGGATCGGGCGGCTGTCTGGCTGTCGCCGGAGATGGTCGATTTCTCGCAGCGGGTCAGCGTGACCATCAACGGCCGGTCGTACGGTTCGCGAGTCGAGCCGCGGGCGGAGGTTCTGCTGGAGGACGCCCGCACGCGCGGGGACCGGCAACATCCGTTCTGGGCTCGCGTGGACGATTCCGACGCCCGCTGAGGTCCGAACGCGGCGCAGCGGTTCGCCACCCGCCGGGGCCCGCCCGCCGACGCCATCGGCCCGCCCCCGTGGAACTGGCCTCGCCGCTGGTGTAGGCTGGTGCTGAGTCCGCTGCACAATCCGTGGCGCGGGCGACGCATTTCTCAAGCGAAAGGGAAGCACTATGTGGCGGCTGGGCTTGGACACGATTGGCTTGGGCATTGTCTTGGTCACGTTGGTGACGCTGATGTTCGCCGTACTGATCCTACAGCGGCAGCGGACGCAGAAGACGATCGCGGTCTGGCTGGCCGCGGGCCTGGTCGGAATCCTCTTGGGCAGTGCGGGAACGTTGGGCGCGCTGCGCGTGATGGGCGCTCGGCAACTGGCGGCCGCACCACCCGATGAGTCTGCCTCCGAAACCGCCGCCGCGTCGGCCGCCATGCCGACTCCGGGCGGCGGTGCGGGCGAAATGAGGGCGGGGATGCGCGGCGGTCCCGGCGGCGGCATGGGCGGCATGGGCGGAGTCCCGAATCCCAAACGCGAGTTGACGACTCTTGTCCGCAAGGTCGACCTGTTGACGGGCCGCATCGGCATTGACTTGAATCAGGAGCAAGGCGCCTCGCTGGCGGCTGCGCTGGCCGACGTCGAGAAAGCGGAAGAGTTGACGGACGACGACGCCAAGGCAAAACACGAGGCGATCCTGGCGCTGTTGGACGAGGGCCAGAAATCGCAGTTGGACGCGATCGGCTTGCCTCGGCCGCCGCGTGGTTCGGGCGGCGGACCGGGAGGCCCGCCGAGAGAAACGCCTGCCAATCCCTTCCAGGACGAAACGAACGCCAAGTCGCTGCAAAATCTCCGCGACCGTATCGCCGCGAGCGCCGCCGGGAGCGAAAAGGCAACGCCGGCCCCAAAACCGTAGAACGCGCGCGACGCTTGGCAAACGGTCCGCTCGGATGGCGCTCCCTGACGCGGCCAGCGGCCGCAACGAAGTAGGATGGAATTCATTCCGCCCAGGCCGAATGAATTCGGCCCTACGCGGAGACGCGCACGGAGCGTGCCTGACGCGGACAAAGACGCCAAAGCGGCCTCCCGACGCGCACGCCCGGCTTGTTGCGAAAAGCTGGACTTCTTTTCGTTGGCAAGAGCGGACCCTTCTTGCCGACTTATCGCTCGCCGTGCTCGTCCATCTGCTCGATGTATTGCCGCAGGCGTTCGTTCTCGTCGCTGATGTCCTTCAGTTTCAGCATATTCTCGACGCGCTTGACCAGTTCCAGCTTGTTGACCGGCTTGGACAGAAAGTCATCGGTGCCGGCCTGCACGGCGCGTTCGATGTCGCCCAGTTCGTTGAGCGCGGTGACCATCAGGATCATGATCCGCCTCGTCGCCGGATCGTCCTTCAGTTTGCGGCAAACCTCGAAGCCGCTCAGCTTGGGCATCATCACGTCCAGCAGGATCAGGTCCGGCTGAAACGACGCGACCTTGTTCAGGGTATCCAGCCCGTCGGCGGCCATCGCGATTTCGCAGTCCAGGTCGCACAGATACGCCTCCAGCAGTTCGCAGTTGGGTTGGTTGTCGTCGGCAATCAGGATTCTGTTTTTCTCAGCCATGAGTCACTTCCTAGGTCCTGGAAACGGCACTGTCCGCCGGGCCGGCACGAGGCACGGCTCGGCCTGAATCCGAAGCGCGCCCGCATCGCCCTCCGGCGGACGAAGCGGGCGCGAAACGATCGATGCTGTCGATTATAGTGGCTCTGGCCGAGACCGGAAGGATACCCCGTCCGGCGCGCTTCCTTGGGAGACAGGAGCGTAAACCGCGCTACGAAAAGTAAACATGACGTTGCTCGCGCACGACTCGAGGTGGCTGCGGGGCAGCGGGATGGAGGGCGGTGTCGGCCCGGCAAGCGTCGCAACATCCCGCCCATCAACAACTTGAGCGGCTCTTTCAGATCCCATTCGCCGCTTCGGCACGCGGCGTGCATCTCTTCGACTAATTCACCGACTTGTCTTCCGCAGCGACTACCGAAGACACTTCTTCAGAAGGGGCAACATGTTGAAGAGAACGG
Organism: Candidatus Anammoximicrobium sp.; assembly: GCA_012515235.1. Taxonomy (GTDB): domain Bacteria; phylum Planctomycetota; class Planctomycetia; order Pirellulales; family Pirellulaceae; genus Anammoximicrobium. The sequence goes on from JAAYYU010000348.1 coordinate 5,398, forward strand.
GTCGTGGAATCGCTTATCGTGTCAGGAATTCTGCCTTACGCTCCTCCGGCTATCACTCCGCTGACGAGGATCTCGAACACGCCGGTACGGAGGGGGAAGGCGGCGTAGATGTGTCGGACTCGTGGGAAGACGACGATCTCGCGGATGATTCCGACGAGGATCTCGACGAGGAAGGGGATGAGGAAGGGGACGAGGAACTTGAAGCGGCCGACGGGGAGTTCGAATCGTCGGCGGACCAGGGCGAACGTCGAGGCGACTGGGGCGTCACGGACGATCCGGTTCGCATGTACCTGATGCAGATGGGCGAGATCCCGTTGCTGAATCGCGGCCAGGAAGTCGAGGCGGCACAAGAGATCGAGCGGACGCGGACCTTGTACCGGAACAGCATGCTGTCCAATGATTTCATGCTGCAGGGCGCGATCCAGATTCTGGAGCGAGTCCGCGACGGCGAACTCCGCTTGGACCGGACCGTGGAAGTGTCCGTGACCAACACGGCGGAGAAACGCCGGATTCTGCGCCGTCTGGGGCCGAACGTTCAGACGTTGCGAAATCTGTTGACACTGAACCGGCGGGATTTTCGGATCGCGATCAGCCGGCATCAGCCCCGGCGAATCCGCCGAGCCGCCTGGGCGTCCCTGGTGCGGCGACGGAATCGCTGCGTGCGGCTGGTCGAAGAACTCAATCTGCGCACGAACCGGCTGCAGCCTTTGTACGCCAAGATCGTCGAGATCTCGGCCCGCATGAAGGCGCTCAAAGAGGAAATTCGCGAGGTCGAACAGGGCCGTTCGCGATTCGGCCGCAACCTGGGCGAACTGCGGGAGGAACTGCGGTATCTGATGCGCGTCACGTTCGAGAGTCCGGCGACGATCACCCGCCGCGTCGCCAGGACGCAGGAGTACCGGGAAGCGTACGACGCCGCCAAACGCAGGCTGTCGGCGGGCAATCTGCGGCTGGTCGTTTCCATTGCCAAGAAGTATCGCAATCGCGGACTCGGTTTCCTGGACTTGATTCAGGAAGGCAACACCGGCCTGATGCGCGCGGTGGACAAGTTCGAGCACGCCCGCGGCTACAAGTTCTCGACGTACGCCACGTGGTGGATCCGGCAAGCCATCACCCGCGCGATCGCCGACCAAAGCCGCACGATCCGGGTCCCCGTCCACATGATCGACGGGATGAGCCGCGTCCGCGGCGCCACGCGGCAACTGGTCCAGGAACTGGGGCGCGAGCCGACGCCCGAAGAGACCGCCGTACGCGTGGGCCTGTCGCTGGACGAAACCCGCTGCATCCTGAAAATGGCCCGCCAGCCGCTGTCGCTGGACCAGCCGATCAGCGAGCACGACGACAGCTATTTCGGCGAGTTCCTGGAAGACCACCGCCGGGACGATCCCCTGGGCGAAGCCAACCGCGAGTCGCTGAAACAGCGGATCGAGGAGGTAATGCAGGGCCTGAACTACCGCGAACGCGAGATCCTTCGGATGCGGTTCGGCTTGACGGACGGCTACGCCTACACCCTGGAAGAAGTCGGCCGCGTGTTCTCGGTGACCCGCGAACGCGTGCGGCAGATCGAGTGCAAGGCGGTGCGCAAACTGCAGCAACCCTTCCGCTCGCGGGTGCTCTCCAGCTTTGTCGACGGAGCCGAGTGCTCGCGCGCGGATCCCATCTGAGCCGGGCACGCCCAACCCTCGCCCGGTGCGCTGTGATCGCTGCAATCCGGGCTTGAACCGATCGGCCGGAGGGAACGGGCCGCGGTTTCTTGGCGCCGCAACCTCCGCGACCGAGCGGTGGTGGTCGTTCACCGATCCCTGCCGCAAGCCGCAGTCGGGACACCCGGAGGACGCTTGGTGGACCGCGATCACGGAAGCACTTCGCCGAGCTTGAACGGGCGGTGCGCTCCGCTCAACGGGCATAGGCACTCACGCCGTCGGCGGTGACCTGCAGCAAGCGGTCGGACAGGGGATGATCCGACGTGGCGTAGTCGGAACGCACTTGTTGCTGGAAATGCTGCAGATGCTCCCGCGACTGGGCCGTTGTGGCGGCGAAGAAATCCCGGCTCGGCAAGCCGATCACGAAATCGCGGTCAAACAGACCCCGCAACTGGTCCCGGAAATCCGGGCACAGAAACCGGACAGCGTTGTACGTGTCGTGTTTGGCCGGCAACACCATGCTCGGACCGCGCTCTCCGGCCGCCACGTGCAGGTGCATCGGCGTGACTTGCCAGTAGACCGTCAGGTTGCTCAGGGCCAATTCGTGAAGTTGTTCCGGCGACAGCTTCCATTTCTCCAGGAGTTCCTGGCGAATGTACCAATACGTATCGGGCTGATCGACGACATACAGAATCGCGAGTCCGCCGACCCAGGGCTCGCCCACGTGCTGGGGGAACTGCCCTTGCCACGGGGCCTGCGGATAGAGCATCGGCATGATCCGTTCGCGGACCGCGTCCAGCGTGGGGTTAAGCCGCTGCAGTGAAATCGATTGCAGTTGCTCGGCCCGCTGCAAGACCTGGTTGGCCAAATCGGCGAATCGCTCGGGCGCCGCGATGTACTGCCGGTAGAAGTTGGACAGGCCCAGTTGGGCGTCGCCAAAACGGACGGACAAGACGTCGGTCTGTTCGATCCGGCGTTCCGGGTACTGCCGCCGGGCCTCGGCGATGAACCGTTCGGTGAACACGTCGGCCGGATCGGCCGGCGTGGCGGCCAACCGCAGCGAGGCCAGGATCAGGCGGCCCAGGGTCTCGCGTTCCGGATCCCGCTCGCCCGCCTGACAGAACAAAACCGACAGCAGCAGGGATTCGTGCCGGATCAGCCAGACCTGCGTCCATCGCCACCGATCTTCTTTCGCCCCGCCGCAGAAGCCCGCGAACTGGCTGGCAGGACCTTCCAGGCCCGTGTGTTCGTAGGGGAGATCGAGTTGCGCCGGCCTGGCGAGCCCCGCGCGGTGCGTGAGCAACGACGCCAAGTCCACCTCCGCCGCCGACATCCCGGCCTCGCGAACGAGTTGCACGCAATGGAAGGACAGCCGCGCTTCTTCCTGCGGCGCGTGCAAGACCAGCCACGGGTCCCGGCGTTCGGCCTTCCAGGTCGGCGGGTGGGAGAGCGAGTACCAGCCGGAGTCGCTGATGAAGGGCACCCAATGCGAAGGAACGGTCGGACGGCGCATGAGCGGAATGCTCCCGGGTACTGCGGCATTTCACTTGCCCCTATTGTGCCACAGCGCATGGGCGGGGGGAACACCCTCTCCGGCCCCGGCTGGCGCAAACGGCGAATCAGCGCCGGCCAAGTGTTCGGGGCCTGGGTTGCTTGGTAGAATGACGGCTTGCTGTGTTCTGTTGATGACGTCCGCCCCGCCGCGAGCGGTGCCGGCCGGAACCCCTTGCAGGAGACTTGTGAATGCAACCGCCCCCAGCCAACCGCCCCCGCGTTTCTCGACGGACCTTCTGTGCCGGCGCGGCCGCCGCCTGCGCGGGCGCCTGGGTGCCCGCCCGCCCGGCGCGTGCGTCGGAAACCGGAACACCGCCCGCTCCGCCGGAAGATTATCGCATCCAGAACGGCCGGATTCAACACTCCGTCATGGGCTGGTGCTACAACCCGCTGCCGGCCGCCGAAGTGATCGCGGCATGCCAACGGATGGGCATGCCGGCGATGGAGGGCATGAGCCGCGATGTTTATCCCCAAATCCGCGAACGCGGCATGAAAATCTCTCTGGTCGGCAGCCACGGTTTTACGAAGGGCCCGTTGGACCCGGAAAACCGCGCGATGTGCGTCGAAAAACTCCGCGAGGCCATCGACGTGGCGGTACGGTTCGGCAGTCCGAACGTGATTACGTTCACCGGGATGCGCGTGCCGGGCGTTTCCGACCAGCAGGCCAGTCGCAACTGCGTCGAATGCTGGAAGCAGGTCACCCCGTACGCCGAAGAAAAAGGCGTGAATCTCTGCCTGGAACACCTGAACACGCGGGACAATACGCACCCGATGAAAGGGCATCCGGGCTACTTCGGCGACGATGTGGACCGGTGCATCGATCTGATCAAGCAGGTGGATTCGCCGCGGATGAAGCTGCTGTTCGACGTCTACCACGTCCAAATCATGAACGGCGACGTCATCCGCCGCATCCGCCAGTACAAGGAGTACATCGGTCATGTCCATACCGCGGGCGTGCCGGGCCGCAACGAACTGGACGAGAACCAGGAAATCAACTATCCGGCCGTGATGCGGACCTTGTTGGAAGTCGGCTACCGCGGCTTCGTGGCGCACGAGTTTATCCCCACCTGGAAGGACAAGCTGGCTGCCCTGCGGCACGGCGTCCGGGTGTGCGACGTCTGAAAACAGAAAGGAACCGCGATGCGACCCGAACAATGGCAACAGTTCAAGACGGCCGCCAAACGGCAGAATCGGGGCGGACCCGTCCCGCTGTCCCTGATCGTCGATTGCCCGTGGATTCCGCCCTACAGCGGCATCAGCCACTGGGACTACTTCTTCGATCCGGAAGCGTGGTTCCAAGCCAACCTGCGGATCATGCAGGATTTCCCCGACGTGATCTGGTTCCCGTCCTGGTGGTCGGAGATCGGCATGGGGGCCGAACCATCCGCGCTGGGCACCCGCATGCACGTCTACGAAAAGCGACTCCCGGACGTCGAGCATCTGCCGTTTCCGCTCGATCAACTCGACGCGCTGACACTCCCCAATCCCCGCACCGACGGCTACATGCCGCTGTGCCTGTATCGCTTTCAGAAACTGAAGCAGCGCATTTTCGAAGCCGGTTACACGATTCCCGTGGTCCATGCCCGGGGGCCGTTGACCATCGCGTCCTTCTTTCGAGGCGTCACCGAGTTGATGGTCGACATCGTGGACCAGCCGGAGCGCGCCAAGCAACTGTTCGACTTGACCACCCAGCTGGCCATCGACTTTATGAAGGCGCAAGTCGAGGTGCTCGGCGACTGCGTGGAGGGAATTCTCGTCTTGGATGATATCGTGGGGTTCATCGGGCGCAAGCACTATCTGGAGTTCGCCCACCCCTTTCTGAAGCGGATTTGCGATGCCTTCCCCGCAGATTGGGTCAAAGTCTTTCACAACGACGCTCCCATCGTGGCCTGCATCGATCTGCTGCCCGACACCGGCTTCGACGTGCTGAACTGGGGAAAACAGACCGAAGTCACCTGGGCCGCCGAACGACTCGGGGGGCGGATGTGCCTGATGGGCAACGTGAGCCCGCTGGAATTGGGCGTCCAAGGCACGCCGCAGCAGGTCTACGACGCCGCGCTGGACGTGCTGCGCTCCGCGGGCGATCACCCTCTGATCCTCTCCTTGGGCGGTGCCGTGACCATCGGCATGCCTCCGGAAAACGTGCGCGCCATGAGCCAAGCCGCCGCGGACTTCAACCGCAACCGAGTCTGCATCTGACCGGTTTGCCGCGTCTTGTCGCCGCGAACGGGGAGGACGCCCTGCACCACACGTGAAGGGCGATGTTGCATCTATACTGAATTACAGCATTTTCGCCACTTTCTGACCTGCCGAAAAAAAGTTGAGAATTTGTTTCTCCTCATCGTCGTTCGGAAGTCCCAACGCAGTCGGACTCTACGACAAAGCTCCAAAATGTTCGCGATTGGCACAGTCGTGTGCGTGTTGACGACTTGTCGGAAGTGGGTATGTTTGGAGCCGTGTGGGAGATTTTGGTAGAAAGTGGTGAAACATGCTCCTGACGGGGAAGTTCCGTCGATCGCTGGACGACAAGCTCCGTTTCGCCATCCCGCGGCCGCTTCGGGAAGCGATGGGGGCTGCCGACAGTTCGGTGCTGTACTTGGCACCCGGTACGGACGGCTCCTTGGAACTGTACAGCGAGGCTGCTTTTGCGAACGTGACCGGCCAGTTGGCGTGTGGATCGAGAACCAATCGGGACATTCGAGCTTTTCACCGTTTGTTCTACGGTCAGGTTCAGATGGTGGAACTGGACAAACAGGGTCGAGTGAGGTTGCCCGCCGACTTGGCCCAGTTGGCTTCCATTGGCAAGGACATCGTTCTGCTCGGCGTGGGCGATCACGTCGAGATCTGGGACGTCCAGCGTTGGGAAGCCTACTTGGGCGGCACACAACCGTATTACGACGAACTGGCCGAGCGCGCCTTTCCTGACGCCAGCCGTGTTTCGGACTTGCCGCGGTCCGCGTTGACCGAGGCGAAAGCAGAGTCGCCACAGGCCGAATCGCGTCCCAATTTGCCACGATAGAATACGGAGGACAGGTGATCCTTGACGCGGTTGGCGGCAGCCAACCCCGTTGCGATTGAATACGTCCGATGTTCGCCGTGCGTGGAACAGGTGGATCGGTTTGCGGCCACCAACTGATCTGCTCGCCAACCGTGGAAGCCGTTGGCGTCCACGGGTCGAGGGATGGACCTCTTGACTGCGACAGGTGATCCGTGCGCTGGATCTTCGCAGACGCACCGATCGGTAGCGCGACCCACCAAGGGGGGCAGGGATGCGCCCCCCGGGGTCGCCTGCTACCACTGGCGCAAACAGCTTGCGCACCCGCTCATGGGTTTTTGTCAGAAACGGAGCTCTGTTTCTCAGAACAGCCGGGGCTTCTGTGTTGCGAAATGCCCAGGGCTTCCTGGGTAGGTGCTTATGTCCAGTTCGATTCATATCCCCGTTCTGCTCAACGAGGTTCTGGAGTATCTTCAGCCGCAGCCCGGTCAAGTGTTGGTGGATGGCACGCTGGGCGGGGGCGGCCATGTCCGGGTCCTGGCCGAGCGAGTCGCTTCGGGCGGATTCGTGCTGGCCCTCGACCGCGATCCGCAGGCGCTGGCCGTCGCCGAGCGGGCGCTGATGGGAAGACCGATCAAAGTCGCCCAGGCGAACTTCTCCGATTTGCCCGAAGTGGTTCGCGAGCTGGGCCTGTCGGCCGTCGACGGGGTGTTGCTGGACCTCGGCTTGTCCAGCGACCAACTGGCCGATGAGACAAGGGGATTCTCCTTCGACGCCAGCGGGTCGCTGGACCTGCGTTTTGACCCCACCCAGGGAGAACCGGCTTGGCAACTGCTTGAACGGCTCCGCGAACAGCCCTTGGCGGACCTCATCTATCAGTACGGCGAGGAGCGATACAGCCGCCGAATCGCCCGCAAAATTGTCGAGGTTCGACGCACGCAACCTATTCGCACGGCAAACCAACTGGCACGCCTGGTCCGCTCCTGCGTACCCCGGAGTCGCGGGCATGGCATCGATCCGGCGACACGGACGTTTCAAGCGATTCGAATCGCCGTCAACGATGAATTGGGCTCGCTGCAACTCGCTCTGAAGCGGATCCCCGACTGTCTGCGCCCCGGCGGTCGTTTCGTTGTGATCAGTTTCCATTCTCTGGAGGATCGCTTGGTCAAAGAGGCGTTTCGCCACGATCCGCGACTGCAGAATCTCTGCAAGAAGCCCGTCCGGGCCAGTGACCAGGAATCCGCGGAAAACCCGCGCAGTCGCAGCGCTCGCCTGCGGGCGGCAGCACGCCTGGTTTGATCCGGTTCAGCTCGCAAACCGTTTTGTCGCGTCGTTTTGTCTCAGCCTTTTGGCGCGGTTTTGCCGATAATCAGACGCGGGTGGGGCGAGCAAGTCGAACGCGCAATGGCCAGGGTGGATGCAGCAGCATCGTGCCCGGTTCTAACTCCTGACGCTTCGCCGGCGCTTGCTTCATTCCAGGGGGAACAACCTGCTGCCATTGACAGCACCGTCCGAAAGCTGGACTGCCATGACTCTTAGGGCCAAACTGTTCGCATCTGCAGCTACGGTTTGCACCGCGTTGGTCATCTTGTCGGCGCAAGGTTGCTTGTCCTCCGAAGCGGATCTGCCGGCAAATGCGATCCGCGAGGAGACGCCGGACGATGCGTTTCCCGCAAGCCAGGGCGTCAAGCAGCAGCCGACGATCCTGCGCGCCGAGGTCGCCGCTCCACCGAGTTCGGGAGATTCCGCAGGCGTTTTTTTGGGCGGGCTCGGCTCGGAACCCAGGTCCAATGCCCCGACGAGGTCCCTGACCGTGAACCCGCACATCGCCGACCTGCTGCCAATCTCTTCGCTGGACGCCCCGCCCAGCCAGCGGTAGTTCGCACGGTTGAAACCCTCGGTCCCACTCGGGTACGATGGGGGAATGAAACACGGCAAGCGGCGTACGTTTGTGCAGCGGATTGTCTCGGGTGGCCAGACGGGCGTGGACCGCGGCGCCCTGGATGCCGCCATCGAACTGGGTATCGAACACGGCGGCTGGTGCCCCCGTGGCCGGATTGCGGAAGACGGCCGCATCTCCGCGAAATATCGGCTGCGTGAGACGGACAGTCCGGACTACCCGGCCCGCACCGAACTGAATGTCCTCCATTCCGACGGCACCCTCATCCTGTTTTGGCATCGCGTGGTTGGGGGGACCGAGTTGACAAGACGCTTGGCGGCCAAATGCGGAAAGCCCTGTCTGCTGGTGAAATTGGGCAAGAAGGCCGACCCCGCGTCGGTCCGCCAATGGATCAAAGAAAACGAAATCCGCGTGCTCAACGTGGCAGGACCGAGGGAGAGTTCGTGTCCCGGCATCCGGCAAGCCGCGTGCGACTTTGTCCGCGCTTTGATGGCCGACCCGCAGCAGTCATCGGACCCGCCGAACGGGGCTGCGCCCGGCGGAAGGTAGCTCATTCATCTCTCGCCCACCGCCGATGTACACGTTGGCAGGACGAGCAACAACGGTCTTTTGCGGGCGTCTGGCCGCTTCGTCGTTGTCCATTGCCCGGATCTTGGCGGCATTTTCGAGTGTCTCACCGCGGCCTCTCAACCGCCGTTCCCAATCCTTTGTCTGGCAACGGGTTACAGACGATTATGAAATCCTCCTGGTCTCGACTCTTCCGCAGGCCTTGGGAACCAGAGGTTCATCCGCCTTGACCCTCAGCAAACCGCACTATACATTTTGGGCTTCACAAAAGCGTCTCGTGCAGATTCTAACGTGGCTGCTCGTAGGCGTTTTCGGTTGCCAACCCTCATTTTGTGCTCGCCGAAGGGCGAAGGTGCAGACCTGTGGGGGCGCGTGCCCTCATGGCCCCAGCGGCGTGTAGGAGATTTGTTGTGACAGAGTCGATTGTCAAAGAATTGGTCGAAGCAGGTGTGCATTTCGGGCATCGCGCCAGTCGCTGGAATCCCAAGATGGCGCCGTATATCTACGCCCGCAAGAACTTGATTCACATCATCGACATTCGTGAAACCGTGCGAGGTCTGTTGCGGGCCAAGAAGTATCTCACCCAAGTGTCGGTCGGCGGCAGCCTGATCTTGTTCGTCGGGACCAAGCGGCAGGCCAGCGAATCCATCGAACGCGAAGGACTGCGGTGCGGCATGCCTTTCGTGAGCGAGCGATGGCTGGGCGGATGCCTCACGAATTTCCGCACCGTGCGCAGTCGGCTGGGACGTTTGGAAGAATTGGAGGCCTTGCGATCCGGCGAGGAACTGGCCACCTACTCCAAGAAGATGCAGTCGGCCCTGAATCGTGAATACCGCAAGATGTATCGCAACCTGAACGGTATTCGCACCATGAACCGGTTGCCCGAGTGCCTGGTGGTGTTCGATCCCAAGAAGGAAAAAAACGCGGTGCGCGAGGCCCGCAAGCTGGGCATTACCACGGTCGCGCTGATCGACACCGACTGTGACCCCGACGAAGTAGACCTGCCCATCCCGGGCAATGATGACGGCATCCGGTCGATCGAGTTGATCGCTCGGCATTTGGCGGACGCCGTGCTGGCCGGCAAAGCGGCGCTGCCTGCCCGGCGGGACGGTGGAGAGACCTCCGCCGCCGCGCCGGACAAGGACGCGGCCGACGTTCCCGCCACGGAGTGAACGCCCTGCACCTGCCTTGCCGGTCGCCCAGACCAAACGGTTGACCGGCTTGCGCCGTAATTCAGATACCCCAAGACTTACCAGATCAGGAGATACCCGCATGGCTGCTATTAGTGCGGCACAAGTAAAAGCCCTCCGGGAGCAAACCGGACTTCCCATGATGGACTGCAAGCAGGCGCTCAGCGAGTGCAACGGCGATGCGGAAGCCGCCGTTCGCTGGCTGCGAGAGCGCGGCGCCCAGGTGCTGAGCAAGCGTTCGTCCCGCGAAACGGCGTTCGGACGATTCGGCATTTTCGCCAGTTACGATCCGCCGGTGGGCGCGATGGTGGAACTGAAGTGCGAGAGCAACCCGGTGGCGCAGAACGAAGAGTTCATCCAATTGGCGAACGATCTGGCGCGTCAGTTGGCGACAGGGCCTGGGGCGCAGACGCCGGATGAATTGCTCGACCAGCCTTCGCCCAGCAAGGCCGGGGTCACGTTGCGGGAGCAGAAAGACGATCTGTTCAATCGGATCCGCGAGGTGTTCAACGTCGAGCGGATGGTCCGCGTCGACGGTTCCTGCGGCGGCTACGGCCACAATGCATCGACCATCGCGGGCGTGCTCGTCGAGGCCGTCGGGGGCGGTCCGGAAGTCGCCAAGGACGTCTGCATGCACATCGCCGCCATGCGTCCTCTGGCGCTCAGTCGCGAGGATGTGGACCCGGCCGAAATCGAAAAGGAGCGGTCGATTCTGCGGGAGGCGGCGTTGAAAGAGGGCAAGCCCGCGGCCATCGTGGACAAGATGGTCGAGGGCCGGTTGCGCAATTTCTTCGCCGAAAAGGTCTTGCTGGAGCAGCCGTTTGTCAAGGGCGACAAAGAGACTGTCGGCAAGATGGCCGAGCAGAAGGGAATGACCATCAAACGCTTCGTCCACTGGGAGATCGGGCAGCAATAGCCCGGCAGCAACGATGTCTGAACCGCTTTCCAGCCCTGTGCTGCAATGCTTCCGCCGCGTCGTTCTCAAGCTGTCTGGCGAGAGTTTCACCCGCGCCGGCGAGCGGGGCATCAGCATGGAGGAAGTCGTCCACATCGCCCGCGAGATCCAGCAGGCACGCGGCACAGGCTGTGAAATGGCCGTCGTGATCGGCGGCGGCAATATCCTGCGGGGCGCCCAATTCAAGGACCACAGCACCGCCATCCAGGAAGCCACGGCGCACTACATGGGCATGTTGGCCACGGTGATTAACGGGTTGGCGCTGCAGGACGCGCTGGAGTCGCTTGGCTGCGAGACGCGGTTGATGTCGGCGATTCGCATGGACGGCGTCTGCGAACCCTATATCCGCCGCCGCGCCCGCCGCCATCTGGAGAAGGGCCGGATCACCATCTTGGCGTCCGGCACGGGCGGTCCGTTCGTCACCACCGACACGGCCGCCGCGCTGCGGGCCCTGGAATTGGAAGCCCAGGCCCTGCTCAAGGCGACACGCGTGGACGGCGTGTTCAGCGAGGACCCCGAAAGGAATCCCCACGCGGTGCTGTATCACGACTTGACGTACACCGCCGTCCTGGAACGTAACCTCCGCGTGATGGACGGCACCGCCATTGCCCAATGCCGCGAGCACGATCTTCCGGTCCTGGTGTTCAACTACCGTAGAGAAGGCAATATCCAGCGGGCCGTCAGCGGCGAAAAAGTGGGCACGCGAATCGCCGCCAAGTAGACGGTCCGGACGATTCCCGCGGCCGCGCTGACGGGGGTCCGAAAACGACTTGTCGAATCCAGATCAGGCACTCCGTGACGCGGGAGACTCCAGATGAACTCCGAAGAAATCCTGTTTGACGCCGAAGAGCGGATGGACAAAGCGGTCTCCGTCCTGAAGACCAGCCTGGCGGGAATCCGGACGGGAAGAGCCAATCCCGGGCTGGTGGATTCCCTGCGCGTCGAGGCCTACGGGTCGACGACGCCCATCAAGCAACTGGCCTCGATCGGCGTTCCGGAACCGACGCAGATTGTCATCCGGCCTTACGATCCCGGCACGCTGAAAGACATTGAGAAAGCGATTATCGCCAGCGACCTGGGATTCAACCCGCAGAACGACGGCCGCCTGATTCGCCTCAACATCCCGCCCTTGTCCACGGAGACTCGCCGCAAAATGGTCAGCCGCGTGAAGGAACTGGCCGAAGAAACCAGGATCTCGATCCGCAACATTCGCCGCGACGCCAACAAGGCCGCCGACCAGGCGGAGAGGGACAAGGAACTGAGCGAGGACGAACGCGACGAGACCAAGGAATCCGTGCAAGACCTGACGAAGTCCTACGAGGACAAGATCAGCAGCCTGGCCAAGGCCAAGGAAGTCGAAGTCATGGAAGACGCCTAGTCCGGCGGCAGGCCGGTGGCGGTGTGCTCGGCCCGCAACTGCTTGAGCCGCGTGGGCGGCGGCGGCGGAGTGGGGGCTTAAGGAGTATGCGGGTGGCCCGCTGCCGGCGGCTCGTCGTCGCCCGACAGGGTGTCGCGCTCGAACCGCAACCGCTGGCCGTCGGCATTCGCTTGGCGATTTCAGCGGATCGAGCGGCGCCGGAATGGTTCCCGTGCGCGGGGCGACCGGATCGACCAGGCTCAGGGCCGAGCGGGCATAGCGGATTGACGTGTCGCGGAAGTGACGACAGCATCAGCGGACGGGGCCGTTCCCTGCCGATGGAGTTGGCCACCGCCAGGCGTGCCACCGTTACCTGCCGGATTGCCGCAGCCAGAACCGCGGTCGGACGCGTTTCGCCCCGATGGCCGACGCGGCCGAACACGGGACCACCTGCAGTGTCGTCCTACAACGCCCGCCAGGCTTCGGGGCGAAGGACGGCTCGGCCACGGCTGAGCGCCGCGTCCAGCGTGGCCAGAAGACGCGGCTTGTCCTTCGGCAGGGTCCCGGCCAGCGGCAGGTAGTTCGAGGCGTGATTGGTCCGAAAGACGCATCCGGAAAGTCTCTCCAGGTGCAGCAGCATGTGTCGGAGTTCGCTTAACAGGGCTTCCGGCTCCAGCGGCTGAAAAGTGCCCTGCCGCCATTGCTCGTACAGCGGCGTGCCGGGGACGAGCATCAGCGTCAGCAGGGACAGGTAGCGGGGATCCATGACACTGACCACGCGGCCGGTCGCCTCGGCGTGGGCCAGGGACAGTTCCTGCCCGCCGATGCCCAGCAGGCCGATGACCGAGACCCGGATGTCCTCGGCCTGGGCTCGCCGCACGGCTTCGATCATGTCGGCCGCTGTCGCGCCTTTGTGGATCCGCCGGAGCACCTCGTCATGGCCGCTTTCCAGGCCCAGGTACAGGAGTCGCAGTCCCTTGTCGCGGAGCAACGCGAGCTCCTCGCGGCTCTTCTGCAGCAGGTCGCGGGCGTTGGCATAGGCGGCCACCCGCTGCAAGTTGGGAAAGGCGGCGGCCAGCGAGTCCAGGATGGTCACCAAGCGGCGGGCACTGAGCACCAGGGCATTTCCGTCGGCCAGGAACACGCGGCGGGTGTCGGGGACGATCTGCCGGGCCAGCGTCAAATCCTGCTGGACCTCCTCGGCGGGACGGACCTGAAACGGCTTGTCCCGGTACGTCCCGCAGAAGGTACAGCGGTTGTGCGAGCAGCCGTAGGTGACCTGCAAGATATAGCTGTCGGCCTCGCTGGGCGGCCGGATGACCGTGCCGTAGTAACGCATGGGGGGCACGATACACGGGGAGAGCGTTCCGGACAATCGGGGATCGGCCCGTCGCGGCGACTCCCGCGTCCCTCGCGGCCCTTGAAGACGCATTTTTCTTGTGGTACCTTTGCCGGCGATGGAAGACTCGCTCCCCAATTCCGACCCGGCCGGCTTGCTGGCTTCGCTGACTTCGGCCCAGCGGGAAGCGGCCGCGCACATCGACGGCCCGTTGTTGATTCTGGCGGGCCCCGGCAGCGGCAAGACGCGGGTGGTCACGCACCGCGTCGCCAATCTGCTGCTGCACGGTGTGGCGCCCGGTCAGATCCTGGCGCTGACGTTCACCAACAAGGCTGCGGACGAGATGCGCCAGCGGGTCGAACGCCTGACGCAGTGCCGCGGCGTGTGGATGGGGACCTTTCATTCGTTCTGTGCCCGCTTGTTGCGGCAGTACGCGACGCTGGTGGGCCTGCACGAGAACTACTCCATCTACGACGCGGATGACAGCCGCCGAGTGCTCAAAGAGGTCCTTCACAGCCGCGCGGAGCCGATCACGCACACCTCGCCGGAAGCGATTGCCAGCGCGATCAGCTGGGCCAAGAACAGCCTGGTCACGGCGGACCAATACGTGCCGCGGGCCAACAGCACGGTGGGGGCCATCGTCGCCCGCGTTTATCCGGAGTACCAACAGCGGCTGATCGCCTCCAACGCCTGCGATTTCGACGACCTGCTGTTGCACGTCGCCACGCTGCTGCGCGAGCAAGAGGAGCTGCGGGCCCAACTCGACGCGCGCTACCGCTACATCCTGGTCGACGAATACCAGGACACCAACCTCGCCCAGTACGCGATCGTGCGGGCCCTGTCGATCGACCATCCGAATCTGGCGGTCACCGGCGATCCCGACCAGTCGATCTACGGCTGGCGGGGCGCGAACCTGAGCAACATCCTGGAGTTCGAGAAGGATTTCACCCGGGTGGCCGTCGTGCGGCTGGAACAGAACTTCCGCAGCACGCCGAACATCCTCCAAGTCGCGGACCACCTGATTTCGTTCAACGTCCGGCGGAAGCCCAAGAGGCTGTTTACCGACAATCCGCCGGCCTCGCCCGTGCGTTTGGTGGTCTATCCGACAGGCTCGGACGAAGCGGATGGGATCGCCCAACGGATTGCCGAAGAAGTCCTTGCCGGACGCCGCCGGCCCGGTGATTGCGCCGTCTTTTACCGCGTCAATGCCCTCTCGCGGCCAATCGAACACGCCTTGCGACTGCAGGGCATCCCCTACCAGATCGTCAACGGCCTGGAGTTCTACCAGCGCAAGGAGATCAAGGACGTCCTGGCCTATCTGCACCTGGTGAACAACCCGCAAAACGACTTGGCCCTGCTGCGGATCATCAATACGCCGGCGCGGGGCATCGGCAAGACGACGCTCGAACGGCTGACCAGCTACGCGCGCCGCAAACGGATTTGCCTGCTGGACGCGGCCCGCCAATCCGGCCTGGTCCAAGCGATCCCGAAACGCACGGCGACTCAGATCGCCAAGTTCGTCGCGGCCCTCGACCGCATGAGCCTGCACGCGGGCGGTCCCCTGCAGGAGACGATGGTCGCGGTCCTGCGCGAGTCCGGTTACCGCGACTGGCTGGCCGAGTCGGACTCGGAGGAGGACCAGGAGCGACTGGCCAACGTCGAAGAATTGCTGACGGCGGCCGAGGAGTTTGACCGGCAGCATCCGGAAGCCGAACAAGCGCTGGAGTTGTTCCTGGAGCAAGCCGCCCTGGTCGCGGACACGGATGCGCTGGAAACGGAACAGGACCGAGTCACGCTGATGACGCTGCACGCCGCCAAGGGACTGGAGTTCCCGGTGGTCTTCATCGTCGCGGCCGAACACGGCCTGCTGCCGCACGAACGCAGCAGCGAGGATCCGGAGAAGATCGAAGAAGAGCGGCGACTGCTGTTCGTCGGAATCACCCGCGCCAAGCAGGAGTTGCAGTTGAGTTGCGCCCAGTATCGGGCCTTCCGGGGAGAACGCCGCCCGACGATTCCCAGCCAGTTTCTGATGGAGTTGCCCCGAGAAGAACTCAGCTACAGCGAACCGGTTGGGTACCCGTCGGAGCTGGATGCCGACGACGACTTCGACGACCGTCGGGATGACGGCGACGACTTGGGCGGTCTGGACGATTCGGACGATCGGGACGAACGGCCCCGCCGCCGCGGCTCGGTCTGGTCGGACGAAGATTTCGTACAGGACTCGCCGGTCGAGTACGACGAGGACGACTCCCAGGACGGCGAGTCGCGGCGGGGCAACCGATCCGGCCACGCCGCTCCGAGCAGCGGCCGCGTCCAGCTCTTCGTGCCGGGAATGATGGTCTGGCACCCCGATTACGGCACGGGGATGGTGTTGTCGGTCAGTGGCAGTGGACTGAAACGCAAAGCCCAAATCGAATTCGTCCAGGGCGGCGGCACAAAGAGCTTCCTGGTCGCTCACAGTCCGCTGGAACCGGTGCCGGAATGATTCGGCCGGCGCGGCCCCCTCGGCGTTTCACGGACCGTTGCGGGGTGGATGCCCGTTTTCGGCTCGCCAGTCCGCCTGCACAGGACGTTTTGACGCAAGAGGGCGACCGCCGGCATCCGCTCACGGTGACGGTTTGGGGACGATCTTCAGGTTGTCCACATAGAACTCGGCGGCGACGGTCGCGTCGGCGATGAAGCCGGCCCAGTCCAGTCTGCGGAACTTGGGGTCGCACGGCAGTTCGACTTCAACGGGTTCCCCGCCCCGCGGACCATAACGCAGCGTCCACTTGCCGTCCGCGGCATCCCCGAGCCGGCAGATGATTTCGAGATGCAGCCACTGGCTCAACGGCACCTGGCCGAGTTGCCCGCTCTTGGACCGCAGTTTCCCATCGCCTTCGATCCGCACGGAAGGTCCGATCCGGTAGGAGCCGCCTTCGTACTCGCGCCACTCAAAATGCCCGATCGCGCCCGGCTCGATCCGCACGTCGAAGCTTCCCAACACCTGGCCAGCGGCAAAACGGGGCGAATACCACAGATGCGGATTGAAGCTGTACTTCTGGCCCGGCGCGTCGCTGAACTTCAGACTCTGCTTTCCCCCGGCGGCGACCTCGTCGGTCACGAGAATGACGCCCACAGTCTCCGCACTCACGGTCGGCCCCTCCGGCGTCAGGCCCGCAAAAGCCTCCTCGAAATCGTCCTGGACAGGCGTCGGCTGCGGTTCCGGACGCGGCTTGGGAACGTACACCTGCCGCTGGATCCGCTGGGGGGCGCGCACCCACTCCGGATCGCCATACAGGCCGATCTGGCTGACGTCGATAGGGACGAAGCCCAGTTGGAAGGCCGGCGAATCGGGCTGCAGGCGAAAGTCAAAGTTGGCCGGGTCCACGAATTTGGGATCGGCGATCAGCGAGTTCCGGTCGTGGCCCCGCGCCCGCCACTCGGCCAGCGTCGCCTCTCCGAACCGCAGGTCGCCGTCGGGACGCGAGGTGTCCCAGTACAGGTTCCGGTCCATGATGAACTTGTCGTTCGTCCAGCCGCCTTTGAGCAGTTTGCCGTTGTCAAAGTAGACGATGTTCCGCTCGAACGTGAACGACGTGTGGTCTTCCTGGCGGGCGCGGCTCAACTGGTGGTGCTTGCCCAGCGCCCAGATGTTGTTGCGGACGATGTTCTCCTTGCCGTAGTGCTGGTGGAAGTTGGCGTACGTCGTGCCGTAGCCGATGTTGTTTTCGATCAGGATGCCCGTGCTGCCCTCGTCGGTATAGATCGCCAGCGAGCCCGTATGGTGGTCGTAAACGTCGTGGACCAGATTGTTGCGCAGCACCGTCCCCGGCGAATCTCCCAGGCAGTAGATGCCGCCCATGTCGCCCAGCACGCCCCGACCGATGTTGTGAATGTGGTTGAATTCGACCGCGTTGTGATGGGCGCTGGACGGGGCATAGCCCCAGCTCCAGCCGACCGAGATGCCGGTGTAGTACAAGTCGCAGATTTCGTTGTGCGAGACCCGGTTGTAGCTGGTCCGGCCGATCCACACGCCGACCGCGCCCGGATCGATCTTGCCGCCGTCGTGGATCAGGTTGTTGTCGACCGTGTTGCGCTGGGCCGTTTCCGGCTCCGTCCGCGGATTGGTCTGCTCGCCCAGGCGGACGCCGCCGGCGCCCAGGTCGTGGATTTCGTTGCGCGCAATCCGGTTGTCCTGACAGCCGAACCGCAGCCAGACGCCGTAGGTCCCCAGGTGCGCCAGTTCGCAGCCTTCGAGCGAACAGTTCCGCGCCCCCACGGCCTCGAACGCGCCGGGAAAGTCGCAGGCGGCCTGTCCCGCCGCGTGGCCCTGCGGGGGAACCTCCCAGTCCGTGTGCTGCAGCCGCAGGTTCTCAAACCGCACCTGCGACACGAACTGGCGATCCGCCGGTTTGCCCTTGAGCACAATCAACTGCTTGGCGACCGGCGCGATCACCGTCGCCTTGGTCAGATCCTCGTCCGGGAACGGAACGTACGACAGCACGCCCGACGGGCGGTCCACGTACCATTCGCCGGGCGCATCCAACGCCTCCGGGACGTTCTCGACCAAGTAACGGACGTTGCCGCCCCAGTGGTCGAACGCCCAGGGGAGGCGGCTGCGGAAGGTCACGATCCGCTTCGTTTCGTCCAGCGACGCAATCCGCTGATGGCCGACTTCCCACGACTGGTACACGACGACGACGGCGTCATCCAGGTTGCTGAACCGACGGACGTCGCCGGGCTTGAAGCGGAACGCGACGTGGGCGCTGGAAGCGAGCTGGCCGGTCTTCGGGTCGCGGATGGGCGGAGCCTTGCCGGCCGTGTAGAAATAGTCTGCGTTCGGCATCCGTGCCCGGATTCTCCGCTGGCCGTTGACCCACAGCGAGGCAAAGGTCCACTGGCCCGCCTGCACTTCGGGCAACTGGACGATCCAGCGGCCGCCCTGCTTCTGCCAGCCGGTGATCCGCCGCCCGCCGGAGACGATCGGCCGCTGGCTCGCCTCGCCGACGTACGTGATCGGACATGCCTCCGTGCCGGAATCCTGCGGCTCGAAGACCAGCGGTTCGCGGATCGCGTACTCGCCGCTTTGCACGCGGACGCAAATCGGTTGCTGGAGTCCATCGGCGGCTTTGAGCTTGCGAATGGCGTCCCGTGCGCCGACCAGAGACGCGAGCGGCCCGTCGGTGCGGGCCTGGTTCGGCTTGGCCAGCGTACCGCTCCAGGCGTCGTTGCCCGCGGGTGAGACATACAAATCGGCGGCGGTTGCCAGCGGACCGACAGACGCCAAAACGATCGCGATCGACCATCGAACGAACGAAGTCATCATCAGCTCCTGTTGACAAACTCGGTACGGCTACCGGGCCGTCGCCATCACTTCGACCAGATGCCGCCCGGTGTTCGCCGAATTGTGGGGTTGCCGGATGCGGATGTAGCGGACGCTCCTCGGCGGAAAGCGGCAGGTGTATCCCTCGGCGGTCGAGGGCTCGCGGTTGTCTCGCCGGTCAGCCACGATGTCCCACGTCTTACCGTCCAGCGACGTTTCGACCATGAATCCGTAGAACCGCTCGTCGCCATAGTAACACACGACGACCACGCGCCCGACCATCGCTGCCTGCTCCAGGTCGACTTGCCACCAGGCGTCCGGGTCCTTCGTGACATCCGTCGCCCAGAACGCGTCGGTCCCGTTGCTCCAGCCATCGTTGGCCAGGTGCGCCGGGTGCGGCGGCAGGGCGGAGGAACAGCTTGTCGGCTTGCCCGTCGTCAAGCTGACGGCGTTGGGGCGAAATGCGTTTTCGTACTTCGACCACAGCCTGGCGGCGACGGCGACGCTGTCCCCGCGGGGTTCAGCGGGAAAGCACTCACGCCTGCTCGACCACTCGGCCATCCACGGCCGCAGCGCGGCGTGGAAGGCTTTCTCGTCGAACGGCTTGTCCTGCCGCAGACACTGCGTCAACTCATGGAAAAACTGCTCCCAGCGCGGCCGATAGTACCCGGAGATCATTCCGGACCATTGCTTGCGGGCGTAGTCGTCGATCGCCGGCCCCTCGCCCCACAGCGTCAGCACGCGGCGCGCGTTCCACTCGAACTTGGCCCGTTCGGCGTCCGTCGTGCCCCAGCGTTTGGCGTCCTCCAGCCAGCGGCCCAGCAGGAACTCGCGGCGCGTGGCCAGTAGTTCGTCTAGTTCGCTTAACAACTGCAGGAATTGAGCGGTGGCGGTTTCCAACGCCGCGGCGTCCTTCGCCCGCCGCGCCTTGAGCACCTCCTGGTGCAGCACCGAGGCGTGATTGGACAAGACTTGCCGAGCGACGTTCACCAGATCGTAGCGATACGTGTCCGCGTCCTGCAATTCGTCCGCCGCTTGCTGCAAGGCCCGCCAGGTTTCGACGAGATTGGTCTGGCTGTACGCGGCCCCGCCCCGTCCGCCGCCCAGCGTCGGCGCGCGGTCGAAGATCGCGTGATCGCCCGCTGGAGCCCGGTACGCGGTGGTTGCCAACTGCTGCCACGCTTGCGCGGCGTGGGCGTTTTCTCGGCCATAGCGGTGGCGAGCATAATCTACGACCCAGGCCTTCACGTCCACCGGTTCATCACGCCACGCCAGCTGGAACATCAGGTCTTGGACCACGGGGTTGTAGCCCAGCCCTTCGTTGACAAAACCTAGACCGACCAGCTGCCCGCTGCCGGCATCGCGGCACGCTGCGGGCAAATCGGCGGCGATCTTGTTCAGCGGCCCGCCTAGAAACACGGTGTTGCCGAAGTTCTGGATGTTGCACCAAAGCCACGGCTTGCCACAAAACGCCTGGGTTTCGTTCCACATCGGCCGGGATTCGCAGAACAGATCCAACACCACCAGGCGATCGTCCGGCACGGCCTTCAAGAACGCCTCGATCCGTGGCTGCGTCCAGAACTCGCGTTTGAACATGAACGCCCAGCCCTGCAGCACCCAGACGGCTTGCGGATCGTTGTCGACCAGGCCGTCATAGATGGCCCGGCTGAGACGCGTCAGGTACTCCAGGTCGCCGCTGGGCGGAGTCATCTCGATAAACGTGTCGGCCGCGTACAGATGGTCCGTGCCGAAACGCTTCGTCTGCTCCTGGATCAGCAGCCGCGCGATTTTGGGAAACAGGGGATCGAGCGGATCCAGCAGGTGGGTCTGCCATTCGATCCAGTTGATGCGGTGGAGCTTGGCGTCCGGGAACTTGCGGGCCACGGCGGCCGGCACGTGGCCCGTGAAGCCTTGCAGGACCGGCGTCATGCCCAGCTCGCGCTGCCGGGCCAGGATCTTCTGCTGGAGTTCCGTGTGGCGGTCGATCCAACTCTGCGGCAGCGGCCCGCCCCAGCCGTCCAGACAGCCCATCCATTGGAACGGCAAGTAGGGCGGCCCGGCCAGGAACGCGGCGATCTCTTCGTCGCTCATGCCCAGTTGCTGGCAGACCGCCTGCCAGACGGCCTCTTGCCCAGTCACCGCCAGCGGCATGTTCACGCCGTGCAGGGCCAGCCAGTCGATCAGTTCCTCCCATTGATCCCAATCCCACCACGGCAGCGAATAGCCAAAGCAGCAGTAGTTCAGAAAATAGCGGTGCCGCGCCCAGCTGACCTGCCGCACCTTGGGCGTGACCGCGGGCAGCGGATCCGGCAGATTCAGCTGCCGCCCGTGCAGCGACACGTGGCAATCGCAGTACTGGTTGAGATACCAATTCAGCCCCGTGGCCAGGGACACGCCCGTGTTGCCGCGAATCACGATCCGCCCGTCGCGGGATTCGAGTTCGAACACGTCCCGGCCGTCCGCCGCCGGCAGGAGTTCAAACTCGAACCGCTCCGCCTGCTGGGGCAGCAGACGCCGGATCAAGGCACGCGCGGCCTGCGGGGCGTTGGACTCGACCTTCGCAGACGCCTGGGGCGGTTGCTCAGCGCTCGATCCCCAAGTGCATAACGCAACGGACGCGAGGGCCAACAGTAGCTTTGACCCGAGCGTCTGGGCTCCCATGTCCCGCTTGGTTGTGATAGCCATGATGAATCCTCCCCGTGTCGGCTACGCAAAACGCAGTGCCGCTTTGATGCAGGCCTCCAACCGCTGGAATAGTGCCGGAGAAAACGTCCCGATCTTACGCACGGCATCGCGTTGGTCGATTGTATCGATGTGCTCGCCCTTGACGGTCGAATTGTGAAGCAAGCCGGTGCGCCTTCCGTCGAGCGAGCTGACGTCGACGAACAGCTGAGTCGGTTCTGTCTGGACCCGAACGTTGGTCGACGTGATGATGGCCACGATCGTGGAGTTCAGACGAGCATTTAGGCTGTCGTCTTGGATGACGACGGCGGGCCTGACCTTCGTTCCCTGACCGGAGACGAAGGCGATCGGAACCAATACAACATCGCCGCGACTAACCTTCATGTCGGTGCTCATCGTAGCGGTCGTAAGCATCCATCATCGGATCGTCCCAGCCTGCCGCGGCGGCCGTTTTTGAAATAAGAGGATACAATTCCCGCGGGCTGAACTCGCCCTCCGCCAACAACGCCCGGACGGCTTCGAACTGCTCGGCGGAGATGACGTAGTACACGCGACGCGTCAGTTCGTCGACGAGCCGTACCGGACTTCCCTCGCCAGCCTCCAGTGCCTGCCGCATTTGATCGGTGACATACGAGTTCATATCCAAGGTCTACCTCGACTCACGAGTGAGTTGTCAGCACCCGGATTGGGGCGACGACGCACGCAGGCGGTTCAGAAGTGGGCCATGCTGCAGATTGCTGCTTTCCTGGACTTCTCGCCATTTAGCCGCCTGCCGAGAAAGATACGTATCGATCTCCGACTGATGGCGCAGATAGAAGGCGATCGCCCCGTGGGTTTGCTCTGCGGTCAACGTCGGGAATTCTTCGACAATGGCTTCCGGGCCCTTCCCGCCCCAGTACGCACACACAATCGAATCCAACGACACGCGGGTTCCCGCTATGCGCCAGCCGCCCTCGGCAGTTTGTTCGACGTATTCTACGACCGCCGCCACAGACATCTTGTGGGTTTCCTCTCGATTCAGAATCGTCTCCCCCATTTTACAGGCATGGCGCGCACCTGACTAGAGGCCGCCACCTCGCCGCGCTACGGCGTGCCGAGTGGACGGTAATTCACTGCGGCCGCCTCCAGTCGCTGGAGGTGCCGCTTCAAACGATTCCGGAACGCATCCAGGTTGCGATCCTTGGCGGGCGACCAGAGCACTTCGCACAGCGCGCAGGCGCGGGGGTAGGCTATGTACTCGATTTGCTTCGCATCCGCGATGTACTCGCTCCACAACTGGGCCTGCGCCCCCAGCACGTGCTTCGCTTGATCGGGCGTCAAGGCGGCGGGGATCGGCTCGAACTGGTAGACGGTTTCCAACGGCAGGTTTCCGCCGATGGCCGGCGGCTCGGACTCGCGCGGGCCTTGGTCGTAGTCGAAATGCGTGTGCGACCTGGGGGCCATGATCACATCGTGGTCCGTCTGCGCCGCTACGATCCTGCCCTTTTCGCTCTGCTATTCCACGAACGCTGCTAACCTCTCTGCTCGCTTACGCTTAGGATTATGCGTATCGCGACCTCCAAGCGGCGGTTTGGGGGCGAGTCCGGGATCGGCGGAGCGACTGCTGGCCAGTTGGCGTGTCGTGGTCGCCACCCAGCCGGCGCCGCGCAAAGTGGCCAAGAAAGTGCTGGCAAGTTGGCTTGGGAAAGGTTACCATGTTGGCCATCGAGAAGATCCGCTTTCAACATCCTACCTACCTTGAGGAGACAACTACGTGGCTCGTTTTGCTGGTCTCGCTTTTGCCGTCGTCTGGTGTGTGCTGGTTACGAACGCTGCTGGCCAAGAAGAGAACAAACCGCCCGAGGGATTCGTGGCCCTGTTCAACGGGACCGATCTGACCGGTTGGTACGGTCTGGGGCACTTTGACCCGCGCAAACTGTGGGCGATGACCGACGAGGAACGCGCTGCGAAGCGAGAGGCGGACATGGCGGACGTCCGCGCGCACTGGCGAGTGGAAAACGGCGACTTGGTCAACGACGGACACGGCGTCTACTTGACCACGGACCGGGAATTCCGCGACTTTGAATTGTGGATCGACTACAAGACCGTCGCCAAGGCGGACAGCGGGGTTTATCTCAAGGCCACGCCGCAAGTCCAGATTTGGGACTACACGGAGGAAGGCGGCAAGTGGAAGATCGGCGCGGACAAGGGTTCGGGCGGCCTGTGGAACAACTCGGCCGGCGCGCCGGGCAAAGACCCGCTGGTCCTGGCGGACAAGCCGTTCGGCCAATGGAACCGCTTGCGGATCCTGCAAGTCGGCGCGCGAACCACGGTGTACCTGAACGACAAACTGGTCGTGGACAACGCCGTTATGGAGAACTTCTGGGATCGCCGCGCTCCGTTGTTCCCGCAGGGTCCCATCCAGTTGCAGACGCACGGCGGCGAGATCCGCTGGAAGAACATCTTCCTTCGCGAGATTCCGGCGGACGAGGCGAACCGCATGCTGGCCGGGGGTGGTGGCGAAGGCTTCCAGTCGGTCTTCAACGGCAAGGACTTCACCGGCTGGGCCGGACCGGTCGAGAATTACGAAATCCGCGACGGGGCCATCGTCTGCAAGCCGGGCAAGGGCGGCACGATCTACACCAAGGACGAGTACGACGACTTTGTCGTCCGCCTGGAATTCAAGCTCCCGCCGGGCGGCAACAACGGCTTGGCGATTCGCTATCCGGGATCGGGCGACACGGCGTATCAGGGCATGTGCGAACTGCAGGTCATCGATTCGGAGCATCCCAAGTACGCCACCCTGGACGCCCGCCAGTACCACGGCTCCGTCTACGGCATGGTCCCGGCGCATCGCGGCTTCCTGCGGCCCACCGGCGAGTGGAACTTCCAGGAGGTCACGGTCCAGGGACCCCAGATCAAGGTGGAGTTGAACGGCAACGTCATCCTGGACGCGGATGTCAGCCAGGTCAAGGAGTTCATGGGCAACAGGCCGCATCCCGGAAAGGACCGCACGCAAGGCTATTTAGGGTTTGCCGGCCATTCGGACCCGGTCGAATTCCGCAACGTCCAGATCAAGCGGTTGGGCGAGAAATAACGATTATGGCGACTCGGCCCAGGGGCAGCCTTCGCCCCTGGGCAAGAAATTTGTCGTCAGCAGACTGGACGGATTCCAAATCCAACGTAAAAAGGAACTCGTGGACCGTCGCACCGATGTGGCGACGCGGCGCGGAAACGGTTGACCTGGAGTTCGGATTGCACGCTCGATACGGGATGCCATCTCATGACCAAGATACTGATCGCGGAAGACAGCGCGACGCAGGCCACGCAGATTCGCGGACTGTTGGAAGAGGCCAACTACGAGGTTGAGGTTGTTGCCAACGGCAAGGAGGCTCTGCAGCGATTGCGCAGCAACGCGGCCCCGGATTTGGTGCTCACCGACATGGTGATGCCGGTCATGGACGGCTTGCAGCTGGTGCGGGCGATCCGCGTCCATTACTCGGATATCCCCGTCATCCTGATGACCAGCCAGGGAACGGACGCCATTGCGATCGAGGCGTTGGAGGACGGAGCGGCCGGGTACGTGCCCAAGTCGCAGGTCAGTCTGCGGCTGGTGGACGAAATCGCCCAGGTGCTGCACGTCTCCCAGGTCAACCGCAGTTACGAGCGTTTGCTGGGCTGTCTGCTTCGCAACGAGTTTTCGTTCCAGCTGACCAACGACGTCGAACTGATCGATCCGTTGGTGGATCTGCTGCTGCAGATGATGACGGGCATGCGGCTGTGCGATTCCACGGGGCGCCTCCGGGTGGGCCTGGCGATCGAGCACGCCTTGCTGAACGCCCTGTATCGGGGCAACCTGGAAATTTCGTCGGCCGACATGTTGACCACGCGCGAAATCATGGTCCAAGGCGCGCCGTCGGCCGGGCCGGTGGAACAGCGCTTGTCGCAAGCGCCGTACTGCGACCGCAAAATCCGTTTGGAAGTCACGATGTCGAGCGACGAGGCACGCTTCGTCGTGTGCGACGAGGGACCGGGGTTTGATCTCTCCAAGCTGCCCGGCCGGGGCGATCCGGAGCGGCTGGAAGAAAAGGGTGGACATGGGCTGTTGCTGATGCAGACGTTCATGGACGAAGTGACGTTCAACGCGCGGGGCAACGAAGTCACGATGGTCAAGCGGCGGGAAGCCTAAGTCAAGGGCGAGAGGTTGTGCCGTGATTGAAATCAAACACAGAACATCGGGACAAGTCCTGCACCGCGTCGACGCGGACTCGCTGGAGGGCGCGGTCTTGTCCGGGCTTAAACTGGCCGGCGCCAATCTGTCGGGACTGAACCTCACCAAGGCCAATTTCCGCAGCACGGACCTGCGCCAAGCGGACTTGTCCAAGGCGACGCTCCACGGGGCCAACTTCTACGAGTGCAGCCTGGCGTTCGCCACGATGGACGAAGTGGCCTGCACCGGCTGCGATTTTACCGAAGCGACCCTGGAAGGGACCCACGCTCACAACGCCGACTTCAGCGGCAGCGTCTTTCGCTATGCCCGACTGCCCCACTGCGATTTCACGGGCTGCAAGCTGATCAAGTGCGATATGAGCGTGTCGGATTTGCGAGGTAATTTCTCCAGCGCCGACTTGTCCGAGGCAGACATGCGCGGCTCGAAACTCGAGGGCGCCTTGTTGCGGTACGCGGAGCTGAGCAAAGCGAAACTGGACGGCGCGAATCTGCTGAAAGCCGACCTGACGCACGCGACCTACAATCCCCAGCAACTCCACAACGCCCGAGCGACCGGCGTTGTCGGCCGCAGCAAGATCGAGGCGATGAAAAAGCAACGCCGCTCTTGGTGGCAGTTCTGGGGCTGAAACGCCCGCGCCACGCCGTGGGCCCCGTATCCCGAAACTGCAAGAGCCCCTCCCCGAACCTTGAAATCGTCTCCCGGCTTCCGCAGAGTAAGCGGTCAGGCTTCCAGATTTCAATTTTCGCGGTCACCGAACTTTCCACTTGGAAAGCCACTGTCCCGCGAAAACTGAAATCGGGAAGCCTGACCCCATCGTTTCTCCTGGGGTCTTTCCAACGCAGCTCGGAGCCCGTCTCCGTTTTTCAACAGGCGGTTAAAACCAGGCAGCGGTAAAGCCGCCGTCGACGTTCACGTGGGTGCCCGTGATGAACTGTCCGGCTTTGGACGAAGCCAGCAGCAGCAGCGTGCCGACCAGTTCGTCCGATTCGCCAAACCGCTTCATCGGCGTGCCTCGCATGATGGAATCGATCCGCTCTGGAGTGAGCACGCGACGGTTCTGTTCCGCGGGGAAGAAACCGGGGCAGATGCAATTCACCCGGACGCCCTTGGCGGCAAATTCCTGGGCCACGTTGCGGGTCAGGTTCAAGACGCCGGCCTTGGAGGCCGAATAGGCGAACACGCGCGACAGCGGCAGGTGCGAGGTCACGCTGCCGATGTTTACGATCGCGCCGCCGCCCGCGTCGATCATGTGCCGGCCGAACACCTGACAGGCCTGAAACACGGCCCGCAAATTGATCGTCATGATCCGGTCCCAATCCGCGTCCGTGGCCTCCAAAAAGTCGTTGGCCGCGTTCACGCCGGCGCAATTGACCAGGATCTGAACCCGACCAGCCTGCTGGACCGCCGTTGCCAAGAGATCCTCAAGGGACTTGCGGCTCGTTACGTCCACAAGAGCAAAGCTGGCACGCTCGTGGATCTGTTTCAACTCCGCCACCCGATTCTGGCAACCCTCTTCCGTCAGATCCGCGACAAGGACGTGGGCCCCGGCCCCGGCCAGGCCGCGGCACAGGGCTCCGCCCAGCACTCCCGCGCCGCCGATGACTACGGCAGTTTGACCTTCCAGACCGAACAAGTCCTTCAAATAGCTTTCGACCATGGCAAATTCTCCTCGGCAGTAGTGGCAGTCTGTACCGCGGAATATACCGCTTGGCTGGCCTGCGGGAAAGGGCCAAGGAGCGACTTGGCAAAACGGACTCCTGTCCGCTGTCAGGTTCAGCGGGAAGTGGTACACTGATAGAGGTTAGTTCAACGCGACGGGACGGTTCACCGCGCTCGGCGCCGGCCAGTCCCGCCGCGCATCCCAACGGACTCAATTTTGAGGACTGGAACAAGCATGAGCGAAACGGGGCACCCAGCGGGCGGTCCGGGCGAAGGCGGCGGAACCCACAGCGAGCAGGTCCGCATCCAGCATCTCAGTGCGCGCGTGCCCGAGCGCGTCAGCCGGGGGGCGTTCAGCACCGGCGCGATCGTGATGACCGGCGCGACCGAGTTCATTCTGGATTTTGTCCAGAATCTGAGCACACCGCCCTCCGTGACCGCGAGGATCGTGATGCCGCACGTCACGCTGCCTCAGTTCATCGAGGCGTTGCGCAAGAACCTGGACATCTACCGCCAGCGGTTCGGCGAGCCGCCGGGGTTGCCCGTCGGTCAGCCGCCGGCCAAGCAACCGACGGCGCAGGAGATCTACGACGAACTGAAACTGGCGGACGATTTGCTCCCCGGCGCGTATGCCAACGGAGTCATGATTGGCCACACGCCGTCGGAGTTCAAATTCGACTTCCTCACCAACCTGTTTCCCACGTCGGCGGTGTCGGCGCGCGTGTTTATGTCCGTTCCCCAGGTGCCGCGACTGCTGCAATCACTGCAGAGCACGTTCCAGCAATTCCAGCAGCGCGTGCAACAACAGCAGCGCGACGCCCAGCAGCGGCAGAACCCGCCGCTGGGCGGCGATCCGGGGACCGTCTGAAACGGGACTCGCGCCGCGAAACACGGATTTCCCGCACGCCGCCGACGGATCCCAGACGAAGGCGCCCAATATCATGTCGCAAGCCGTGATTCTACCGCCCCCAACGGAGTTGCTGCCGGACGGAACGAAGCTCGGCGGCTGGTGGCACGATGCGGAAGACACCGGCCGGATCGTCTGCGACTTGTGCCCGCGGGGCTGCAGCCTGAAGGCCGGCGACCGCGGGTTCTGCTTCGTCCGGGAAAACCGCGACGGGCAGATGGTGCTGAGCACCTACGGACTCAGCACGGGGTTCTGTGTCGACCCGATCGAGAAGAAGCCGTTGAACCAGTTCTATCCCGGCACCAGCGTGCTGTCGTTCGGCACCGCCGGCTGCAATCTGGGCTGCCGCTTCTGCCAGAACTGGGATATCTCCAAGTCCCGCGAGGTGGAGCGGCTGAGCGAACGCGCGGCACCGGAGACGATCGCCCAGGCGGCCCGGCAACTGAACTGCGCGAGCGTGGCCTACACCTACAACGACCCGGTGATTTGGGCCGAGTACGCGATCGACACCGCACGGGCCTGCCGGGCAGTGGGCGTCAAGAGCGTGGCAGTCACCGCGGGCTATATCCTGTCGCCGGCTCGCGAGACGTTCTTTCACGAGATGGATGCGGCCAACGTGGATTTGAAGGCGTTCAGCGAAACCGTCTACGCGCAGCTCACCTACTCGCACCTGCAGCCGGTTCTGGACACCCTGCACTGGCTGAAGCACGAGACCGATTGCTGGTTCGAGATCACGAACCTGTTGATTCCCGACGAGAACGATTCGCGGGACGAACTGCGGAGCATGTGCGATTGGATTCTGGAGCACGTCGGCGACGAGGTCCCGCTGCACTTCAGCGCCTTTCATCCGGACTTCCGCATGAGGGACAAGCGGGCCACGCCGCTGGAAACGCTGTTGCAGGCCTACGAGATCGCCCGGCGGCAGGGCCTCCGCTACGTGTACGTGGGCAACGTCGACGACGTCGAGCACCAGAGCACCTACTGTCCGCATTGCGGCAAGTTGCTGATCGAACGGAATTGGTACGACTTGAGCGCGTATCACTTGCGCGGCGATCGCTGCGGCCATTGCGGCGGGAAGATCGCCGGCCGATTCTTGGAGTCTCCGGGCAACTGGGGCCGCCAGCGTCTGCCGGTGCGAATTTCGCAGTTCGCCGCGCCCTCTGCGGCCCCCAGCGTGGGCCGGGGCAGCGGTGTGTCGGCGTCTGCCGCCGCGGGCCAGACGCCGCCCGTCACACCCGAGAAACAGGAACAGCACAAGAAGGAGCAACTGATGGCAGCCCAATCAGGGACGAACCAGGCGACGGATCCCGGCAATGTCCCCACCAGTCCCGCTTTAACGCCTGCCCAGGAGGCGGCTGTCCACCACGCGGCTTGCGAGGTAGTGGCGGCGGGAGTGCAAGGCTTGCCCGCCAAGGCGTCCGACGCGACGCTGGCGGGATGCGCGGGGCAACTGGTGATGGGAGCCTTTGTCACGCTTAAACGCAGCGGGCACTTGCGCGCCTGCTGCGGCGTGCTGGGACGCCCGATGCGCGTGCTGGAGGCGGTCCAGCAGTCCGCGTTGCGGACCGCGACGGAAGATTCACGGTTCCCCACGATTTCGCCCACCGAACTGGAGCACCTGGACCTGGACGTGACCCTGCTGTACGGTTTCCAGCCGGTCGAGGCGCGCGGACGGGACCGCGTCAAGCAGGTTGAGGTCGGCCGGCACGGTCTGCACATCACTCGCGGCGGCAACGCCGGGCTGCTGCTGCCCGTCGTCGCGGTCGAGAACGGCTGGGATGCGGAGGAGTTCCTGCAGCACGTCTGCCGCAAGGCCGGCCTGCCCACGACCGCCTGGCAGGACGACAACGCGCGGCTGCTGCGGTTCGAGGGCCACATGATTCCGGGCGATTTCGACCGCTCCGTGCTCGCTTCGCTCCAACACGAACCCCCGCCGCGGTTCACCGCCGCCGACCTGACGCGACTGGCCGACCTGTGCCGCCAGAACGTGTTGGCCTTGATGCGCGGAGCGACTCCCAACTACTACCTGCCGGGCTGCCCGGACGGCACCGTGGAAGTCGTCGCGTTGTCTGTTCGCAGCGGCGACCAGGCGGAACCTTCGACGTTCTCCCAGATGTCGTTGCGCCCCGGCGTTCCGCTGCAAGCCACGTTGTTTACGCTGTGCGAGACGGCAGTCAAGACGCTCAGCCGCATCCGGTCCGTTCCCCAGGATTTGAATCGGCTGCAGGTGGGCCTCACGCTGCTGTACGACCCGGCCATGCACGGGACGGCCGCCCAACCGCAACTGGACGGCGTGGGTTCCCAGCGCCGGGCGCTGCTGGTCATCGAGCACGGCAAGAGCGCATGGGTGTTTGATCCCGGCAAGAGTGTGGACCAGGTGCTGCAGGAGGCCCTGAGTGCCGTCCAGGCCGGCAGCCCGGCGCTGGCGTCCGTCTTCAGCCTGGCTGCGCAGTCCACCGAGCGACGGCTTTCCGTATCCAGCGTTCCGCGGCCGCAGACCGGGCCGCAAGTGCGTCCGCCTGCCGTGGCCGGAACGTTTTATCCCGGCGATCCGGACCAGCTGGCCAAGACGGTCGACGATTTGCTGGCCGACGGGGACGTCGCGCCTGCGGATTGGCCAGCCGTGCTGGTGCCCCACGCGGGCCTGATCTATTCCGGCCGGCTGGCAGCGCAAACGCTGCGCCGCGTGCGGATTCCGCAGACCGTGATCATTCTCGCCCCGAAGCACACACGGCAAGGCGTGGACGGTGCCGTCGCGCCGCACGAAACATGGTCGCTGCCTGGAGCCCAAATCGCCTCCGATCCCGATCTGGCCCGGCGTCTGGCCCAGGAAGTGCCGGGTTTGCAGCTGGATGCCGCGGCGCACCAACAGGAGCATTCGATTGAAATCCAGTTGCCGATCCTGGCGCGGCTGGCGCCCCGCAGTCGCGTGGTGGGGATCACGTTGGGAGCGGGCGACTGGGAGCGTTGCCGCGCCCTGGCGACGGGGCTGGCCCAGGTGCTCCGGTCGCTGCAGCCGCGGCCGCTGCTGGTGATTTCCAGCGACCTGAACCATTACGCTTCGGACGACGAGAACCGCCGCTTGGACGAAATCGCGCTCCAGGCCATCGAAACCCTTGACCCCGCCGCCGTTTACGATACGGTGGTAGCTCGTCACAACATCAGCATGTGCGGCGTGCGGCCCGCGATCGTGGTGATGGAGACGCTGCGTCAGCTGGGCTTGCTCGGCCGGTGTGTCCGGGTGGGTTATGAAACCAGCGCCGCCGTGTCGCGCGATACCAGCCGAGTCGTGGGCTATGCCGGACTGTTGTTGGGACCTTCTTCGTAGCCCGCGCGGTTAGCGGGCAACCGTGGGTTGTCCCCCGTGCCGGTCTCTTGTTGGGATCTGCCAAATGAGTGATTCACCGATCGACGGCGGCGCGAATGCCGCCCCAGGCGACTTGGGAAGCATCGAGTTCACGTGCCAGATTTGCGGCCGGCAGTTGCGTGTGCCGTTGCAGTACGCCGGCCGCCGCGCCAAGTGCCCGGAATGCGGCGCGGTCCAGCCGGTCGCGGCGGCGCAGCCTCCGTCGCAGGAGCCCGTTCCGCCGCCCGTCGCGGCGTCTTCGGCCGCGCCGCCGCAATCGCCGTTCGACGAGTGGTTTGGAGGCGCATCCAAGCCGGCGGCCGCGACGGCAACGCCCGGCGCCGCGGGGGCGGTCTCGCCACCGCCACCCGCAGCCGGCTCCCTTTCACCCGCTGCCGCCGCGGCGCTCGAGAACCTTCCGCCAGGCTCGGAAGGAACGGTGCCGGCCTCGCTGGCGCCGCCGCGTGAGGCTTCGCCGCGGCAGGCCGCTGCGCCGGCCCCGGCGACTGCGGAGCCTTTGACCACGATGCATCATCCCGGCCAGGAAACGGAAACAAAACGGCTGTTCGACCGGATCACGGCCGAGATCGGCAAGGTGTATGTCGGTCAGCAGGAGTTGGTGTTGGGCTCGCTCGTGGCCCTCTTTTCCAGCGGACATGTGCTGATTGAAAGCGTGCCGGGACTGGGCAAGACGCTGTTCGTCCGCACGCTGGGACGCGTGCTCGGCTGTCAATTCGGCCGCATCCAGTTCACGGCCGACCTGATGCCGTCCGACATCACGGGAGCGCCGATCTTCGACATGAAGACGCAGGAGTTCCGCTTCCGGCCCGGACCCGTGTTCACCCAGTTTTTGTTGGCCGATGAAATCAACCGCTCGCCGGCCAAGACGCACGCGGCCCTGTTGGAGATCATGCAGGAGTACCGCGTGACGATCGACGGCCGGAGCCACAATCTGGCGCGACCGTTCCTGGTGCTGGCGACCCAGAATCCGATCGAGTCCGAGGGGACCTACAATCTGCCCGAAGCCCAGTTGGACCGGTTCATGTTTAAGCTGACGGCCGACTATCCGCGTCCGGAGGAAGAGGCGCAGATCCTGGAACTGCACAGCCGCCAGGTGGACCTGAACGAACGCCTGGAACGCGAGTTGACGCCGCTCACGACGCCCGACGAGATCGTCCGGATCACTCGCCAGAACGCCGAGATCCGTCTGGAACCGAAGCTGATCGACTACATCAACAAGATCGTCCGTTTGACCCGCAAGTGGCCCCAGTTCCACTTGGGCGCGTCCCCCCGCGCCGGCCTTGCGCTGGTCCAAGCCGCGCGCACGCTGGCCGCCTTTGCCGGCCGCGACTATGCCGTGCCGGACGACGTCGTCCAGTTGGCTTTGCCCGCCCTGCGCCACCGCGTGATCCTGACCGCCGAGGCCGAAGTCGAAGGCCGGAACGTGGACGAGTTGCTGACGGAGTTGATCCGCTCGGTCGAAGTGCCGCGGCGGTGACGCCGCCAGGCGCCCCGCAGGGTCCGCGAGTTTGCGGCGGCCCGGCGCGAAGGAGAACCGCATGTCCCAGAATCCGTGTTCTTGCCGGCAGCTAGTGTGCCGACTACTGCCATGACCGAAACCGTCACCTGGTTACTGCAAGTGATTGCCGGCTTCACCGAGTTGTTGGGGCCGCTGGGACTGCTGCTGGTCCTCGCTCTGCTGGCCTGCCTGGTGGGCCTGAGTCTCTGGAAACACGTGGCGCCGTACGGGCCGCTGACCATCGTGATGCTGGGGCCCTGCGTTCTGTCGCTGGCCCTGGCCTTTTATCCGCAGACGTTCCTGCTGGTGGCGACGGTCGACGTGGTGATCGTCATCGTGGCGGTGGCGGATTTGCTTTCCCTGCCCAACTCGCGGTCGTTTGCCGTCGAGCGTTCGACGCTGCGGATCGCTTCCTTGAAGCAGCGGCATCCGGTCGCGCTGACCATCTCCAATCACAGCGACCGCGTCTGGCAGGTCGGGATCCGGGACGACGTGCCCCAGGAGTTCGAGGCGGCGCCGGACGAGTTTGTGCGGCGTTTGTCCGCACGCAGCCGCGTGACGGTGCACTACGATTTGATCGCCAGCCGGCGGGGCTCGTTTGAATTGACTGCCGTCCACGTGCGGGTCCGCAGCAACCTGGGATTGTGGCAGCGGTTCCTGACGTTTCCCTGCGCGTCGCAGTTGTTCGTCTATCCGGACATGCGGCAGTTGAGCGAGTACGCGATCCTGGCCCGCACGAACCGGCTGAGCCTGATGGGCGTGCGGCAGACGCGCAAAGTGGGCCTGGACCATGACTTTGAACGGCTCCGCGACTATTCGCAGGACGACAACTATAAACACATCGACTGGCGAGCCACCGCCCGCCGCCGCAAGCTGACGGTCAGGGACTTCCAGACGAGCCAGAGCCAGCGGATCGTCTTCCTGCTGGATTGCGGCCGGATGATGACCAACGAGGCGGCCGGACTCAGCCTGCTGGACCACTCGCTGAACGCGATGCTGATGCTTAGCTACGTGGCCCTGCACCAAGGCGACGCGGTGGGCCTGGTCTGCTTCTCCGACCAGATCCACACGTTCGTGCCGCCGCGGGGCGGGAGGAACCAGATGAACCGGCTGCTGCACGCCGCCTTTGACCGCTTTCCGCGGTTGGTCGAGTCGCGTTACGACGAGGCCTTTCTGTATCTGAGCTCCCGTTGCAAAAAGCGTTCCCTGGTGGTGCTGATCACCAACGTGATCGACGAGGTGAACGCGAATCAGATCGGGCGCTGGTTGGGCATGCTCTCCGGCCGCCATCTGCCGCTGGGCGTGCTGCTCCGCGACCACCAGCTGTTCGACGCCGCCAATCTGCCGCAGCCCGCCGGACGCGACCTGTACCGGGCCGCGGCGGCCGCCGAGATCCTGGTCTGGCGCCACCAGGTGCTGACCGACCTGCAGCACCAAGGCGTCCTGTCGCTGGACGTCTTCCCCGAAGACATGACCGCTCCGCTGGTGAACCGCTACCTGGAGATCAAGGCGCGGCACCTGCTGTAGGGTCTCCGGCCGCGCGCCGCTCGCGGGGGGGGCGCCTGTTTTGCAGGTTCCCGCCTTGCTCGCTCCCCCTGCGAACGGAGGCCCCGGCTGCCGGGGTTGCGGCTGCCGGCTGCAGTTCGGAACGTCGGTGGGCTGACGCCGCACCGTTGGCCGTCCCTGCACGTGTCCAGAGACCCTTTCACAGGGCGGAAGCCCTTCCGCCGGAGCGGCTTGAAGTCCAGGCTGCGAGAAAACCGCGGAGTTGATCTTGGCCAGGTGCTTAGGCTACTGGGGTTGCGATGGCCGGCCGCAGCATTTCTTGTACTTCTTTCCGCTGCCGCAGGGGCAGGGCTCGTTTCGCCCCACGCGGACCGTGCCCGCAACGGGCGAATCGACCGGTTCGTCCTCGGACTTCTCGTCGAACGACGTGTCGGTCAGTTGCCAGGGCAGCGGCAGCGCCGGTTCGAAAGGCAACTCGTGGTCTTTCACCAACCGGAGGCGCCGTTGGGGCCCGCGTCGTGCAATCTCCTTGACCTTCTGATAACGCCAACTGAAATTGGCCGGATGGTTCGGTTCGTGTTTTCGCCAAGCGCGGAGCAACGCCTTGGCCTCGACCTCGGTACACGAATAGCAATGGTCGATTCGCCACTCGCCATCGAGTGTCATGCTGGCGTCGAAGCAATCCTCGCTGTGCAGCGGCTGACCTGTCCCGGAATCGCGGCAGCGGAGGAACGTCACGTGAACCTCCTGGCATCGACAGGCCGGGTTGGGACAGTAGAAGTCATCGAGCAAGTAGAGATCGCCGCCGTGCTCCCATTGATACGCAAACAACGAAGCATCAACATCGCCTACAAGTTCGTCCGAGAGGATTTCACGGAAAGCGATCAGACCGCCTTCCTCAAAGACGTGCTCGGGAAACCGGTAATCGCGCAGGCGGTGGGCGATGCGGCGTTTCTCACGCGCCAGGTACTGCAGACGCTCCTTTTCCGACGCGGGATAATCGTCGAGCAACTCGCGGACCATCTGGGCAGAGACAGGATCGCGCGGCGGCGCTGCGACTTCCTGCCACGTCTCGGCGTCCACGCGGATTTTCACGTTCAGACCGTCCGGCGCCAACTCGCCGGTTTTGCCGACTTCCCGCAACAGAAAACTCAACTCGGTGCAATCGCATGTCAAATCGTTACAGCCGGTGACCGTCACCTGAAATGGACTTTGGCTACACGAGAATCGCACGACTTTCGGCATCATCGGATCAACTCCCTTCGTTCCTTACGCGGTCGTTCCATAATCCCTGCCGCGGCGGGCAGCGGCAACAAGCAGGACCAGACCCACCACCATCATCCCCGCGGAAACATAATAAGGCATCTCCAAACGCTGCCGCAGCAGCGGGATGCCGACGCCGGAGCCCAGGATGCGGGCCAGTGCGCTGACGCTTTGCCCCAACCCCAGGATCGCGCCCTGCTGCTGCGGATCGCTGCGGCGGGACAACAGCGAATTCAAGCTGGGATGCATCAGCGCAAAGCCGCCGACCACCAACGCAGCCGCGCCCAACACCAGGCCGATGGACTGCTGCCAGACGGCGACGACCATCAGCCCGTAGCCCATCGTCTCGATCACCGCCCCGCTGACCGACAAACCCGCTTCGCTCACTCGCCCCGCTAACCGCCGCACGACGCCGCCCTGGACCAGGGCCAACGTCAAACCGATGTAGGCGTACGTCAAGCAGACTTGACGAAAACTGAAGTGAAACGGCATCTGGGCCGCCGCATCGCCGCCTTTGACCAGCATCGACAACGTGGTCTCGTAGGTCGCGAACGAGAACACACAGACGAACACGCCGGCCAGCAGCAGCCCGATCGAGGGCTGGACAAGCGCCGCGTGGAACGTCCGCCAATCCCAAATCCGCCGGGCCGCCGACTCGCTGTGCGCGTGCTTCGATTCGGGCAGCTTGAAGATCGCCAGCAGCAGCGCCAAGGCCGACAGGATCGCCGCCGCATACCCCGGCCACGGACCCGGATCGCCGTGCCCCGACGGCACCGCCAGGTAGGCCACCAGAGGCCCGAACGTGAACCCCAAGCCAAACGCCATGCCAATCAACGCCATGCCCTTGGGACGATTCTCCAGCGACGTGGAATCGGCGATGTAAGCTTGCGCCGTCGGGATCGTGGCTCCCGCAATGCCGGCCCCGATGCGGGCCACAAACAGCAACGCGAGACTCTTCATGACCGTGGCCACGCCGAACAGCGTGTAGAACAGCACCGAGCCCAACAGGCCGACAATCAGCACCGGCCGGCGGCCCCAATGATCGGAAATCCGACCCCAAATCGGCGCGAACACGAACTGCATGATCGAGAAACTGGCCATCAACAAGCCCAGCCGCCAGCCGTGCGGGTCCTCCGCAAAGTCGGCCGCGTAGATCGGCACCAGCGGCAGAACGATGCCGAAACCGAGCAGGTCGATGAAGACCGCCAGAAAGATGACCAGCAGCGAGCCTCGACGCGGTTCGTGGGACATTTTCTGACAACCCCCGGTGCTTCCGTCAACTGTCGATCACGCCGTCCTTGCGCCCCGCGACGGTGCTCTCAGCCGCCTGCCGCTGCCTGGTTCTGCTTCCCGCCGGCGGCGGGCAGTCGGCCTTGGGCGGCGTCGGCCAGCAGCGTGCGCATCAGCGTTTCGCCGGCGGCGCGGGCCACGGTGCGGATCAGCGGGCGCGGCGTGTTGTCGCCCACTTCGTACGTGATCGCCGGGATGCGGAACGTGCGGTAGGCCCACGGCGCCGCCAGCGCCAGTTTGCCTGCCGCCGAGCCTTCGCGGCGGACGCGATACTCGGGCAATTGCTGCTGGACGGCCTCCAGCCACCGCCGCGTGAAATCCGGGGGCACCATCGGATCGCTGTCGCGCTGGGTATAGAACACGTCGTGCCCGGTGGAGTGAAAATCGAGAAACAGACGCAGGGTTTGGCCCGCGGCGGCCAGACGCTGGATCTCGTCACGCACGGCCCGCGTCTCGGGCTGGATGAACTTCATCCAGTCGCGATTCAAGTCCACGCGGTTCAGGTTGCATCGCCAGTGGCCCAGTTCGACGCCGTCTGGATTCACCAGCGGAATGACCGTGACCTGGAAACGCTGGCGGAAACGGACGGCCAGGTCGTCGCCCTCCGTCAGGCGGTCGACCAGCGCCATCAGCGCCAACGAGCCGGTCACCTCCGGCGGGTGCTGCCGGCCGATGAACACCAGGTGATCGGCGCTGTCGGCGTTTCCCAGCGTCCAGGCCAGCAGCGGGCGGCCGGCGACCGAGCGGCCCACCTCGCGCTCTGCGGCCCCCGTCGCCGTGGCCGTCCGGCGGGCCCAGCCGTACAGGTCCTCGGCAATCAGCAATTCCTGGGCTGCCACCCACAGCGGCTCGGGGCCTACGTCCAGGCGGAGCAGCGGGGCTTGGCCCTTGGCCGGCTGGTAGGCGGCGCCGGTCAGCCGGGTCCAAGTCCTGCCGTCGCGGCTGACTTTGGGCGCATAGCGGTGCGTGCCGCCTTCGTACTTCAGCTCCAACTCGATCGTCTGCGGCTGGTCGCTGCGGACGCGAAAGGCGTACCAGGCGCTGTTGTTGAT
This sequence comes from Candidatus Anammoximicrobium sp., assembly GCA_012515235.1. GTDB lineage: Bacteria > Planctomycetota > Planctomycetia > Pirellulales > Pirellulaceae > Anammoximicrobium. The sequence goes on from JAAYYU010000348.1 coordinate 43,637, forward strand.
CGGGGTCGTCTCCGCGCGGATCAGCACCTGAAACCGGCCGGCGGCGGCCTGCGTACAATCGTTCAGCCGTCCGCCGGAAAAATCCGCATCCAACGTCAGGCCGGCGGCCGGAAAGAAAAAGCACTTCTTGGCGGCCTCACCAGCTACTTCGGCGGCCGGAGCACTCATGCCTCCGGACAAAACCAGCGCCAGAACCAGGCGGGGCGGCAACCAACGCCGGCGAGCGTACAGCAAACTCATAGGAGACTCCCGATCGAGGTCTTGACGAGCGAAGGACGGCCGCCGGCGGCCACGCAGCCCCGGCCTGGATGCTCACTTTGCCGCCGCGGTGACCCAGGCGAGATTGAATCGCGCCAGCGCCATCCGGTCGTACAGTTTCTGCTCGCCGCGCTCGAACAGCAGATAGATCGTGCCGTCCGGCGCCGCGGCCAGGGACGAATATGCGCTCAGGCCCTCGTTGACCAGCCGCTTCACCGGCCAGGTCAAGCCTTGGTCGTAGCTGACAAACACCGTCATCCGGTGCCGCGATTTGCCCGGGTTGTCCGGCGCGCTGAACAGCAACACGTCCTTGCCGTCCGTCACTGCTGACGGCAGGCGGATCAGGCCGGCATTACAGCCGTAACTCGGCTTCGTCCCATACTTGAAATAGAACGGCTCGCCGATCTCGAACAAGTCGGTCGTGACCTGCCAATCGACCCACATCGCGCCGCCGTCGTGACTCCAGGCGATCTGCCGGCGGTGATCCACGGACATGTGCGAACGCGAGTTGTAGTAGATCGAACCGGTCGAGACTTCGGCCAGCGTCCCTTCCCCGGTGCCGCTCTGCACCGGGGCGCTGGTCTGCCACGTCTGGCCCCGGTCGTCGCTATAGATGGCCGTGTTGTAGTTGTAGGGCCACCATTCCTGGTCGTTGTTGCCCCGCGGCGGCTGAACCCTGGCGGGCATGATCAAGCGGCCTTTGTGTTTGCCGAATTGCAGGGTCAAGCCGGACTCGGAACAAGTCGTCTGGACGGGCACCGCGCCCGCGCCGCCGTGTCCCAGGGGATTCGGCTTGACGACGATCCCTTCCCGCCTCCAAGTCTTGCCGTGATCGCCGCTCCGCCAAAGGTGGCTCCGGGCCGAGTTCACCACCATCACGTCGCCCGTTTCCGTGTCCACCATCGCGCTGCCGTTGGCGTCGTGGCCCACCTCCTGGGCCGGGCTGAACGTCTTGCCGCCGTCTTCGCTGCGGCGCACCAGCCGGCCCGCCCTGGCCAAGGCGAGCACGGATCCGTCCGCCGCCACAACGACGTTCGGAATCCGGTTCTCCGGGCCTTCGTACAAGTCCTGCTGGTCGAAGCAGGGCTCTTCGGCCCGGCCCAAGACGGCTCCGAGCAACAGGATGGCTGCCGTCCCCGCTAGAATCGCACTGGTCGTTTTCATGGTCTTTGCGTCCTCATGATTTGCGTATTTCCGTGACCCGGCTCACCGCCTGGCCCTGGGCAAACCGGGAACGAATCTCGTCGCCCACGTTCAGCGTGGCGGCGTCGGTGACGATCTGCCCGGTGGCGGCCTGGTGTGTCAGACTATACCCGCGGGCCAGAACGCTCAAGGGGCTGAGCGATTCCAGCCGTGCAGCCAGTGCGGCCAGGCGGTCCTTGTGCCGCGTCAGCTGAAAGGCGACCGCCCGCTGGGCCCGCAGTTCCAGATCGTCCAACTCCCGCGCCAGGTCGTGAACCAGGTCGAAGGGCCGGCGAAAGACGCGATGCTGGGCCAGGGCCTCCAGCCGGGACCGGGCATCCGCAGCCCGCGCTCGCAAGGCGGCCGCCAACCGGCCCCGCATGCCGTCCAGTCCGGCACGGATCTCGTCGGCCGCGGGCACGACCAGCGCCGCCGCTTCGCTGGGCGTCAATGCCCGCGCGTCCGCCACCAGGTCGGACAGCGTCACGTCGATCTCGTGGCCCACCGCGGAAACCACGGGAATCCGCGAGGCGTGGATCGCCCGCACGACGGGCTCTTCGTTGAAACACCACAAGTCCTCCAGGCTGCCGCCGCCACGCCCGACGACCAGCACGTCCGGCGGCTCCGGCAGCGAATTGGCCGTGCGGATGCCTCGCACCAGGTCCTGCGCCGCGCCTTCGCCTTGGACCTTGGCCGGAATAATCAGCACCTGGACGCCCGGCCAGCGGCGGCGCAAGATTTCCAGGAAATCCCGGACGGCCGCGCCGGTGGGACTGGTCACAAACGCGATCCGCCGTGGAAAGCGAGGCAGCGGCCGCTTGCGGCCCGCCTCGAACAGGCCCTCCGCGGCCAGTCGCTGGTGCAGCTTGCGCAACGCCAACTGCAACGCGCCGACGCCCAAGGGCTCCACCTTGCGGATGATCAGCTGGTACACGCCCCGCGGCGGATACACGTCCACGTCGCCGCCGCACACGACCTGCTGGCCGTCCTGCAAGTCGAAGTCCAGCCGCGAAGCGACACTCCGCCAAATCACGCCGCGAATCTGCGCCCCTTCGTCCTTCAGCGTCAGGTAGATGTGCCCCGACTGCGGCCGCGCCACGTCCGACAATTCGCCGACGACCCAGACCGAAGTGAATTCCGTTTCCAGCGACAGCTTGATCTGCTGCGTCAGCTGCGAAACGCTCAGCGGCTGGACCGTTTGGCGTGGTTCGTCCATGCTCCCGCACTCACAGCTCTTTCACTGCCCGGACGATGTCCAGAACCGCTTTTTGGCCGTCTGCAAAGAACATCAGGGTGTTCGGGGCGCCAAACAATGGATTGGGGATGCCGGCAAAACCGGGACTCAAGCTGCGTTTGATCACCACCACGGTGCGGGCCTTGTCCACGTCGATGATCGGCATCCCGGCGATCGGACTGTTGGGGTCCGTCTTGGCCAGCGGATTCACCACGTCGTTGGCCCCGATCACGATCGCCACGTCCACCGTCTCCATCGTGGGGTTGATCTGGTCCATCTCCTTCAGCTGTTCGTAATCGACGTCCGCCTCGGCCAGCAGCACGTTCATGTGGCCCGGCATCCGGCCCGCGACGGGGTGAATGGCGTATTCCACCGTCCCGCCGCGTTCCTCGATGATCTTGCCCAGATCCCGCACGGCATGTTGGGCCTGGGCCACCGCCATCCCGTAACCGGGCACAAACACCACCCGCTGGACGCCGTCCAGCAGCATGGCGATGTCGTCCGCCGTCGTGCTCCGCACCGTGGCATAGAACTCGTCGGCGCTGCCGGCCAGCGAACCCGCTTCCATCACGCCGAACAGGACGTTGGTCAACGACCGGTTCATGGCCTTGCACATGATGTTGCTGAGGATGATCCCCGACGCGCCGACCAGCGAGCCGGCGATGATCAGCACGCTGTTGTTGATCACAAACCCCGTGGCACAAGCCGCCAGACCGGAATACGAGTTCAGCAGGGCAATGACGACCGGCATGTCGGCGCCGCCGATCGGGTTGACCAGGAACACGCCCAGCACGGATGCAATCACGACGATCGCCAGATAGGTCCAGGCCGCGTGTGCCGGTTCGCCGGCAACCATCCAGCCGGCCAGCAGCACTGCGAGAATCAGCAGCACGACGTTGATCGCCTGCTGGCCGGGCAAACTGACCGGCTTTTTGAACATCTTCAGCTCTTGCAGCTTGCCAAAGGCCACCAGGCTGCCCCAAAACGTCACGGCCCCGATGATGCCGGAAACCGCCGTGGCGACCATCGCGACATAGGGATTGATTTCGCCCACTCCGCCCCGCAGCAATTCGGCGCCGGCGACCAGCACGGACGCCCCGCCGCCAAAGCCGTTCAACAAGCCGACCATCTGCGGCATGGCGGTCATGGGCACTTTGAGCGCCAACCAGGCCCCGGCGATGGAGCCGATGAGGACGCCGACCAGGATGTATTCGTACGTGACCACCTCGTGCAGCCACAGCGTCGCCACGATCGCAATCAGCATGCCCAGCGAACCGCACAGGTTGCCGCGAACCGCCGTGCGCGGGTGCGACATCATCTTCAGGCCGAAGATGAACAGCACGGCCGCCAAGACGTAGCACAATTGGACGAGGACATTCAGCGTCGTTGTATTCACAGTCAAGTTCCCGTCACTTCTTCTTGAACATCTTCAGCATCCGATGCGTCACCAGGAATCCGCCCACCACGTTGAGCATGGCAAAGGCCACCGCCGCGGTGCCCAGGATGGTGGCCAGGCCGAACTGCTTCGCGCCGGAAGCCACCAGCGCGCCGACCACGGTAATGCCGCTGATGGCGTTCGATCCGGACATCAAGGGCGTGTGCAGCGTCGGCGGGACCTTGGTAATGACGTCGAATCCGTTTAACATGGCCAGCACGAAAATCGTCAGGCTGGCCAACAGGGCCTGGGTGGACGGTGCCAGGCTGCCGCTCTGGGAAGCCTCACAGCCGGCGGTCGCCGACCCGGCCTCCGCGGCGGCGGGCAGTGCGCCGGCTTGTCCGTCCCCGGCCATCACGGCCTGGGCCACACTCACGGCCAGGCAGACGACCAGGATCAGCAGGCAGATTGAGCGAAGGGTACCAACGGCAGTCATAGCTTCCTCGACACGCATCTAGGCGGTTTGTCACGAAGGAGAAACGTTGTCCGGCGCGGCGGCCGGGCCGGCGTCGGCGGCGGCCAGGCCCAGCAACTCGCGAATGCGCGGATGGACCACTTGCCCGTCCTGCGCCGCCAGGGTCTCGCGGATGATCTCGTCCTGCAGATTCAGATTCACTTGCCCGCCCTTGATCAGGTTCTGCAGGAACTTCGTCACGTTGTTGGAGAACATCAGGCTGGCCGGATGCGGAATTTCGGACGCCAAATTGGTCGGCCCTAGAATCAAGACCCCCCGGTGCTCGACCCGCCGGTCCGCCTGGCTCAACTCGCAGTTGCCGCCCCGCTCGGCCGCCAGATCGACGATCACGCTGCCCGGCCGCATGCCCTCGACAGCCTCCTTGGTGATCAGCACCGGGGACTTCTTGCCGGGGATGGCCGCGGTCGTCACCGCAATGTCGCTGTCTGCCACGACGCGGGCCATCAGCTCACGCTGCCGCCGATAGAACTCGTCGCCCATCGCCTTGGCGTAACCGCCCTTGTCTTCCGATTGCCCGGCTTCAATTTCCAACTCGATGAACTTGCCGCCCAGACTGGCGACCTGCTCGCGACAGGCGGTCCGCACGTCGTAGGCCGAGACGATCGCGCCCAAACGCTTGGCCGTGGCAATCGCCTGCAAACCGGCCACGCCCGCGCCGATCACAAACGCGCGGGCCGCCGTCAACGTGCCGGCCGCGGTCATCATCAGGGGAAACATCTTGGGCAATTCGACGGCCGCCAGCAGCACCGCGCGATAACCGGCGATGGTGGCCATCGAGGACAGCACGTCCATGCTCTGCGCCCGCGTGATCCGCGGAATCAACTCCAGCGCGAACAGGCTCGCACCCGTCTGGGCGACCTGCCGGACGGCCTCCGGTGCCCCCAGCGGATCGCACATGCCGATCACGATCTGGCCGGCTCTCAAATGCGCCAAGTCGGCTTGGCCAGCTTCCGCGTTGGCGCCCAGACAGCGGACCTGGACGACGACCTCCGCGGCCATGGCTTCCTGGCGAGTGGCCGCGATCTGCGCCCCCTTGTCCGCGTATTCCGCGTCGGGAAATCCGGCGGCCGCCCCGGCTCCCGACTCGACCACCACCTCGGCCCCGGCCTTGGCCAGCGCGGCTAGATTGGCCGGAGTCAGGGCCACACGCCGCTCGCCGGGATACGTTTCTCTGAGAACAGCAACCTTCATGACACACCGCTGCGCGCTGGATAGACGGATTTCGTAAGCGGCACATTCTAATCACCTGCGATGGGAATTCCAAGGGCCGGAAAGCCGAGCCCGCCTCGCGGTTGCTCCCCAGCAGTGCTTGTATGCCGCCCCCCGGCTGTCAATAATGGTGGCGCGTCGCAGATTCGCTTTGCGTCGAGGATTTCGTCCTGCGGATATCGAGTGATGGCAGAAGCAGTTTGGTTCTTTGCAGACGGCGATGTGGAACGAGGGCCGGTCACGGAAGCCCAATTGCGGGCATTGATCGGCACCGGCAACTTGACTCCAGAAAGCCTGATCTGGAAGGAGGGCATGGACTACTGGACGCCGGCGGGCGAGATTCCGGGGCTGTTCGACCAGCCCGGCCCCGCCACTCCGCCTCCCACGCCCGCCGCGCCGGCCGCTGGCGAGGCCAAGGCCAAGCCGGGGAAAGCCGTCAAGCCGGCGGCCGCGGCGGCGGCCGCCGCCGAACCGAAACCTCGCTTGGCCGGCCTTGGATTCGATGTGCGGCGGCCTCTGGAGATATTCCGCTTCGCCGCCTTTCTGGGCCAGCCATTGCTGTTGGTGGGCCTGTTCCTGATTCTGCTGTCCCGCGGCTGTGACAACTTGGGGCAACGCCACATGGCCCGGACCCTGGCCCAAGCCAAGCTGGCCGAAGGCGAATTCCAAGACGAATGGGATCGGCAGAAGGTGCCCATCGAACAGGAATTGAACGATTTGAGCAAACGCAGCGATCCGTCCCCGAGCGACCGGAGCCGACGGGATTCGCTCACCGAACAACTGCGGTCGCTGAACGAACAGAAACAGGCGGAATTCGAACGGCTGCGAGCCGGCGAGTGGCGCGAGCTGAACACCGCGGCCCGCGATGCCGAAGCGGCACAAACCTTGGGCAGCTTCTGGCGCGAAGGCATCTTCTGGCTGGGCGCCTGCCTGTTCTCGCTGGCTCTGCTGATCGTGGGCTTCTCCGGCACCGGACCGGAACGCTGGATGGCCCTGGTCATGCTCACCGTGATCGTCTTCAGCCTGTTCGTGCGGCGGCTGGAATGAGCCTCCGCGCAAATTGGGGTCAGGCTTACAGAATTCAATTTTGGCCCAGCAACGTCTTTCCATCGCGCTGGCGCCACGATTGGCCAAAATTGAATTCTGTAAGCCTGACCCCCGGCACCGGCTCGTCAACGACGCTCACAAACGCCGAAATCCCGTTTGGTGCTAGGACGCTGCCGCCGCATCTTCGTGCATCCAACGTTTCAGGATCGGAGCCAGCAAGAAACAAATGGCCGCCGAGATGACCGCCGCGATCGCGATCTTGCCGAATACGTCGCCGTACACGTGGACGGTCTCGGTCGGCACCGGAATGCCGCCCTGGCCGCTGCCTTCGCCGTGGCCCACGCCCGTGAACTGGGCGATGATCGCCGCCAGGAACTGAGAAAACGCCGTCGCCAGAAACCACGCGCCCATCACGGTGCTGACCAGGTGAGCCGGCGACAGTCGGGTGACCATGGACAGCCCCACGGGCGACAAGCACAACTCGCCGGTCGTGTGCAGCAGATAGCCCGCAAACAACACCCACAGGCCCACCATGCCCCGCCCGTCGGCCGACTGGGCGCCGTACCAGAACGCGCCGAATCCCAGTCCCAACTGCAGCAACCCCAACGCAAACTTGACGGGCGTGCTGGGCTCCAAACGTAGCTTGGCCAACACGGCCCAAAGCGCCGTAAAAGCCAGGCCGAACACCAGAATGTAGATCGGATTGACGGCTTGGAACGTGCTCGCCGGAATCTCCCGGACGCGGCGGGCAAGCCCCATCCCCACGTTGCCTTCGGTCACTTGCCAGTCGATCTCAAAGTCCAACTTCTGCCCGTGCTGCTGCCGCAACTTGTCCAGCACGTCGAGCGTAAACAGCTGGCTGCCGTTCGCATAGCCCAACTGCTCCTGCGTCGGCTGCAGCCGGATCGTCTGGCCCACGTCGGCGGCCGTCACCGTGCGATCCTCAAACACGCGATCGACGTTGCGGTCCGTGAAATTGTTGACCGAACTCCCCGCCTGCTCGAAAAACGCCCAGAACAGCATGGAGAAAAACGTCAGGATCAACACGACGTACATCCGCTGGCGCGGAATCGTGTCCAGCCGAAACGTCTCGATGCCCAGATAAGCGAACGCCAGCACTCCCGCCAGCATCAGCACCAGACCTGCGGGACGGCTGGCTTCCGTCACCACCGTCGCCGCTACCTGGACCCACGGGTTCTGGCTGGCCTGCAGGTCCTGGACGAAGGACTCCGGGATCACGGTGATGCCGCGCTGCTGTTCCGTCAGCGGGGCGAAACCGGACACGAGCAGCACAAACACGGGAATCGTCACCGCGGTCCCCAAATAGACCGCCCACTCGGCCGTGATCGGCCCCCACACGCGGCGCCGCAACCGTTGCGGATCGCGAGGCGCGCCGGCGTCTTTGCTCAAGCCCCCAGCACCCAAGGCAAACAGGGCCATCACCGCCGCGGCCACCAGCGACACCGCCACGACAATGTTGACACCGATCGAAAACGGATTGTCGGGCTTGAACCGGATCAGCGCCGTGGCTGCACTCGCCGCACCCACCAGGATCAACGCTTGGGTCACAATCCGGGGAGCGACGAAGACCGCCAGTCCGACCAGCATCCCCAGCGAGGCCAGACCAAACCCCCAGTGCCAGCCGAACGTCTCGCCGACATAGCCGCACAGCAGCGGCGACATGGCGGCTCCCAAGTTGATGCCCATATAGAAGATCGTGAAACCGCCGTCACGCTTGGAACTGCCTTGCGGATACAGCGAGCCGACGATCGTGGAGATGTTCGGCTTGAAAAAGCCGTTGCCGCAGATCAGCAACGCCAATCCGGTAAAGAACGCATACGTGTTTTCGACCGTCAACAGCAATTGGCCTCCGGCCATCAACAGGCCGCCCAGAATCACCGCGCGACGCGCCCCCAACAGGCGATCGGCCAGCAAACCGCCAAAAAACGGCGTCATGTACACCAACGCCGTGTAGGCCCCGTAGACGGCATAGGCGTCCTTGTCGCCGTACCCCAGAAACCCTTTGATCAAATAGAAGACCAACAGGGCCCTCATGCCGTAGTAGGAAAACCGCTCCCACATCTCGGCAAAGAACAGCGTGAACAGTCCGGTGGGATGTCCGAACAAGGTCGGCGACGGCGATGTGGCGTCGTGGTTCATGGCGTCTATGTCGAGCCCGCTGGTTGCAGATTCCGCTACGAACGTCCCAGAAAGCCAGGAAAACTCCGTTTCTGGCGGCCCCGTTATATGCCCCAGGTCGAATGGATGTCAACAGCCACCGTCTGTGTACAAAGCCGTTACGCAGCGAGGAACGCTGACCTCTCTCAGGCCACCACGCTGCTCGTCAGCGTGGAGCCATGTTAAAAACCAGCCCTCGTCCCTCCGCGCGCCCGCGCAGGCCACCACGCTGCTCGTCAGCGTGGAGCCATGTTCAGAACCAGCCCTCGTCCCGCCCCGCGCCCGCGCAGGCCACCACGCTGCTCGTCAGCGTGGAGCCATGTTCAGAACCAGCCCTCGTCCCGCCCCGCGCCCGCGCAGGCCACCACGCTGCTCGTCAGCGTGGAGCCATGTTCAGA
>JAAYYU010000349.1 GCA_012515235.1 Candidatus Anammoximicrobium sp.
GTCTTTAACCCCCATCAGCTGAAGGTGCTGACCACGGCCGCGATCCCTTCCGGCAAATGACGTTCCGACCGTCCTCGGCGGTCTCCCCAAACGCCGTCCCGGCGCAAGCCCGTCCCGGCTTTGGCCGGCAGCGCCGGTGCGACGCGCGACCAGGCCGGCCGTTCGGGACGGTAGGCACGCGCCCGAGCGCTGCAGCGCCGCCGCCTGCAGCGGCGGCGGGCGCAGCGACTCGAAACGGGGTTAGATCTCTTTCTCGCCGGGCACCACGAACGGCTTGCGGTAGTTCCGCGTGAGCAGGGCGTCGGCCTGGGCGTTATTGACGAACGTTTCGCGGGCGGCGTCGATTTCGAGCCAGGGACCGAGCGTCAGCCGTTCCTGTTCGATGTCCACGCCGTTGTCCCCCAGGTGCGTCTGGATCGACTCGAACGTCTCCAGCAGATTCTCGTTGCTCTTCAGCGCTCCAAGCCGGTCGCGGATTTCCTTGGGCGAAGCCAACTGGCCCAGACGGTACGAGATGTTGCCCAGGTGGCAGAGCGCGGCCGACTGGTGCCCCTCGATGATCTGGGCGTTCAAGTCCTCCGGCTTGCGGCTGCGGACCGCCTTGAGGAAGTTGGCGAAGTGGTCGTCGCCGGGGCCTTCGAGTTTCTGGACCAACTGGCCGTCCAGGCCATACACCGCACACGACGCGCTGACCGCCATGTAGCCCTGCGTCCCGGTGATGATGCACATGCCGGGAAAACGCGGCGGCTTGGTCTTCAGGTTGCGGATCTCCTGGACCACCGTGATGTCGTCAAAATCATGGATCACGACTTGCGTGTTGGCCGTCTCGGCCGCGTCGTTGAACTTCACGCGCCCGCCATAGCACAGCGCGCCGCGTCCCAGGCCCTGGAGGTTCAGGACCATCCGCATCGTATCCACGGCGTGGACGCTGTTGTTGCCGATCTCGCCGTTGCCAAAGTCCCAGAACCAGTGCCAGTCGTAATGGAACGACTTGCGGGTAATGGGGGCCATCGGCGCGGGGCCGGCCCACAGGTTGTAGTCCACGCTGGGAGGCGGATCGTACTGGCCCGCCGGGCCGATCGGGTTGCGGCCGCGGTACATGTAGCAATGGGCGACCTTGACCGTGCCCAGCTTGCCCTCGCGGAGGTACTGGGCCGCGGCGCGGACCGAGCCGCTGGACCGGTACTGGGTCCCGCCCTGGCAGATGCGGTTGTACTTGCGCGCCACCTGGACGACGCGGCGGCCTTCGCTGACGTTGTGGCTGATCGGCTTCTCTACGTACACGTCCTTGCCTGCCTGCATCGCCCAGATGGCGGCCAGCGAGTGCCAGTGGTTGGGCGTGGCGATGGACACAATGTCCACCGATTTGTCGTCGAAGATCTCCCGCATGTCGGTGACGAACTTCGGCGCGCGGCCGTCCTGCGAAAGCTTCTTGACCGCGCCGGCGCCGACGTCGCGGTCGGCGTCGCAGAGGTACGTGACCTGGCAGTCGGGACGCGAGGCGAAGAACCGGGCATGGTCGCCGCCCCGGCCGCGCACGCCGATCACGGCCACACTCAGCTTCTCATTGGGGCTGGTGCTCGGCGATTCGCCGGCCAGCACGCGGGGGGCAGCTCCCACGGCTGCCGCGGCCGCCGCGCCCAGGATGGTCTCTTCCAGAAAACGTCTGCGGTTCATTCGAGTCATGGCTGGTCTGTCTCCGATGGAAAGGTGAGGCAGGGGGATGATTCACCGCATCCCAAAGGTTACAGCGTAACTGGCGGGGTAGCCTTTGGGAATCCGCCTTGAGGCGTCCGGGCGGTTTGTCTGTTCGTTCTGGCGGGGACTTCCCCGCGGCAACGGCCCCGCATTGTTTTCGGTTCACCCGGAAGGCGCGCGTGCTGGCCGTGAGCGACGGGATATCGGCTAGTTCTGGAATTCGCCCCAGGGGAACCTATTTTCCTTTCCCCAGCAGCGGCGCCACGGCCTTGGCGAACACCTCGGCCTGGCGCATCATGCCCAGGTCGTTGGGATGACAGCCATCGACCGTGCCCTCGGTGTCGTCGCCCAACATGCCCTCGCTGGGAAGGAAATGCAGGTTCTTGACGCCTTCGGCCGTCAACTTTTCGTAGATCTTGCGCAGGATGGTTCCTTTCTCCGTCGGGCAGACGTTGCGGACGCTGCAGTCTTCGGCCAGCAGGATGGGCGTGTCCGGACGGGCGGCACGCAGCGTTTTGACAAACGGCTCGATGCGCGTGGCCACCAGGTCCGGCGACATGTTCCAAAGGCAGTCCAGGACGTACACCGACGGGTCGAGTTCCGCCAGCAGTTCGGCCATGATCGGCTCCATTCTGCCGCTGCCGCTGAACCCCAGATTGATCACTGGCATATCCAGCTTCCGGCCCATGATCGCGGGGAATGCCAAGCCGGGCCGCGAAGCGCAACCGCCGTGGGTGATCGACGTGCCGTAGATCACGATCGGCTTGCGCCGCTTGCTGCTAGCCGGATCGGCTCCCGACAGGGTATGCCCCTTGGGGACGCCAATTTCCACGGAAGTCACGCCGTTGTACAGCGGCAGGTACAGCAGACACGGCTGGCCCGCCGGCACCGCACACCGGGCGGTATTGGTCACGCCGGCCGGCCGGCCGTTCGCCACAAAGCACCACCGGCCGGAGCTGTCTTTGGTGTAGACGTCCACGCCGCTGACGCCGGTGGCCGGCATGTGCGGCATGCTCATGTTGCCACTGGGGAGCAGGCTCCAGCGGACCTGGATCGAGGTCGCGTCCGTGGTGAACGGGACGCACATCCCGGCGCTGTGGTGGCTCAGGCTCCAGACCGACGGCGTCACCTTGCCTTCGGCCTGCGCGGGTAACCGGTCGTAGAACGATTTGGTGTCGGTCCAGCCCTTGCCTTCGACAACCAGGTCCTTGCAGTCGTACCACACGGTCGCGTCGTCCGGTTTGGCCTTGGGCTCCTGCGGTTTCGTCTCTGCGGCGGAAACAACGCTCAACGCGGCAAGCACGGGCAGGCAGGCAAGCAGAAACTGAAACCGGTTCTGGATTATTCTCATCGGGGTCGCTCCTCACAAACGGGACGGAAAAAAATGTTGAATGCACGGTCTGGGTCGGGAATCAAAGCCTCTTCGCGGCGCTGCGTCTTCACGCGATCATCGTTTTCTTTTGGTTCTTCCGGCTGCCGCTTGCGTCAGTCACCTCAGTAACCAAGGGATTCCAACGCCGCGTCGCCGATGCGTGCCCGCGCCTGATACTGCTGCGTTTTTCGCGCGCCGCCCACCATCTTCGGGTGATTGCGATTCGTCAGGACGATAACGTAGACCTGTTTCACCGGATCGATCCAGATGGATTGCCCCGTGTGGCCGCTGTGGCCGTAGGCCTTGTCCGATAATCGCTGGGGCCGGTGCGAGGCGTGCACGTCCATCTCCCAGCCGAAACTGCGGGCCGGCAGCGGTGGAGCCAGCAGGTTGCGGGTCATCTGTTGGTGCGATTCCGCCGACAGGATGCGGGCGTCCCCCAGTCGTCCTGCGCCCAGCATCATTTCGCAGAACCGGGCCAGGTCGGCGGCGGTGCTGAACAAGCCGGCGTTGCCCACGGGCCTGCCCGCCAGCCGCGCCTGGGCGTCCTCGATCTGGCCGATTTCCGGTGCCCCGCTGGGCATCACGCGCGGCCCGGCGGGCACTGGACCGAAGGCCGTGTCGCGCATGCCCAGCGGCCCAAAGATTCGCGTTTGGCAAAACTCGTCCAACCGCTGGCCGCTGGCCTTTTCCACCATCCGGCCCAGCAGGATCATGTTCACACAGGCGTAGTGGTAACGCGTGCCCGGTTTCCATTGCGGCGAGACGCCGAGCATCAGTTCCAGCATCGCTTCGCCTTGAGCCCGCGTGTGGTACTTCGCGTTGTGGAAACCGGACGTATGGGTCGCCAGGTGATTCACGGTAAGCGGCTCGATGCCCTCGCCGGACAGTTCCGGCAGCGCCTCGCAAATGGGCATCCCAAAACGCAATCGCCCGTCGTCGACGCAGATGCCGTAGGCGGTGCTGGTGGCCACGACTTTGGTCACGCTGGCCAGCTCAAAGAGGTGGTCCTTCTGCATCTTCATTTTTTCGGGAACGACCCGCGCGAAGCCGAACGCTTCGTGATAGAGCACCTTGCCCGGACAGCCGATCAGGAGCACGGTGCCGGGAAACAATCCGGCATCCAGTTCCCGCTGGACCGCCAGTTTGATCTTGGCCGCCGGCGAATCCGCCGCAACGGGCTCCACTGCGGCAGCTTGCGCGGCCGCTGCGAGCGACAGGGCGAATCCGACAAGACACGGGAGAGTTCGATACTGCATCGCGTCACCCAGCGGGAAAACAGGCAGGACAAAAGAGGTCCGGGAGTCGACTTGCAGCGCGGGCCGGTCAGATCGCGAAAGCCGCACGCTGCTCGCGGCGCAGGCAGCCGTTCGCCTCGTCGTCGCCAACGAACTGTTCCTTTTCCGGGTCCCATTGCAGCGGGCGACCCAGCCGCATCGAGATGTTCCCCAGGTGGCACGTGGACACCGAGCGATGCTGGCTGGCGACGTCGGAAATCGGCTGCTGGCGGGTCCGGACGCAATCGAAGAAGTTGCCCATGTGGTTGACAATCGCGTCCAGTTTGCCTTCGCGGGGCGGCCGGTCGAGGTTGTCGTGGGCGTACAGTCGGTACTGCTCGCGGGGCAGCGGCGCGTCGGCCAGGGCCTCGACCGGCTTGCCTTCCAGCGTGCCACGATTGACGAACATCCGGCCCTCGCTGCCCTCGAACAGAATGCCGTTGCGGCCGTGGTCGAGCACCACCATTTCCACGCCGCTGGGAAACACGTATTTGGCCTGAAAATCCACGGGCACGTTGTAGCCGCCCGGCACGTTGGGATAGGTTGCCCGGCCATCGATCTGCACCGGACCGGAGCCTTCCATGCCAGCGGCCCACTGCGCGATGTCCATGTGGTGCGCGCCCCAGTCGGTCAACTGACCGCCCGAGTACTCGGTCCACCAGCGGAACGTGTAGTGGCAACGCTCCTCGACGTACGGCACGTCCGGCGTCTGCCCCTGCCAGAGGTCCCAATTCAAGTGGCCGGGGACGGGACGAGTCGGAAACGGACCGCCGGTCTTGTTCTTGCCCAGGACGACCTCGATCCGCTGGAGCTTGCCCAGACGGCCCTGGCGGACCATTTCCACCGCCAGACGGAAACGGGCATCACTGCGGTGCCACGAGCCGACCTGCACGACCCGCTTCGTCTCGCCGACGACCTTCACCAACTGCTTGCCCTCGTCGATGGTCAGCGTCAGCGGCTTTTCGATGTACACGTCTTTGCCGGCCCGGCAGGCGTCGATCAGCATTTTCGTATGCCAGTGGTCGGGCGTGCCGATCATCACCACGTCGACGTCTTTGCGGTCCAGCAGTTTGCGGTAGTCCTCGAAGATGGCCGGCGTGCTGCCGAAACTCGAACGCGCCTGTTCGCGTACATGGCGATCGACGTCGCAGATGGCCACCACATCGCCGTGTGCGCGGGCCTTGTCGGTGATCACCGTTCCCTGGTAGCGCATGCCGATCGCGCCGATCCGGAAGCGATCGTTGGCCGAGCGGGGCTTCGTCGCCTTTTCGGCGTCGGCTGTAAAGGCGTAGGGGACCAGCGAGCCGCCAGCCAGGGTTGCGGCGGCGGCGTGCAGGAACGAGCGGCGGGAGGTGTGGTTGGTCGGCACGGTTCGGCTCCTTGGGACCAGGATACGCGGTTGCCCGGACTGGCATGGGGCGGCCTCTGCCAGCCACCCCGCACGGCCGCCTGGCACGAGGACCGCAGCCACCGGGAGAAATACATCCTACGGACGGCGGCCCGTTCGGCTCCGGCAGGGCCGTCAACCACGAGAGTAACATGCCGCGCCGGCGGGTTCCAGTCCCCTCGGCACGTTCGGACGGCAACAATCCGGAGTGTCCCAGGCACGCTTTTCCGGCCGCTCGGCGACCGGTCCCGCGGGAGCTGCCGTCTTGCGAGCGGCCCCGATTCGCGTTCCCAACGCGGCCGGTGCCGGAAGCCGCGCCGCCGGAAGCCGCGCCGCGTCGGCTCGACTAGGGCGCGGCGACGAGCCTTAAAGCGATGTCCTCGGTAAAGGACGGCGATTCGAGAGTCTTCTCGCCTCCGCCGTGAGTCCACGCGATGGCCGGCGTCACGGCGCCGGTCCTCGTATCCCACCATTCGGCGCGGTAGCGGCCGGCGGGCAGATCCAGGACCAACCTGGCCTCCACGCGCTGGGCTGCGTGGTGGCGGAGTTCTTCGTCCTTGGGCTTTTTCGGCAGGGGGACGTGAACGTACACGGCGTACGCCTGGCCGCGCTGCGTCAGGGCTCGCGTTCGGACGCCGGGCGTCGCGCAGCGGACGGATTCGCGGTCCGGCGACAGACGCAGGAAATCGAAACTCTCCAGAAACCGCTTGAGGATCTGCAATTGGCCGCGCAGTTCCGAACTGCCGCCGCCCGGCGATTTGTAGTCGCGGCACGTCCCGCCGGGATGCTTGACCGTGAAGGAATAGTCCAGATTGTTGTACAGCCCGCCCCCGGCGAGCAGGAAGTCCCAGCCTTCGGTGCGGTACAACACGTCGGCGCGGCCCCGGAAGCCGGTTTCGTTTTCGCCGATCACGCGCTGCAGGCCGTAGTTCAGGCCTACGGCGTCCGGCGGCGTGCAGTAGTGGAAATTCAGGATCGACACGGCCGGATGCGGCGCGTCCACCTTGCGGCTGCCGTTGGCGATGTTCATCGAGATCAAGTGCCGGCGCGGGAACTCGCGTTCCGCGGCGGCGATCGTGTCTGCGATCTTGTGCTGCCAGTCCAGCGTCACGCCGCCGAAGTACGGCTCGTTGCAGATTTCGTAGTACAGGTTGTCGAACTCCCGCAGTTCCTGGACGAACTTGCGGGTCAAGGCGAGTTGCACCTCCAACAGATCCGGATGCTTCAGCGTATAGACTTCCTCACGGCCGCAGGCGCCGACGCCGTTGACGTTGTTGGCGGCGTTCATCGGACAGGCCCGCCACAAGTCGTCGTTGTACATCGGGCAGAACAAATTGAACTCGACCACCACGCCGCAGCGCTGCGCCTGGGACATGAAATCACGAAGCCGGGCGAAATAGGCGGGCTCCCACTTCGTCAAGTCAAACCGGTGGCCCCCGTCGTCATCGCCGGGCGTCCGGCTGCGCGCCCACGGACAGGCATAGCGGTTCGGTTTTGGGGCTAGCGGATTGTCCGTGATGCCGAACGACGAGGGGATCTCGCGATAGGCTCCGGAAAAAGTCCGCGTATGATTCAGACCGTGGTCCTGCAGGGCGCGCAGGTACGCGGCGTAGTCGAAATCCAGATTCAAGACCGCGCCGTAATGCTCGCCGGAGGTGACCAGGACGGTCGGCTGGCCGCGCCACACGAAGTAATGCGGGTTTTTGGGATGCAAGGCGATCGGCCCGGACGCGTCCGGGACCGCCGACAGCAACGGGGCGAGCAGCCCCAGGACAACGGCGTGCGAGATGAGCATAGCGGAACCCCTACCACTTGACAATCGCGGTGCCCCAGGACAGGCCGCCGCCGAAACCACTGAGCATCACGTGATCGCCACGCTGGATGCGGCCCTGTTGGCACAGTTCATCCAGCGCCAGGGGCATGCTGCCCGCCGACGTATTGCCGTAGCGATCCAAGTTGATGATCACCCGCTGCCGGTCGAAGTCGAGATCGTTCAGGGCCGCATCGATGATCCGGATGTTCGCCTGGTGGAAGACGACCCAGTCCATGTCCTGGGTGCTCAACTGGGCGTGACGCAGCACGTCCAAGCTGGAGTCGATCAACACGCGGACCGCCCACTTGAAGACCGGCCGGCCTTCCATGTGGATCAGATGCCTGCCCGCCGTCAGGAGTTCCGGGGTGAGAGGCTCGCGCGTCCCGCCGGCGGGTTGGCAAAGCCAGCCCAGGTGGTCGCCTTCGGAGCCCAGGGTGTAGGCCAACAACCCCTGATCCGGATCGCCGGGGCCCAGCAACGCGGCGCCGCCGCCGTCGCCGAACAGCGGATACGTCCGCTTGTCCACAGGGTTCACTGACCGCGACATCAGGTCGACCCCGATCACCAACACGCGGCGGCTGCAACCGGTCTTGACAAACTGCGCGCCGATGACCAACGCATACATGAAGCCCGAACAAGCGGCGTTCATCTCCAGTGCCGGGGCCACGCAGCCCAACCGCTGTTGGATCAGGCACGCCGTCGTCGGCATGGGCGAGTCGGGGGTCATCGTCGCCAGCAGGATCAAATCGACTTCGGCCGGGCTGACATCGGCTGCCTGCAAACAGCGCACCGCGGCCTCGCAGGCCACGTCGCTGGTGGCTTGACCGGGCGGCGCGTGTCGCCGCTCCAGAATCCCCGTGCGTTGGACGATCCAATCGGCGTCGTAGCCCAGTTCCGCCAGATCTTCGTTGCGGACGACCTGCTCCGGGGCGTACGAGCCGGTGGCCAAAATCCGGACGCCGGTCAAGGTGCCCAGCGGGCTGCGTCCGGACAGGCCCGTCCGATGACGGGGTGAAGTCTGCGCTGTGACGCCCTCGACAGACGCCGCAGCAGGATGTTCGGGATGGGGAGTGGGGCAAGTCATAAAGGGCATAGCGCCAAGGCGGAATTCCTAGCGCGGTTCCTCCGGGATTTCGATCCACACTCTGCGCTCGTGCGACTGCAAAACCGCGTCGGCCACGACCTGGGCACGGAGTCCGTCATAGAAACTGGGTACGGCGTCCCGGCCTTCGACGATCGCGGAGACAAACTCCCACATCAAGTCGTATCGGAACACCGTCGCCGGGACGCCGCTGTGTGGATCGCGGGGGCTCCCGGCCGGTTTGAGCAGTTCGACGGGTACGTCACGGGGTGCCAGATCGTCTCCGGTGCCCCCCAGCCAAAGTTTGTGCGGCTCGTGCAAACGGTACACCGCAGACCGTTTCGAACCGTTGATTTCCGCCCATTCATGCCCAAAGCCGTTCATTCCGTAGCCCTTGGCCAGCGTCGTCCCTTCCCAGACGCCTACCGCCCCGCCGTCGAATTCGCCGATCAGCGAGGACCAATCGTCCACTTCGGACGGCGGGCAAGCACGGCCGTCCTTCGTCACGTCACGGGGAACGAATCGCGCCACGGCCCCGCAAACCCGGCGGATGGGACCAAGCAGGTCGATGGCAAAGTCGATCCGGTGAATGGTCATGTCGAACAGATCACCGGCTCCGGCCTGGTTCTTGTACTGCCGCCAGCCCCAACTGGTCTCGGGCCAGTCCAGAAACCGCTGGCTGCGGAAGTGACGCGGCTGACCAAGTTCGCCCGCTCGCAGCAGGTGCCGCAGATATCGCATCGAAGGGGCAAACCGATACGTGAAGGCCGCCATGTGTACGACCCCTGCGTCTCGGCAGGCGTGATACATCTGGCGGACTTCGTCTGCGTCCAATCCCAGCGGCTTTTCGCACATGACGTGCTTGCCGTGTTTGGCCGCCGCGAGGGCGATCGGCTTGTGCGTGCAGTTCGGCGTGGCGATCACGACGGCGTCGACACGCGGATCGGCGCAAACTGCTTCGTAATCAGCGCTTACAACTTCGACATCCCAGTCGATTCGACGGCGCTGCAACAGGTCCTCGCTGGCGTCACAGGCGGCCACCAGCTTGGCCCGCCGATCCAGTCGAATGCCGGGCACGTGATGATAATCGCTTACCGCGCCGGCACCTACGATCGCGATCTTGACCGGATTGTCAGGGGAAAACTTGAACATCGGGCATGATTTCCAACGTCCACCCTCCCTGCCTGTCGACAACGACAACACGACCTGGGCAGCTAGGCTTCCACCAAAAGGCAGGGGTTTTCCCAGGCTGTAAACGTAGTTGCCGTGAATTCAGGAGGGTGCAAAACGTAGCAGACTAGAATCTTCTGGCCGGCTTCACAAGGCCGCAGAAGCGAATTTCCGAAGTGTCGCTTCGGGAAAGAATCTGGTTCCTTCCCCCTATTGTAAGGTGTTAGGGGCGGCGTCCAGACCATAAATTGGTTGCACCGGCTGGGGCCGCGATCGGCACCGTGCATGGACTTCCCCGACGTCGCGTGGCAGGCTGTCAACAACCGTCGGCGGCGAATGGGTTTAGGGCTGCTCGGCGATCGCGCCCGGTCGCACGGAAATCGACACGGGAGGTGTTTCGATTTAACTCACCTGGGATGTGTCACCAAAGGAATACTTGAACGAAAGGCGTGATCGACACCCATGTGCATTCTTGCGATCCAGTACCAACTTGTTGAAGATTCGCCCATCCTCATCGCGGCCAATCGCGAAGAATTCTACGATCGGCCTTCAACATCGCCGTCAATCCAATCCGGCAAACCGCGGATTCTGTGTGGCATCGACCAGCAGGCCGGCGGAACGTGGTTGGGTGTCAACCAGAATGGAATGTTCGTCGGAGTCAGCAATCGTCCCAGATTGCGTCCCCCGATCGCAGCGCGGTCCCGCGGCGTGTTGTGCCGTGAACTGCTCCGCTGCACTTCTTCGCGGCAGGCGCTGGATTTGGCGCAGGAGGAGTTGTCGAGCGGCAAGTACGACGGCGCGAATTATGTGATCGCCGACCAGGAGTCGGCGTGGGCGGTGCATGGCGGCGAGGAACTGAACGTCGTCGAATTGGACCAGGGATTGAGCATCATCGCCAACGGCGACGTGAACGACCCGCGCGACGAGCGTGTCCAACTGGCTTACCGGCTGCTGACGCTGCAGACCTTGGATTCTCCGGTCAAGTTCCTGGCGGTGGCCAGCAAGGTGTTTGCCCGTTCGCCGTCGCTGCCCAACCGGCCGACGATGGTCGTCCGCGGCAAGGAGCGGGGCACGGTGAGTTCCACTTTGATTGCGCTGGGCAGAAAGCCGCGGGATGCCATCTACCAGTTTGCCAACGGAGCGCCCGATCAAGCGAAGTACGAGGATTACTCGCCCATGCTGAGGGACATTCTGAGTCGCGGCTTGCGGGAAGCTCGGGCGCGGGCCAAAACGGCGGCGTCCTGATTGGCGGAGAGCGTGTTACCGGCGATGTCGGTCTGTCGAGACGAGTACGATGTGGTGGTCGTGGGCGCCGGGCACGCCGGGACGGAAGCGGCGTTGGCCGCCGCGCGCCTGGGGGCGCGGGTGGCTCTGCTGACAGCCAACCTGGACACCGTGGCTCAGATGAGCTGCAATCCGGCCATCGGCGGCGTCGCCAAGGGGCACATTGTCCGCGAGATCGACGCCTTGGGCGGAGCGATGGGACGCGCCATCGATGCGACGGGGATCCAGTTTCGGCTACTCAACCGCCGCAAGGGCCCGGCGATGCACAGCCCGCGTGCCCAGGCCGACAAACGGGCCTACCAGACCGAAATCAAGCGGCTGGTCGAATCGCAAGCGAATTTGGACTTGCGGCAGGAGACCGCCGTCGATCTGGTGACCGAGGGCAGCGGAGACCACGTCCGCGTCGTCGGCGTCCGCGCTGAAGGCGACTCGGCCTATCTCGCCCCGACGGTCGTTCTCACTACGGGCACCGCCCTGCGGGCCTTGATGCACTTGGGCGAAGTCCAGACGCCGGGCGGGCGCGCCGGCGAGGCGGCGATGGCCGGACTGAGCCAAACGCTGGTGCGTCTGGGCTTCCAAGTCCTGCGTTTCAAGACGGGCACGCCAGCCCGGTTGAACGGTCGCACGATCGACTACTCGGAAACGCAGGAACAGCCCGGCGACGACGATCCGCAGCCGTTCTCGTTTCTGACCGACAAACTGCAAGTCCAGCAACTGCCCTGCTGGATCACGTACACGAACAAGCACGTTCACGAGCTGATCCGGGCGAACCTGCACCGCGCCCCGATGTACAGCGGCCAAATCCGCAGTTCGGGCCCCCGCTACTGTCCGTCGATCGAAGACAAGGTGGTCCGCTTTGCAGAGAAATCGGAACATCAACTGTTCCTGGAACCGGAAGGGCGAAACACGCTCGAAGTTTATGTCAACGGTCTGCCGACCAGTCTGCCCCGCGATGTCCAGGATCGGATGATCCGCCTGATTGCGGGCTGCCAGCGGGCGCACATCATGCGCTACGGGTATGCCATCGAATACGATTACTGCCCGCCGGACCAGTTGCAGCCGACCCTGGAAGCCAAGCGGGTGTCCGGCCTGTTTTTCGCGGGGCAGATCAACGGCACGACGGGCTACGAGGAAGCCGCGGCCCAGGGGCTGATCGCCGGCGCCAACGCCGCCTTGAAACTCCAAACGCGGCCGCCGTTGATCCTGAGCCGCGATCAAGCCTACATCGGCGTGCTGATCGACGACCTGGTCACCTGCGGCGTGGACGAACCCTACCGGATGTTTACCAGCCGGGCCGAGTATCGGTTGCTGTTGCGGCAGGACAACGCCGATCGCCGACTGACGCCCCTCGCCCGCAGCCTGGGCTTGGTCGACGCGGAACGCGCCCGCCGTTGCGAG
Source organism: Candidatus Anammoximicrobium sp. (assembly GCA_012515235.1). Lineage (GTDB taxonomy): Bacteria > Planctomycetota > Planctomycetia > Pirellulales > Pirellulaceae > Anammoximicrobium. Next base: position 12,481 of record JAAYYU010000349.1, read on the forward strand.
CAGAAGCAGGCCGAAATCGCCCGCGTGACGCAAGTCCTGCAAGCGCATCGGGTGGAAGGGGCGACGCTCGCCAAATGCCTGCAGCGTCCGGAGGTCAGCTGGACGGATCTCATCGCGTGGCTGCCTGAACTGGCCGCCGTCCAGCGGGAAATCGCGGAGCAAGTCGTGTACGACATCAAGTACTCGGGCTACGTGATGCGCCAGCAGGAACAAGTGGCCCGTCAGAATCGTTTGGCCGACAAGCGAATTCCGAAGGACTTCGATTACTCGGACATCTCCCACTTGCGAACCGAAGCCCGCCAGAAACTGGCTCGAATTCAGCCCGTCAATCTCGCCCAAGCGTCGCGCGTCAGCGGCGTCACGCCCGCGGACCTGGCCCTGGTGCTCGCTCACCTGGAGGGCAAATTGGGGCACAAACCGTAGTGTTGCGTCAGGTTGGGCGGTTGAGCAGCCTGCTGAAAAAAGGGGGATTGGCTCCGTACTGCGCTGCAAAAACCCAAGCCCAAACGACTGCCGCGAGGTGCCAGGCCTGTTTTTCACCACGCTCGCAGGCGGCCTGCGGCTCTCTTGACGGTTTTCGGTTGGTACATCTATACTTGCGTCACATTCGCGGAAGTGCTGCGTGCCGAAGGACGGCCGCGGTCGGGCGAACGGGGCTTTAGCAGAATGAGCGGCGAGGATGAAAACTCAACGGCGTCACGAACTGCAGACGAACCAACTGGCGGACACCATCGGCATGTACCTGCAAAAGGTCCGCCCGTACCAAAAGCCGATTCTCTACGGAGTCGTAGCGATCGCCGTGCTGGCCGGCGCGGTGCTGTACCTGAGCACTCAACAGCAGGCCCGTGCCGGAGCTAGCTGGGAAGACTATTTCAGCGCCATGATCGAACAGCGGCCCGAAGCGCTGGACGAAGTGGCCCGCCTGCACCAGGGATCGACGGCCGCCTTGTGGGCTCAGCAGGGGGCGGGCGACATCAAGCTCGCGATGGGCGCCTCGCTGCTGTATCGCGACCGCAAAGAGGCGGAAAAAAACCTGAAAGACGCCGAGAAAGCGTTTTTGGACGTCGAACAGCAGGGGGCGCGCTATCCGCTCCTGCTGCAGCGTGCCCGCTACGGACTGGCTCAAGTCTACGAGTCGCTGTCGCAGGTCGATAAGGCCCGCGACTACTACGGAAAAGTCGCCGCCGCCGAGCCCCATTCGGCGCTGGGACAACTGGCCCAACGCCGCCGCGATCAGATCGCCGACAGCGAAGCCGAGCGTTGGTTCGCGTGGTTTGAAAAGCAAGAACCGAAGCCGCCAGCCGGCATGCAGTCCGCCGCCGGCCAGGGCCCTAAGGTGCCCCAGGATCTGGAAGCCGAACTGCCGGAACGGCCGGATCTGTCCTTCCCCGCGAGCGACGTGGCCAAACAACTCAAGGAACCACCCGCCCAACCGGCCCCAGCGACCGAACCCCAGTCGCCGGCCGCCAACCCCCCCGCCAAGCCCGCAGCCGAGGCGGAAAACAAACCGAACGCCGCGGAGTCCAAAACCGACAAGCCCGCCCCCGCGGAAGCCAAGCCAGCGGAAGCCAAGCCAGCGGAAGCCAAAGAAGCCAAGCCGGCGGAAGCCGCGTCGTCACAGCCCGCTGAGCAACCGAAACCGTAATTCTATGGCTGCCGACGAGTTGTCCGATGCGCCGGTCGAACTGGTGGTCGGCGTCGCTGGCGTCGGACAACGGCTGGATGCCTACTTGGCCGAACACTTTCCGCGCCACAGTCGAGTTCAACTCCGTCGCGCGATCAGTGCTGGCGGAGTGACGGTGGATGGCAAGCATCTGAAGGCCGCCTATCGTCTCCAGTTGGGCCAGCGCGTGACGATCGTCGTCCCCGAGGTGCCTCGGCAGCGTCCTCAGCCCGAGGACATTCCGCTGGACGTCCTGTACGAGGACGACTGGCTGATGGCCGTGAACAAGCCGCCGAACATGGTCGTCCACCCGGCGCGCGGCCACTGGAAAGGGACGCTCGCCTCCGCGCTCGCCCATCACTGCGACCAGTTGAGCACGATCGGCGGACCGGCGCGGCCTGGCATTGTTCACCGTTTGGACCGCGATACCAGCGGCGTAATTGTGGTGGCCAAGAATGACCGTGCGCACCTCGACCTGACCGCCCAATTTGAACGCCGCACGACGCAGAAAGAGTATCTGGCGATTGTCGTCGGCTCCCCGGATCGCGACCGGGACATCATCGCTCAACCCATCGGCGTCCACCCGTACCAGCGGGAGAAGATGGCCATCCGCGCCGGCCATGCGACCACGCGTCAGGCGGAGACGTTTTACGAAGTCCAGCGGCGGTTTCGCGGTTTCGCCTTGATCCGGGCGCAGCCCAAGACAGGCCGCACACACCAGATCCGGCTGCACTTGGCGCACGTCGGTTGCCCCGTGCTGTGCGACCGATTGTACGGCGGCCGGGCGCAGATCACCTTGGGCGAGATCGTCACCGGCCGCGAGGACGAGCACGTGCTGTTGGCTCGCCAGGCGTTGCACGCTCGCCGCATCAAGCTGGTCCACCCCGGGACGGGTTGCGAGATCGAATTCACCGCACCGCTGCCCGACGATCTGGCCGCCGTGCTGCGGGAACTGGAAAAGCACCGGGGCGAGTGACCGTCAGGCCGCGCTGACCGGGTCGAGCGTGGAGCCCCAACCTGCGCTGGTAGCGGCGCAGACCGCGCCAAGGAGTTTCGATTTCGCATGAACGTCGACGATACGATTGCGGCCGTTGCTTCGGCGCCGGGCGGCGCTTTTCGCGGCTTGGTGCGGCTCAGCGGTCCGCGGACCGTCGCCTGTCTCGCGGCCTGCTTTCGCGGCAGCGGGGGCGAGGAACTGGCAGCGATCCGCGCGCCTTCGGTTCTGTCGGGACAGCTCTCGTTAGGGGCCGTGTTGGGCGACGCGGCCTGCGATCTTTATCTCTGGCCGGGACGGCGGAGCTACACGCGGCAGCCCGTCGCGGAACTGCACACGATCGGCTCCCCGCCGGTGTTGCAAGCGGCCCTGCGGGCGGTGTGTCAGGCGGGCGCTCGGCCGGCCGAACCGGGGGAATTCACGCTGCGCGCCTTCTTGGCGGGCCGCCTGGATTTGACGCAAGCCGAAGCGGTGCTGGCGGTGATCGACGCCCACGGTCAAGCCGAGTTTGACATCGCTCTGCGCCAACTCGCCGGCGGCCTGGCAGGCCCCCTGCAGCGGTTGCGGGATCGGCTGCTGGGCTTGCTGGCGCATGTCGAAGCCGGCTTGGATTTCGCCGACGAGGACCTTGAATTCATCGCTGCCGAGGACCTGCGCCGCCAACTGGACGAAGCGTCCGACGAACTGGCGCGCCTGGCGGCCCAGGTGTCGTCGCGGGGCCGCGTGGACGAGCCATTCCGAGTGGTGCTGATGGGCTGGCCGAACGTCGGCAAGAGCAGCCTGATGAATGCCCTGCTGGGCGAGTCGGCGGCACTCGTCTCGCCGCACGCCGGCACCACCCGCGACTACTTGACGCGGCCGGCGAACCTCCACGGCCTGGACTGCCGGCTGATCGACACCGCCGGTTGGGAAACCGGAGCCCGCGGTCCGGTCGCCGAAACCGCACAAGCGCTGGCCGAACAGCAAGCCGAACACGCGCACGTCCAGTTGTTCTGTCTGGACGCCACGCGGCGTCTGAATGCTTGGGAGCGTCAAATGCTGGCAACTCCGCCGCGTGCCAATCGCCTTCTGGTCCTGACCAAGACGGACGGCCTGCGATCGACCGACTTGCACCTGGACGCGGTCCCGACCAGCAGCCTGACGGGCGCCGGCATGGCCGAGTTGCGGCAGACGATTTACCGGTGCCTGAGCGATTGCCTGACGACCGCCGAGGTGGTGGCCGGCACCGCCGTCCGCTGTGGGGAAAGCCTGCGGAAAGCCGCGTGTGCCGTGCGCCGCGCCCGACAATCCGCGGCTGCCAACGCGGGCGAAGAACTTGTGGCCGCCGAACTTCGCCTGACGCTCGACAACCTCGCGCAAGTCGTCGGCGCAGTCTACACAGAAGACATTCTGGACCGCATCTTCAGCCGGTTTTGCATCGGCAAATAAGCCGGCCGGCACAGGTGAACCGGAAAGGACGCTGGCTTGACAGGCCCTTGCCGGGACTCTTACGATAGGTGCCGCAGTCCGCGCGCGGTTCGGCCTGATTTCAGCGATCCGCCGCCCCTTTCCTTTCTCTCCTTGGTTGCTCATCCCGCCCATCATGTCCGACCATCGCCGACAGCAAGCCCTGTTTTCCTTTGATGACCAGCGCGGACAGCAGGCTCGCGAATCTGCGCCCCTGGCCGAACCTGGAACCACGCCGCCAGAACCCAGCGCCCGGCCCATCGTCTATGTCGTCGATGCTTACTCCCTCATTTTCCAGGTATTTCACGCGTTGCCGGAGATGACCAGCCCCAGCGGGCAACCCGTCGGGGCCATCCACGGTTTTGCACGCGATCTGCTCGACCTGTTGGAGAAGAAGAGGCCGGATTTCTTCTTCTGCGCGTTCGACGCCGCGGAGAAGACGTTCCGCGACGAGTTGTTTTCGGAGTACAAGGCCGGCCGCGCAGAAATGCCGGCCGATCTGCAACTGCAGATTCCCCACATCCGCCGGGTGGTCGACGCGCTCGGCATCCCCGCTCTCGAAGTCGCCGGGTACGAAGCGGACGATGTGCTGGCCACAGTGGCGCGGCGGGCCGATGAGTTGGAGTACGAGTGCTACCTGGTGACCAGCGACAAGGACTGCCGACAACTGCTCACGGAGCGGGTGAAGATGTACAACATCCGCAAAGATCAGGTGTTCGACGCGGCCGCGTTGCAGGCCGATTGGGGAATTCGCCCGGATCAGGTGGTGGATTTCCAAGCCCTCGTCGGCGACTCGGTCGACAACGTCCCCGGCGTCGCCCTGATCGGACCCAAGATCGCCGGGGAACTGCTCCGCAAATACGGCACGCTGGAAGGCGTGCTCGATCACGCTTGGGAGGTCTCGGGCAAGAAACGCCGCGAGAATCTGCTGCAGGGACGAGAGATCGCCGTGCTCAGCCGGCGTCTCGTGCGCCTGGTCGATGACCTCCCGCTGGCCCTCGATTGGGATAGCGGCCGCCCCGGCCGCGGCAACCCGCAGATGATCGAAGCGCTGTGCCAGGAATTCGGCTTCCGACGACTGGCCGACCGCGCGCGGCGGCTCGCAACGCGAACGACGGTCGGCCAGCGGTCTGCGGCGGGCAGAACCAGCCTGCCGCCAGGCGACGAACGCACTTTGGCTTCCCCTGAGAGACCGCCCTCTGAAGAACCGCCGCACCCCGTTACCGATCACCAATCACCAATCAGCGAGCACCGAGGACCGAGCACCGAACACCGAGCACCCGCCACCGCCGACTACCAGACCGTGGCGACGCCGCAGGAATTGGAGCAGCTGGTCCGCGAATTGTCGCAACAGCGGCGGATTTCGATCGACACCGAGACGACATCCAGCAATCCTCGCTGGGCAGAGCTCGTCGGCTATTCGTTTGCCTGGACTCCGGGACGGGCCTATTACATCCCCGTGCGAGCGCCCGCGGGCGAACCGCAACTGGCCCCAGACCTGGTTCGAGACCGCCTGAGGCCGATCCTGGAGAACCCGCAAATCGAGAAGGTCGGTCAGAATCTGAAGTACGACATCATCGTGCTGCGGTCGGCAGGCATTCGGGTCCGTGGAGTGGCGTTCGACACGATGGTGGCGGACTACCTGCTCGCCCCAGGCGAACGCAATCACAGCTTGGACGATCTGGCCAAACGGTATCTGGACCACACGACGATCAAGATCAAGGAGTTGATCGGGACCGGCAAATCACAGAAGCGGATGGATCAAGTGTCCGTGCCCCTGATCACGACTTATGCGGCCGAGGATGCGGATCTTCCCGTCCGTCTGGCGGACATCCTGCAAACGCGGTTGGATAAGGAAGGGCTTGCCACGCTGTTTCGCGACCTGGAAATGCCGCTGATCGACGTGCTGGCGGAAATGGAATTCAACGGGATTAAGGTCGACGTCCGAAGGTTGGCAGAGTCAGGGAAACGGTTTGCCGGGCGGATGGAGCAACTGGAGGGCGAGATCTACGACTTGGCCGGCCAGAAATTCAACATCAATTCCAGACCTCAGTTGGCCAAGGTTCTGTTCACCGATCTGGGGCTGCCGGCGGGCAAAAAGACGCGGACCGGCGCGAGCACGGACATGGAAGTCCTGGAGGGCCTGGCCAGACAGCACCCGTTGCCGGCCAAGATCATGGCTTACCGGCAGTATGCCAAACTGCAGAGCACGTATGTGGACGCCTTGATAGCTCTCGTGCATCCCCAGACGGGTCGAGTCCATACGTCGTTCAAGCAGGACGTGGCCGCCACGGGACGCCTCAGTTCGACGGAACCGAACCTGCAGAACATCCCTGTCCGCACGGAGGAAGGCCGAGTAATTCGCTCGGCGTTCGTGGCTGGCGAGCCGGGCTGGAAACTGCTCACCGCGGACTACTCGCAGATCGAGTTGCGGGTACTGGCGCATTTTTCCGGCGATCAGGCCTTGCGGCGGGCCTTTGAGCAAGACGAGGACATCCACGCGATGGTGGCCAGCGAGGTCTACTCAGTGCCCTTGCCGGAGGTAACTCGCGAGATGCGGCGGGGCGCGAAAGCAGTAAATTTCGGTGTCATTTATGGACAAAGCCCTTTTGGCTTGGCAAAATCGCTGGATATCGATCAGAACCAAGCGGCAGAGTTCATCGATGCGTATTTTTCGAGATATCCGGGCGTGAATGACTTTATCCAAAGGACTCTAGCGGAGTGTCGTGAAAAGGGTTATGTTAATACGGTCCTAGGGCGGCGGCGAACCGTCCAAGGGGTCCGAGACCTCTCATCCCTCGGCGACTCGCGGCAAAGAAACCTACCTGAGCGAATTGCCATCAACACGGTGATTCAAGGATCAGCGGCGGATTTGATCAAGAAAGCCATGATCAACGTCCACGCTCGAATGCGGCGGGAAGGATTCCGGGCTCGCTTGTTGTTGCAAATCCACGACGAATTGGTTTTTGAAGCACCGGGCGAGGAACTTGAAACCTTGGCGGCCATGGTCAATCAGGAGATGGGATTGGTCCAGCGTTTGAGCGTTCCTCTGAAGGTGGATCTGAAGGTGGGTGACAATTGGGCCGAATGTGAGGCGTGGCGGTGAGCCGCGTGGTGCGACAACAGACTACCGTAGCGAGTAACGTGGGAGAGGCTTCCGGCAGGTCGGTTCGGCTGGCCCGCGGGAAGCCCCTTCCAAATGAATTGGTATGATCCTGATTGGCATCCTGGGCGGCGTGGCGAGCGGCAAGAGTGCGGTTTCGAATCGCTTGAAGATGCTGGGCGCCGTCGTGCTGGACGCGGATCGGGCGGGACACGAGGTCCTCCGGGAGCCGGAGGTGAAAGAGGCGTTGAGGCGCCGTTGGGGCGATGCTGTCTTTGATGCGGCGGGGGAAGTGGATCGCCGCAAGGTGGCCGGGATTGTGTTTGCCGAAACGTGCCGGGGCAGAGAAGAGCTTGCGTTTTTGGAGCAGTTAACCCATCCCCGCATCGAGCGCCGGTTGCGGGGGCAACTGGAGGAATTGAGTCTCAGAGGAGTGCGAGTCGCCGTGCTGGACGCGCCCGTGATGCTCAAAGCGGGCTGGGACCGCATGTGCGACGGCCTCGTTTTTGTGGACACCCCCCGCCATGTCCGGCTCGCCAGGGCTCGGCAGCGCGGGTGGACGGAAGCCGTTCTTGCGGCGCGGGAGGCGGCGCAGGAACCCTTGGAGACGAAACGCCGCCGGGCCGTTACCCTCATCGACAACTCGTCCTCGTGGGAGCACTTGCACGAGCAGGTCGATCGGTTCTGGCGCAGCGTGTCCGGATAGTCGTTCCAAGCCAAGAATCGCGAACCGTGTTTTACCCACCGCCGGCAACGTTCGAGTGCCGGCACAGCCTTTTCGATCAGGAGTCCTTCATCATGCCCCGGACCAGAGCAATCGACTACGACGAACAGGAACCGTTGTCCCTGGCGGAAGAACTGGCCGACGAGGCCGACCGCAAGGGAACTACGATGGACGAGTTGTGCGACCGCTATGAGAAGATCAAGCAGGGCGAGGTCCATATCGCCGAACTGCAGAAGATGAGCATGGCCCAACTGATCGAGGCGGCTCGCCAGGAAAACGTCTCGGACGTGGCGGGCGCCAAAAAGCAGGAGCTGATCTTCAAGATCCTCAAAGAGCGCGTCAAGATGAACGGGCTGATGTACGGCGAGGGCACCCTGGAGATCCTGCCGGACGGATTTGGCTTCCTCCGCAGCCCGGATTATCACTACCTATCTTGCCCCGACGACATCTACGTCTCGCCCAGCCAGATCCGCCGCTTCGGCTTGAAGACCGGCGTGACCGTGTCCGGCCAGATCCGCCCGCCGAAAGAAAACGAGCGATACTTTGCCTTGCTGCGGGTCGAAGCCATCAACTACGAAGATCCCAACCTGGCGTCGGACAAGGTCAGCTTCGACGACTTGACGCCGCTGCACCCCGACAAGCGGATCGTCATGGAGTACGATCCGAACGAATTGTCCACCCGCGTCGTCGACATGATGACGCCCATCGGCTTCGGCCAGCGCGGACTGATCGTCAGCCCGCCTCGCGCCGGCAAGACGATTCTGATGCAGAAGATGGCCAAGGCCGTGCTGAAGAATTTCCCCGACGCCTACGTGATCATGCTGCTGATCGACGAACGGCCGGAAGAAGTCACCGACATGGAGCGGGAGGTCAAGGGCCATAATTGCGAGGTGATCAGTTCGACCTTCGATGAACCCTCGTCGCGGCACGTGCAGGTCTCCGAGATGGTGATCGAAAAGGCCAAACGGATGGTCGAATACGGGCACGACGTGGTGATCTTCCTGGACTCCATCACCCGCTTGGCACGGGCCTGGAACACGGAATGCCAGCAATCCGGCAAGATCCTGTCCGGGGGGCTGGACGCCAATGCCCTGCAAAACCCCAAACGCTTCTTCGGGTCCGCCCGCAAGGTGGAAGAAGGCGGCTCGTTGACCATCGTCGCCACCGCGCTGATCGATACCGGCAGCAAGATGGACGAAGTGATCTTCGAGGAGTTCAAGGGCACGGGCAACATGGAGATCCTCCTGGACCGGCGCCTGGTGGACAAACGGATTTGGCCCGCCATCGACATCAACCGCAGCGGGACGCGGCGCGAGGAGATGCTGATGGATCCGGAAGAATACCGCCGTGTGGTGATCCTTCGCCGCGTGTTGAACGACATGAACTCGCCGGACGCGATGGAACTGCTGGTCACGCGCCTGCAGAAAACGAAGTCGAACGCCGAGTTCCTGATGAGTATGAACGTTTCGAAGTAGTCAGGAGCCCGGTCATGCCCCACATCATCGAAGGCGAACGGACGGGAGCGGGGATGCGGTTCGCCATCACCGTGTCCCGCTACAACGATACCATCACCCGCAAACTGCTCTCCGGCGCGGTCGAGACGCTGCTGGCCCACGGCGTCGCCGACGACGCGATCGACGTCGCCTGGGTGCCGGGCGCGTGGGAGATCCCGCTGGTGGCCGAACGGTTGGCCCGGTCAGGCCGCTACGCGGCCGTGTTGTGCCTGGGCGCCGTGATCCGCGGGGAAACCACGCACGACCAGCACATCAACCGGCAGGTCAGCCTGAGCCTGGGCCGGACCGCCGTGGAAACCGGCGTCCCCGTGCTGTTCGGCGTGTTGACCTGCAACAGCCTGGAACAGGCAATCCACCGCTCCGGCGGCAACGTCGGCAACAAAGGCGTGGAGTGCGCCGAAGCGGCGTTGGAGATGGTGAACCTGTTGAAGAAACTGACGTCGCAGCGGGATGCGGGATGCGAGGCCCAGGGCACGGGAGGCGGAGGAAATCCTAACCAGGTTTTCAAGCGTTCTGACGCCGCGGTCTAACATGCGAAAATGACTTTCGCGTGTCACCGTGGCCGGTCTGCCCCCCATCCCGCAACTCGGATCCCCGATTTCGCACCCCCGTATCCCACAACCCGCGTCCCGTGTGTCCCATGTCCCTCCGCAGCCAAGTCCGCCAGGTCGTCTTGCAACTGCTGTATCAGGACGACTTGAACCCCGAGGTCGCCCCCACCGCCGTGGCCCAGTTTCTGCGCAAAAGCCTGAACCGCAAAGTGGCGGCGATGGACTTTGCCCTGTCGCTGCTGGACGGCGTGCGGGAGCATCGCGAGGAACTGGACCAGGTGCTCTCTGGCAAAGCCGACAACTGGAGCGTGGAACGCATGGCGGTCGTGGATCGCAACATCCTCCGGCTGGGCGCTTACGAAATTCTGTACACGAAGACGCCGGGGCGGGTCGTGATCAATGAGGCGATTGAGCTGGCAAAGCAGTTCGGCGCCCAGCAGTCGCCTGCCTTCGTCAACGGAATTCTGGACCGACTGTTGCGCGAACACCAGTAAGATAGGGTTTTCAACTTGAATGCCAGCCTTTTCCGGCTGGCGCAGTCAAACGGGAGAGCCCGACGCATGCAGGGCTGCGGCCACCGGCCGCCTACCGTGAGAGGATGAACCGGCAATGGGATTGTTCGATCGATTTAAGAGCAAGTCGGAAACGCCGGCGACGGAAGCAAGTGACGCCGCGCAGGTTCAGCAGCCCGCCCCGGAGGCAGCGGCCCCGGAGGCAGCGGCCCCGGCGGAAAAGGAAGGCCTGCTGGCGCGCTTCAAACGCGGACTGAAACGCACTGCCCAGCTGCTGAACACCGACATCCGCGACCTGCTCAAGCAGGAAGGGCGGCTGGTCAACGATGATTTCCTGCGCGATCTGTTCGCGATCCTGATTCGCACCGACATGGGCATGGGGCCGGCCAACCTGATTTGCGAACAAGTGCGTGCGGATTCGCGCGGCCGCGTGGTCCAGACGGAGGAGATACTGCAGGCCATCCGCGTCAAGCTTCTGGAACTCCTGGCTCAGCCCGAACAGCCGATCGCGTTTGCCGCCGCCGGCCCGACGGTGATCATGGTTGTGGGCGTCAACGGATCGGGCAAGACCACCTCGATCGCCAAACTGGCCCGCCTGTTCCGCGACCAGGGCAAACGCGTGATCCTGGGCGCCGGGGATACCTACCGGGCGGCGGCCACCGAACAGTTGACGGTCTGGGCGGAACGTGTGGGCGCTGAACTGGTCAAGGGCGAACCGAACGGCGACCCGGCCAGCGTGGCCCATCGCGCGGTCGCCCAGGCGCTGGAAAGCGGCGCCGAAGTCTGCATCGTGGACACGGCCGGCCGGTTGCAGACCCAGGCCAACCTGATGAACCAGCTGTCCAAGATCCGCAAGGTGATCGCCAGGCAAATCCCGGAAGCGCCTCATGAGATCCTGCTGGTCCTGGACGCTACCGCCGGGCAAAACGGCATCAGCCAGGCCAAGGGATTCTCCGATGCGGCGGGCTGCACCGGCATCGTCCTGGCAAAACTGGACGGCACGGCCAAAGGCGGCGTTGTGATTCCCATCCGCCAGCAGTTCAATATCCCCGTCAAGTACGTGGGGATCGGCGAAAAGGCGGAGGACTTGGCGCTGTTCAACCCCGCTCAGTTCGTCGACGCGCTGTTCGCGGGCGGCGAAGCGTGACGCAGCCCCGGCAGGCCGGCTCTTTCGAAACAACCGGACGTCGGAAAACTCGCTCAGTCAAACCACTCGTCGGTTGGATCGAACTTGGGGATGACCACGATCAGCACCTTCATCCGCCCCACCGCGCGGTGCCGGACGCCGGGACGGATCAGGATGCACAGCCCTGGATGCACGTCCAGCAACTCTTCGCCCAGTTGCATCTGGGCCCCCGGCTCGCATTCCAGAAAGAAATAGGTTTCGGTCAGGCGGCGATGATAGTGCAGCCGCGCGTCGGCGGAAATCTCCGTCACGTGAACGGTGCCGGGGAAATCGGCCACTTCCTGAAACGCACGACGCGCCGTGCCGCACGGGCACGTGACACCGGGAACCTGGGAAAAATCCACCAACTCGTAGGGACGAGACATCAGCAACTCCTGGATGGGCCGGCCTGGGATCGGGGCAACTCGCCCGGCTTCGACAACGCCCGGTTCGAAACACGATTCTGACACGCCACCTCGTGGCTCGCGGAAATCCGCTTCAGACTGTTCGGGAGACCGCTTCAGCCTGTCCCCCCATGGTACCTTGTCCACGAGCACGGTGCTCGGCGGGAAGCGAAATGCGTTCCCCAGCAGCGTTTTCCTTCCTGGTTCCCGGACTCCGCTTCGGCACCCCTGCACGAAACGCTGCTTGGTCTCGCATCACAACGGTTCTTTCCCGACTTTTGCGATCCACTCCCGGGAAAACTCGGCGCTGGGCAGGCCCACGTCCAGGACGGTGTTGGCCAGGAAGATCATCTCCTGAATGCGTTTTTCCTTCAGCCACTTTCGGCCCAGTTCGCACTGGTGCTGCATCAATTCCACCGGCACGGGCTTGCGGTTGTGGAAATCCCAGAGGTACATGCCCAGCGCGATGCGGGCGTTTTTCGGCGCGATTTTCTCCAGCGCCGCCAGGTTCTCTTCCAGCATCGGCAACTCGTCCGAATTCCATGTCCACAGCGTGAGCACGTCGAACTGATCGAGGAACTCCGCCAGGGGCGGATCGCAGCCTCGGAAGGCCGGCGCGGCGATCCTCCGCGCCGGGTTGATCTCGTGGGTGTACAGCGTGACCCAAATCTCCAGCGGCCGGCCCACGGCTTTCATCTGCTCGCGAGCCCGTTGCAGCTCGTCCGGCTGGATGGCTGGGCGGCCGGCCACGCGCCCGTCCGCCTGCCGGCGGGCGTCGATGATGAAATCGTCCAGGTAGATGCCGGTGAAGTTGGGGAACTTCCGAGCGAGATCCAGCACCGGGGCCAGCTCGCTCATGCCCCCCTTGCCGCCGCTGCCGACGACCGACCAGACGACGCGGTCCAGCGGCTGGAAGGCGATGGCATATTGCTCGAACGACGTCTTGGCGCGCGGACCTTGACTGCTCGGCAGCGGCGGCTCGCCGCCGCTGCGGATCAGCAACAGGTTGGGCACGTTCAGCCAGAACGCTCCTTCGGCTGGCGTCATCCGCGAACCGCCCAGGACCTGGCCCCGTTCGAGCGACTTGTCGTCGCCGCCGGCCAGGACGCTGAAGATCCACAAGCGATCGCCGACCGTGGTGCGGCTTGGCGCGGCCGCGGCGGGTTCTGCCCAGGACGACCGTCCGCCCAACGCTGCCCAAACGCCGGCCGTGGTCAGCGCCGCGGACCCGAGCATGGCCCGCCGTGACAGTCGCTTCTTTCTGCTTGTTCCAGACATGACCGTTCTCCTTATCGGGGATTCAGTTCGGAGGATGCTCGGACGGGTTGCCAGTCTGATGCGCGTCGCCTCCGGAGCCGGGTGGCCGGCTCGGGGCGGCGAGGGCGCGTCGTTGCTCGAAGGTTACTCATTCGCCAGCGTGGCTTCCAAGATCTCGCCGCGCTCCAGGGCGACCTCGAAATGCTTGGCGACTTTTCGGACTTCCGGACGACTCCATTGCGGAACTCGCGGACCAAAATTGTCTCGGATCCGGACGGCGCCCGACTTGCCGGCCACAATCCGGAACCAGACCGTCGCGCCGCGTTCGCGTCTGGCGGACACGCGGTAGCCGCCTTCGGCACGGAGCTCGTCGAACGAAGCGTCCGCCCAGCGCGACGGGGTGGCGGGGAAGATGCGGAGGACCTCCGTGTCGCGCCGGCCGGGCGTGGGACTCCAGCTTTGCAGCAGCATTTCGTGGACCGCGGCGGCGGCCAGGAAGTTGCCTTCCAGCGTGAACGGGCGGTACGTGAAATGGCTGTAACCGCTCTTGGTCTGGTCGCCGTTGGCGTGAAAGCCGTTCCGCAGGATGAAGGCCTTGGTGTAGATGTCGAGGTAGCGGTGCGCGGCGTCCGCAGCGCCGACCCGCGCCCGCAGCGCGGCCATCCAGCTGAAGCTGTATCCGCACCACGCCTTGGTGCCGAGTTGGTCCCACTGCTGCAGGCTGGCCTCGATGATCCGCCGGTCGCGCTCGCCTCCGTCAGCCGTGACGAGATTGAACGGATACAGGCCCA